>CAJUDO010000029.1 GCA_910585405.1 uncultured Peptococcaceae bacterium | reverse complement strand
GGATATCGGCTAATTTATCCTTATACCGTAGCCTAATATTATTGTAGTAGAACCGAAAAAAATAGCAGGCGTCTTTCATGCGACAGGAAGGACGCTTGTTTTTTGATTGAATATAAAAAGAAACAATAGTGAAATAAAAATTTTTAATGGAACTTGCAGGAAGATAGACAATCCTATTTCGTATGCTATACTAGAATAGAAGAAGATTGAGTATATTTTAGCAAGAAAGAAGATGAGTAGTGATGGAAGAAGCAGCACAGGGAAAAATTTCAGAAGATAAAACAAAGCTGTTTTTGCTGGCCATCATGTTGACCAATATCGTAGCGATGGTCAACACAAGCACAGTGAACATTGCACTGCCTACCTATATGAGGATCTTTCATGTAGATATCAATACAGTGCAGTGGGTGGTGATTGGCTACTTATTGCCGTTGGGCATGATGATGCCGCTGTCAGGATACCTGTGTGAACGGTATAGCTATCGAAAAATATTTTTGAGTGGCGTCATGGCATTGGGCATTTGCTCATTGGGGTGTGCATGCTCGGTCAATTTTTATATGCTGGTGGTGTTCCGGTTTTTGAAAGGCATCGCTGGGGGAATTATTGTACCCAGCACGATGTCCATGCTCTATCGCTATATTCCAAAACGTTTGCAGGCGGGCTATCTGGGCACAATTATGCTGTTGCAATCAGTGGGTATGGCGATGGGACCTGCTCTGGCGGGCATCTTACTGGATGTATCCAGTTGGCATGTACTGTTTTTATTTAATCTGCCGTTAATTGGCCTGATTGTGTGGGCAGGCAGAAAAAGCCTACCTTACGAGGCGGGTGTTCAGGCAGAACGAATTGATTTTTTTGGCGTGATTGAAATTTGTGTTGGCACGGGATTGGTCATGTTTGCTTTTTCAAAAGGGGAAGCGTGGGGCTGGAGTTCGGCAGCATTTTGGAGCTGTCTGCTGAGCGGTATGATATTGGCAGTGCTCTTTGTGATACGGCAATTTCATACCAGCCATCCGTTATTAAACTTTGCAGTGCTGAAGTATAAGCCTTTTGTGCTCACGCTGTTGGTGCAGTGTACATTAGCAATGACGCTGGGAATCAATGCGATTTTGTCGCAGTTCTATTTTCAAACAGGGCGTGGCTTTTCCGCGGCTACCACTGGTATACTTTTGATGATACCATCCGCGTTTATGATGTGCGGGAATGCGATTACAAATGCATTGCATAAACGAGGATTGGTGCGTAGTTTGATTACCGGTGGGATGGCCATTGCGTTGCTGGGCAATTTGGGACTATGTCGCCTGACGATGGAGAGCAGTTTAGTTTTTGTGCTGGGCTGTTATATGCTGCGTTTCATTGGTATGGCCGTTTTGCAGATGCCCTTGACAAACTATGGCCTGGGCTCTGTGCCGCCGGAATTGTCCGGTCATGCTTCATCCATGTTTAACTGGGGCAAGCAGGTAGTACAGGTAGTATCGACCAATATCCTGACGGTAATGCTCAGCTTGAATCTCAATCGTTATTATTTGGCGGCCGGAAATACCGGCGTGCCAGTGGAAGGTACGATGGAGTACCGTTTGGCAGCGATTCAGGCAGTCAATACAGACTACCTTTACCTGGCAATATTTCTGACGATTTCGCTTTTTTGCACGTTTTTAATCAAGCCGCAAGAATCCAACTGTTCATAAAATAATGGAAACGCAATATCTTAAGTATTAGAGTTGATGCTTAAGATATTTTTTTGTGCGACGCTTATACTTCCTGGAATGGGGAAAGAGAAAACAAGGTGAATTTAGGACAGGAAATGAGGAAAGAGGGGCGACAAGCTGTATGCTTTTTGACGGTCATTCGGATATATTGTATGCGCTGGAACGTCGGAGACGAAACGGAGAGCGGGATGTGTTCCGCAGCCATTACCTGTGGAATTTTCAACGGGGTAAGGTGGAAGGCAGTATTTTTGTGTTGTGGGGAAATCCAGAAGAAGAGAGAGCGCTACAGGAACAGATTCTGCAGCAATTGCAAACGGTGCAGGCAGAAGTAGAAGCGGCACAGGGCGCATTGCAGCCAATATATGGTAGGGCAGATTTACTGGAATTGGCTGAGAGGACGGAAACGGCGGACGGTGTCAGCTTCCTTTTGGGGATAGAAGGCTTGGATGGTTGTGTACAGGACATCGGCGCCATCGAGTGGCTCTATGCCCAAGGTGTGCGTCATGTATCCCTTACATGGAATGGAGGCAATGCTTTTGCCGCAGGTATAAACGCAGTGGGAGGCCTGACTGCCTTAGGGCGTTTGGCAGTACGTCGTGTACAGGAAATGGGGATGCTTCTGGATGTGTCCCATTTAAATGATTTGTCTTTACGGGATGTGCTCTGGGAGACGCGCGGACCGTTGGTTGCCTCCCACAGCAACAGCCGCAGTTTATGCGATACGCCGCGTAATGTGACAGATGCACAGGCAAAAGCTATTGCAGCCACTGGCGGGCTGATTGGCATAAACAGCCATCCGCCCTTTATTGCGCAGGATAAAGGGAAACAAGACCTGCAGCATTTGAGTGACCATGTAGCCTACCTGGCAGATTTGGTGGGTGTAACGCACGTGGCCTTTGGTTTTGATTTAAATTATTGGGAGGGAAATGGTACGGAATGGCACATATTGAAAAATTATGCACAGACAGAATATTTTTTGCAGCTATTGGAACGGCGGGGCTTCTCAAAACAGGAAATCGCGCAATTAGCACGGGAAAACTTTCTGCGTGTGTTAGGACAGGTGCTGACATAAAAAATGGCTTTGCAGCATAGAGTATAGCATTCTGAGAAAGGAAGGCGATTTCTATGCAGGAACAGGAAAAGGCCGGTTTGGAAATGATTGAACGCCAGCTGATGCGGTTGCGAGGTGTAAACAATGTCGATGAGTTTGACGAAGAGAAGATTGTGCTGCAGACGGAGTTGGGAAAATTGGAGATAAAAGGCCAGCATCTTAATGTGACCAGCTTGGATGTGGAGCATGGCAGTCTGCAGATCGACGGGATCATTGACAGCTTTTCCTATGTAGAAGAGAAGAAAAAAAGAGCACGCAGTAAAAAACAGGTAGGCCTGCTTTCACGTTTGCGTGTATGAGTCAGACTTTGTTGGGGCAGCAATTGCTGCAAATGCTGCAGATGGCTCTCTTTGGCTGGTGTCTTTTCTTTTCGGCCCACTTGAAGCAGACGCTGGCTTCATGTGGAAAATGGAGCTTCAAAGGGAAGATGGCTGGGGATTTTTTCTTTTGTTTAGTGTGGGGGATATTGCTTTGGTTGGCATTGTTGACAATCAGCGGCGGACTGGTGCGCAATTATATTGTGTTTGGTGCGCTTGTAGGCTGTGTAGTTTATCAAAAGTTCTGTCATAGGTTGCTCGCAAAGCCCTGCCTGTTGATTGCAAAAACTTTTATATTTATATGGAGCAAGACTTGTTTTGTGCTGCTGCTGCCATGGCAGCTGTGTCATCGCTTCTTCTGGGTGCCTTGCGGAAAAATTTTTTATAAATTTTTAAGCGAACGGCAGGAATTAGACGAAGAAGGAGAAAATATTATAGAAAATGAAAATAATTTTTCAACTTGATATAGATTTTAAGTGAATTTTATTATATAATATATCGGTAGAAAAGTGTGTGGGTGGTGAATCAATGGCAAAGAAGACTAGAACAAAAGTAAATACAAAACGAACCATCATTACTTTGGTTGCTGTGTATGTAGTTTGCCATCTGGTTTATGGTGCCTGCAGTATCGTGGATTTGAAATTGCAGCAGCGGCAATTGGCACAGGATTTGGATGCGGCCTATGTGACGCAGAGTGAGCTGCAGGCCGATTTGGAGTACATGCGCAGTGAGGATGCCATAGAAGAAATCGCCAGAGAACGGTTAGGTCTGGTGAAAGATGGCGAAATCCTGATTCGGCGGGCAGGGGCCAGCCAGACTCCATAAACAGGATACTACTTTTCAAACGTTCTGTGCCGCAAATAGGTGCAAATTTAATTTTTTAGGGAGGCAGTTTGTTCGCATGTCCATCAGTAAAGGGCAAATTTTAGAGGGAACCGTAACAGGTATTACAAAATTCGGCGCATTCGTAGAACTCAGCACAGGAGAGACCGGTTTGGTGCATATTTCCGAAGTGGCAGACACCTACGTAAATGACGTGAATGATTTTTTAAAAATGAAAGATCCAGTCAAGGTGAAAGTCATCAATGTAGATGACAGCGGAAAAATAGGTCTGTCGATCCGTCAGGCTAAAGAACGGCCCAAACAGCCGACGGTTTCCTTTGAAGACCGGTTGGCCCGTTTTATGAAAGACAGCGATGAGAAGCAGGCTTCTCTGAATAAAAATATGAATAACAAACGGAAAAGCGGTAATCGATATTAAGCAAAAGGCGGTGTGAGAGGACACCGCCTTTTTGTGCATGGAAAATGTACAAAAAAGCAGGTACAACAGCAAAGGAGGAAGTTTTATGCGCAAAGCAGTCATTGATATGGGCACCAACAGCACACGGCTGGCGGTGGCAGAATGGAGCGATCGCGGTCTGCAGATGGTGGAAACAAAGGTAGCGGAAACTCGTCTGGGAGAAGGACTGGGCTCAGAGTGCAGAATAAAGCCCATTCCCCTGGCGCGCAATGTGGAGGCAGTGCAGCAATTTGTAAAGCGTGCGGGAGAACTGGGCGTGGAGGACATCCGCATTACGGCGACCAGCGCTGTGCGGGACGCCGTAAACAAAGAGGAAGTAAAGCAGGCCATTGGTCAGGCTGCTGGTGTGCCGTTAGAAATTTTGCCGGGAGAGATGGAAGCACGGCTCAGCTATTTGGGCGCCAGCGGGGATTTTTTACATTGGAATCGGCCTCTGGCAGTATTGGACATTGGTGGCGGCAGTACGGAATTGGTTTATCCGCTCAAGGATGAAATTCATAGTGCCAGTGTCAATATGGGCGCCGTGCGGCTATTGGAGCATGATGAATTGCGCGGCCAGGTGGATATTGTACTGCGTGGATTATTGGCGCAGCCTTTGCCGCCGCAGTGCGCGTTGATTGCGGTAGGCGGAACCAACACCTGTCTGATGGCGATGGAGTTGGGCCTCACTCGGTATGACGGCAGCAAAATTCATGGTCAGTGTCTCAGCAAAGCACGCGTGGATGCCTGGTGTCAACGATTATTGTCTATGACCCAGGAAGAACGGATACAGATTCCCGGTATGAAGGAGAAACGCGCGGATATCATGCCCTATGGCGTGTTGATTTTGCAGCAGGCCATGGAGTTATTGGACATGCAGGAAGTGTGCATCAGTGATAAAGGCTTGGTGTATGGATTGCTTTTGGAAGCTTTTGGCTCGGTGGGTTAAATAGGCTGTTGTATCCTGCGCTGCTGGAAATTTTATTTTCTTTTTGGCAAACCTGTGATATCATAGAGAAAATAGACAATAGAAGGAAGGATGGATGCCACATGATTACCATGTTTAACGCGAAGACAGTTTATCTTGGCTTTGATTTGCAGGAAATGCGGGAAATGGAAGCATTTTTACGTCAAAATGGTGTGAAATACCGAGTAAAGAGGCACAATCTGAACAACAAAGGCCGACAGCATGGCAGCATGGGGGTTCGTCTCGAATACAGCGTGCAGTATGAGATGTTGGTCCGCACCAAAGATGCGGAGATGCTGGGCCTGTGAAGACGATGCTTTGCCTAGAAGTGGAGTCTGTTTTTCGGTAAGCATATGGAAGAGAGAAAAGCAGTTTGCGGGAGGAGAACGCTACAGCAAGCTGCTTTTTGTTGTGCAGAGAAGGGAATTTCGTGTGAACGGTTTTTAGGAAAATGGTGACGAAAAGAGGAGCTTTTTCCAGCGTGCTGTAATTTGCAGAAATTTAAGTTTCAATAAATGGGAAGGTTATTTGTACAAATTATCTTCTGCCTTGAAGTAGACCCCGTTTCCCTCTATAGAAAGTGTAAGTGTATAGTTGTACACAGTATTGTCTTCGGCTTTCAGCTGAAACGTCACAGCCCCATCCCCAAGATATGTAAAGTTGGGCTCATCTGCGGTTTGTGCATAGGTGCCGCATTGCTGAAAATAGCCGTCGGCATCGAAAAAAGCAACATTGCTTGTTCCGTGCGTGTTGTTGCGGAAAAGTACGGCTCCGACGCGGTCACTGGCATGATCAGGCATCAACACACAATCTATATACTCTAGGTCGGTTCTCGTTATGTTAGAAAACATAGAGCGAAGATCCTGCTCAGACCAAGTTTTTTCCTCCTGCTGAATGGTTTTTTGCATGTTGGTTGCAGGATCTGATGAATGTTCCTGATTGTTGCAAGCAAATATTCCTGTGATACAAAGTGATATCAAAAGGAAAAAGTATATTTTTTTCATGCAGAAACCTTCCTGAATGCTTATTTGTTGTCCCTGACGGCAATCTCATTATAGCATACAGCCTCCAATTTTACATGTATTATTTTTTCTTTTTAGGTTGCTGCTGCGAAAATGAACTGCAAATGCGGTTGACGGTATCAAAGCTTTTTGCTACAATTTACTCAAAATTATATAGGTTTATGTATCAGAACTTTTGTAAATAAATGAGGAGGTAGCATTATGGATTTTTATGAGCGTGCGTTGGAATTACGTGAGGAAACAGTCAGCCATCGCCGTTGGCTGCACAGCAATGCAGAAGTTGGCTTGGATATGCCGAAAACGCAAGCCTATGTGATGGAGCAGCTGAAAAAATATGGTTTGGAGCCGCGTCCTTGCGGGCATGGTGTGACTGCAGAGCTGGGACAGAAAACGGGCAAGACGCTTCTGCTTCGGGCAGATATGGATGCGTTGCCCATGCCGGAGGAAAGCGGAGAGAGCTTTGCCTGCCCAACCGGCACAGAAGCTCATGCCTGCGGTCATGACTTCCATGCAGCTATGCTGCTGACGGCGGCAAAGATGCTGAAAGAAAATGAGTCCAGGCTGTCTGGGCGGGTTCGTTTCATGTTCCAGACTGCTGAGGAAACCTTTGAAGGCGCCAAGGATATGGTGGCAAACGGGATATTGGAGGGCGTGGACGCAGCGATGGCCTATCATGTTGCACCTGGCAAGATGCCAGTGGGATTGTTCATGTACAATAGCAGCGGGACGATGATGTATTCTGTGGATGGTTTTCGGATTACGGTTCACGGGCGGGGAGCGCACGGCGCTTATCCGCATAGCTCCATTGACCCAATCAACATTGGCGTTCATGTTTATCTTGCTCTGGAGTCGCTGATTGCCCGTGAGGCAGATCCCAGCAAGGCCAATGTGTTGACCATCGGGAATTTTTCAGCAGGTTCGGCGCCAAACATTATTCCTGATATTGCTGTTCTTCAGGGGACCATGCGCAGCAATGACAGCGCCAGCCGTGAGAAATTGGTGCGGCGATTAAAAGAAGTTGTGAAAAGAACTGCGGAAGTGTTTGGCGGATCGGTGGAGATCGAGATGATCTCTGAAGTGCCGCCGCTGGTCTGCAATTCAACAATGACGGATGAAATGGTGAGTTATATGAAAGAACTGCCAATTCCCGGTTTGACCCCTGTTCCCAATGCGTCCGCCAGTGCATCTGAGGATTTTGCAGTGATTGCAGAGATGGTGCCAAGTGTATTCATGTACCTCTCGGCGGGGTATACAGATGAAAGGGGCAGTATTCCGGCACATAATTCTAAAGTGAAATTCAATGAAGATGTCTGTCCTATTGGTTCCGCTTCTCTGGCGCATTGTGCGGTTCGCTGGCTGGAAGAACATTCCTGATATAAAGATATTTTAGTTCTTGAGCTCCAGGGTGTCTATCTAGCATTCTATGCTGAAGTGTTTTTAAGAAGTCGGAGCATAATATGATTTGGTTGTCGAAAAGGCTTGTTGTCTGTGAGGAGTAGACGCAAGCCTTTTTGCTTTGTTTGCGGGAATAAGAGTGAATGTGCTATTTTTGCAACAAAGGTTTGTATTCCTGCATATACTGAAATGACCGAAAAAATGGTCATAGAAGACGTGTTGTGTATAAAACAAGGAGGAAACTAACATGCAAAGAGAAAATCGTCATAGACCCAATTGCTGCTGCCCTGGTCCGGTTGGCCCCCAGGGCCCTCAGGGTGAGCAAGGCGAGGTAGGTCCTCAGGGATTGCAAGGTGAAATGGGTCCGCAAGGTCCAAAAGGAGAAACAGGTGAAGTCGGTCCCCAAGGTCCAAAAGGAGAAACAGGTGAAGTCGGTCCCCAAGGTCCAAAAGGTGAAACAGGTGAAGTTGGTCCGCAAGGTCCAAAAGGAGAACAGGGCGAGGTTGGCCCGCAAGGTCCAAAAGGTGAGACAGGTGAAGTCGGCCCGCAAGGTCCAAAAGGTGAGACAGGTGAAGTCGGCCCGCAAGGTCCAAAAGGAGAGCAGGGTGAAGTTGGCCCGCAAGGTCCAAAAGGAGAACAGGGCGAAGTTGGTCCGCAAGGTCCAAAAGGGGAGCAAGGCGAAGTCGGTCCGCAAGGTCCAAAAGGAGAACAAGGCGAAGTCGGTCCGCAAGGTCCAAAAGGCGAACAGGGCGAAGCTGGCCCGCAAGGTCCAAAAGGCGAACAAGGTGAAGAAGGCCCGCAGGGTCCCCAGGGCGAGCAGGGAGCCGATGGTGTATGTGCGTGCAGTGGTGGAGAATTGCTGACGAACGGCGGCATGGAGGAATTTAATAAAACAGTGCCAGTAGGCTGGAGTATGAACAATGCTGATTTATCAGATGCAGAAGAGCGGCCAGGCCGTGTGCATAGCGGTTACGCAGCGGTTACTCTGAAAGACGGTGCTGTGTTGACACAAACTGTACATGTGACAGGAGGATGCTTTTACGAACTGTCCTTTTTTGCGAAAGGTGCATGTGCTGGGGTTCAGCTAGAGGCGACAGTGACATTTTTAGATGCCACAGATACTGCGGAAACAGCTTTGAAAATTTTGGTCCGTGGACAGGATCTGCCCAATTGCTGCAGTTGCTATGCCTATTATCGTGGATTGACAGGTAAAGCGCCGGAGAATGCAAAACAGGCGCGAATTACATTCAAAATTGAAGCAGAAGAATGCGCAAGTGCATTGTTGGATGATGTATCTTTTGCTGTGAAATAAGTATGTTGGAGTCGTCGCTGCAGACAGATGCTCTGCGGCGACGACTCATAAAATTATCTCAAAGAAAAGTTTACAGAAAAATGATTTGCTATTCGATGACGATTGGGGTATAATATGTTGCATAAAGTCTTGTTGCATATGTTTTTGCAGTAAGAACTGAATCCTCACGGGGATGTAATGGTTTCGACGGGGGATATGCGGTAGCCTGGGAAGCGAGCCAAGGACGCGCCAGCTTGTAAAAACGGTGCATTTTAAAATTAAACGCTAAAAACAATAATTTAGCTTTAGCTGCGTAATTGCAGTTAACTCTCCACCTGCTGTGTCTGCGGTGTGGGATGGAGGGTCACTTTAGCAGACTACTGTTTCGTCAGTGTCGGGTAACGAAACAGGAAACTTACCTGACTGGTCAGTTGTAATCCTGTTTGTGGGAGTGCAACTGACGAGAAAAAAACACAAACTACGCTCGTAGATGCCCGGGGTGTCGGTCTTTCGGACAGGGGTTCGACTCCCCTCATCTCCATACTGTGAAGAAGCGCTGAAAATGGCGCTTCTTTTATTTTTTATTCATTTATAGCCCTTTTCAAGGGAATCCATTTTCTTTTTAAGTTATGAATATTTCATGAAAAAGAAGTAAAATGCAACACGAAATGCAACACGAATCTGTTGGCACTGGAGAGAACTTTTTATTTTTGTAAAAAATAAATCTTTGGTTTCGGCGCATCCATTATCAGAGGGAGGCTTACTTACCAAGGAGTATAATTAAAGTACGTGAGCGCCCACTCGTGGCGTTCAGTTTGAAAATGTGATACTGTTGCCCCACCCGTGAGCAACTTTTTTGTATAGTTATTATATAGTTTGTGCGCCTAACGCTTCTTGTGCATTTACCAGAGCTTCCTCCAATGTTTCGCCATCTGAAAAACACCTATCAAAATCAGGAAATTCCACCCAATAGGAATCTTCTTCTAACTTTTTCAGAATAGAAATCAATAGTCCTTTTTAACATCTGTATTACCGTGGATAGGAACCGTTAAAGTCTCATTCCTTTTTTAAAAGTATGGTGACTGCCATTTATACGTTCCAATTGCCAACCATTTTGCTTTAATAGTTTCAATAGTTCCTTACCAGCCATATTTTCCCTCCTTATGTTTACATTTCAACACGTATAGAAATTAGTGGCCACGCGTTTCTACTTATTTCTTAAAATATCATGTTCTTATAAATTGATTCTAGCCTATACAGTTCAATTATAGTCATCGCAGTTGTTTGATAAATGGCATAATTCTCAAAAACTATTTTGTATTTAAACAAATAAGATGATTGCTCTCTGCGTATAGCATGCACTTTTTTATTTTGATATGAGCTAATTTGTAGTAGATACATTGTACTAATTATTATAGTGGAAGGCAAGTGTATATAGTCGATGCTCACGCCTGTTTACGGTTTTTTAATAGCCATGTAATGAATGGGCTCAGTCTTGTATCCGATTATATTGCTTGAAAAAATCAATAAACGATGAAACGAACTCAGAAGGCTTTGCTGTGATATAGCCCATCGTAGCAGAGATTTTTTCTCTGGTGGATATGATGGCAATTTTGTCAAGGTCTTTGGCCAGCGCTGAGTTTTGCGACAAGACAATGTCATAGAGCATACCGATTCCAGCATTTTGCATA
Source organism: uncultured Peptococcaceae bacterium (assembly GCA_910585405.1). Classification (GTDB taxonomy): domain Bacteria; phylum Bacillota; class Peptococcia; order Peptococcales; family Peptococcaceae; genus UBA7185. Next base: position 24,734 of record CAJUDO010000029.1, on the reverse strand, counting down.
ACTGCATCAAGCCAAATGGTATAGGAAGATGTGGCAAGGGCAATTTTTGTGTTTTTCAGGAAATGGGTATAAGATGTGAAGTCACTTTCATCGCCCTGGGATGAGGTGAGTATGACAATGGGATATTTGCAAATTGTGTTCAAGGACTGCTTCCCTTTTTGTACGAGCGGTGATGTATGGCTGGCACAAAAACACATATTGCTGCGCAATAAAGGATGAAATTGCAGCTGATGATCTTCTAAGAGTGTGTTTATCTGTTGTGCTTCATGGTCTGGGATGCTGATAAATCCGATGGAATTTTCTCGGTTGACGGCCATTTTCGCAATGATTGTCTTTGCGTCTAACGTGTATAGTAAGGTATTAATGTCTTTTTGCTGTAATTTAAAATTTTTGATTGCATCGGGTAATATGGAAATCATATAAACAGATGTAGCATAAATGTGTAGGTTCCCTTGTAATATTTTTTCTGCAGGAGGCACAGACTGACGTAAATCTTCTACCAAAGCATAATATTGGTTCAGCAGTTCCCTCGAAAAACTCACCATTCTTTCCCCCGCTGGTGTAAAGGACAACCCGCGGTGTGTCCGTTTAATTAATGAAACGCCAATTTCTTCCTCTAATTTTTTGATAGATGTATTTAAGGCCTGATGTGAAATATTGAGATGTTCACTGGCAGCGTTAAAGGATTTTTCTTTTGAAATTAAAATTAATTGTTCCAGCTGTTCTAAACGCATATAGAACCCTCCAAGCCATTGATATCCAAATATAAATGCTGAAATTTATCATATAGATGCATACTCATTATAAAAGTAAAACATATTAGTGTCAAGTTTTACTTGCAACTCAATTGCTATTGAAAATATATACTGATGGATTTTATAAACAAAACTAATTAAAATAAAGATAGAAACAAGGAGAAGCATTAACAAAAAAGATAGAAAGGAGTGCAGGCAGAGCAGAACGGGTTAATGTTCTTCCGTATTGATAATGATTGTAAGGGGGAAAATATATGGTAAGTCATACAAAAACGAATACAAGCGATGTTTACAAATGGCTGATTGCAGTTGGTTTACCGTTATTCATCTTATTGATTCCGGTATCAGAAACTTTTACGAGTGAAGCTAGGATGTTTTTAGTATTGAGTATTATGGCGATTTTGGTGATTGCCTTCGGCTTAATGGATATGCTGATCCCTTCTATTTTGTTGCCTACCGCTTATGTGGTGTTTAAAGTGACGGATACAGCAACAGCTTTTAAAGGATATGCAACGCAGACTTTATGGATTATCTTAGGCGCTTACGTTTTGACTGTTGCTTTGGATGAATGCGGGATTTTGAAACGAATCTCATATGTAATCATTAAACGATTAGGTGGTTCTTATAATGCAACTTTATATGCAATTTATATTGTTGGTGTAGTGTTAGGACAGCTGTGTTTTTGCGGACATTATTTTTTGATGATTGGTTTTGTTTATGGGATTTGTAAGGCAATGGATTTAAAGCCTACGTCCAAAGAAGGCGCTATCATGATGGGCGTCGGCGGGATGGCGGCGTTGAACGTAAAGGTCTTTTTGTATCAAACGTCTAACATGAGTTTGCTGACAGAAGGAATGCGCACCGTTTATCCAGATTTTTCCATCACTCCGATTCAGCTATTGCTGTACAATTTCCCTGAATTTTTTGTAGCCTTGGCTTTTATCTGGCTCGTGACAAAAATATTCAAAACGAAGGACGTACAGTTCGAAGGCGGAAAAGAATACTTTAACAAAATGCATCAAGAAATGGGTGCAATGAGTATAGCAGAGAAGAAAGCGGCAGTTTTATTGGCGGTTTTGATGTGTTACATCATGTTTCAACCAATTCATGGTTTCCCGTTGAATTATGGCTTTATGGTGTTGCCATGGCTTTGTTTCTTCCCTGGCATCAACATCGCGTCGACGGAATGTTTGAAAAAAATCAAACAATTCTTTGGTACATTTGCTTTTGCAGGGGCTTGTATCGGGATTGGACAGGTAGCCACAGCATTGGGTTTAGGCGTTTTACTTGCGCAGCTTGCCATGCCGATTTTGGCACCGTTAGGAAAGACGGGTTTGACCTTTGGCGTATTAATTTTGGGTTCCGTGGCCAACTTATTGTTGACACCGGCGGCAATGTGCAGCTTGTTGTCGCCAGCATTGGCTTCTATTTATAATGCTTTAGGATATATGCCAATGACTAGTATTTTGACGGTAATCTATTCGCTGGATATGATTTTCCTGCCCCATGAGGTCACAGCATATTTAGTTCTATTTGGGTTCGGTATGATGAATATGAAACAGTTTGTGATGTTCTTTGGAGGAAAGTCTATTTTTACGTTAGTGCTGTTTGGAATTGTGCAAATTCCTTGGTGGCATTTCCTAGGAATATTTTAGCAAAAAAATAAGACAGTAAGATAGTTTTAAAATTCAAGGGAGGAATTATGATGTATATTGATACACGATTACGGCCACCTTATGGTAGCTTTGTTGAGGGCTTTTATAATAAAGAAAAATGGGCGATACGGGAAAACTTTGCAGAGCAATTTGGGATGAAATTATCCCCGTCATTTTACGAGGCTTCTATGGATTTGTGTATAGCAGAGATGGAAGAGGCTGGTATTGGTTTGGGGATCGCAGCGCCCAGAAGAGGTTGGGGCATCGGCAATGAAGATATTCCCCAATTGTTAAAAGATTATCCTGGGAAATTCATTGGATTTGCCACATTGATTCCGACAGATATAGAAACTGCTTTACAGGAGATTCAGGAGTATGTGATAGATGGTCCGTGTACTGTGATTTATATGGAACCAGCTCATGATACAGCGAAAGAAAAAATGACCATTGATGATGAGAGAATGTATCCTATTTACCAAAAATGTGAAGAAAATAAAATTCCTATTTCCTATGGGTATGGTGGTTTTATAGGCACCGATTTTATTTGGCAGAAGCCGGAAGGTTTATTGCAGGTGGTAAAGGATTTTCCAAATCTGCATTTAAATTTGAATCATGCAGGATTTCCTTATGTGCTGCAGACCTTGCATATTGCGTATCGCAATAGAAATCTATTTTTATCTCCAGATTTGTACTCATTTCATGCGCCGGGTTGTCAGGATTATATAGAAGCGGCAAATAGATTGCTAACCAATAGCATTACTTTTGGTTCAGCATATCCTTTAGTGGATTTTCGTATGGGCGTAAAAATTTACGAGGAAAAAATCAGAGCAGAAGTTTTGGATAAGATTATGTGTGGCAATGCCAAACGTTTCCTTGGTATGGAGTAATGTAATTATCAGGCAGAAAGGATGGACTAGAACAACATGAGAAAAATATTGGAGCCAATTACAGTGAACCATATGACATTAAAAAATCGCATGGTGGTATCTGCGATGGTGACGGGCTTCTGCAAAGCAGATGGTTATGCTACGGAGAGATTTATTGCCTATCACGAGGCCAAAGCAAAAGGCGGCTGGGGCTTGATTATTCCCGAGGATTATGTGATTGCGCCTGGAGTTGGCGGGTCCAGAGATTTACCGGGGCTTTTTGACGATGACCAAATAGCCAGCCATAAGCAGTTGACGGACCGGATTCATGTAGCCGGGGGGAAAATCGCTTGTCAGATTTATCATGCTGGCAGAAGAATTATCAGAAGTGATAACGGGATACCGCCTGTTGCCCCCTCTGCCATCAAGTTTGCCGGAGCGCCTTCGGAAATTCCACGCGAATTGAGCAAAAAGGAGATAGAGGAAATTGTGGTACAGTTTGCAGACTGTGCCCGTCGGGTAAAAGCAGCAGGCTTCGACGCAGTAGAGATTCACGGAGCACACGGTTATTTGCTGCACAGTTTTGTATCGCCTTTTTCGAATAAACGTTGTGATGAATATGGCGGCAGCATCGCTGGCCGCAGCAAATTTGCCGTTGATGTGGTGAAAGCAGTGCGGCAGGCAGTGGGCGAAGAATTTCCTATCCTATACAGAATGTCGGTTATGGACGGCGTGGACGGCGGCATTACCATTGAAGAGGCAAAAGCAATGGCAATGCGTCTGGAAGCTGCCGGTGTAGATTTATTGCATGTTTCACAAGGCGGAGATTTTAATTATATTGTTTCGCCAGCTTCCAGTATGCCCAAAGCATGCTATATCGATCACGCAGCGGAGATCAAAAAGGTTGTAAGCATTCCAGTCATTGGTGTGGGCCGGATTAATGACCCGTTTTTGGCAGAAGAAATTTTAGTTTCAGGAAAGGCAGATCTGGTAACGATGGCCAGAGCGTCTTTGGCAGATCCAGAATTTCCTAATAAAGTTGCAGCAGAACAATATGAGGATATCAATTATTGTATTGGCTGTTTGCAAGGCTGCACAAAGGGTTGCTTAGTGAATCCCATCACTGGGCATGAAAGCGAATATAACTTGGCAAAAACAACACAGCCGAAAAAAGTTTACGTGGCCGGCGGCGGAATTGCAGGCTGTGAAGCGGCCATTGCAGCCGCTATGAAGGGGCACCACGTTGTCTTGTTTGAGCAAAGCGGCACATTAGGTGGACAGTGGCTGGCAGCTTGTGTATCGCCTGGAAAGACGGATTTTGCCACACTGGTGATTTGGCAGAAACGGCGGTTGCAGCAATTAGGGGTAGAGGTACGATTGCAGACGGCCTTGACAAAGGAAATTGTACAGACAGAGCAGCCTGATAAAATTATCATTGCCACTGGCAGCAAGGCTGTGATTCCGCTTATTGAAGGGATTCATGGTGACCATGTGGTATTGGCAAATGATGTGTTGTTGGGCAAAAAAGATGTTGGCAAGTATGTGGTTGTGATGGGCGGCGGTTCTGTGGGTGCCGAAACAGCGGATCACCTGGCGCTGCATGGCAGTAAGGTGACAGTTGTGGAAATGCTGGCGGAAATTGCCGGCGATGCCTCGGCTCGTCCCAGAAAGCTGCTGTTGGAACGGTTGGCAGAGAAAGGTGTGACACTGTACACTTCAACAAAAGTAACTGCTATTTCTCAACACGCCGTATTGGCAGAGAAGAACGGGAAAACGTTTGTTATTCCTGATGTTGACACCGTGGTGGTTGCAGCAGGAGTACGGAGCAATACGACCTTGCAGGAGGAGCTGCAAGACTTTACGGACAGGATTGCATTGGCTGGTGATGCCAGAAAAGCGAAGGATGGCTATCATAATATTCGTGAAGGCTTTGAAGCCGGTTTAGAAATTTAAATTATGAGAATAGGGACAGGAAGGAGAAAAATAGAATGAAAATTTTGGATACAAGAATCAGACCACCATTTGGAAGCTTTAAAGGTGGGTTTTATAATCAGAGCAAAAATCGGGTAGAAGCAACAAAAAAATTGGCCAAAGGCCGGTTTGGTATGCCAACGCCGCCATCTCTGGATTCGGGCTCTATGGAAATGCTGCTGGAAGAAATGGATGCGGCTGGTGTGGAGCAGGCCATTTCGCCCGTTCGCGTGCTCAATGGAGATAACGATAATGTAGATGCGGCCAAATTGTGCCAGGCATATCCGGATAAATTCTTTGGCGTGCCAACAGTGGATTTGTTCTTTGGAAAACAAGAAAACTTGCGAATTATTGACGACTATATTGTGAATGGGCCTTGTCGAGCATTGATGGTAGAGCCGGGCTTCAGTGAACAGCCCATGTGTGCTGATGATGAAAGATTTTATTATATTTACGAAAAGTGTGAAAATGAGCAGATTCCCTTAATGATGGCTTTTGGGGGATTTATCGGGCCAGACTATAGTTATTGCCAGCCCTTGCATATTGACCATATTGCACGGGATTTCCCAAAGCTGAAACTATTTTTGACCCATGGCGGTTGGCCTTATGTAACGCAGGTATGTCATGTGGCATCTAATCACAGAAATGTGTGGGTTGCACCGGATTTGTATTTGATGCGCTCACCAGGCTGGAGAGATTATGTAGAGGCTGCGAATTGTATGTTGCTTGATAAAATTTGCTATGGTTCTGCTTATCCCATTGTGGATATCCAAGCTGCTGTAGCATATTATATGCAGGCTGGGTTCAGTGAAGAAGCATTGCCAAAGGTGATGCATGATAATGCAGCTGTATTTTTGGGTTTAATGGACTAGAAAAATATACTTCAGTATGTAGGGAAACAGCCAGAACTAATACAGAGAAGGTTGGGTCATTTCTTCTCTGTATTTTTTGATATATTGATATATAATGTGAAAAAGTGCAGATATTCTTACATCTTTTCAACCTGCAATAAATCATTAAAAGCAATCCGTAGTGTTCCATCCACCAACAGATACTGAAAAGTGGTGTCTAGTTTCGTCACGATGCCAGTAATCTGTTGTTCATGTCCTGCTTTATAATAGCGAATGGTGGCCTGACATCCCGGGTGCAGTGATAACAGGCTGTTATTCAGCTCAGCAGCCATTTCCTCAGATAATTCTTTTTGGGCTGTTGCAGTATGTGCCTGCTCTACCTGGGCCAATGCTTCCGGAAGGCCTTTTAACGCAGCAAAGGGCATGAATTGTTTGGCTCGCTCGGAAACGGGCATCTTCTGTCTTAAATTATTCCCCACTTTTATGTCCTCCAATTTGTCGATTCCGTTCCCTGGCAGTCGCAGCTTTCTCTAAATTCATTGCCTTTAAGATAGCGTTTTTGCCGTATTTCTGCTTAATATCCAACACAGCAGATTGTACCTTATGATTTTTCTCCAACTGGGCAGTGTCTTCAAACAACGTAATCTGTCTGCATGTTTCCGGCCGCACATTGTTGCAGGTGAGATTGATGCGCCGGATTGGATACTGGGTGTTAACAATTCGCTTGTAAAGCGCTTCCACCGCCGGGCGGATGATATGCGCTGAATTGGTTTCTGTGCTGAGTGCGGCAGTTCCGTGCGCAGGCTCCAATTTGAGATGATTGGCGTATCCCACATGCAATGTGACAGATTTTGTGACAACTTCCTTCGCAGTTAAATCGAGACAGAGCAGGTCAGTCATCTCCTTAACAATCAACAATCCTTCTGCGAATTCATAATCCCGCATCAATACCTGACCGCTGGTGACACAATTTGTTTTCGGTATGTATGCTTTAATATCTGCGATTGTGGTCGGTTCTCGGCCCCAGGCATGGTCAATCAGCAATTCGGCGTCAATGCCAAACAGTCGATACAAAAAATCTTCGTTAGATGTTGCAATGCTTTCCATAGTGGTGATGCCATAATTGGTCAGTTTACGGGAAATACCCGGGCCAATACGCCAGAAATCGGTGAGCGGTTTGTGCTGCCATAGCTTCTCGCGGTACAGGCTTTTATCTAAGTAACCAATCCCATCATCAGCGTGTTTGGCCAGAATGTCCAGCGCTACTTTGGCCAGATAGAGATTGGTGCCGATGCCGCAGGTGGATTGAATTCCGGTTTGCTGCAAGATATCCTGCATGATGGTTTTTGCCAGTTCACGGGCCGTCATGTGGTAGAGCTTGAGATAGGAGGTCACATCCAAAAAGGCTTCATCAATAGAATAGACATGGATATCCTCTTTTGAAATATAGTGCAGATAGATGCCGTAAATTGCAGCTGCGTAGTCGATATACAGCTTCATACGGGGCTCCGCCATAATATATGGTACAGCTTCAGGGATTTCAAAGACACGGCAGCGATTGCGGATACCCAGCTTCTTCATTGCCGGTGTGATGGCAAGGCAGATTGTTTTATTACCTCGTTCCGGATCAGCCACAACTAAATTGGTGGTCATGGGGTCAAGACCACGTTCTATACATTCAACCGATGCATAGAAGCTCTTTAAGTCAATACAAAGGCAAATCATGAAATATCCACCTCAATAATAGAAAATATGTTCTTATATAAGTAGAGTATACAACAATGGAGAAGAAAATACAATCATATGTTCTGATTTTTGGTGAAGTAATATATGGCAGTGTAGATAAAATGCTGCAGTTCGGGGAAACGGTTAAGAAAAAGTTTGTACTAAACACCGCGATAAACTGCGGCAAATCGGTACAATAGGACTGATGCGGGGAATATGATTGGGAGGGGAAAAACCAGAAGTGTAAAATAGGCATCCGGGAGATGAGAAAGAATATCTCTCGGATTTTTGCATCATTCCGATATAAGAAAAATATTATTCCGATTCCGTTGCGATTGTTCCGATAATCGGGTATACTACTGTTTGAAGTGAGGTGTAGATTTTATGTACATGACAGTGAAGCAGGCAGCAGAGAAATGGGCCATTTCAGATAGAAGAGTTCGTGTTTTATGTTCAGAAGGGAAAATTCCCGGAGTCGCCCGCCAAGGGCGCAGTTGGAAAATTCCTGCAGATGCCAAGAAGCCGGAGGATGGCAGGTATAAAACAGCAGAGAGTCTGCTTGTAATGATTGACAGGAAAAAAATCGAACTGGATTCAAGGCGGCCTTTGACAGAGGGCGAGGTGGAGCGGCTGACAGAGGAATTTGTGGTGGAATACACATATAATTCCAATGCCATTGAGGGAAACACATTGACCCTGCGGGAGACAGATATGGTATTGCGTGGTCTGACGATAGATCAGAAACCTCTGAAAGACCACATGGAAGCGGTTGGACATAAGGAAGCCTTTCGGTTTGTGCAGGACTTAGTGAAAGAGCAGGTTCCGTTATCGGAGCGCATTATCAAGCAAATTCATTATCTGGTATTGGCCGACAAAAAGGATGACCGTGGTGTTTACAGAAGAGTGCCGGTAAGAATCATGGGTGCAAAGCACGAGCCGGTGCAGCCGTATCTGATTCAACCTAAGATGGAGCAGCTGCTGGAGTATTATAGCAACAGCACAGAACACATTATTCCGCGGCTGGCGCGGTTTCATATTGAGTTTGAGGGAATACACCCTTTTATCGACGGAAATGGCCGGACGGGACGGCTGCTTGTGAATCTGGAATTGATGAAAGCCGGGTATCCGCCGATTGACATTAAATTTACAGACCGGCTTGCGTATTATAATGCGTTTGATGAATATCACGTAAAGCATAATCTGGATGCGATGGAAAAATTGTTTGCTGGATATGTAAATACAAGGTTAGAAAATTATTTGGAAATGCTGGAAGAATAAGGCGCAGCGCAGTATCTGTTTCATGCCCATGTGGAGACACAATTTGTTTTTGGTATGTATGCTTTAATATCTGCGATTGTGGTCGGCTCTCGGCCCCAGGCATGGTCAATCAGCAATTCGGCGTCAATGCCAAACAGTCGATACAAAAAATCTTCGTTAGATGTTGCAATGCTTTCCATAGTGGTGATGCCATAATTGGTCAGTTTACGGGAAATACCCGGGCCAATACGCCAGAAATCGGTGAGCGGTTTGTGCTGCCATAGCTTCTCGCGGTACAGGCTTTTATCTAAGTAACCAATCCCATCATCAGCGTGTTTGGCCAGAATGTCCAGCGCTACTTTGGCCAGATAGAGATTGGTGCCGATGCCGCAGGTGGATTGAATTCCGGTTTGCTGCAAGATATCCTGCATGATGGTTTTTGCCAGTTCACGGGCCGTCATGTGGTAGAGCTTGAGATAGGAGGTCACATCCAAAAAGGCTTCATCAATAGAATAGACATGGATATCCTCTTTTGAAATATAGTGCAGATAGATGCCGTAAATTGCAGCTGCGTAGTCGATATACAGCTTCATACGGGGCTCCGCCATAATATATGGTACAGCTTCAGGGATTTCAAAGACACGGCAGCGATTGCGGATACCCAGCTTCTTCATTGCCGGTGTGATGGCAAGGCAGATTGTTTTATTACCTCGTTCCGGATCAGCCACAACTAAATTGGTGGTCATGGGGTCAAGACCACGTTCTATACATTCAACCGATGCATAGAAGCTCTTTAAGTCAATACAAAGGCAAATCATGAAATATCCACCTCAATAATAGAAAATATGTTCTTATATAAGTAGAGTATACAACAACAGAAAAGAAAATGCAATCGTACGTTCGCATTTTTGCTGTGGCAGTTTATGGATATGATGGGATATGAGATTACGATTTAAGGATGGAAATATAATGAAATAAAATATGGCTCTAAAATAAAAGTTGGCTGTATTACACTTTTCGATGTGACACTCCAACTTTTATTTTAGAGCCATATTTAATCAGGATATACTTTGTCCAGCCAAAAAGCTAACAATAAGATAAACAGTGAGGAGAAAAAATAGATAAGGAAAACGGGAATTCGCTCAAAATGGAATTCAGGCAAACAAAGTATTGCACCAATTGAAAACCATAGAATTGTTATGAGACGTGCTGCAGTTTTTTCTCTTTTATCGTATCCACCAGCATAAAATAAAACAAGAATAAAGTGGCAAATACATAGGAAAGACAATTCAAAAAATGGAGTATAAGATAACCATAGTTTGAATCCGAAAAGAACAGTGCAAAGGTCCCCATACTTTATGGACGATATTGAAGTGTTTTGACCAACTTTTCTCATATTTTTTAACCTCAGATAAATTATAGTTTTCTATATTTCAGATGGCATAGAGTACATCGGTAGGTTGGCAAAATATACTGAGAGAATGTTGCAGTAACTGGACAATTTACATGTTTGTTGACAAGAACTTGTGATGCTGTAGATGCAACAACTATAGCCACAGCAATAGCATTGTGGCCTACGCTATAGTAAAAGTAAATGGTTCAATGTCAATGTTTTGCTAATTATCATTTGTACCGATTTTTTATTTATACAATATTGGGATAAATAGTAACGTTAAAAGGCGTAATAGCCCCAGCAGATTGCGCTTCAGCAGCAATGTTATTCATTTTACCAATGGCAGATGTAACATTTGGCCAAGGGTCATAGTTGTATACATCTGTAAGTGTATAACTATAGGTCCAAACTGTACTGGGTTTTGTTGCAATTGTGGTAAAGTTGAATTTACCTATGGCAAGGCCGAGATCGGGGTAGGAAGAATAGTTAAAACTACCACTATCACGATACGTATAAAATGAACCAGTAGCATTATGCTGAATAACAGCTATTGCTTTCTCTATTAAATTTTGTACAACTGCAGAGGAAAAAACTTCATTGCTAGTATAACTACCAGCAGGATAGGTGACATCACTAGGATTATCTGTTAAAGAATGTTTTAAAAGGTATGATGCAATTGGAAACATAGCACTAGCCGATTCTGCGCCTGCCATGAAGATGGCACGGTATGCTTCTTTACTTAATGCTGCTCTGGCTTCTTGGGTATCTGGAATAATATTATTGGTTACTTGAGTTTCGACAAAATTTTCGATAATTTCTGCATTTACTTCGGAAGAATCAATGGAAAACTCCTGTCCGGTCAAATTAATATAATATTCATCCAATAAATTCTCTGCCATATTGATATTAATGGTTTCTATATTATATTGTGCTTCTTGAGCAGATGAGCTTTCAATAACTTCATTGTTATTTGCAAATGCTGGAAAGCAACTAGTGCATAATAATGATAATATTAAACAAATTGATAATCTCTTTTTCATTTTAATACCTCCTGTAATTTGTGGGTAGTGTTAACTGTATTTGTTTTAAATTGGCTCATTCTCAGTGGAATTAATGGTTTAGAGTCAATAAATCTATGTCTCTTTTTTACTAAGTAGATCCAGCTTTACGTCGAAAACTCGGTTTTGAAGGGAGACAAAAAGTAAAATATACTTACTTAACTCAGAGGAGAGAGTAATTTTTCTTGTTGCACTAAATACCACTTAATTATTGTAGTTTTGTTAAATTATTTTCTCATGTTGCTAGAAGTCATAGTTTTCTATAGATTTTTTTAAAACGATATATTTCACGAAATGTCTTCTAAAATGAACACTATATTAGATTTTTTTTCCTCATTTATATATGCTGCTTCACAATAAAAAACTGATATAAATTTATCGGTAAGTTTTTTACTATAAAAGAAGTATTGATCAGTGCAGCTGTTGAGTAAATACTCTGAGGAAATACTAAAATTTCTAAAAAAGCTTAATAGATCAGTGTCCAATTTTAGATCGTTAGTAGTTATCTCAGAAAACGGAGTATTTTTCAATAATATATTGTTTATAGTATCATTATCATATTGGAGAATAAGATAACGGTACCCCTCACCTTTGAAAAGAAATTGTTCTTGATAGTACAATTGTGTAAAATTTTCTTCTGGTAATTGGAGGTTCCAGGAAGAATTGATAAACTGTACATAGTTATAATTTCCTTTTTGATAGTTATTGAGATTCACCAATTGCAGCAAAGAAAAAATAACAATAAATACAAAAAAGAATTCTGCTAGTGCTTTTTTCATTCAAGACGCCTTTCTGTAATCTTAGTTTATAAGCCATAGTTTATTTTTCTAGTATTCTAACAAAATTATATCTGCTGAAGTTTCTTTTTTTTCATAAAATCTACCTCCTGAAACATAAATTTTTCATTAATGTCTTTTCCGCTTGGCCTTGCGGAAGTTTTCAGAAAGCTTTCTTTGCAATTACCATAACAGATTGAGAAGAATTTTGCAAAAAAATTGTTCCCAACAGGAAAAATTTCGACGGAAAAACAGCAAAATTGTTTTAGCAGCTATATTTTTTTACATACTCATTAGCGTGTTTAACATAAATAGTTGTATACGCTATTATAAAGCTATTCCTTTTATTCCAAAATAAAAGTATACTTTATTTTAGAAGAGGATGTATTGCCTTGGATGAAAAAGCGGGTTTGATAGATTATATTGATATCGGTGCACGAATTACCAATAAACGGAATGAACTGGGGTTGACACAGGAAGAATTAGCATTTGCGTCTAACGTATCTCAGTCCACTGTAAATAAAATAGAAAAGGGAAAAACGAAGGCAGAATTAACGTCATTGGTTAGTAGTGCCAATGTATTACAGATGACTTTGGATGAATTGCTGTGTGGCTCGCTAAACAGAAGCGTACCCATATATCAAAAGGAATTTGCGGATTTGATACAGGACTGTAGTGCTCAAGAGCTAAGGTTGCTAATAGAGGTGTCGACGGGTGTATTGGCAGCGTTTCGGCGTTCCTGTACACAAAAAGATTGGTAGATATAAGTAGGAGGTGAATTGTTTGCATATTGTTATCTGCGATGATTTAGAAGCTGATGCTAAAATGACAGAAGAATATTTACGGAAATATTGTGTTCAACGGGATATATTGCAACCGCAGATTACAATTGTGTGTACTGGAAACGAACTGCGAAAACAGAAACAAATAGATATTCTGCTATTAGATATCGAATTAGATGAAGAATCAGGAATTGAACTGGCAGGGGAAGTCAATTCAACCAGCCCGGACACGTTGATCGTTTTCGTATCCAGATATTCGTTTTATGTGACAGATACATACAAAGTGCAGACGGCACAGTTCTTGGTGAAACCTTTGCGGCAGAATATATTCGGGCAAGTTATGGATCAGGTAATGCTTGCTTATAAGAAAAAGCAGGCGACTTATGTTCGAAGATGCGAGGGCGAACCGGTTATGATTCGAAAAGATCAAGTAGTCTTTATAGAGTCAGCAAAACGCATTTTAACGGCTTATCTAGCTAATGGAAAGTGTTTGAGTTACTATGGTACCTTGAATGAAGAAGAACAGTTATTAGCTGAATATGCTGTGGTGCGATGTCATAAAAGATATTTGGTGAATTTACATTATGTAAAACACTTGGAACGCGATGGGATAACAGTAGCGTTTTCCAATGGGAAAAAGCAGCAAATTCCTGTTGGAGAGAGTATGTATCAAGCTGTTTGTGCAGCTCATTTGCAGTACATCTGTTCTTAAAATAGAATATGGTAAAAATATCCTTCCTGTTGGGAACATTTTTTTCTTGTTGGGAACAATTTATTTGACTTCTCTATAGACTTTTGTGTATGCTAGACAAAAAGTTGTAGGGAGGTCTTTTTTTTGATCGTTGGGATTTGCGATGATGAGCAAGATTGTCAGTTTCAGATTGAGAATTTAATTAGACAACAGCCATTCACCGAGAATGTAGAAATTATATTGTTTTCCACGCTGCAACAATTAAGCCAATATAAGAAAAAGTTAGATATTCTGTTTTTAGACATAGAATTAGAGGAAAATAGTTTAGCGTATTTGAGCAATCATAAAGAGTTAATAACACAGTTAGGCGATATTGTACTGATCTCTGCGTATTCTTACTATGTCACAAATTCTTATCGGATTCCGGTAAGTCAATATTTACTAAAACCAATGCTGCCGGATCAATTTGCCCATGTTTTTCGGGATTGTTGTCAGCGATATCAGCATTTGAGGGGATGGCAAAAATTAAGAGATGAATATGGGGCGCTCTGGCATATTCCTTTGTCCCAGATCATTATGATTCGAAGTGTACGACGTCAGATACTTTACTATGATATAAATTTGTGCATATATAATAGTACAGAAACTTCGTTGACTGCGGTAGCGAGAAAATTGAATCCATATGGTTTTTGTCAGGTAGCAAGAAATGTTTTGGTGCATCTAGATTTTGTAAAAGAAATCACGGAAAAACAGATAGTATTGGAAACAGAAGAAAAAGAAATTATGCTCCCGATTGGGAAGAAATATATTGAAACTGCAAAGCAGCAGCATTTTCAGTATCTGCTCAGGTGAAAGGACGAAACAAATGGAATTAGGGATGATCAATCTATTTGGCGCTGTTATTGAATATTTTGCATTATATGCTTTCTTGTGGATGTTTTTTGAGGTAGATGAAAGGAAGAAAAAATGGGGATATATTGGTCATATTGTGATACCGATATTATTTTTTCTTTTTTCAACATACGTTGATAATATTTTTTTGCGACCGGTATTGTTTGTAATTTGCAGTTGGTTCATTGCCTGGGAATTTCGAGGAGATGCTATTAGCCGTATTTTCTCTGTATCGGTATTTCAGATAATATTGGTTTTGATTGAAATTAATATTTCTTTTTCTTTATATCAGATTGAAGAACTTTTACAAACAAACTTCTATTTAGCGTGTAATATCTTTATGAAAACAATTACTCTAATAATTTTAATAGTTCTGTTCTTGATCAGTACAAAAAGAAAGATAATATTTTCGCATTTAAAACCAATTTATGTGATTGTTTTAATTCTGTTTTCTGCCGTATCGTTATTTTTGATATCATTTTTGGAGTTCTTATTACTGCGTTTGGACAATTCAGAGCTTTATCTGGTAGGTTGTTGGGCTATTTTGTTGTGTGTGAGTGTGAACATCGCCTTATATTACCTCTTTTATCAATTAGCGGTTGGAGAATCGGCCAAAGAACAGCTGGAATTTATCAATTTTCATTTATCCCATCAAAAAGAGGAACAAACATATATTGATCACACTTTTAGAGAAGTTCGAAAACTGGCTCATGATATGGACCGCTATTTATCCGTTATTTATCTTTTATTGGAGCAAGGAAAAGTAGAAGATGCTATGGAGGAATTGGAGAGAAGAAAATTGGAGATTACTAGAAATCTATTGTTCGATACAGGATATCCAATATTAAATTCTGTGTTGACTTACAAATTTCAAATTGCACAGGAAAAGAATATTCATCCCCAATTATTTTGGAATTTGAAAGAAGAAATACAGGTCAATTTAACAGATTTAGCGGTAATTTTATCCAATAGTCTGGATAATGCTATTGAGGCTGCTGCTCAGGTAAAAAAAGAAGACGCTTTTGTTTCTGTCACAACGGAAACAAAGGAAAATTTTATAAAAATCGTTGTCAGTAATCCAACGGCGATTACGCCTAAAATTGAAAATGGAACGATTGCTACCACCAAACGCGACAAAGGGTTACATGGATTGGGTCTGGAAAGTATTCGGACACTGGCGCAGCGTTATGGCGGAACGGCAACAATCTTATGTGAAAACTATATTTTTACATTGATTGTCGTTTTGAAAAATACTGCGATAGAAAACATTAAAGATATTTGAAAGTAGGTGGAGCCAATAATTTCAAAATTATGCGATTTATTAATCCAACAAGAAGTCATACAAGAGGTAGACAGAGAAGTATACGAATATAGTTTTTCTGTTTTGATTTTGAATAGTGTATATTATTTGATTTGCTTTGTATTGATGTTATATTATCAAACTTTCTTGTTGCCCATCCTTTTTACGACTATTTTTTTGCTTCTACGCAGCTATATGGGAGGATGGCATGCAAACACAATGTGGGGATGTATGTTATTAGGTCTCTTGTTGTTTACCGCAGCGGTAAATATAATGATATATCCGGATATTACAGGACAAGGGAAGCTGGTATTTAGCGGTTTTGTGATGTTATTAACAGGGTGGTCTGTGTATCGTTTTGGTATACAGGATCACAAAAATCGTCCATTAAGTAGTTTGGAAAAGATAGCAGCGCAGAAAAAATGTTATAAGTTACTGTTTATATTGAGTGTACTTATGATTGGGGCGGCGTTGTTACAACAGTTTGATGTGATTTTTTGTGTGGGACTAGCCTGTTTTGCAGCAACAATACTGTTACTATTAGCAAAGACTAAAAAAGAAAGGAAAGATGAGACATGAAACACAGTAAGATTTTTTACACAATGGCAACGGCAGTTTGCACATTAGCACTTTTTGCCGGTCAGGTAGCAGCACAGTTACCCTGTTATGGGCCTGGATACCAACCAAAGTTTCCTGCAAATGCAGAAAAACTGAAAAGACAGTAAGGAATTTTTTAGCAGATAGATGCTTTGTTTTTCAGAAAAATAAATTCTTTAAAAGTTAAAAAAGAATTTTTGCTCAAGCATCTTAATTGTAATAAGTGTGGAGAAGCGCCATAGCAAACTGAAAGTGCTGTATTGCTAATTGCTATGGCTTTTTTGCATATATTCCAGGAAAGGAGGGCAGAGGTTTCCCCTGAAAGCAGCAAAGAATACAGTCAACCACATACAAATATTTATACAAACAAGGAGGAGACGCAATGAACTCATTTCACAAATCAAAGAAGCACATCGCACTGTTTGTGTTAATTATGTTTTTGTGTACGCTGATGCCGTTCAGTGCCTTTGCCGAGGAACCAGCCGCAGAGCCGGCAGCAGCTTTGGCAGACGTACCCCTGACAGACGGCTTCAAGTACATGAAAATCAATTCCGCCAGGGCGTATTACAATGCCTCAACCTGCATGGTGAAGGACATGCTGAACTGGTATTATGCGCCAATCAATCTGGAGGATATCGGGATTCTATCCTTTGCCATTCAGGTCACCCAGCCGGTGGATTTGAAGGTATATAAAGCCAATGACGATTATTGTGCCGAATATGATGAAAAAGAGACCGACATGATTCTGAAACAAAACGTTCAGCTGGGCGGGAACTATGAATCTCAGTTTTGCGGCGAGTTTTTGGGATATGTACAGGGCTATGAGCTTGTAGGGCCCAATATTCCGCCTGAAGAAGTAGAAAACATGACGGAGGATGAGTTTCAGAAGCAGATTGCTGATGTAGCCGCCGGATTGTACGAGGAACGCAAGGACTATTACAAGGACAAGCGGGTAATGGGCTATACCGGTCAGGAATTTGAAGGGGGACGGTCCTTATTCAGCCTGTTTGGCGAAGATAGTACCTCCACAGAAAGCAGTCTGTCGGTAACCTCCAGCAGTCTCAAATTTGAGCTCACCCCAGATATGACAACAGAACAGATTCTGCAGCTTGTGGCGTTGGCCGAGGAGATGGAGCCAGAATACACGCCCATCAACTTTAAGCATAATCAGATTGCCTGGGATGGCACAGTGGTGGATGAAAACGGTGAAAATCCGCAGAAACTGGCAGCGAATGAAAACTACATCATCGTGCTGGAGCCAAGCCTGCCGACGATGCGGCAGTATAAAAGCTATCTGGCCTTTCGGACGTCAAACATACCATCGGATAAAATTGTGGGAAATAGAAAAGTAGAATTTGACGAACTGTTCCAGATGAAAACCGGCGACCCGGTAGACTTATTAACCGGCGCTCTGACCTGGGAGTACACAGATATTTCGATGTACGGCGATGAAGATCTTCCCTATATCAGATACTACAACTCCACAGCCTGTGAGGAAGCAGGACGGTTGGGCTATGGCTGGAGCGATAACTACACATACAAGGTAACGATAGAGCCTTTATATGCAGAGGTTATATTCCCAGACAATGAAAAAATGTACTTTGAATTGGGGTATGACGGAAGATATAAATCCAAGCCGGGCAGCAACTTCACCTTTGAAGCAGGCGGCAGCGGGTATGTGTTAACCCACAAAAACGGAACCCTCTATGACTTCGACACAGAAGGCAACATTGTCAGCATCACCCAATTAAACGGCCATGTGACCGATTTTCATTACAGCGGCGGGCAGCTGCGCAGCGTCAGCACCGAGACCGGAAGCTTGAACTTTGCCTATGACGGCGGCTATGTCAGCGCTGTGACCGACAGCACCGGCAGAAGCGTCACATACAGCTACAGCGGGGAGGATCTGGTAAGCGCAGTCAACCCGGATGCCGATGATTTGCAGTATACCTATGACGAATACCATCGGTTATTGACCATCCAGAACTTTAATGGGGAAGTGTATCTGCGCAATGGGTATGATAGGTATGACAGAGTCATTGAGCAGTATGTAGAGGGAGAAGGCGCCTTCTATTTCACCTATGACGGGGATGCCCGCGTCAATACCTGTACCGGAGAAAACGGTTATTTCCAGAGTATTGCATATGATACCCTGTACCGCATCATTTCCGATACCACCAACGACGGCACCGAATACTTTACCTACAATGAACGCAATGAAAGAACCAGCTATACCAACAGATTAGGTCATACCTGGCAGTATGGACACGACGAGGAAGGCAATGTAACCAGCATTACCTACCCCAACGGTGCAGCCGAATCCTATGATTATGATGCAAATAATCAAGTAGTTGCAATGTCTGACCGCAACGGCCACACCACCAGATATGACAGAGATAACAGCGGCAATCTCACAGCCGCCACGGATGGTAACGGAAATACCACCCGCTATGAATATAATACCATGGGATGGTGTACTTCTGCAACCGATGCGTTGGGAAATGTCACAACCTATACCTATGACCAGGCAGGAAATCTGCTGACAGCCACAGACCCATTGGGCTATACCACCAGCTATGCCTATGACAGTCAGGGACGCATGGTGAGCATGACCGATGCATTGGGCCATACCACCGAGTATGCATATAGCATTGCCGGGAAGCTGCTGAAGATAACCGACGCCGATGGCAACGAGCTGGACTACACAGTAGACGGCAACGGCTTCAATACCAGTGAGAGCGACTGGATGGGCAATGTGACCGGCTACACCTATGACACGCAGAATAATCTGACATCGGAAACCACACCGATGAACCATACCACCAGTTACAGCTATGACACAGCGGGCAATCTGGTGGGCAAGGCAGATGCATTAGGCCACAGCAGCAGCTACAGCTATGACAGCTATGGCCGGATGCTCAGCTATACCGATGAAGACGGCTATACCTGGAGCTATCGCTATGACAACGAAGGCAACCTGACTGCCGTAACCGACCCCTTGGGCGGTGTGACCCGCACCGGATATGACAACATGGAGCAGGTAGCCACAGAGACCGATGCCAATGGCCACAGCACCGGCTACAGCTATGATGCAGCAGGCAATCTGACCGTTGTGACCGATGCGCAGAACGGGACGCTGCAGTACAGCTACGACGCCAACAATAACATTGTGGCAGCCACCGACAAAAACGGCAATACCACCCGCTACACCTATGACGCCAAAAATCAGATGGTGGCCAGGACAGATGCATTGGGCAACGTAACCAGCTATGACTATGACGCCAACGGCCAATTGGTGAAGGAAACCACACCATTGGGCAATGCCACCACCTATGTGTATGATGGAATCGGGCAGATGGTGAGCAGTACCGATGCATTGGGGCATACCACAGCTTACGCCTATGACAATCTGGGCAGAGTGACCACCATGACCAATGCTGATGGCAGCACCGTCAGCTATACCTATGACGCCAACGGTCAGGTGCTCTCCATTACCGATGAAGAGAACTATACCATCAGCTATGAGTATGATGCCGAAGGCAAGCTGGTAAGCACCACCAATGCCAGAGGGTATGCCACCAGCTATGATTACGATGCTGTAGGCAATGTAGTAAAAACAACTGACGCCATGGACGGAGTGGCTACCAACATTTATGATGGCCGGGGCAATGTAACCAGCAGCACCAATGAAGAAGGCTATACCACCAGCTATGTGTATGATGGCAATGGCCGCTTAGTCAGCGTGACCGACCCCTTGGGCGGCGTGACCAGCATGGAATACGACAAAGTGGGCAATCTCACCAAAGTAACCGATGCCGAAGGGTATGTGACCGTATACAACTACGATTCATTGAACAGACTGAGCAGCTATGTAGACGCCGAAGGGTATACCTTCAGCTTTGAATATGATGCCCAGGGCAATACCGTGGCAGCCATAGATGGGAACGGCAACCGGACAACCTATCGCTATGATGGGCTGAACAGAGCCATTGCCAAAATCAATGCCGAAAACAACACCGCTTCTGTGACCTATGACGCCGATGGCAGATTGGTGAAATCAGTGGATGAAGAAGGCGCAGAAACCAGCTATACCTATGACAACGACGGCAGCTTAATCAGCATGACCAACGCCGAAGGGTACAGCACCACCTTCCTTTATGATGAAATGCACAGAGTGGTCAGCATGACCGACGCCCGCGGCGGCGTGACAGCGTTTGAGTATAACGACCGCGGTGAAGTGACCAAGGTGACCGACGCCGAAGGGTATGAAACCACCTATACCTATGACGGCAACGGCAACACCACCAGCATGACCACACCAGACGGTACCACAAGCTATGAATACGACCCGTTGGACAGACTGGTGAAAACCACCAATCCCGACGGGACTGCAGAAAGCTATGAATACGACAAGCTGGGCAACATGACCGCCATGACCGATGAAAACGGCAACCGGAGCCAGTATGTCTTAGACGGCAACGGCAATATTGTGGAAACCATTGACGCATTGGGCACCAGCGCCAAATTTACCTACGATAAGGTAGGCAATCTGACCAAAGTAGACTTACACCGGATTGACAGTCAGGATAAAGTGGATGAGCAGGAAATCACCCTGTACAGCTATGATGGCCGCGGATTGGTCACCACAGTAATCGATGCCGAAAAGAATCAGATTGCCTACAAGTATGACGGCAACGGCAACCTGATCGAGCAGACAGACCAGGATGGCTATGTGACAAGCTATGCCTACAGTCCCATTGATTTGGTAACCAATATTAACTATAATGGAGTCAAGGAAGTACACTATGCCTACAACAAGGTAGGCCAGCTGGTGAAGATGGACGACTGGCTGGGAACCACCACCTATGAAGTAGATTTGCTGAGACAGCTGACCAAGGTGACTGACCACAGAGGAGATACCGTAGCATATACCTATGATTCGGTGGGCAATGAAAGCACCATCACCTATCCCGACAATATCGTGGTGAGCTACACCTATGACCTGGTACAGAACCTGAAAACCGTAACTGAGAGCAACAACGGCAATGTAACCAGCTATGACTATGACGGGATGCGTCGGGTGACCAGACAGAGCTATCCCAACGGTTGGGTTGCAGAAAATGAATATGACAGCATGGGCCGCGTGGTAAAAATCTGGGATATCGACCCAAGCCAAAAAGATTTGAAGACCATCAAGCACACCTACAGCTATGATGCCTATGGCAATCTGCTCAGCGAGTATAAGCGGGGCAACGGCCAGGGACAGGCCAAGGAAGACTGGGCATATCAGTATGATGAACTGAACCGGCTGGTGCAGGCCCATGAAGACCATGGCAACCAGACACGGAACTACCAGTATGACAGCCTGGGGAATCTGACCTGTGAGTGGAACAGCAACAATGTCGTGGTAGACTACAAGCTGAACAATCTGAATCAGATTACCACCAAATCTGATGATGGGTGGAAAACATGGACAGATTACAGCTATGACAAACGGGGTAACAACACCAAGAAGGTTCACTACAAGAATAAGAAAGCGTTGACAGTAGGCGCTTACGAGTATGATGAAAGCAACCGGATGGTGAAAGGGATCAATGATATTGGGGAACAGAGTATCTATCACTTTAACGGATTGGGAATTTTGGCAACCAATGAATGGATGATCAAGAAAAACGCGTATGGGTACCATGATGTGACAGAAGCAGCGCTGACGACTGTAACGGCCCAGGATGGAGCGGAAAGCGAAATTATTCTGGATGTGCAGAACCGTAAGAAACAGGTGAAGAGCAAAAAGCCAGCAGAGGAAGTGGCGGCCAGTCCGGAGCTGAACAAAACAAGTCATGTCATCAAAGACTTTGTCATCGACTACAACAGTGATGCCGAAGAAAACCTGATGGAATATGAGCGGTATGACGAAGGTTTGACCTACCGGTATGTATACGGTGTAGATAAGCTGGGCGTAACAGCCTATACCATTGCAAACGGCTCAGCCAGTGTGACCACCGATGCAGGAGAAATACCGCTGTATTATCATATGGACCATATGGGCAGCAGTGAATTCCTGACCAGTGATGTGACCCAGAGAGTGACCAGCTGGACCAGCTATGATGAGTGGGGCAATATTACCCATAATGCAGTGTTAAAATGCGGAACCAGAGAATTGGATTTGGTGAAAACCTATACAGGGCATGAAAGAGATTCTGTATTGGGAATGTACTATGCCAAGGCCAGAATGTATGATACCGCAGATAAGCACGGCAGCAGCAAGGGCAATAAGCTGGGAGATAAACGGTTTACAGCAGTTGACCCGGTGAAGGGGAATGTGCGCAATCCCCAGAGTCTGGTACAGTATACCTATGTGCTCAATAATCCGCTGATGTATGTGGACCCGTTGGGAATGGTTTATCATTTGACATTGATGAAAAATGGCGGCGGTCAATTATATCAGACAGATATTTTGGACAAAAATATTATTACGTCGGGTGAAAAACGCTATATAGGCGTAAGGAATTTCTCAGATATCATAGCCGCTGCAAACCGGAAGATCCCAAATGTCAATTTTGATGTGAATTTAATCAATCATGCTGTTGTAAGCCTGGACTATACAGCAGTAAGCGGAGCATCAAATAACATTACACTAAATCTGAACCACGTTGGCTACAATACAAATGTAAGGGGCGCATATTTCCGCTATGAACAGTGTGGATATACCTATGTAGACTTGATGACCATGTCGGCCAAAATGGGTATGCAGGCGTATATTTACAGTGATGCAGAATATCAGGCATACAAAGACAGCATTTACGAGTTCTATACAGGGCTTAATGAAAAAGGCTATATGGTTGCAAGTGCCACACAGGTTGCCTTGGGGAACTACTCGGAAAGTGACATTACAATGCTGGGTACGATAGGACAGATTGGAGCCGGATTGTTGGGGGCAGATTTGCCAGCAGACTTAAGAGATCTGGTCTATGATTTGCAGCATTGGAATGAGCTGGTGAAGAATAATCCAGGGCAAATTGCATTAGATACGGTTGGCGTGTTGCCGTTAATTGGTGTGATTAAGTATGGAGATGAAGCTGCACTTGTTATCAAGAAGGCTGATGGCACCATTGAGAAGGTTATTACTTCAAAAAAACTACCGCAACAAGCTGGCAGGGGTCAATCTAAAGGCGGTAGACATGAGCCACTTAATTTGAAAGAGCAGTTGGCTATGGAGGAAGTATTAACAAATCCTTCTAAAGGTCGTATTTTAAATGGTTTAAATACGGATCCGAGATGGCCAGCAGAAGAAGGTTGGGTGAAAATGGCAAGAAATGAACATGGGTATGAAATACACTATATGTATAATCCAAGAACAGGGAAGGTTGATGATATAAAATTTAAAGAATAGAGGTTTTACAAAAAAATTTGTGAGAAAGAGAATCTTTTTCCTTTTTTAAGTTATATTTTATTGAGTTAGTATATATTTCAAAGTTTAAGAACAAGGAGAGGGTGATTTTGTGAAAGTGAGATGTATTGCGAATACAGGTGAGGGATTTGCAGAGAAAACGTTGGAAGCAATGGTAGGTTTTAAGACAACAAAATTACCGCTAAAGTTGCAGGAAACTTATATTGTGTATGGACAAGCAATATATGGTGGAATACTACAATATTTAATCATAGGTTCTTATGAAAATTTGCCGTCGTGGTATCCTGCGGAAATTTTTGATACTGTGGATCCGTTGATGTATTATGAAGAATATTACATGTACGATAAAGATTCCTTGATCCAAGCTATTTGGGGGTTTAAAGAATTGGTTTTAATAGATGGCTACGTGTATAGCTTGATTGAAAGAGAAAAGTGGGCTGTAGAAATATTTCTTAAGAGGAAGAAGGAAATAGATGAGTTTGAACATGATTAGATTTTAGTTCTGAAACGGTGGACTAGCTGTTGATACGTCATAGTTGCAATAACTACTATGGTTTGAACAAAATGAAGGTACATGCGTTTATAATGAGCAAAGTATCTAAATGAAATTATGGTAACAAGAATAAAACCTGTTTCTGATAGTGAATGATTAAAAAATTGGGAACAGGTTTTATTTGTAGATAAGCTGGGCGTAACGGCCTATACCATTGCAAACGGCTCAGCAAGTGTGACCACCGATGCAGGAGAAATACCGC
>CAJUDO010000028.1 GCA_910585405.1 uncultured Peptococcaceae bacterium | reverse complement strand
AAGCCTTATAGGCGCATATGTAAAACCCCCGGCTATGCCGGGGGATACTTATTTTTAGTGAAAAAATGACTGGAATTTACGGCTAAAATAGATGTTCTCTGTCCAATACGTTATCCCAAAGACTTCAAATTTTTTCTGTATTCTTGCATTTCTTTTTCATCGGTGTGTTCCAAGACATATTGCAGTGAGCTTGTGACTTTTTCACGGTCATACGGAAGGTGCGCCGTTACGGGAGCAAAATTGGAAACAGTGTTTGCCAGTAGGTGGGTGCGTATCTTGAGGTTGTTGATGAACAGCTGTAATTCTCGTATGCGCTCTTTTTCTTCAGCGGGTACAAATAGGCCCTGCCGTGCCATGTGATAAAGCTCTGTGTCCGGAAAAAGTGAGAGAGAGTCTATAGAAATAAAATAGGGATTGAGCTGGCTGAAAAGTGCTGCGCTATTCCTAGCATTGCGGTATCCGTTTCCTTTCCCTGCAAGTCCTGTCATATAAACAAAGTAGTACTCTATTCCTGCTTCATCTAATTTTCTGCATTGCTCCAGAATATCCGCTGCGGTATAGCCTTTATTCGCAAGGGCCAATGTTTTGTCATCGCCGCTTTCTACACCGATACTTAGTCCGTTAATTCCCATTGCTCTGAGTTTCTTGAGTTGCCATACTTCCTTATTTTTGATATCGCGGATGCTTGCGAACATAGCCATTGTCTGACATTTGATCAGATAATCTCTTACTGTCAACGCTCGCAGCTTGAGATTTTCATAGCTCATTGCAAAAGGATTGGCTCCTGTCCAGAAAATTCTTCGAGCATTTGGCTGATAACGTTTTATCTCTGCCAAATCCTCCTCAAATTCTTCCATGGGAGACATTCGGAAACATTCATTTTTATATAGGCTGCAAAATTTGCATTTCTGATAAGTGCAGCCAGAGGTGGCCTGTATGATAACCGAATAGGCTTCATAGGGGGGCCGCCAGGTTCTGCCTGTAAAATGCATCATTGTTCCTCCTTTCGATTATAAATGATGCACCCTTCTTCTGTACTGCTGCAATGCTTCCTCGCTGACCGTTTCGATGATTTCATCGAGAAAGGACAGCAGACGATTCTGCTCCTCAGGCAGCCGTCCGTGGAATTGATAGGCGTTGGAAGCGCCCATTGCCGCAAAGGTGGTAGGTATCTGCAAATGTTCAATGAGCGTTCGGACCTCTTTGTATTTCTCCAATTCTCCTTCTTCCTGCCAATTTCCCCGCTGTATTTCACCGTAAAGCTCAGAGTCGGGATAGATGGTAAGCATATTGGCTCCAATCAGTGTGGGATGCAGCTGGTTGCAGATGTCCGCTGTCAATTTTGCGCCCAATTCTCCCCGCCCTGCGCCAGAGATGCTTACCAGATAAAAGAAGCTGTAATGAATGCCTGCGGCGTCCAGTCTCCGGCATTGTGTGAGGATATCGGACGAGGTATATCCTTTGTTCATAAATTGCAGAGCTTCATCATCGCCGGTTTCAATTCCAATTGTCAAACCGTCGTATCCCAGCGCATGCAGTTTGGCCAGTTCTTCATCTGTTTTGGGCATACTGTCTGTAATTCTTGCAAATGCGCCAATGGAGGTTACCGCCGGAAGATAACGATGGATTTGCTCCGCAATGGCGGAAAGTCTGTCATAGGAGAGGGCGAAGGGATTGGCTCCGGTCAGAAATACGCGATGAATACGGTGCAGGTTTTGCTCGCCAAGGGCTTCCTTTACTTCCTGCAAGTCAGCCTCAATATCCTCCATAGGGGACAGCCTGAATTTGAAGGGCAAATCATTGTATAAGGTACAAAATTTGCATTTGTGATGGGTGCAGCCTGCTGTGACCTCCAATAAAAGTGATGCGGCCTCGTAAGGCGGTCGCCAAATAGTTCCTGTGTAGTGCATAGAGATTGCTCCTTTATAATTTTTTCCCGCGGTTTAAGCTCATTATAGTGTTGTACAATGATTTTACAAGTACTGTACTTTTTTGTAGTGCCCGTGTGTAAAAAATTTTGCAAAATGTTTCACGTGGAACATTTTTTGTGCCGGGCGTGTCGCGTCAGCTACAGCGGGGCAAGAAGTTTTTGTCAACTTGTGCCACAGGGTACTTGTTGCCGTTTTATGGTTTTTACTCTCCCGCTACCTTCGCCAAAATTTTGCGTCAATATGAATCGGAAAGGCGAAGGGTAGCAAACAAAAAAGATATATGCCCAAAGTATAATAAGAGCAAAATAAAAAGGTGCGTTGCTTTTTGGAAAAAGCTGTGTTATGCTGGTTCAAAAAGGAGCGGCAGAAATGAAAAAGAGTGCGTTGGCTGTGGAACGGTGCAAGACCGTCTCTGCCATACAAAAAATTTTAGGCGGCAAATGGAAAATTGAAATTATTTATTATATCGCTTTTCAGGATGTACACCGTTTCGGAGAGTTGCGCAGGCATATCGGCGATATTACAGAGTCCAGCCTGACAAAGCAGCTGCGGGAATTGGAGGCAGACGGTTTTATCACCCGTCATGACTATCAGGAAGTGCCTCCCCATGTGGAATATAATCTGACCGACTTAGGAAAAAGCTTTATTCCTGTTTTTGAACATATGAAGCAATGGGGCGAGGAAAATCTATAATGCCCTGCAATAGCACGGCTGCGTGGGCTACCTTTGCATTGGCAACATTCCTTGGGGTAGCAAATATTGCAAGTCCGTTTTTTCCCATGCTCTTGGTTGGTTTCTGTTCCAGTGCCATTGGCATGCTCTTGGGCTGGCTGGTGCGGAGCCAAAAATTAAATGGGAAAGTGCCTGTTATCGGTTTGTTCTTGTTGCTGGTTATCCTCTATGTAAAACTCAAAACCTTGAACGGCTCCTTTTTCCGCCCGGTTCTTATTTTGGATATACCTGTTGCGGTCCAGGGGTATGGATTCTATTTCAAAGGATTTCTAACTCGTAATTTACATCTATTTCAAGCCTTTTTTGGCTCATTTTGGACCGGGAAAGGCTTTTTTTTTCATTAAAGATTTAGATAGGATGTTTGCACAGCTTTATTCGCGCATTTAAACTAAAAATCACCTGTCAGGTGGACGAAAACAAAATCAGCAGCAAAACCCTCAGCAATAGAAATGTTGAAGCCACCAACCCCCCGTGTAACAAAACGTTACATAGGAGGAAATGATTCCATTTGTTTTTTACCTAACTATGCCTGTTCCTCCGTGTACCCGACCAGAAAAGTGTCGGGCATTGGAAGAATGGGCAAAGGCAGACAAACAATAACGAAACGAGGGATATTTATGATGGCGGCTTACGGTATGATCTGCGCCTGTGTACTGAACGGGATGGAGCCGCAGACAGTAACGCCCTTTACGGAGCAGGAAGAAGGAAGGAAACGGGACATACCCTACTGCGTAAGTTACGCGGTAGGGGTAGGCTTTATCTTCTGTGCGCACACATTTTGTGACGGTTTATCATTTCCATTAGATTTTTCATCACTTGCAGGAAAATTCTCTGGCTTTTCACCGTAAAAACCTCATAGTGAAGGGCCTTATGGCCCTTTGGTGAACCTTGACAAACAGCCCTATGAGAAATATAATAACGTTAATATTTTGCTGCCTGCTTGATGGGAGATGCTTGCAGATGGAGTGTTTAACTCGGCAGGAAAGCAGAGGTGTGATTTTATATTTTTAAGATCGCAGAGAGGGCAAAGGAGGAAGAAACGTGAAAAAAATGCGTAAAATGGCAGCAGCACTGCTGTGCGTAGCTATGGTGGCCGGAATGGTTACAGGCTGCGGCGGGGAGAATGCGCCAAAGGAAAAAGCAAACTTGAATGTAGTGGCGCTCACCGGTCCTACCGGCATGGGCATGGTGAAATTGATGGCGGACAACGAAGCCGGCAAAACAGCAGTGAATTACAATGTGGAACTGGTAGGCGCGGCCGATGAAATCACCGGAAAAATTGTCAACGGAGATGTGGACATCGCCGCTGTGCCCTGCAACCTGGCATCGGTGCTGTACAACAAGACAGAGGGAAAGGTAAAAATCGCCGCAGTGAACACCCTTGGCGTGCTCTATATGCTGGAGACAGGCAATGGGGAATCGGTACAGTCTGTAGCGGATCTGGCCGGAAAAACCATCGTGACCACAGGCAAAGGGACGACACCGGAATATATCCTGAACTATATCCTGAAAGCCAACGGTCTGGATCCGGAAACGGACGTGACCATTGAGTATAAGGCAGAAGCCAATGAAGTGGCTGCTTTGATTCAGCAGGGCGGCGCAGAAATCGCCATGCTGCCCCAGCCTATGGTGACCACTGTGATGGCCAAAACAGAAGGGGTGCGGGTTGCGCTGGATATGACAGAAGAATGGGCCAAGGCACAGGGAGAAGATGGCAAACAGCTGGTGACAGGCACAATTATTGTGCGCAGTGATGTGTTGGAAAACAACAAAGAAGCAGTGGACACCTTCCTGGAAGAATACAAGGCGTCTATTGACTATATCACGGAGAATGTGACCGAAGGCGCCGAGCTGGTAGCCAAATATGAAATCATTCCTTCCGCAGCCATCGCTGAAAAAGCAATTCCAGCCTGCAATATGGTCTTTTTAAGCGGTGACGGGATGCAGCAGAGCGTGGCTGCTTATCTGGAAGTGCTGGCAGAGGCCAATCCGGCTGCTGTAGGCGGGACGTTGCCTGATGAAGACTTCTACTATTTACCATAATGTTTTGAACAATTATAAAAAGCCAGCCATTGTTTTGGTCTGGCTTTTTCTCTGGCAGCTGGCCAGTGACTGGCTGGGTCACGAGCTGTTGCTGGTCTCTCCTTTGCGTACGGTGGAAACGCTGCTAGAGCTCAGCACGGAGCGGGAATTTTGGTACAGCATCGGCAATTCGCTGTTTCACTGTATGTCCGCTTTTCTCCTGGCGCTGGCAGTGGGCGGACTGCTGGCCTTTCTCGGCTGGCGCGTGCCGCTTTTGCATGAATTTTTGATGCCGCCGTTGAGCGCCATGAAGGCCACGCCGGTGGCGTCCTTCATTATTTTAGTGCTGTTATGGGCCAGCAGTCAGGCGGTGTCCATGGTGTGTGCCTTTGTAATGGTCATGCCTATTGTGTACGCCAATATTTATCAGGGTTTTTGCAATATTGACCAAAAGCTGCTGGAGGTAGGACAGGCATTTGCTCTGGAGCGGAGGCAGTATCTGAAGCTCATTTATGTGCCGTCGCTGAAGCCTTATCTGCTTTCGGCCTGCACAGTGGGCATTGGTTTTTGCTGGAAGTCCGGTGTGGCGGCGGAGGTAATCGGTCTGCCCAATCATACTATCGGCATGCATCTGTATAACGCCAAGGTTTATCTGGAAACGCCGGAGTTGTTTGCCTGGACGCTCACGGTGGTGCTGCTCAGTGTAGGGATTGAGAAGCTGCTGTTACGGGTATTGCGCAGAGTGTTGCGCTGAACGGGACAAAAGTTTATAGCAGGAACTGGTACAGAAGCGGCAAAAAATCTGAAAATGATTATGAAGTAAGAAAAATATAGGCAGACGGGAAAAAATCTGCTATAATACAGAATCATGAGTGGGGCTGTCCGGTTTGGAAAACTGGCAGCCAATTTTTTACCACAAAAGTACAGGAGGTTTTTTGATGCAGGACGCACAAAGTTTAATTGAAGTAAAGCGGGCTATTTTACATATTTTGGATTTGAATTCGGGTGTGCCGGTGTTTTCCGACGAAGATTTGGACAGAGAGATTTTTGAATTTTTACAGAAGCATTTAGAAAAGGCGTGGAAGGACCCTGCTGCCCATAACAGCGCCATCGGTCAGGTGAATCCGGTGCGGGTGAAGCTGGCGGAATACGAGCAGAACAGCGATTGTTTCGCAGCTATGACCCAGGAGTTTGCTCAAAAGCTCCATCAGGACCTCATGCTCTGCGGGGAGGAACGGACCATTGACTTGGTGGCGGTGGATTTTTTGGCCGCCGGTATCCGGCAGTTTGGGTTGCTGCTCTATCAAAATCAGCTGGGCTATACGCATAAGGTGGCGCATAATGGCAGTGAGGTGCGCAATGAGATCATCCAGCATTATGCCATCTTGCCCAATCCCACGCAGAAGGTGAGCATATTTGCCTTTGTGGATATGGAAAACTGGACGGTGAAGTTTGCTGATAAAAAACGGGTGCTGGACGGCGAGGAGGTTTATCTATTGCCGGACCGCTGGCTGAACTGTACTATGCCGGTATCTGCCAAGGAAACCATTAAAAAGGTGCACACCATTGTGAATAAGGTGGCCGAGGAATATGGACAAAACGCTGCGCAGGCAGTGAGCCGCGCCAAGAGCTGCCTTCTTGAGGCCAGCGAGACAGCGGCGGAGATTCATCCGGCGGAACTGGGCGCGAAGGTATTTGCTCATCATCCGGGCATGCAGGCTTCTTATCGGGAACAGGTGGAACTGGCCAGCCTGCCGAAAACAGCGGCGATAGAAAGAGATTATACTGTGCGTGCCAACAAATCTCATAAAATTAGGACCGACACTGGTATAGAAATTATTGTGCCTTCGGATTTTTTCAATAACTCGGAATATATCGAGTTCATCAGCAATGAGGATGGTACTATTTCTATCAATATCAAGAATGTTGGAAAAATTATCAATCGATAGGGAACAGCGCTTGATAGAAATTTTGTCAAATAAAAGGGAGCACATGCAGACAATGGTATCTGGGCAAAGAAAAGTTTGCATTTCAGACTGTTCCATAGTATGATGTTAGTATCTACCAGGAGATAATTTTTATAAATGGAAAGGAGCCTGGGAGTATGGCGGCAGCAGGTGGTAGCAATATTGGATTGCGAAAAAATAATGAAGACAGTTATTATATCAATGAAGCGTGCGGTCTGTTTGCCATAGCCGATGGCATGGGCGGCCATGAGCATGGGCAGTTGGCCAGCCGCATTGCGGTGGAGCAGTTTGCCAATTTGGTGCAGGGGCGTTGTCTGGAAAGCTTTTCTCTTGCGGAAATGCGTGGACTGTTTACCCGTGCCAATGCGGCGATCTATCAGCAGCAGGAGGCTCTGCACAGCGGGATTATGGGCACGACGCTGACAGCGGTTATTATTGATGAAGATACGATGTATGTGGGACATGTGGGGGACAGTCGCCTGTATTGGCTGCATGAAGGGACTTTGACCCAGCTGACCATGGACCATTCTTATTATGCGGAGTTGGTGCGTCAGGGCACGGAGGAGTTGCATATTGAAAATCGTCAGAAAAATGTGCTCTTGAAGGCTTTGGGGCCTGAAGCACAGGTGGAAGGGCAGTTTTTGCAGCAGACCTTATCACCGGGCGATATGCTGCTGCTCTGTACCGATGGATTATATAATTATGTGGAACATGAGGAAATGCAGCAGCTGATGCAGCAGCCGGTTTTGCAGCATGGTGTGCGGGATTTGCTGGATTTGGCCTTGACGCGCCAGGCCAGCGATAATTTGACAGCGATTTTGTATCGCCACGAACAAATTGACGATAAGGGTTGAGAGGTGATTGTATGGAAGCCAAACGTGTATTAGCAAATCGCTATGAATTGATCCGCAAGATTGGCAGCGGCGGTATGGCGGTGGTGTATCAGGCTTACGATACAGCGCTGGATCGACAGGTGGCGGTAAAGCTCTTGCGGGATGAATATGTGGATGATCCTGATTTTATCCGCCGCTTTCAAAAGGAGGCGCAGGCAGTTGCCCGGCTGTCTCACCAAAATATTGTCAATATCTATGATTTCAAGGAAAGTGACGGATTGACCTATCTTTTGATGGAGTATGTGGAAGGGAGTACCCTGAAGGATATCATTGCCCAATCAGGGCCATTACCTATCAGTCAGGTGATCGACTACAGTGTACAGTTGTGCTATGGCTTGGCGCAGGCTCATGATCAACAGCTGGTGCATAAGGATATCAAGCCTCACAATATTATGATTGACCGCAATCATGTGGTTAAAATTACGGATTTCGGCATTGCTCAGGCTATGAATAATTTGACCATCACCCATAATAAGGGCATATTGGGTTCAGCCCATTATTTTTCACCGGAGCAGGCGCGGGGCGAACATGTGGATTTTAAGTCGGATATCTATTCGCTGGGCGTGGTGATGTATGAGATGGTGAGCGGGCACGTACCCTTCACAGGGGAAAATCCGGTGACGGTAGCACTGAAACACATGCAGGAGGCGCCGCCCAGTCTGATGGAGCAGCGGGCCGATGTGCCGCTGGGCTTGGAGCGCATTATCTTCCGTGCTTTGGAGAAAAATCCTGCCTATCGCTTCCGCAGTATGCAGGAGATGGCCGATGCTTTGCTGGATTTGCGGCTTTATTTGGAGGAACAGGGGTATTTTCAGAGCGAGGCGGTGTTGACTGCCAGTGAAAAGGAATATGTGCGGGAGTATCCCAAAAAGGCTGAGGATGAAAAAAATGAGCGAGACCGGCATCACGGGGGAAAGGCAGAGCAGGACAATCACACCCGTGTAATGAAGCATGGCTATCTGGAGACGGAAAGTCAGGAGGAGCCGTCCCGCAAGGTAAACAGCAAGCATGTGCTGATTTTGGTTTTGGCGGCAGTGGCGCTGTTTTGTGGCACATTTTGGGCAGTGCAAAGCTTTATGAGTCGTGACGAAGTGGTTGTGCCTGATTTGCGGGATAAGACGCTATTGGAGGCGGAGCAGTTGCTCAGCGACAATTCTCTGAAGATTGTGGTGGAAGACGAGGTCTTTGACGGGGAGATTGAGAAAGACCATATTATCAGTCAGCTGCCCCGGGCGGAAAGCAAGGTAAAAGAAGGCAGAGAGGTGACGGTGGTCATTAGCCTAGGGCCCGATGAGGTGCAGGTACCTGTCTTGCAGGGGAAAACGGAGCAGGAGGCGCGGATTGCTCTGGAAAATGAGGGCCTGGAGTTGGGTGAAGTAAAAAAAGTGACCGACAGCAGCCAACCCGAGGACGTCGTGGTGTATCAGTCAGTAGAGGCGGGCACGACTGTAACCGCTGGGAGTAAGGTGGACGTGATGATCAATGAAAAGGCCGCCGAACCAGCAGTGGTGAATACATCAGTGCCCAATCTGGTAGGAAAAACGCAGGATGAAGCTCGTAAGGCGTTGGCCAATGCTAAGCTGAGCGAAGGCACTGTAAGCCAGGGCAGCAGCAATGAGTACTACAGCGGGTATGTGAGCGTTCAGCAGACTGCTGCGGGCAGTACGGTGCCGGAAGGCTCTAAGGTGAATTACACGGTAAGCACCGGGCCGGGACCGGAACGCTCGGCACAGTTTGAGCTGATTATTCCCGAAGACGGTACAGTCGTAGTAACGCTGCAGGATAAAAATGGCAGTGCCGTCCTGTATCAGAAGGATTGTGTAGCAGGTGAGCGGGTACAGCAGTCCTTCCTCTACCACGGCAGTGGAACGGTACGCATCACCTGCAACGATAAGGAGATTTGGAGTAAAGAGTATGACGGCTAATCAGGAAGAAGCAACCCTTTCTGGGGCGGAATTGCTGCTGGAAGGGACTATCATAAAGGGCTACAGCGGTTTTTACTATGTGGCCTGCGGCGACAAGCTCTATGAGTGTTCGCTGAGGGGGAAAAACCGCAAAAAAAATGTAAAGTTTCTGCCGGGGGACCGGGTGCAGTTCAGCATTCTGCCTGGCGCGGAAAAGGGCGGCGC
Organism: uncultured Peptococcaceae bacterium; assembly: GCA_910585405.1. Taxonomy (GTDB): domain Bacteria; phylum Bacillota; class Peptococcia; order Peptococcales; family Peptococcaceae; genus UBA7185. Next base: position 26,502 of record CAJUDO010000028.1, on the reverse strand, counting down.
CATCGAAGCGGTGCTGCCCCGCAAAAATGAGTTGCTGCGTCCGCCGGTGGCCAATCTGGACCAGCTGGTGATTTTGGCGGCGATGTATGATCCCCTGCCGGATTTGCGTTTGATTGACCGTCTCACGGTGTTCGCACAATGGAATGGGATCATGCCAGTGATTTGTTTTAATAAGTGCGATTTGGTAGACCAATGTGAACAGCAGCGTTTGCTGGAGATTTATCGTCCCGCTGGATTTCCTGTGTTTTTGTGCAGTACAGTGACGGGACAGGGCATTGAAGCGCTGAAGCAGTGTTTGCACGGCAAATTTTCCGTATTGGCGGGAAATTCCGGTGTGGGTAAATCCAGCATGATGAATGCCATCAGCAATCGATGGCAGCTGGCTACCGGTGAGATCAGCGACAAGCTGAAGCGGGGAAAGCATACCACACGGCACGTGGAATTGTTTCGGCTGGATGAAGAGACTCTTTTGGCGGATACGCCGGGCTTTAGCTCTCTTGAGATTCCTGAAGATATCAAGCGGGAGGAACTGTGCCGGTTGTTTCCCGAATTTCTTTCCCGTTTGGAAGATTGCCGTTTTGCTACCTGCCTCCACCGCAGTGAGCCAGATTGTGCTGTAAAAGAGGCTTTGGCGCAGGGAGAGATTGCCCCGAGCCGTTATGAAAATTATCTGGCGTTTTTGGAAGAAGTCATTCAACAGGAGAGGAGTTTTTAAGTATGCGATATATTGCGCCGTCATTGTTATCTGCTGATTTCAGCCGTTTGCGGGAGGAAGTAGCGGATATTGAGCAGGGAGGAGCGGATTGGCTCCATCTGGATGTGATGGATGGCCATTTTGTGCCCAATATTACTTTTGGTCCGGGACTGGTGAAGGCTTTACGTCCCCATAGCAAGCTGTTTTTTGATGTGCATTTGATGATTGCCAATCCTGATGCGTATTTAGAGGCATTTGCCAACAGCGGTGCCGATATGCTGGTTGTGCATGGGGAAACCTGTCCCCATCTCCATCGCACAGTGCAGTCCATTCATAACTTGGGAAAAAAGGCGGGTGTAGCTTTGAATCCTGCCACTTCGTTGTCCATGCTGGAGTATATTTTGCCTGAACTGGACATGGTGCTTTTGATGAGTGTGAATCCAGGCTTTGGTGGTCAGAAGTTTATTAATATTGTACCCAAAATAAAAAAACTGGTTACAATGTGCAGGGAATCAGGCGTAGAGCCGCTGATTCAGGTGGACGGCGGCATCACGCCGGAAACGGCACCTTTGGTCACACAGGCGGGAGCCAATGTACTGGTGGCAGGTTCTGCGGTGTTTGGCAAAGAGGACCGCAAAGAGGCCATTGCGATGTTGCGCCGATAGAAAACAAAAGGATGTAAGGGAAGCAGCACATCATTATGGTGCGCTGTTTTTTCTTTTTTAGAATATTTTTTACAATTATGCCGTCGAAAGGGAATGAATTGGCTCGAAAAAAATAAAAAAAGTGTAAAACATTGAAAAAGTATTTCGGAAAAGCAGGGGAAACCTTTTTTAGTGCGAATATACATATAATAGAGTATTTTTGCATAACTGTTTTGCAGAATCCTACACAGAAAGGGTGCAGAGTGATGTTCATGCGGGAAGAAATCGAAGATTGGGAACGACAGCAGTTATCTCCTTTCGCGATGGTATCAGCGGATAGCCAGGGGCGCAGTCGGCCTGAGGAGCTTGATGGGCTGCGCACGTGTTTTATGAGGGACAGAGACCGTATTATTCATTCCAAAGCATTTCGTCGCCTGAGTCAGAAAACGCAGGTATACATTACGCCGTCGGGAGATCATTACCGGACGCGGCTGACCCACACGCTGGAGGTAAATCAGATTGCCAAGACCATCGGCAAGGCGCTCAGGTTGAATGAGGATTTGATAGAAGCCATTGCATTGGCCCACGACGTAGGGCATACACCGTTTGCCCATACAGGAGAGGAAGTTCTGAACCAACTAATGCCCGGCGGATTCCGGCACAATGTCAACAGTGTGCGGGTGTTGGCGCGCATTGAACGGCACAAGGGACGGCCTGGATTGAATCTTTCCCGGGAGGTGTTGGACGGCGTACTCCACCACAGCGGCTATGGTACGGCGCAGAAGGGCGCGGCCACCCTGGAAGGGCAGATCATTCGCTTCAGTGATAAAATCGCCTATGTGCAGCATGATATTGACGACAGCATTCGCGCCGGTGTGCTGCGGGAGGACGATTTGCCGGGACAGTTCACGGAAGTGCTGGGGCACAGCCACGGCGAGCGCATTACCACGCTGGTCACCGATTTGGTGCAGCACACGCGGACACTCATGGAAGAAGCTGCTCCAGGGGCATCACTGAAATTGTGTTTTACATCAGAGGTGGATGAAGCCTTAAAGGGATTGCGGGCTTTTATGTTTGACCATGTTTATAAGGGTGATATTTGTGCGCTGGAGCGTGAGAGGGCTGCTTTGGTGGTACAGTATCTTTTTGATTATTATTGTAACCATCCAGAGCAGATGCCCGAGTTATACCAGCAGATTGCAGCCGAGGAAACGATTAAGCAGGGTGTTTGCGATTATCTTTCGGGGATGTCGGATGCCTATTGTATTGCGGCGTTTAAAGAGATTACCATTCCGCGATCTTTTATTCACAATTGAGCGTAAAAATATTTTTAAATAAAAAAGAGGAAAATGCGATTTATTAGAGAATTATAAGCAAGATAAACGAAATTTGGTGATAATCATGTCGACTGGTTATGTACCGCAGGAGATTTTGGATGAAATTGTCGCTCGGTGCGATATTGTTTCTGTGGTGAACGAATATGTGCCGTTGAAGCGTAAGGGCAGCAATTATCAGGGGCTTTGCCCCTTCCATAACGAGAAGACGCCTTCCTTTTCTGTCTCTCCGGGAAAACAGATCTTCCACTGTTTTGGCTGTGGCAAAGGAGGCAATGTGTTCCGCTTCATCATGGACATTGAAGGGGTTTCCTTTTTGGAAGCAGTGGAAAGGCTGGCCAAGCGCGCCAACGTGACGTTGCCGGAAAAGGAAATGACAGCGGCGCAGCGAGCCAAACTGGAGCAGCGCAAGCGCTATTTAAAAATAAATAATTTTGCCGCCAGATATTATCAGAAGATTCTGTTGGAGACCGAGGCAGGCAGGCCTTACAGAGAGTATTTGCAAAAACGGCAGATTGATGAGGAGATTATTCAGAAATTTCAGCTGGGCGCTACGCCTTCTGGCTGGGATAATCTGTATCAAAATCTGAAAAAACGCGGCGTGACTACTCAGGAAATGCTGGACTTGGGACTGATTAGTGCCAGCAGACGGGAAGGCCAGTATATTGACCGTTTTCGCAATCGGCTCATGTTTCCCATCGGCAATGAAAAAGGGGAAATCATTGCTTTCGGCGGAAGGATTATTGATAAGGATTCCAGTCCGCAGAAATATCTCAATTCTCCTGACACACCACTGTTTCACAAAAGTCGCAATTTGTATGGTCTTCATCTGGCGCGCAACAGCATTCGCAACCAGGATATGGCCATTATTGTGGAAGGATACATGGATGTGATCAGTTGTCATCAGCATGGCATCACCAATGCGGTGGCGCCCTTGGGCACGGCTTTTACACCAGAACAGGGCAGATTGCTGATGCGCAGCACGTATCAGATAGGCATTTCTTTTGACGGTGATGCAGCGGGAATAAAGGCTACCATGCGTTGTCTGGATATTTTATCGGATTTGGGCGCTACGGCGCGGGTGATACAGATTCCTGATCAGGCGGATCCTGATGAGTTCCTGAAAAAATACGGCAAAGAAGCTTTTTTGCAACTGATTGAAGACAGTCAGGAATTAGTTATGTATAAAATTGCCAGATATATGGAAACAACTAATACAGATAGTATTCGCGGTAAAATGAAGGTTGTCGAACAGCTTCTGCCCGATTTGCGCAAAATGCAGAGTGCGGTGGCAAGGGAAACGGCGGTTCGGTTAGTCGCTGCGCAGCTGCAAGTAAGCGAAAAGGCCGTTTGGGAAGAAGTGCGCAAGCCTATTGATAGCGGGGAACACTTGCGCATGGAAACGGAAATAGTACAATCGCCGGTTGAAAATGAAATAAATGCAGGGAAAATTGAGAGTCCCGTCGAAAAAAATATCTTACGGATTCTCTTTGCACGGCCTGATCTTCTGCGTGAAGTGGAAGCTTACGGTGGAAGTGAACTGTTTGGATCCGCCGGGGCGGCTTTATACCGGGAATTTGCGGCAAGCATTGCACGTTCAGGTAAGGTGGAGAGCGCTAATATTGCGCAAGAACAGAGTTTGTTTTTGGCAGAACTTTTGATGGAAGAGGTTTATGTGACCGATCAGGAAAAAGCGCTGAAGGATGGACTCAGGCAGTTGAAATATGAACAGTTGAATGAGGAGTATCGACGACTGACACAGCAATTAATGGAGTTAGAAAAAGAAGATGTAGGAGAAGTGGGGGCAAAAAAAGCGATGCAGGGAGCATTATTGCAGAAACTAGATACGATCTTGCAGGCGAAAAAGGAATTTGAGACAGGGAGAAAGGGGGAAAAATAATGGCAGAACGGGATATAAAAAGCGAAAAAGAAAAAGTGAAGCAGCTGTTGGCCAAAGGAAAAGAAAAAGGAACGCTGTCCTATGAAGAGATTATGGACAGTTTGAGTAGTACGGAACTTTCTCCTGAACAAATCAATGATGTTTATGAACAGATTAATGCCATGGGGATCAAGCTGGTACACTCGGAAGATGACGGAGATAAGAGTGATCTGGATGATGACGATCTGGACATTGCTTTATTGGAAACGGAGGATGGAGATGTTTCGCTCTCTGTGCTGGGCGAAGAATTGCCTCCAGACGATCTGGAAGATGAAGTGATTGATTTGGATCTCAGTGTACCGGAAGGTGTCGGTATTGATGATCCCGTGCGGATGTACCTGAAAGAAATCGGACGGGTTCCCCTCTTGAGTGCTGAGGAGGAAGTGCGTCTGGCCAAGAGAATGGAACAGGGTGATGAAGAGGCGAAAAAGCAGCTGGCGGAAGCAAACCTGCGTCTGGTGGTGAGCATTGCCAAGCGTTATGTGGGTCGGGGCATGCTGTTTTTGGATTTGATTCAGGAGGGCAATCTGGGCTTGATTAAGGCTGTGGAAAAGTTTGACTACGGCAAAGGGTTCAAGTTCAGCACCTATGCCACATGGTGGATTCGTCAGGCTATCACTCGAGCCATTGCTGACCAGGCACGTACCATTCGAATTCCGGTGCATATGGTGGAAACCATCAACAAACTCATTCGCGTTTCCCGTCAGCTCCTACAGGAGTTGGGACGAGATCCTACACCGGAGGAAATTGCTGCTGCTATGGAAATCCCAGTGGAACGGGTGCGGGAAATTCAAAAGGTAGCGCAGGAGCCAGTATCTCTGGAAACGCCTATCGGTGAGGAAGAAGATAGCCATCTGGGCGATTTCATTGAGGATGAGGATGCGCCGGCACCGGCGGAAGCGGCATCCTATATTCTGCTGAAGGAACAGCTGGAGAGCGTGCTGGATACCCTGACAGCGAGAGAAGAAAAAGTTCTGCGTCTTCGTTTTGGTCTGGACGATGGGCGGTCCCGTACATTGGAAGAAGTGGGACAAGAGTTTGGTGTGACCAGAGAACGGATTCGTCAAATTGAAGCCAAGGCACTGCGCAAATTACGGCATCCCAGCAGAAGCCGCAAGCTGAAAGATTACCTTGACTAGAGAAATTTGCAGGTTTTGCAATATATTTGAAAAAAAAGCTTGACTTTTCACAGTATATGCGTGTATAATACAAAAGGCTCCTGAATCAAGGAAACTTGTGGGCCCATAGCTCAGTGGTTAGAGCATCCGGCTCATAACCGGACGGTCCTTGGTTCGAAACCAAGTGGGCCCACTATTATTCATCTATATACTGTATGGCATGTTGGAGAAGGGGCTTAACTCACCAGCCTTTCACGCTGGCACTCACGGGTTCGAATCCCGTACATGTCATTCCTTGGGAGTTTAGCTCAGCTGGGAGAGCGTCTGCCTTACAAGCAGAATGTCGGCGGTTCGATCCCGTCAACTCCCATGAAAAATGTGGTGTCGCAGCGGCGACACCATTTTTTTGTATAAAATTTTTCCAAACTGGAAACACTGAGAAAGATTGGATTGTTGTGTTTTGGCGGCGCAAACCTGCCAGCAAAAACAGGCAAGGATTAATTTTTCAAAAAGAAGGAATTCCTATGATTAAAATTATAACGAAAACCCCTCAAGAATTAGAATATCTGGGAAAGCGAATGGCGCAATTCTTGCAGGCCGGTGATTTTTTTGCCTTAGATGGCGATTTAGGTGCTGGGAAAACTTTATTCACCCAAGGTTTAGCTCGAGGACTGGAGGTAAAAGAGGATATTGCCAGTCCTACCTTTACTATTATTCATGAGTATGAGTCGGGACGTCTGCCGCTATACCATATGGATGTCTATCGTTTGAAGCAACCAGAAGAATTGTATGATCTGGGATATGAGGAGTATTTTTACGGGCAAGGTGTTACAGTGGTGGAATGGGCGCAAATCATTGAGCCGCTGTTGCCTGACACCTATTTGGGTATAGAGTTGGCAGTGGTGCCAGAGGGACGGGAGATGCGTTTTCATCCCCATGGTGCCCGTTATGAAAAAATGCTGGAGGAGTTGACAGGCTGTGATTATTCTAAGTATAGATAGTTCCACACCGGTAGCCGGAATTGCTGTTGCAGATGGAGAACGGCTTTTGGGGGAAGTGATGCTGAACACGAAAAACACCCATTCAGAGAAGCTGATGCCCTTGATAAAGCAGTTGCTGGGGGAACTGGAGATGACCATGCAGGATGTGGATGTTGTTGCGGCCATGCAGGGTCCAGGTTCCTTTACCGGGCTTCGCATTGGCATGGCCACCGCGAAGGGGTTGGTTCAGGGTGCTGGCAAAAAACTGATAGCTGTGCCTACGTTGGATTGCCTGGCGTATAATCTGGTGCATTATCCTGGTGTGATTTGCCCTGTGATGAATGCTCAGAAAAAGCAGGTCTATACGGCGCTTTACCGCAGCGATGAGAATGGCATGACGCGTCTCAGTGATTATCAGGCTATCCCTGCAGAGCAGTTGACACAGGAGTTGGCACAGCTTGGAGAGGACATCTGGTTTGTCGGAGATGGTGCAGCGGTCTTTGCCGATGTGTTTGAGCGCGATCTGGGAAAATGCTGTCATCTCGCTGACGGACATCAGATTTTGCCGCGGGCCGGCACTTTGGCTATGTTGGCGGCAAAACGGGCACAAGCTGGACAATTTGACGATTTATTCCAAACAGAATTGATTTATATTCGAAAATCGGAGGCGGAAGTGCAGTGGGAAGCGAAACACCGGCAACAGTAATATCGTCTGAATTGGCGCAACAGTCTGAACAATGTGAAGAAATGGCCATTGCCCAGCGTGTGTTTGTAGGCTTGATGGAGCCAAAACATATTCCGCAGGTTTGCGAGATGGAGCGGCTATGCTTTGCTGTGCCATGGACGGAAAAAATGTTTGCAGATGAATTGCACAATCCATTGACCCGCTATGTGGTGTTGCTGGACAGACAGTCTCCCACGGAGGTAGTAGCTTACGGCGGTTATTGGAAAATCTTTGAGGAAGGACATATTACCAATATAGCGGTGCATCCCTCCTGGCAGGGACAGAAGGCGGGAACCTACCTCATGGAGCAAATGATGCAGTTTGCTGCGGCGGAAGGCGTTCAGGCGATGACCTTGGAGGTGCGCCCCTCCAATACCCACGCGCTGAAGCTCTATGAAAAGCTGGGGTTTGTTGTGGAAGGCAGGCGGAAAGGCTATTATGAGGATAACGGGGAAGATGCCTTGATTATGTGGTATCGCGCGAAAGGGGAAGAGAAACACAATGACAACTGATGAAAATGACACTGTGATACTGGCTATGGAGTCCAGTTGTGATGAAACCGCCGTGGCGGTCATAAAAAACGGACATGAAATCCTTTCCAATGTTGTGTCTACACAGATTGCGATTCACCGCCGTTATGGCGGTGTTGTGCCGGAAATTGCTTCGCGCAAGCACTTGGAGCTGATTAATATTGTAGTAGAAGAAGCGTTGGAGCAGGCGGAGATGGAGTTAAAGGACATGACTCACATTGCGGTCACCTACGGGCCTGGTCTGGTGGGCGCGCTTTTAGTAGGCGTGGCCACTGCTAAGGCTCTGGCTTTTGCCGCTGATAAGCCATTAATCGGGGTGCATCATATTGAAGGGCATATCTGTGCCAATTTTTTAGTAAAGCAGGACTTGAAATTTCCGTTGATTTGTCTGGTGGTTTCCGGTGGACATACCAATCTGATCAAAATTACTGGTCATGGCCAGTACCTTTTATTGGGACAGAGCAAGGACGATGCCGCTGGGGAGGCTTACGACAAAATAGCACGTGCCCTTGGCTTGCCTTATCCCGGCGGTCCTCAAATTGAAAAGCTGGCCAAGGAGGGCGATCCCTCCGCCGTGGAACTGCCGCGGGCCTGGATGGGTGAGGACAGCTTTGATTTCAGTTTCAGTGGTTTGAAGTCGGCAGTACTCAATTATCTGAATAAGGCGGCTATGAAAGGGGAGACAGTTTGCGCTGTCGATGTAGCGGCCAGCTTTCAGCAGGCAGTGCTGGATGTACTGGTACAAAAGACGGTGCATGCCGCAGTTGCCAACAAGGTGGATACCATCTTATTGGCTGGCGGAGTAGCAGCCAATGGTACGCTGCGGGAACAGCTGCAGCGGGCAGCGGAGAAAGCAGGAATTTCCGTGTACTATCCTCCTGTGCAGTTTTGTACTGACAATGCGGCTATGATAGGGGCAGCCGCCCACTATAAAGCGGTGCAGGGCGATTATGCGGATTTGTCCCTGAACGCTGTGCCAAACTTATCTTTTGAAAAATTGCTGTTGGAACGGCACGAGAACTGATATGATTTGGGCTGTGCCAATTATGGAGACAGCCAAAAGGGCTTGCGTCTGCGGCATGCAGGCGACAAGCCCTTTTGGTTTGGCTGAGCGGTATGGTAATCGAGAAATTTATAAATACATATAAATAAGAATTTGGCAGTTAATTTTTATGGGGCAAAAATCCGCTGACGAAGGATAGAATGGTTCCATAATCCACAGCAAGATTGAGATTTTGTCCCTCCGTGATGCCTGCAGTGCAAATCCCGATGATCTCTCCCCGCATATTTAACAGAGCACCGCCAGAACTGCCTGGAGAGGTCGGTGCAGTAAATTGAATCATGGGCGTGTCCTGAATGGTGCGAAATCCAGAAATAATCCCATCGGAAACAGAATTGAACAGTCCCATAGGGCTGCCGATAGCAACCACCTTCTGACCGCGGATCAGCGGTTTAGGGCCGCGATAAATAGTCAGCGGTGTGCAGTTTCTGTCGATGCGGAGCAAAGCCAGGTCGTGTACATAATTATATTTGATTAACGTTTGACAGGGATAGCTTTGTTCCTCGCCCTCCAGTTTAATTTGATAGCTGCTGCTGTCGCAAACCACATGGAAATTGGTTAGGATATAACCTTCTGCACCGATGATAATGCCTGAGCCTGTCTTGAAACAGATGCCTTGGCTGTCGTACACTTCAATCATGACAATGGATGACGCCAAAGTGGCCAATTCTTCAAAAGATTTCTCCATTTCCGGCATTGTTGTCTGTACTGGCGCAGAAGATGAAGGGCTTTTTTCAACGGTTGCAGAAACGGAAGAACGGGGTTGTTCAGCTGCTGTCGTGGGCTGGTCGCCTTGGAATTGGGGCAAGATAAGCGCGTTGTAGTGATGGCAGTCATTTTTGGCCGAAAGCTGCAGCAACGCCTGGTCCAAGGGCAGATCCCCCTCAGGATTGAGATAGAGTACGTCGACTCCCAATTGGGTGAGAAAGTACAAGAATACATATTCCTGCTTTTTCAGTGCACCACTGCAAACAAACTTGGGAGAGCGCTGGATTTGCCAATCACAGAAAAGCTGCGGGAAAAACACATCGGCCCAGAAGAGCACTTTTACCATAAAATTTTTCACCATGGAAGGGCTGGCGTTGGGCTGATAGCGCTGATAAATTGCGGGAAGCTCCTCAAGGCGCAATTGGATGGTGGCTTGCAAAAGCGGGTCAGATGCTTTGTAGGAAAGCTGCGGCGCAGCACTCTGCCAGGTGTTGGCATATTGTGTGAGCTGCTCTGATTGGGATAACTGGGGAAAAGAAAGCACACGCAGTGCTGCTCCCTTCTTTTTAGCCAATAGTTGATCCAGCTGCGCCAGCTCCCGCAGATAAGCGTCCGGTTGGGTGCAGCCCACAAACCGCACAAAATAAACATCCTTGGTTTGCTGACGGTAGCCGCCGTTCACTTGCGCAAAAGCAGAAAAGGCAGTTAGCTGCATAGGATTATAGCGAATTTGAAAGAGTGTGGCAGACATAAGAACATCTCCTGATTAAATAATGAATTATAATAGTAAAACATTGAAAAATTTGCTGACAATAGTATAACAGATTTTTCGTTTGCTGTCAGCGGTGATTTCCATTTGAACGTTGCAAGTGGATTACGGGAAAAGAGCGCTCAGTCTGGAGCGGGATGCGTTGTTTTGATTTTCTCGATGAAGATGCGGCAGGTCGTCTTCTCAAAATCCTTTTTTGCCTCTCGACGGGCAAATCATGAAATTATTGGAAGGGCCCACTTTTTGCTTGAAAACCATGGTGGAAATTGTTATAATATTGCCAATAAGACAATAGCCTTTAAGTCAGTCCTGTGAGGCGGGCAAGGTAAACAACGCACATGCATTGGTACGGATTCAATAGAAGGGGATTCGTATGCTCTGATACTGTCATTTTACCGGGCCGGGGTTTGTCCGGCTTTTTTATTGTCTTGATGGTTCCAAGTGTAAATGATGGCCTGAATCTTTTTTTCAGGTGGAACAGTTTCAAGGAGGTAAGGGTATGCCAATTGCAAAGAAAGATTTGATTCATCTGGGAGATTTGACCACAGACGAGATCTGGCAGGTTTTGCGAAAGGGTCAGGAGATGAAGGAAATCCTGCGCAGGGATGACAAGAAGTATCCTATTTTGCGCGGAAAATCAGTGATCAACCTATTTTATGAGAACAGTACCAGAACCCGTTCGTCTTTTGAATTTGCGGGAAAATATTTGGGAGCCGATGTGGTGAACATCAATACCAGCAGCAGCAGCGTGATGAAGGGCGAGTCGCTCAAGGATACCGCGTTGACCTTGGATCGTCTGATGCCGGATATCATCGTGATGCGCCACGGTGCCAGCGGTGCCCATGAAATACTGGCAAAGCATGTGAAAGCCAGAGTGATCAATGCCGGGGACGGTGCCCATCAGCATCCAACGCAAAGCTTACTGGATTTGTTGACCATTGTGGAGCACAAAGGGAGCCTGGAGGGTTTGAAAATTGCCATTGTAGGAGATATTCTGCACAGCAGGGTAGCCCGCTCCGACGTTTGGGGCTTTCGGGCCTTAGGGGCGGAGGTAACCCTTTGTGCGCCGCCTACTCTGATGCCCTCTAAGGCAGAACAGCTGGGCGTGAAGGTGACATACAATATGGACGAAGCGGTGAAGGACGCCGATGTGATTGTGATGCTGCGCATTCAGCTGGAACGGCAGAAAGCCGGTATGTTTCCTTCTATTCGTGAATATGCTGCTTTTTATGGTCTGAATGGGCAGCGCTTGAAATTGGCTAAGCCGGATTGTTTGGTCATGCATCCCGGTCCTATCAACCGCGGCGTAGAAATTACGCCGGAGGTAGCCGATGGTCTGCAGGCGGTGATTGAAGAACAGGTGCACAACGGGTTGGCTGTGCGCATGGCGTTGTTGGCTATCATGGGAGGTGCTGCGGAATGATTTTATTAAAACATGGTCATGTTGTAGATCCATCACAAGAGCTGGATAAAGTAGCAGATATTTTGATTGCAGAGGGACGTATCCAAGCGGTGGGAGAAAATCTGGATGCAGTAGGTGCGCAGGTGGTGGATCTCACAGGTATGGTAGTTATGCCGGGATTGATTGATATGCATGTACATTTGCGGGAGCCGGGCCGAGAAGATAAAGAAACCGTCCTGACAGGGACGCAGGCAGCTGTTCACGGTGGCTTTACCTCTATTGCCTGTATGCCCAACACCACACCTGTTGCCGATAATGAGGCGGTAATTGAGTCTGTCTTATATAAAGCAGGAAAGGCAGGCCTGGCGGATGTGTATCCCATTGCCTGCATTACCAAAGGGCAAAAGGGAGAGGAACTCACGGAAATGTTGCTCTTGCATCAGGCTGGCGCAGTTGCTTTCAGTGATGACGGCCGTACAGTACAGCACAGTGGTGTGATGCGCCGTGCAATGGACTACAGTAAAGCATTGAATGGGCTCTTGATCTCTCATTGTGAAGATGAAGATTTGCTAGGCAGTGGCGTGATGAATGAGGGCATTGTCAGCACGGAACTGGGATTGGGTGGAATTCCCAATGCAGTAGAGGATCTGATCATCGCCAGAGATTTAATGCTGGCCAAATTGACGGGCTGCCGTGTTCACATTGCCCACGTGAGTACTGCAGGCGGCGTGGAGTTGATAAAAAAAGCAAAAGAAGAAGGGGTGCGGGTGACTGCAGAGACAACGCCCCATCATCTGTGCTTGACGGATGAGGCAGTGCGGGGGTATGATACAAATACCAAGGTAAATCCTCCGCTGCGCACAGAAGCAGACCGGCAGGCAGTATTTCAGGGCTTGAAACAGGGCATCATCGACTGTATTTCCACTGACCATGCGCCCCATACTGCGCAGGAAAAAGAAGTAGAATATATCTATGCCGCCAATGGCATCAGCGGTTTGGAAACAGCGGTACCTTTGATTTGGAGCAATTTTGTGATGAAAGGTCAGCTTACCCCGCTGGAGATGGTCAGGGCGATGAGCAAACGGCCGGCGGAAATTTTGGGCATTGAGAGAGGAACGCTGATGCAGGGCGCAGTTGCGGACATTACTATTTTGGACCCCAAAACAGAAAAAGCGGTGGATAAAAGGAAGTTTTATTCAAAAGGGAAAAATACGCCTTTTGAGGGTCAGCAGCTGTGTGGCTGGCCAGTGATGGTCCTAAAAGACGGACGAATTGTACTAGAAAACGGAGTATTGTGTGAAAAGGAGTGAAATTGCTACATGAACAGCGAGAAATTGATTGTTGCATTGGATTATGCCTATGAAAATGAAGCCCGTGAGTTAGTGAGCCAACTGGGAGATACCGTGAGCTATTATAAAGTGGGTCTGGAGCTTTTCCTGAATACCAGAGGCAGTATTATTGACTATCTGAAGCACAAAGACAAAAAAGTATTTTTGGACCTCAAATTCCACGATATTCCCAATACTGTTGCGCAGGCGGCAGCTTGGGCGGCCTCCTTCGGAGTGGATATGTTTACCCTTCATGCTTCAGGCGGCGCAGAAATGATGCGCACCAGTGTGGAGAATGTGTCTGATATCTGCGCACGGATGAATATCAAAATGCCTCAGATGGTGGGCGTGACCATTCTGACCAGCTTTGACGAGGCCGGAATTGCCCGTGTTGGTTATAAAGACAGCATTGGGGATACCGTACTGAATCTGGCCAAATTGTGTCAGGAGTCTAATATGCGGGGCGTTGTATGTTCTCCACACGAAGTGGCGCAAATCAAACAGGTTTGCGGCAGCAATTTTCTAACTGTCTGCCCAGGTATCCGTCCAGTATGGGCGGCCAAAGGCGACCAGAAACGTATTACAACACCGTCTGATGCCATTAAGATTGGTGTGGATTATATGGTAGTAGGACGGCCAATCACAAAAGCAAAAGATCCACAGGAAGCAGCATTCAAAATCGTAGAAGAAATCGGAGGCGTTACAGAATGAGTTTAAGTTATGAAGAAACACTGGAAATTTTAAAAGAAACAGGCGCACTGAAAGAAGGGCATTTTCGTCTGACGTCGGGACTGCACAGCGACCATTATGTGCAATGCTCTCAGTTGTTAAAATATCCTCGCATTGCTGAAAAGGTATGCAGTGCACTGGCCGAAAAATTTGCCGACAACAAACCCGATGTGGTCATCGGACCGGCAATCGGCGGTATTTTGGTGGCCTATGAAGTGGCGCGGGCTCTGGATGTCCCCGCTATGTTTGCAGAACGCCAGGAGGGCGTGATGACCTTGCGCCGTGGCTTTACTGTAGAGCCGGGACAAAAAGTCCTGATCACGGAAGATGTATTTACCACCGGTGGTTCGGCACAGGAAGTAGTGGAACTGGTGCAGTCCATGGGCGGCAATGTCATCGCTGCCGGCTCCATTATCGACCGCACCGCAGGCAATACCGTAAAGCTGAAAGTACCCTTCCAGTCCTTGATTAAATTTGAATTCAAGACCTATGACCCTGCTGACTGCCCCATGTGCAAACAGGGAATTCCTGCGGTAAAACCAGGAAGCCGTCCAGATAAAAAATAAAAGCTTGTGTGATTTGCGAAAACATCTCCTTGTTTGTTGAGGAGATGTTATTTTTTAAGTTGGGAAAATTATAGAAGGACCTGCGATATGATTTTGCGGTGCGGATAGCTTTGAAGCATTGAGGGAAAGACGCAGGGATACCCTATGTAACAAAATGTTACACAGGGGGGGAGAAACTGAAACGGAGATACCAGTGAAGAGCTTGAAACGCATGTGCTTTGGGAAAATTTCTGTTTGGTGATGAAAAGGAGAGAGAGTTTTAAAGTTGGGAAAATAGAGTTTTTTCACCTGAAAATATCCATTGCATCTTGACAAGCAGTACATTTTACAGGAAAATATTCAGATACAGAAAGAGAAATTCGTTATGATGGAGCATGAGGAGGCACTGTTTTGTTTGAATTTGAGTTGATAAAAGAATGTAAAGATACTGGTGCGCGGGCAGGTATTTTTCATACGCCCCACGGCGATATTGAAACGCCGGTGTTTATGCCGGTGGGAACCCAGGCCACAGTAAAGACCATGACGCCGGAGGAGCTGAAGGCGTGCAATGCGCAGATTATTTTGAGCAATACCTATCATCTGTATCTGCGTCCCGGACATCAGTTGATAGAGGAGGCCGGCGGCCTGCATGAATTTATGGGCTGGGACCGTCCTATCTTGACCGACAGCGGAGGATTTCAGGTATTCAGCTTGGGCGATCTGCGCAAAATCAAAGAAGAAGGGGTAGAGTTTCGCTCCCATATAGACGGCTCCAAGCATCTGTTTACGCCGGAACGTGTGATGGAGATTGAAAATGCTCTGGGGGCAGATATCATCATGGCCTTTGATGAGTGCAATCCTTATCCGGCAACCTACGAATATGTGAAAAATTCCAGTGACCGCACCTTTCGCTGGCTACAGCGCTGTAAGGCGGCCCACAAGCGTGAGGATCAGGCATTGTTTGGGATTATACAAGGTGGTATGTATCGGGATTTGAGGGAAAAAAGCGCGCGGGATATCACTTCTGTTGATTTGCCCGGCTACGGGATTGGCGGTCTCAGTGTGGGCGAGCCGCCGGAGAAGATGTATGAGATGCTGGAATATACCACGCCGCTCATGCCCAAAAGCAAGCCGCGCTACCTTATGGGTGTGGGCGCGCCGGACAATTTGGTGGAAGGGGTAATGCGCGGGGTGGATATGTTTGACTGCGTGCTGCCTACTCGTATTGCGCGCAATGGTACGGTGTTCACCAAATCCGGCAAGCTGGTCATTCGCAATGCGGAGTATGCCCACGATTTCCGTCCTATGGAGGAAGGCTGTCAATGCTATGCCTGCCAAAACTACAGTCGTGCGTATATACGCCATCTGATCAAAGCAGGCGAGGTGCTGGGCATCCGCCTGACCACCATCCACAATATTCATTTTTTGACCAATTTGATGCGGCAACTGCGCCAGGCTATTTTGGAAGACCGGGTGTTGGAGTTCCGCCGGGACTTTTACAAAAATTTGGACGGAAAATAAAGGAGTTTACAGTTTTTAGCACGAAACTAAGGAACAGAAGAGAAATGAGGGGGTGCAAAAAGTGGGTGGTAATATGAGTGGAATGATTTCTTTGCTGCTGGTTGTTGCCTTTATGTGGTTCTTGTTGATTCGTCCTCAGCAGAAACAGGCAAAGAAACGTGCCGAGATGCTTACTTCGTTGAAGGTAGGCGATAAAATTGTGACCATCGGTGGAATTTGCGGTGTGATCCGGCAGCTGACCGACGATAAAATTTTTATAGAAATTGCCGACGGCATCGTGATTGAAATGCTGCGGAATTCTATTTCTTCTATTGATGCGGGAGAAGAAGATCTGCCCAATCCTTTTGAGGAAGAAGACGAAGATGACGAAGATGTCTACTACGACGAGGATGAGGATGATAGCATAGAGCTGGACGAAACGAAGAAAGACAACTAAAAGAAGGACACAAAGAAAAGCTGCTGTGCCAATAGCAGAGAAGACTATGGGCACGGCAGCTTTTTTGCGCGAATAGATACTATATTTGGCCATATTTTGGGAAAAATAACGAAAAACAATACTAAATATAGTAAAAATATGTATAAAATAAACAGAGGTGATAATATTAAAAATCTTTTTGCAAATCAAAAAATGGCTTTATCAAAGGGGTTTGTTTGCCTTTTCAGTGGTAGTGGATAGAATATACGTCAATTTGAACGTCAGTGCGAAAGGTGATATAATTTTGAGGCAGATAGTTTGAAGGGGCGTGAAGGAATGGTATCTCTGCAAGGGCTTCAAAAATTGACATTGCTGGACTATCCAGGAAAAGTGGCATGCACTGTCTTTACTGGCGGCTGTAATTTTCGCTGTCCCTTTTGCCAAAACAGAGATCTATTACCTTGTGGACAGCCCAGTCAATATAGTGAGGCAGAGTTGCTGGGGTTTTTACAAAAGCGGCGGGGACTTTTGGATGGTGTTTGCATCAGCGGCGGCGAGCCACTCTTGCAGGAAGAATTGCCGCAGCTTTTAGAGAAAATCAAGGCCATGGGCTATTGTGTGAAGCTGGATACCAACGGCAGTTTTCCGGAGCAATTGCAGCAGCTTGTGGCAGAGAACCTGGTGGATTATGTGGCCATGGATATTAAGAGCAGTCCTAGCCAGTACGGTGTAGCCAGTGGGGTGGGCAGGCCTTATTTATCTAAGGTGCAGCAGAGCGTGCAGTTTTTGCTGCGGGGCACTGTGCCCTACGAGTTTCGCACCACGGTGGTGCGGGAGCTTCATGGCGCAGAGGAGCTGCAGGCCATTGGGCAATGGCTTCAGGGTGCGCAGCGTTATTTTCTGCAGGGCTTTGAGGATTCGGAGCGTGTGCTGAAGCCAGGCTTGCACAGCTACAGCGCGGCAGAGATGGAGAGACTGCGGCAGCTGGTGCTTCCGTGGGTGCCGCAAACAGCACTGCGGGGTATTACGGCAGATAGGATATCAATGGAGAAAATGTAGAAATAGGGGTGTTCAGATGTATACAGTGATGAAACGAGACGGCACAGTGGCGGACTTTGATATTGCCAAAATCAGCAAGGCGATTACAAGAGCCTTTGAAGCGCAGGATAAGCAGTATCATCCCAGCATCATTGATTTGCTGGCATTGAAGGTGACAGCGGATTTTGAGCCAAAAATTAAAAATGACCAGATTCAGGTGGAGGATATTCAGGACAGTGTGGAGGCTGTGCTGATTCAGGCAGGCTATGCAGACGTCGCCAAGGCCTATATTTTGTACCGCAAGCAGCGGGAAAAAATTCGCAACATGAAGTCCACTATTTTGGACTATAAGGATTTGGTGGACAGTTATTTGAATGTGACTGACTGGCGAGTAAAAGAGAACTCTACAGTGACCTATTCGGTAGGTGGGTTGATTCTAAGCAATAGCGGAGCCATTACGGCCAATTACTGGCTGTCGGAAATTTACGATGAGGAGATTGCCAATGCCCATCGCAACGCTTTTTTGCATATTCATGATTTGTCCATGCTGACAGGCTACTGCGCCGGCTGGTCGCTGAAACAGCTGATTCGAGAAGGCCTGGGCGGTATTCCAGGAAAAATCACTTCTGCGCCGGCTCGTCATTTATCTACCTTGTGCAACCAGATGGTCAATTTTTTAGGTATTATGCAGAACGAGTGGGCAGGGGCGCAGGCCTTTTCCTCTTTTGATACTTATCTGGCGCCCTTTGTAAAGGTAGACCATCTGAGCTATGAGCAGGTAAAAAAATGCATTGAGACCTTTGTGTACGGTGTGAATACGCCTAGCCGCTGGGGAACCCAGTCGCCGTTTACCAATATCACCTTGGACTGGGATGTGCCGGCTGACCTGGCAGAGCTTAATGCCATTGTGGGCGGCAAGGAAATGGATTTCAAATATAAAGACTGCAAAAAAGAAATGGATATGATCAACAAGGCCTTTATTGAAATCATGATAGAAGGAGACGCCGACGGCCGCGGGTTCCAATATCCCATTCCAACCTATTCTATTACCAAGGATTTTGATTGGAGCGATACGGAGAACAACAGATTGCTCTTTGAGATGACCTCAAAGTATGGGACGCCGTATTTCTCCAATTATATCAACAGCGATATGGAGCCCAGCGATGTGCGCAGCATGTGCTGCCGATTGCGTCTGGATTTGCGGGAATTGCGCAAAAAATCAGGCGGATTCTTTGGCAGCGGGGAGAGCACCGGCTCGGTAGGCGTGGTCACCATCAATCTGCCGCGGATTGCCTATCTGGCAGAGGACGAACATGATTTTTATGTACGACTGGATAAGCTGATGGACATTGCCGCCCGTTCTCTGAAAATCAAACGGACAGAGATTACCAAGCTGCTGCAAGAAGGGCTATATCCTTATACGAAACGTTATCTGGGCAGTTTTGACAATCACTTTTCTACCATCGGTTTGATTGGCATGAACGAGGCCGCTTTGAATGCCAAGTGGCTCCGTATGGATTTGACCCACCCAGAAGCGCAGCAATTTGCCAAAGAAGTACTGAATCATATGCGGGAACGTCTGTCTGATTATCAGGAGCAATACGGGGATCTGTACAATCTGGAGGCGACGCCGGCAGAATCGACTACCTATCGTCTGGCCAAGCATGACGTGGCCCAGTATCCTGATATCATCACTGCCTCGGAGGGCAATCATACGCCTTATTATACCAACAGCTCCCATCTGCCGGTGGGCTACACCGAGGATATTTTCACAGCGCTGGATATACAGGACGAGCTGCAGACCTTGTACACATCAGGTACGGTATTTCATGCATTCTTGGGCGAAAAGCTGCCTGACTGGCAGGCTGCCGCAGCGTTGGTGCGCAAGATTGCCGAAAATTATACGCTGCCTTACTATACCTTATCGCCCACTTATTCCATCTGTCAGCAGCATGGATATCTCAGCGGCGAGCAGTACAGCTGTCCTGTTTGCGGCGCCAAGACTGAGGTATACAGTCGCATTACCGGATATTACCGGCCAGTGCAGAACTGGAATGACGGAAAATGTGAGGAGTTTAAGGACCGCAAGGTGTATGATATCGGCAAGTCCGTATTGAAACGGCAGAAACCGGAGGAAGAAACGGCACAGCAGCAGGCGCAAAGGGAAGCGTGTGATTCTCAAAAAGCGCAGGTTTTCCTGTTTACAACGGCAACCTGTCCCAACTGTAAAATGGCTGAGGGATTTTTACAGGCGCAGGATGTGGATTATGTGAAATTGGCCGCAGAGGAACATACTGATTTGGTGCGGAAGTATGGTATTTTACAGGCGCCGACGTTAGTTGTAGACCAGAACAGCAATGTGCAGAAGTTTATGAATGTGTCGGAAATTCGCCGTTATGCTGAACAACGGTGTTAATTTGCGCAAAATCGGAGGATCAGCGGAAAAAATATTTGCACTATTGGCAAAACAGCTATATAATAGATGCGTATTTGAATTTTAGGAGGATCGATTTATGCGTTGGCAAAAAGTTGGAACACTGGTTGCAACGATCTTGATCGTTGTGATCGCTGCTGCAATTCTCTTCCCTGTTTATGCAGATCATGCTGTTTTGGGGTTGGACTTGCAGGGTGGTGTTATGGTTCGTCTGGAAGCGCCGGAGGGAACCACACAGGAAGAAATGGAAGCAGCAAAGAGCGTCATTGAAAATCGTATCAATGCGCTGGGTGTAGCGGAACCAGAGGTACGGCTGGAAGGAAGCAACCGGATTTCTGTAGAACTGCCCGGTGTAGAGGATGCGGAGGAAGCAGTGCGCGTAATCGGGACAACTGCAAAATTGCAGTTTGTGCGGTATGATAATGGTGAAGTAATTGTGGAGGGCGGTCAGCTGAAAAAAGCAAGCGCCTATATGAATCAGGAAGCGATGAGTGCCAATGAAATGTACGGCATTTCCCTGGAGTTTAACAGCGAAGGGACAAGAGCTTTTGCAGAGGCAACCTCTGATTTGATTAACACCTATGGGACCAGCGACAGCACAAGAGAGAACAGAATTATTGCCATCATCTTGGATGGACAGATTATCTCCGCGCCTGCGGTGGAATCGGCGATTCCCAATGGTCATGCGCAGATTTCCGGCAGCTTTGATACCTATGAATCTGCACAGAGTCTGGCCATGATGCTGCAGGGTGGTGCCCTTCCTATTGACTTGACAATCGTGGAAAAGCAGACCACAGGTCCTCAGCTGGGTGCCGATTCCATTGACAAAAGTATAAAAGCTGCAGTGATCGGGATTGTTGCGCTGGCTATATTTATGATTGTCATCTATCGGGTGCCAGGTGTGATCGCAACATTTGCGTTGTTGCTGTATGCCCTTCTGGTAATCGGTGCCAATGTGGCAATCAAGGCAACCATTACCTTGCCTGTGATTGCGGCATTCCTGTTATCTGTCGGTATGGCAGTAGACGCCAATGTCATTATTTTTGAGCGAATCAAAGAAGAATTACGGGCCTGCAAAACCTTGCGGGTGGCCATTGAGGCGGGATTCAAAAAAGCTTTCGCTACAATTTTTGACTCCAATATCACAACATTGTTGGCTGCAGTGATTTTGATTGCCTTTGGTACCGGTGCGGTGCGTGGCTTTGCCATCACGCTGACCATTGGTATTTTAGCCAGCATGGTTACAGCAATTACCTTTACCAGATTTATGTTGACTACACTGGTATCTTCTAATTTGGTGTGTAACCCCAAATTGTATGGTTTGAAAGGGGGTATCTGTGATGAAGATTAATGTAATCGAAAAAAGAAAAATCTGGTATGTCCTGTCCATTGTGATTCTGGCGGCAGGCTTGATTTCTTTACTGTTTCAGGGTCTGAATCTGGGTATCGACTTTATCGGCGGAAACCGTATCAACATCCAGTTTGCAGAAGAGGTGGATATTGCCCAGCTGCGTACTGCTCTGACTGAAAATGACTTGGAAAGCAGCAAAATCCAGCTTTTAGATAACGGCTCTTATCTGTTGAAGACCGAGGAAATGGACCAGGCGAAGCAGGATGCTGTGATGGCTGATTTAGAGACACGGTTCGGCAAATTTGAAATTGCCGAGAGCGGCTTGGTAGGACCAAGCGTGGGCGCTGAGCTGAAAAAGAACGCGGTGATTGCCTTAGGACTGGCTATTCTGCTGATGATTGCCTACATCGCTTATCGGTTTGAGCTGCAGTTTGCCATTGCCGGTGTACTGGCCTTGTTCCATGATATCTTTATCGTGGTTGCCGTGTTCAGTATTTTCCAGCTGGAAGTAGACAGCACCTTTATTGCAGCACTGCTGACCATCTTCGGGTATTCCATCAATGATAAGATCGTGGTTTTTGACCGGATTCGGGAAAATATGGGCCGCGTGAAAAAGGACCGCCTGTCTGGATTGGTGAATGACAGCATCCGGCAGAGCTTTACCCGTTCGATGAATACTTCCATCAGCACCTTACTGCTGCTGTTGGCGTTGTTCTTCTTCGGCGGACAGACCACACGAATTTTTGTATTAGCTATGATTATTGGGGTAGTAGCAGGGACGTATTCTTCTCTGTGCATTGCCAGCCCCATTTGGTACGAATTTAAAATGCATGCCAAGGGCAATCGTATAAATACAAAATAAGCGGTGTACAGTTTTTTGAGAAACTGAGATTTTAGAAGAACGATATAGTCTTTAGATGGAGGCTCCTGTGTAAAAGAGTTGCTTGCTTTTGCCAGATGAGAGGAGGTTCCTTTGAGACTATATCGTTTTTGGTTTTTCTTGTCGTTATAAAATTTAAGAATTTGTTAAGCGTAAAATACTTTTTTGAGTTTGGCTTTCTTTTTTGATTAAAGTATGGTAAGATACTCTTGGAAAATTTGAAGGTGTATTTGTTCATCCAAAATGATACGCTGCAATAAGTTGGTTATATTTTGGTCCTGAATCAGTTTGGACAGGCGATGGTAGCCGTCAATGGCTTCCTGTTCGCCGGCGATGCTGATGCGCAGGGCTTTTTCTTTATTGCCTTGATATTGTAGCATACAAGCATTCCAAAATGAAGGTCTTTTGTATGGAAAGGAACGATAGATTGGGTTACCGCCCAGCGCAGTAATCGTCTGTCCCAGTAAATCTAAATGGTGCATTTCTACCTGTGCAATATGGCGGAAACTGTCGCGAAGCTGAGATTCTTGTTTATCCAATATCCAGCTGAAATAGATATATTGGGTAACAGTGCTGAGTTCACTTTTCGCCGATGCAAAGGCACTTGTCAGCATTTGTGCATAAACTAAATTAGGCGCGGAGACCTGTACTGTAGGATAGGCAAGGGGTGAAGCATACAAAATAGGTTCTTCCATGGAGCATTCCTCCTGCAATCATTTTCAAAGATTTTTTATGTATATGCAGCGACAGGGTGGGATATGCAGCAGCGGGGAGTAATAGAGAAAAAGAACGGAAAAAACAGGGAGGAAACAATCATGTCAGGAAAGACAGAGAAAGAATTAACGGTTCAGGTATCACGAGTGAGCATTTTTGTCAATATTGCTTTGATGGCGATGAAATTTTTTGCCGGTGTCGTGGCTCATTCCGGCGCGATGATTGCCGATGCGGTACATTCTGCATCGGATGTGTTCGGCTCTTTTCTGGTCATCATCGGCGCCAATCTTTCAGGTAAAGCGGCGGATGAAGAGCATCCTTATGGTCACGAGCGCATGGAGTGCGTGATTTCCATTATCCTGGCCAATATTTTATTGCTGGTGGGTCTGGGCATTGGGATGAACGGAATGGGAAAAATTTTTTCCGGCGACTACAGCGCTTTGGCGGTGCCGGGAAAATTGGCGCTGGCAGCGGCGGTGATTTCCATTCTGGTAAAGGAGGGACTGTTTTGGTACACGCGATTTGCTGCCAAACAAATTAACTCCATCTCCCTGATGGCGGAGGCCTGGCATCACCGCTCCGATGCGTTGAGCTCCATCGGCAGCTTCATCGGAATTTTCGGGGCACGGCTGGGCTATCCGGTACTGGATCCGGTGGCCAGTGTTGTCATCGCCTGTTTTATTTTGAAGGTTGCCTATGATATATTCAAAGAAACCTTGGATCGCATGGTGGACCATGCCTGTGATGAGGAAACGGAGCAGGCCATGCGGCAGCTCATTCTGTCCAATGAGGGTGTGTTGGCATTGGATTTGCTGCGCACCCGTTTATTCGGCTCGAAAATGTATGTGGAAGTGGAAATCGAAGCGGACCGCGACCTGCCTTTATATGAGGCCCACAATATTGCCGTGCAGGTGCATAACGGCATTGAAAAAGGGTTCCCGTTGGTAAAGCATTGTGTGGTGCATGTGAATCCCGCCGCCTGTGCGGATTGCCTGAAGGAGTGCTAGCGGAAAAAAGAAGATCGCAGGAGGCTGCAACGGAAAATCGCTGCGGCCTCTTTTTGGTTGGTCTCAGAACTTTGATTGTGGTCAGAAATTTTGGCAGTACCGAAGGAATTAGAGTGAAGAAGGTGCAAATGGAAAAAGCGGGCACCTTTGGGCAAGAAAAAAGGACATCGTATTTGTTTACCAAATCAATGTCCCATAAAAATATCGGGGTGGAGGGATTCGAACCCCCGGCCCCATGGTCCCAAACCACGTACTCTACCAAACTGAGCCACACCCCGATAACTAACGAATACAATTATACTTGGCGCGTCCTGCTTTGTCAATAACTTTTTGTTGAATTTTTTTGAAAATCGGGATACAATAACAGAAGCTGTTGAGAATTTGGATATGTGCTGAAGAAAAATCTTTCTGATTGACGAAATAAGCAGAAACCGGCACGGGATGGTTTAGGGAAAAGGAGAACAAAAACAATGGAAGAACGTTTGCAAAAGTTTTTGGCTGCTGCCGGAGTGGCTTCGCGCCGGGCCAGTGAAAAACTCATTTTAGAAGGACGAGTATCTGTGAATGGAAAGGTGGTGCGGGAGCTAGGTGTGAAGGTGCTTCCCGGCCATGATGAGGTTTTGGTGGATGGCAAGCCCGTCGCACAGGAAAAAAAGCTGCTCTATCTATTGATGAATAAGCCTGCCGGCTATGTGACCACTGTGCAGGACCCGCACAATCCGCAGACGGTGATGCAGCTGTTGCCGGATATTCGGGAACGGGTTTATCCGGTAGGGCGTTTGGATGGGGACACTGAAGGGCTGCTTTTGTTTACCAATGACGGAGAATTTGCCTATCGCATGACCCATCCCAAGTTCAAAATGCTGAAGACCTATATTGCCACAGTGCAGGGCACCTTGACAGAAGACCGCCTGCGGCAGCTGCGGGAAGGGATTATGCTGGAGGATGGCATGACGGCGCCGGCAAATGTAAAAATTCTGCGCCGGGAGAATCATAAAACCATAGTGGAGATCGCCATTCACGAAGGGCGGAATCGGCAGGTGCGCCGGATGTTTAAGGCGGTAAAAAATCCAGTTTTAGCGTTGAAGCGGGTTTCTATCGGGCCGTTGGATTTGAAAGGCGTAGCGGTGGGCGAATACCGTTATCTGCAGGAGCATGAGATAAAAAAATTGCGGCAGCGTTTGGGATTGGCTCCGCTGTAAATCAGAAAATCCTTCACAGGCCGGTACGGCTTCCTTTGAGAAAAAAGGGAGGCGGTGCCGGCTTTTTTACATGTCAGCGCACCCATGCGCATACATTGATAAGACAGAGAGGGGTGGGCTGCATGCGGTTATTGATTTATTGTCGGCGGGCGACACAGACAGCTGACGTAGAGGAGGAGGTTGCGGCGTTGTGCCGTTATGCCAAAGAGCGAGGCGATTGGATCAGCAGCGTGTTGATTGAACTGGATGGAGGCGTATTTTTGCATCGCGTTGGTGTTTACGAGATCTTGCGGCAATTACAGCAGGGTGCAGCGGAGGGACTGCTGCTGAGCGGACTTGCTGCGTTGGGGGAGACGACCTGTTTGCAGGAAGAGATTTTGCGCCTGCTGGCCAAGTATCCAGTGCTGGTGGCGCCACAAACGTGGACGGCAGACAGTTTGCCCAAATAGTCTACAGATAGAACTTGTTTTAGAAAAAATTATGAAATAAAAAACTACATGATAGAATATAGATGAACGGCAGCTAAAACGGTATCCCTGCATGCGGGGAAGGGAATAATAGGAGCAAGAAATTGATTACCTTGTTAGTTCTGGATGTAAATTGTATCGCCTTGCTATACAAATAAGAAGGATTTTGGTCCGAAATAAAAAGACAACCCGCCATCCCTTGCTATGTACCTCTATTGCTGGATTTTCGTCCAGTAAAGGGGTACATAGCAAAGTGAGGTAGGTTGTCCGCCAAACAATTTTGAGGGGAGCGAACTGTTTATCGGCGTGTCAGCACACGTCATGGTTACGCTCTTTTTTATTTTTCTTTGATAACAGAAGAAAAATATTCGTCAAACAAATAGGCGCTTTTTTATTCCATATCCTCCTCCTCATCGTCCTCATACTCTTCGCCAAAGACCTCGCACATCATACGAACGCCTATCTTGAAGCCGTTAGAAAAATCTTCCTCCTGTTCAATGGTAAACAAATCCGTGTAGGCATCCAATAATTCACGGAGTTCTCTCACCAATGCCTTGTCAAATTTGTTTAACTTCTCTTCCAGTGCATCCTCCTTTTCGCGCATTTGTACGCGCGCATTTTTGTAACGCTCACTTTTTTCCATCTCATAAGGAATCAACCTTCCTGCAGATAAATCCTGTAATACCTTTCCCATAATCCTATCCCTCTCTTAGTTTTTTTTGGTGCAGTTTTATTTTACTTTAAAAATCAGTATAAAAAAAGGAAGTATACTTCCCTAAATTGTAAAAATAAAAAGTTTATAAATTTTTTGTTGTATGCTGCACGAGCCAAAACCATTGGTTTCTAGTTGTGTAACCAATGGTTTCCCAATGAAAAACCATAGGTTCCGCAAACAAAAACCAGTGGTTTCTCAGATGGAAACCTGATGTAGATGTTTATGTAGATGAAAATGTAAATGTAGATGTAAAT
>CAJUDO010000027.1 GCA_910585405.1 uncultured Peptococcaceae bacterium | reverse complement strand
CATGTGTTCCGCCTAGTTTATAAATATGTGTCCAGGATTCTGGGTACATATCAAAAGGATAATAATTTCAAGGTAACGCGAAGGGGCGTTTTTTTGTCAAGAGATCATAGCGCGAATGACCAGATCATCAATAGTTAGAGTGCATCTGTAGTAGTATCTGAAATCGTCTCGGTTTGGTCTGTTTCAACGTCGCTCTGTGCAGAAACAGAATTAGACTTATCCAATTGATTGATGGCTTGCTCCAATTGCTCTAAATAACGGCCGTAGTCAGCCCAATTACCGCTTTGTGCTGAAGTTTTCGCATTTTGGTAAGCGGATTTGATTTGCGAAATGGCTTCATCATAAGTCATAATTGTGGAATCACTGTCGCCAGATGGTGTGTTGGCGGTGCCTTCGGTACGGAAGTCGGTGCCGAAAAGCTGACTGAGTCCTTCGTCCAATGTCTTGGCCATGACAATTTTATCTTTGTAAGCTACTACGATGCGTACGACTTCCGGCAGGCTGTTTTCATTGTTGGTGGTCAAATAAATAGGTTCCACATAGAGAATAGAATTCTTAATAGGAATGACCAACAAATTGCTGCGGATGACAGAAGACCCCTGTTGATCCCAAAGATTTAGATTTTGCGAAATTTCGGAGTCATTGCTGATGCGGGATTCTACCTGCAATGGGCCGTAAATGGTAGACTGTTTCGGGAACTTGAACAGCACCAATTTTCCATATTGGTCGCCATCATTGCGGGCAGCCAGCCAGGAAACCATATTTTGTTTCTGTGTCGGTGTGAATGGCCGCATGAGCAAGAATTCCAGCTGCTCAGAACCAGGTAAGCGCATGTTTACAAAATAAGGCTCCATTTTGGTAGTTTCTTTGCCATAAATTTCGTTGGAGATACTCCATACGTCCTCTTTATTGTAGAATACGGTAGGATTCTTCATGTGATATTGCTGATAAATCTCCGTTTGTACTTCAAAGAGCGTGTCGGAATATTTGAGATGCTGCTGTAAATTCTGCGGCATTTGCTCCAACGACTGGAATAAACCAGGGAATACCTTGGCATAGCTTCTGATCAGTGGGTCGGTCTCGTCTACGATATAAAAATTGGTTTCGCCGGTGTATGCGTCTACGGTAACTTTTACAGAGTTGCGAATATAATTTTGTCCGTAGAAGATAGATTCGCTGTTGGTTACCTTTGCAGCGTAAGGATATTTGTTGGTGGACGTGTATGCGTCGATAATCCAGACCAGTCTGCCGTCATCAATGACCAGATAGGGGTCGCTGTCAAATGTTAAGAACGGAGCGATTTTCTTCACGCGCTCCTGCACATTTCGATAGAGCATGATTTTGCTGTCGCTGGTAATCAAATTGGAAAATAAAATTTTGTAGTTGGAGCGGTCTATGGCAAAAAGCATCTTACTGCCAAATGTCATAGGAATCCCTCCGGTTCCCTCATATTGGGTTTGCGCGTTGCTGTCGCCGATGGGATAATCAAACTCCGGTTCTTTGGTGTTTACAATGACATAGTCGTTGGTCAACTGTCCATAGTAGATTTCTGGACGGGTGATTTCCAATTCGGGGACATTTGTAGTAGGAGGAATATTTTCCACCCACATTTCCGGCTGTCCTTGATTGGTGACCTGGTTGACTGGTGTGACCACTGCGCCGTAGCCATGGGTATATTTCAAATATTTGTTGACCCAGGTTTGGGCGCTGGAGTCCAGACTGCTCTGGTCCAGTTCGCGGGCAGACAGATAAACCTGCTGCTGTGCGCCGTCAATCTGATAGCGGTCAATATCTACATCTACAAATTTATAGTAGAGACGCATACTTTGTAATTGATTGAATACCGTGCTGGTAGGTCGATAGTCAATCAAACGGATATTTTTGATGGTATCCATTTCCTCTTGTAAATCCGTTGCGGTCAGTGTGCCGTTGGCGGAAAATTCAACTTCCTCGATATTGTCTAATCCGTAGGCCTTGTTGGTCATTTCTATATTGTTCGTGATATAAGGCTGCTCTTTGGCAATTTCAGCGGGCTGTACAATAAATTTCTGTACGCCGCTTGCAGCGAGATTTCCGATTACCAGAACGGACAAAAGGACGATAGGACCGACAGCAGCGAGCTTGGCGCTTTTCTTTTTTAAGCCCAGCAAAAGTGTGATTGCGGTGAGTACACAGGCCGCAGAGGCAATATAATACATAGGCAGCAATATGCGCAGGTCAGTATAGCCTGCACCGAACACAGCGCCATCCTGCGCGTATAATAGATTGGCTGCGTTTAGCTGAAAACCGCCGATTAGGAGCAGCACGAAAGCAGCTGCGAAGTAAATCAGCCGTTTGGCCATCAGCTTAAAGGTTCTTTTTGTGAAGCCCTGCAAATAAAATGTAAGCAATACGTTAAACAGGAAAATCACAGCTAGGAACAAAAATGCCAGTTGATAAATAATTTCAAACAGCGAGAGATCAAAGAAATAGAAGCTGATATCGCGACCGAATACAGGGTCGGTGACGCCAGCCGGTGTTTGCTGCAAAAAGAGCAGAATATTTTGCCACAACGCAGTTGCAGAAATCCAACCGGCGAGCAAGCCCAGCAGGATGGCCGGAATAAGCACTAACACTCTTTTTCCCGCTTTTTTGTTTGGCACATTCACTGTAGCATCTTGCGCTACTGTTACTTCCGGGACATATTTGGTAGTAACATGTAAAGTGAAATAGGTGAGTAAGAAAACCAGCAAAAACACCATGAAGCCCACAATGAACTTGGCGAAGGTGAATTTGAGGAAAACAGACTGATAGCCTAGTTCGGAGAACCAAAGATAATCAGTAGAAAAATGGGCAATTTGCGGCAAAAAAATGATGAGGATAGCCAGTACGATGAGCACAATCCCCCACTTGCCTAGTTTGGCCAGTTTGTTCAAGGAAATCTCCTCCTAAAAAATTGAATTAAATTTATAGCATTACTGTACACCATCTGGAAGGGTTGGTCAATTATACTTTTGTGAAAAAATGTGTGTCAAGGGCTGCCTGTTGCTTCATATACTACAGAGAGAAATATGAAAGGGGGTCAATCAAATGACCAATTGCAATTGTTCGGGACAATGCCCCACACTGAAATACGGCAATCGCGGTTCGGCAGTCGCTTTTGTACAGAATTTACTGCGACAGCGCCGCTACAATGTACGGGTAGATGGGATTTTTGGGCAAACTACGCAAAATGCCGTGCTGGCATTTCAGCGCAATAATAATTTGCCGCAGACCGGGCAGGTGGATAACGCAACATGGCGGGCGCTTGGCGTAACCTGTTTGCCCAGTCAGTATTATCCGCCGACAACGTCAACGCCATCTACACCCAGTATCCCGGACCGTCCGCAGATTTTGCCTAGCTTCCCGGATACGCCGGCGTGGACGCCGCCTGGCAATGAGCCAAACCTGGATGGATTGAACTACACCTGGGAAGAAATCGGGGATTTTCGTTATATTCTGACGACCAATAAATCCCGATATGCGCAAGGCGAAGATGTATACATCACCTTCCGTAAACGCAATATTTCCGATAATACGCTGGTACTGCGCTATATGTCGGATCAGCTCTTTGATTTTTATATTTCCGACAGCAGCGGACAGGAGCTGTATCGTTTTTCCGATAATATTGTAGACACCGGACTTCCCCATGAAATCGTGATGGCGCCGGGGGAAGCGGAAAACAAAAACTTTGTCTGGAATCAGGTCACAAACAACGGACAGTGGACGCGCCCACAGCAGTTGACATTGTGGGGAGTGAACAATGCGGTGGGAATCAGTATACCGCTGCCGTTTTCCATCTACTAGACCGGCACAGCAGGTAGTTTCTTTTTCTGAAAGAGAAAAAGGCTGCCTGCTTTTTGTGTGCATCTACAGATAAAGTTCTTGCTGTTTGAGAAAATTCCCTGTAAGTGCAGAAAAGAAATTTTGCTGTTTGACTGCATAAGGACTGGAATGGAGTCTATCACAGATAAATGATTTTGGGTTACAACGAACTTTTTTGTTATTTTCTCGGCAGGCATAAAAAATGTAGTAACAGAAATAGGAAAAAGTATGGAAATATGAATTGTAAACATGCTATAATATAAACAAAATACTTTTTAGAATATTGAGGCAAAGATATGAGTGAGACAGGAAATTTGACAAGAATGCAAGAACGAATGCTGGTATTTGCAGCGATTGTGGCTATATTTTTATCGGTACTGAACAGTACCAACATTAATATTGCCTTACCCAGTTTAATCGAATATTATCATACCGATATGGCCACGGTGCAGTGGATTGTAGTGGGATATATGATGGCTACAGGGCTTATTTTGCCGACAATTGGTTATTTTATGGACAAGTACAGCGGGCGGCGGTTAATGCTTTTAGGATTGATTTTGCTGGCTGTTGCGTCGATTCTCTGCGCCATCACGCCTACAATTGAATTGATGATAGGCTGCCGTATTTTACAGGGAATCGCGGGAGGCATTATTATGCCGGTTCCCAGCGCGCTGGTGTACCAGTTTGTTCCCAGGGAGCGACAGCTGATGACCATATCCGTTGTGTCGATGGTTACTTCCGTGGGCGTGGCGTTAGGGCCTTCTGTTTCCGGTGTGTTGATTCACTATTGGGGTTGGCGGGCGATTTTTCTGATTAATCTTCCTTTGATTGTTTTGGATATCTTATTGGTGCTGAAATTTGTGCCCCATTATACAATTCCTTCAGATAGCAAATTAGATATCTTAGGATTATGCTGTGTTTCTGTGGGTACAGTGGGATTGTTGTTGGGATTTAGCCGGGGAAATGGAGCGGGATGGACTTCGCCTGTTACCATAGGCATGTTAGTAAGCAGTGTGGCGTTGTTGGTGTTTTTTGTCTGGCATGAATTGCATATCCATATACCGTTATTGAATTTCACTGTTTTTCGTCACTTAGGGTTTACATTTGGTTTTATGCAGAATAGCGTGGCTGCCATTGCCACATGTTTGGCGCCTATTTATATGTCCTTATTTTTACAGGATGTATTGGGAATGGATAGTATGCAGGCGGGGTTGTCTATGTTTTTGCCATCTATATTGATGGCGGTTATGGCGCCTGTTGCGGCAAAGGGAGCAGAAAAATTCAGCAGTCGTTTTGTCATCTTTGGCGGGATGATCTTGCTGCTTTACGCTACATGGGAAATCAGTCACTTTGCGCTCTCCACGACGATTTTGATGTTTACGGTTTGGCTTTCCCTGCGGTATATTGGCTTGGGAATGATTACACCTATGGTCAATAATTTTGCCATGAGTTCTGTGCCGGTACAGTTGGTGAGTCATGCGTCTGCAATGATTGCCTGGACGCGACAAATGATCTCTACGATATCTGTGAATTTGTTTAGCTTGCTGTACAGCAACCACATTCTTCTTTATACAGCCCAGGGGCTGGCTTCACAGATGGATGCGGCGGAACAGGCACGTTTTATAGAGTGTACTGCAATTAACGATGTGAATTTCTATTCTTTGCTGATTTTATTAATCAGTGCGCCTATGATTTATTTTATGAAGGATAGTTTGCTGGAACGGAAAAACTAAACGATTGCTAGGAATGGGGAGAACATTCATAAAATGGTATGATCACCTCTCCATGATAACAGATGGATAGATGGATTTTGAGACGAGAAATACAACTGCTCCGTATGGACGAGTTGTATTTTTTTTGTTATAATATTTCTTTGAAATGAAAGATTGCAGGTAGATGACAACAGTTCGCAGGTCCTGCTGAACGAGAGAGCGAGGGAAATATATGGATTTATCGCAGCTGAACATGCCGCAGCGGGAGGCAGTGGAATGTACGGAAGGGCCGTTGCTTATTTTGGCTGGCGCTGGTTCGGGAAAGACGCGGGTGCTGACGACGCGCATCGCTTATTTGATTTATGAAAAGAAGGTGGCGCCCTGGAATATCTTAGCCATTACATTCACAAATAAAGCGGCGCAGGAAATGCGGCAGCGTATTGTGGCCTTGGTGGGACAGGATGGCGAGAAAGTCTGGGCCAGCACGTTTCATTCGGCTTGTGTGCGTATATTGCGCAGCGAAATTAATTATATTGGATATGACAGCAATTTTGTAATTTATGATGATGCCGATCAGCAAACTCTGATCAAAATGATTTTGCGGGAATTAAATCTGGATGAGAAAAAGTTTCCGCCGCGGGGTGTGGCGGCCCGTATTTCTGCGCACAAAAATGAATTGCGCACACCGCAGCAGGCGTATTTTGCTGCGGAAAGTGATTTTTTGGAGGAGCAGCACGCAGAGATTTACCGCATTTATCAGGAAAGATTGCAGAGCAACAACGCTTTGGATTTTGACGATATCATTATGCTGACAGTGCAGCTTTTTACCGAGCATTCTGATGTATTGGAGCGCTATCAGGAGAGGTTTCGGTATATTCTGGTGGACGAGTATCAGGACACCAATATGGCGCAGTATGTATTGGTGAAGCTGTTGGCCAGCCGTTATCAGAATTTGTGCGTGGTGGGGGATGACGATCAGTCTATTTATCAGTGGCGCGGAGCGGATATTCGCAATATTCTCAGTTTTGAAGAAGATTATCCTGCGGCGCGGGTGGTAAAGCTGGAAGAAAATTATCGCTCTACCCAATGCATTTTGGATGCGGCGTATCATGTGGTTTGTCACAATGCAGACCGCAAAGACAAGAGGCTCTGGACTGAAAAAAAAGAAGGAAGCTTACTGGCCTGCTATACTGGCTATACCGAACGGGAGGAAGCGTTGTTTATTGCCCAGCAGGTTCGTGCCGGACTGCAGGATGGGCGGAAGTTCAGTGATTTTGCAATTTTGTGCAGAGCTACGGCACAGTTTCGTGTTTTAGAAGAAACTTTGATTAAAGAAATGATTCCTTATCGCATTTTTGGCGGGCTCAAATTCTATGGACGTAAAGAAATCAAAGATATCATGGCCTATTTACGCATTATCGTAAACCCGGCAGATGTAATCAGCGCAGAGCGCGCTCTGGCTACGCCGCGGCGAGGCGTGGGAGATACCAGCTGGGCCAAGCTGGTGCAGTTTGCTCAGGAACAGCAATTGACAATCAGTGATGCGATGCTGAGGGCGGAAGAAAGCACTGTGGGCAAAAAATATGCGCTGATTATGGCACAGTTTGGGCGTTTGCTGGAGACGTTCCGGCTTTTAAGTCAGACGATGTCTGTGACCGAATTGACTAAAACAATTCTGGAGGAAAGCGGTTATTTGCAGTCTTTAGAGATTGAGAAAACGGTAGAGGCAGAATCCAGGCTGGAAAACCTGAAAGAGTTTCTTTCTATCACAACGGCCTTTGACAGCAGGGAGGATACAGAGGAACTGACTTTGTCGGCGTTTCTGGCTGAGGTGGCGTTATTCAGCGATTTGGACCAGATGGATGATGAAGAAGATTCGGTGACAATTATGACGATGCACGGTGCCAAAGGGTTGGAATTTCCGGTGGTTTTCATTACCGGGATGGAGGAAGGCGTATTTCCTCACAATCGCGCCATTCATGCCATGTCTCCCGATGAGATGGAGGAAGAACGCCGATTGTGTTATGTGGCGCTGACACGGGCCAAGGAGCAGATTTATCTGACCAGAGCGGGAGAGCGCATGTTGTATGGCCGTACCAATTACAATCCTGTTTCCCGGTTTTTACGGGAAATTCCTTCAGAGCTGCTGCTGGATATGAATCAGGCGATGGCAAAACAGCGGAGTGCGGAGCGCAGAGAACTTTCGCCGGGGAGTTTACAGGCAAGCCTGCGAACAGGCGACGGCGTCTTTTTGCAGACGAAGTGCAGCAATGAGAGCAAGCCGCAATGCGATTATCAGATGAATGATACCATTGAGCATAAGAAGTGGGGCAGAGGCGTGATTGTGGGTATTTCAGGAAGCGGTGAAGAACTGTCCGTCCGCGTAATCTTTCCGGAGATAGGGATGAAAGATTTATTTGTGAAGTATGCGCCGATAAAAAAGGTAGAGTAAAAAATTGTGAATCCGGAAAAATAAAAACAGGAGGTGGGTGCCATGGAGGAATACCAAGCCAGAGAACGCTTGGAGCAACTGAAAAAAGAAATTGCCCATCATGACAGACAGTATTATGTGTTGGATAATCCCGAAATTTCTGACTACCAATATGATTGTTTGATGCGGGAGCTGTTGGCGATAGAAGCGCAATTTCCGCAGCTGGTCAGCAGCGATTCGCCCTCTCAGCGTGTGGGAGGAGAGCCGTTAAAGGAATTTGCCAGCTATACCCATCGCAATAGCTTATTGAGCTTGATGAATGCCTATGGCACAGAGGATTTACGGGAGTTTCATCAACGTATCTGCAATGATTTAGGGAAAGAATCGGTAGAATATGTGGTGGAATACAAAATCGACGGACTTTCTATTGCCCTGTATTACGCGGACGGCGTACTGCAAAATGGCGTCACCCGCGGAGACGGTGTGACCGGAGAGGACGTGACACTCAATGTGCGCACTGTGAAAAACATTCCTTTGCGGTTGCAAAATCATCTGCCGGTGCTGGAAGCGCGGGGAGAGGTCTATCTGCCCAAGGATTCTTTTCTCAGACTCAATGCACAGCGGGAGCAAAACGGAGAATCCCTGTTTGCCAACTGCCGTAATGCTGCGGCAGGCTCCATTCGCCAGCTAGACCCCAAAGTGACCGCTCAGAGAGATTTGCGGGCATTTATATATACGTTAATGCATGTGGAAGGCGCGAACCCCACTACTCATACGCAATGTATAGAGCTGCTGAAAGAAGCGGGCTTCACCACTATGGAGCCTTTTGTCAGCAGCGATATAGATGCAATCTGCGATTATTGTGTGTATTGGGGCGAGCATCGTCATGATTTGCCTTTCGATATAGATGGGATGGTTGTTAAGGTAAATTCATTGGCGGATCAGGAAAAATTGGGCAATCGGGCGAAAAATCCCCGTTGGGCCATTGCGTACAAATTCCCTCCGGAGCGGGGTATTACGCGGATTAAGGATATCGTGGTGCAGGTGGGTCGTACCGGCGCCATTACGCCGGTGGCAAATCTGGAGCCAATTTTTTTGGCGGGCAGTACCATCAGTCGTGTTACGCTACACAATGAAGATTTTATTCGTGAAAAGGATATTCATATCGGCGACTATGTTGTGCTTCAGAAGGCCGGTGAGGTGATTCCGGAAATCGTGTCGGTACTGCCGGAACGGCGGGACGGCAGCGAACATGCTTTTATATTTCCTCGTACCTGTCCGGTGTGTGGTGCGCCGGCTATTCGTTTGGAAGAGGAAGCAGCCTGGCGCTGCAGCGATTCTATGACCTGTCCGGCGCAGGTTCGGGAAGGGATTATTCATTTTGCTTCTCGGGACGCGATGAATATTGAAGGCTTGGGGCCTGCTGTGATTACACAGCTTTTTCAGGCTGGATTCATTGAAAATGCCGCGGATCTCTATTATTTGAAACGGGAGCAGCTGCTTGAATTGGAGCGCATGGGAGAAAAATCTGCAGATAATTTATTGCGCAGTTTGGAGGCCAGTAAGCATCGCACGTTGGCGCAGGTGATTTATGCATTGGGCATTCGGCTGGTGGGCCAGAACGTGGCGAAGGTATTGGCCCGTCATTTTTCTTCTATAGAAGCTTTGGGGCAAGCGACTTATGAGGATTTTGTGGAGATTGACGAGGTAGGGCCGAAAATTGCGGAGAGTATTATTGATTATTTTCAGACAGAACGGCACCATGACTTTCTGAAAAAATTAGCGCAGGCCGGTGTGACGCTGGATGGCGGAGAAGTTTCAGCTGAAAAGCAGGAAAAGGCTCTCTTTGCGGGGAAAACATTTGTGTTGACAGGCACGCTGCCCTCATTGGACCGTCGGGAAGCCGGTGCGCTTATAGAACAGGCTGGCGGGAAAACCAGCAGCAGCGTGAGCAAAAAGACAGATTATGTATTAGCCGGAGAAAGCGCAGGGTCTAAACTGACCAAAGCGCAGGAATTAGGCATTACAATTATAGATGAAGAAACATTTTTGAATATGTTGAAGGAGGATGCAGAATGATTAGCAAGGACGTTGTGGAAAAGGTTGCAAAACTGAGCCGCCTGGACTTAGATGAAGCAGAAATCACTTTGTATGCGGATCAGCTCAGTCAGATTTTGGATACTATGGCAGGTTTGCAGCAGATTGATACCGAAGGGGTCGCTCCTTTGGCCCATGTGCTGCCGATCGAAAATGTATTACGGGAAGATGAAGTGGGCGAATGCTTTACCCAGGAAAAGGTACTGGCAAATGCGCCGGAGCAGTCTGAAGGCATGTTCCAAGTGCCGAAAATTGTTTAGGGGGGAATTGATAGTGACAGCATCCAGATTAACGATTCATGAATTGCACGATCTGTTAATAAAAAAAGAAATCAGTGCGATAGAGTTGACAAAGGAGCACCTGGAGCGGATTCAGGCGCTGGACGGAGAGATAAAATCCTACATCACAGTAACCGATGATTTAGCTTTGCAACAGGCCAAGTCTGTAGATGAAAAATTGGCAGCAGGGGAGAATATCGGTCTTTTGGCAGGGATTCCGATGGCTTTGAAGGACAATTTATGCACAGAGGGCATTGAGACAACCTGCGCTTCCAACATGCTGCGGGGCTTCAAACCGCAGTACAGCGCTACTGTGGTGAATAAGCTGCAGGCAGAAGATTTTGTCATGTTGGGCAAAGTCAATATGGATGAGTTTGCTATGGGCTCCACAACAGAAAATTCAGCCTTCTTTGCGACAAAAAATCCGTGGAATGCAGATTGCGTACCCGGTGGCTCTAGCGGTGGTTCCGCTGCTTCCGTTGCTGCGGATTTAGCCGTTTATGCCTTAGGCTCTGATACTGGCGGCTCCATCCGACAGCCGGCTTCTTTCTGTGGAATTGTAGGCATGAAACCAACCTACGGTGCAGTATCCCGTTTTGGTTTGATTGCGTTTGCTTCCTCTTTGGACCAGATTGGACCTTTGGCGAAGGATGTCACAGATGCTGCATTGATTATGAATGTCATCACTGGTTATGATAAAAAAGATTCCACCTCTGCGGACTATGCGTACCCTGATTATACAACGGCATTGACCGGTGATGTAAAAGGCTTGCGTATCGGCTTGCCGAAAGAATATTTGGGAGAAGGCATTGACCCTGATGTGGAAGCGCAGGTGCGCGCTGCCGCTGCAAAACTGGAAGAATTGGGCGCCCATGTGGAGGAATGTTCATTACCCTATACCCGTCATGCTATGCCAGCATATTATTTGATTGCTCCGGCAGAAGCCAGCTCCAATTTGGGCCGTTATGACGGCGTGCGTTACGGTTTGCGCGTGCAGTCAAAAGACGTGGTGGGTATGTTCTGTCAGACAAGAAAGCAAGGCTTCGGTCCCGAAGTAAAACGCCGCATCATGCTGGGTACCTATGCACTGAGTTCCGGCTATTACGATGCGTATTATCTGAAAGCATTGAAAGTGCGAAATCTGATTAAACAGGATTATGACCGGGCTTTTGCCCAATACGATTGCCTGATTGCGCCGACTGCGCCGACCACTGCTCTGCATAAAGGGCAGAATCAGGACCCATTGGCGTTGTACAAAGGAGATATCTGCACCATCCCCAGCAATCTGGCGGGGATTCCAGCAATGTCGTTGCCTTATGGCTTAGACCGCAACGGAATGCCGGTGGGCGTACAGCTTTTGGGAAAAGCCTTTGCAGAGCCTACATTGTTGCAGGTAGCTTACGCATTGGAACAGAATACAAGCTTGACCAGATTAAAACCAAACCAGGGAAAGGGGCTGTAAGCAATGGAGTATGAAGTAGTCATTGGCTGTGAAGTCCATGTAGAACTGAAAACAAAAACCAAAATTTTCTGCAATTGTCCTACCGATTTTGGAGGAGAACCCAACACCCATGTCTGCCCGGTTTGTCTGGGACTGCCGGGTACACTGCCTGTTTTGAACAAAAAAGTGTTGGAATATGCAATCAAAGCCGGTTTGGCGATGAACTGTGAGATTGCGCATTTCAGCAAATTTGACCGGAAAAATTATTTTTATCCTGATTTAACCAAAGCCTACCAGATTTCTCAATTTGACCTGCCTATCTGCAAACATGGTTACATCGACATCGAAACCAGTGAAGGGGCCAAACGCATCGGGATTACAAGAATTCACATGGAAGAGGATGCAGGGAAACTGGTTCATCAGGGCGCTACCATCACAACCTCTGCGGGATCCCTGGCTGACTATAACCGTGCTGGTGTGCCGTTGATTGAGATTGTTTCCGAACCGGATATGCGCAGCGCAGAAGATGTGCTGGCTTTCTTGACCAATTTAAAAGCTATTATCGAGTATACCGGCGTATCAGATGCGCGCATGGAGCAGGGCTCGCTGCGCTGCGATGTGAATTTGTCACTGCGTCCGGTGGGACAGAAAGAATTCGGTACTCGTGCTGAGATTAAAAACTTAAATTCCTTCCGCGCCGTAGAACGGGTAATCAAATATGAAATTGAGCGGCAAACCGATATTTTGGAAGACGGCGGTAAGGTTGTGCAGGAAACCCGCACATGGGACGACGGAAAAGGCATGACCTTCAGTCTGCGCAGCAAGGAAGACTCTGATGAATACCGTTACTTCCCCGATCCAGATTTGACACCAATCGTGGTGACCGATGCATATATTGAAGAGTTGCGCGCTGCTCTGCCGGAAATGCCGCAGGTAAAACGGCAGCGTATGATTGAAGAAGATGGACTGCCCGAATATGATGCTGGTGTGATTACTGCATCCAAGGCGTTAGTCGATTTTTATGATGGCGTGCGGGCGTATTATGCAGATGCGAAGAAGATCAGCAACTGGATTATGGTGGAATTGTTGGCGAAGGTGAATGCGGACGGTATTGACTTGAGCGAGGTAAAAATTCAGCCAGAACAGATGGCTGCACTGTTGAAACTGGTGGATTCAGGGGAAATCAGCGGAAAGATTGCTAAAAAGGTGTTCAGTGAGATGTTTGCTACTGGCAAAGACCCCGACACAATCATCAAGGAACAGGGCTTGGTGCAGATTTCCGACGAAGGCGCACTGAAAAGTATGGTTGCCGCTGTGGTAGAAGCCAATCCAAAATCAGTAGAAGATTACAAGGCCGGTAAAAAAAAGGCAATGGGCTTTTTGGTGGGACAGATTATGAAAGAATCAAAAGGACAGGCCAATCCGGCAGTGATCAACAAGCTGTTGACGGAAAAATTGGACAGCATGTAATGATTTCTGGCAGCAAAGACTCTTTGCAGCCCGCTGTGCGATATTGTAGAACAAAGCATTGATAAAAACGTCTATTCATGGAGTGGGGATAGACGTTTTTAGTTTGCAAAAAAATCAAAAGATAAAATTACCGCTGCTTTATGACAACCTAAAATAAGAATTATTTATAAAATAAACAGCCTTTTTATGAAAAAAGACGCACAATCGTTTGACAGTCAGGATAAAAATAGCGTAAAATATAAATAATGTGTAGAATATAAGTTGATTGCTTAGAGGAATAGATTGTTCTTACTGGAGGTTACGAGCTATGACAGAGATAAAACAGATTTTTCGTACGCCAGAGCAGTTTTTGGAGCAGAAATTGGAAGTTGCGGGATGGGTGCGCAACATTCGTGTTTCTAAAAAATTCGGTTTTATTGAGTTGAACGACGGAAGTTTTTTTCAAAATCTGCAAATTGTGTTTGAAGAGGACTTGGGCAACTTTGAGGAGATTGCCAAATTAGGCGTAGGAACTGCAGTCATTGTACAGGGCCGCTTGACGGCATCGCCGGGCAGCGGTCAGGCCTTTGAATTGAAGGCTATGGAGATTGCAGTGGAGGGTAGCTGTCCTTCTGACTATCCGCTGCAGAAAAAACGCCATAGCTTTGAATATCTGCGTACCATAGCCCATCTGCGGCCACGCACCAATACCTTTTCCGCAGTCTTTCGCTTGCGCTCGGTATTGGCCTACGCCATTCATCAATATTTTCAGGAGCGGGGCTTTGTCTATGTGAACACGCCCATCATCACCGCCAGCGATTGTGAAGGAGCGGGAGAGATGTTTCAGCTGACCACGCTGAATCTGCAGCAGGTGCCCTTTGATGAAGCGGGCAACGTAGATTACAGTCAGGATTTTTTCGGCAAAGGGGTAAACCTGACAGTGAGCGGTCAGTTGAATGCGGAAACCTTTGCCATGGCGTTTCGCAATGTGTATACCTTTGGGCCGACTTTTCGGGCAGAGAACTCTAATACGGCCCGCCATGCTGCGGAGTTCTGGATGTTGGAGCCGGAAATTGCCTTTGCTGACTTGGCGCAGGATATGGCCTTAGCGGAAGACCTGATGAAATATCTGATTCGGGCGGCACTGGAGCAATTGCCGGAGGAAATGGCGTTTTTCAATCAGTATGTAGACAAGGGGCTGCTGGAACGGCTGGAGCATATTTTGCATTCAGATTTTGCCTGCGTGACCTATACAGAAGCCATTGCAATTTTGGAAAAAGCCGATGCAGCCTTTACCTACCCGGTTTCCTGGGGGATTGATTTGCAGACGGAGCACGAACGCTATCTGACTGAACAATATTTTCAAAAGCCGGTGTTCGTGACAGATTACCCGAAAGAAATCAAAGCCTTTTATATGCGCATCAATGATGATGGCAAAACGGTGGCAGCGATGGACCTTCTGGTTCCCGGTATTGGAGAAATTATTGGCGGCAGTCAGAGAGAAGAACGACTCGATGTGCTGGAGCAGCGCATGGAGGAGCTGCAGCTGAAAAAAGAAGATTACTGGTGGTATTTGGATTTGCGCAAATATGGTGGTACTCGACATGCCGGTTTTGGGCTGGGCTTTGAGCGGCTGGTGATGTATTTGAGCGGGATGGCCAATATTCGCGATGTCATTGCATTTCCACGGGTTGTGCGCAGTGCAGAATTCTAACATAATTAAAAAATAAAATACAAAATATATCACGAAAAAAACACAGGGAGGATACGACTTATGGCAAAGGAACCGAGTTTTGATGTAGTGTCTGAGGTGGATATGCAGGAAGTAAGCAATGCAGTGAATCAGACAGTAAAAGAAATCACCCAGCGTTTTGACTTCAAAGGCAGTAAGAGCGTCGTGGAGATTGAAAACGGCAATGCCATCAAAATTGTTACAGAGGACGATACCCGTATGCGCAATATTGTGGATATCCTGCAGAGCAAATTTATCAAACGGGGCGTTGCGATTAAAAATCTGGAATATGGCAAAGTGGAGCCGGCCGCAGGCGGTATGGTGCGCCAGATTATTCGCGTGAAGCAGGGAATTGAAGCGGATGTGGCCAAAAAGATTACCAAAGATATTAAGAACTTAAAAGTAAAGGTACAGGCGCAGCTGCAGGATGATCAGGTACGCGTCAGTGGGAAAAAGATTGATGATTTGCAGGCTGTGATTGCATTTTTGAGAAGTCAGGATTATGGTGTGGAACTGCAGTTTAGTAATTTCCGGTCTTAGTGGAGGTGAACACCATGCAACTCAACGAGCGACAGGAAAAAATTATAGAAATTGTAAAGGAAAACGGTCCCATCACAGGGGAGCGGGTGGCCGAAAAGCTGAATCTGACCCGGGCTTCTCTCCGTCCCGATTTGGCTTTCCTCACGCAGATTGGCCTGTTAGAGGCAAGACCCCGTGTGGGCTATTATTATAAAGGCGAACAAAATCCTTTTAGTATGTATGAGCGTATGCGGGATTTGAAAGTAAGCGATTATCAGTCTCAGCCGGTGATGGTCAGCGAGTCCACATCTGTGTATGATTGTATTGTGCGCATCTTTGTAGAAGATGTGGGTACCATTTTTGTGGTGAATGAAGCGCAGGAGCTGGAGGGAATCAGTTCCCGCAAGGATATGCTCAAGATTGCAATCGGAAAAGCCGATATCAATCAGCTGCCCATCGGTGTGATCATGACACGGATGCCCAATATTGTAGTGGCTTATGAAGACGAGAGTCTTTGGGAAGTAGCCAAACGCATGATTGACCGACAGATTGACGGTATGCCGGTGGTGCGGGATCGCGAAAACGGCCAGCTGCAGGTAGTGGGCCGCGTGACCAAAACCAATATTGCCAAGGCTTTTGTGAGTTTGGGACAGGGCGAATAGCAGGCGCCCGTCCTTTCAGGAATACATAGCTGCGGAAAAAGGCTTTCAGCTTAAATCCAGGCTGATAAAAATATTTTTAGAAAATAAAGAACTTAACGGCAACAGGATTGGTGTATCTCATCTGCTGAGATAGCCAATCCTGTTGCTTTTTTCGCCGCAAAAACGCAAAAAAGCGATGGTAAGTGATGAAAGATTGCCAATAAGACACCGAATTAATAAAAATTATGGTTGCAGGAAAAATTCTTTTGCGAAATGACTTGATTAATGGAGATAAAAGCTCTATAATATTATACGACATCAAATGGATACGGCTCGTTGGTCAAGTGGTTAAGACGCCACCCTCTCACGGTGGAATCAGGGGTTCAATTCCCCTACGAGCTATTTTAAACGAACGTAGGTATGCGTTCGTTTTATTTATGGCTTAAAATGCTTCAAAGGAGAGAATAGTGTGGACAATCTGAAATTAGCAGAAATTTTATTCCCAAATCTGAGTTTGACAGTAGATGACATAGAGGCGAAGTATCCCCAGCGTCAATTGGCTTCCGGTGCCATGGTGACCAGACTGGCGCCCAGTCCTACAGGTTTTATTCATCTAGGCAATTTGTACGGCGCATATGCAGATATGAAGCTGGCCAATCAGAGCGGCGGCGTATTTTATCTGCGCATCGAGGACACTGATGAAAAACGGGAAGTGCCCGGGGCGGTAGAAGAAATTATCAATGGCTTACAATATTTTGGCGTGGATTTTGACGAGGGCGCATTGATTGATGGGGAAAAGGGAGCCTATGGG
This sequence comes from uncultured Peptococcaceae bacterium, assembly GCA_910585405.1. Lineage (GTDB taxonomy): Bacteria > Bacillota > Peptococcia > Peptococcales > Peptococcaceae > UBA7185. Next base: position 19,397 of record CAJUDO010000027.1, on the reverse strand, counting down.
CCCTACCGCCAGAGCGCGCGCAAAGAGCTCTATCAGGTATATGCCAGAGAACTGGTGAAAAAAGGCTTGGCCTATCCCTGCTTCTGCACAGAAGAAGATTTGGCAGAGATTCGTAATCAGCAGGAAGCGCAGAAGGAGCAGACCGGTTATTATGGAAAATGGGCCAGAGACCGGTTTTTGACTATGGAGCAGATTGAAAAAAATCTGGCAGAGGGAAAACCCTGGGTTCTGCGCTTTAAGGCTATGGTGCAGGATGGCGAAACAGTCGGATTGGTGGACGGTATTCGCGGCCCGTTGGTACTGCCAGCCAACAATATGGATTTTGTGGTCTTGAAAGCGACAGGGTTGCCGACTTATCATTTTGCCCATGTAGTGGATGACCATCTGATGGGTACGACCCATTTGCTGCGCGGTGAAGAATGGCTTTCCACGTTGCCTATGCATCTGGCCTTGTTTGCAGCGATGGGCTGGGAACATCCATTGTACTGTCACACCGCCCATCTGATGAAAAAAGAAGGCGAAGGCAGAAGAAAGCTTTCCAAACGGAAGGACCCGGAGCTGGGCTTGAACTATTATCGTAGCTTGGGCTATCACCCGCTGGCCGTGAAGGAATATCTGCTCACCATTTTGAATTCCAACTATGAAGAATGGCGTTTGGAACATCCTACAGCAGCAGACAGCGAATTTGAGTTTACCGTAGATAAGATGGGGCGCAGCGGCGCGTTATTTGACTTGGAAAAGCTAAACGATATTTCCCAGACAATTTTTCTGCAGCTGACTGTGGAAGAAATTTATGAATTTGTGTTGGCCTGGGCCAAAGAATACGATACCGCTTATGCGCAGATTTTGACAGACCATGCAGATATGGCGAAAAAAGCCTTTGATATCGGCCGCTCCGGGGATAAACCTCGCAAGGACCTGGTGTACGGTGCGCAGATTGCCAAATTCAGCGCCTATATTTTCCCGGAAACCTTTGAGATTACCGATTCCTATCCTGCGGAAGTATCCAAAGAAGATTGTGTGACTATTCTGCGCGAATACCTGCAGGGCTATGTCTATGAGGATGACAATGACGCTTGGTTTGGCAAAGTACGGCTTCTGGCACAGGAATTGGGCTATGCGGCAAAGCCAAAAGATTTCAAGAAAAATCCCGACCAGTACAAAGGACATGTGGGCCATGTCAGCGGCGTCATCCGAATTGCTCTGACCGGCCGTACCAATTCCCCTGACCTGTGGGAAGTGCAGCAGATTTTAGGTGTGGAAGAGGTTGCAAGACGGATAAACAATGCCATTGCCGCATTGAACTAGCTATTTGCTTTTCAATGGTGAAAAGCAGCGCTTTTAATAAAATTTAATAACTCTCCGCGGGTAAGCTGTTGTCATACTTTATTGCTATGGCAGCAGCTTATTTTTTGCTACCCCTTCGCATTTTTTTGCTATCCTTTGCCCTATTCCTCCGTGGTTCTGGACAAATCTTTGTCTGTCTGCATCGCTCTGGACTTCGTCCGGCTTTGCAGACATCCTGCAGATTTCTCCACACCCCACGCTTTTCTGGTGGGGCGCAAGTCGGAATGTTGGGCAAAGATAGCGGGGAGAATGAAACCCATGAGGCGGCAGCGAGGAATTTTGCGGCATAGAGCACTTGCTACAGTTTTGTGTTTTAGCTCCCCGCAGGGGTCGTTTAGGGGGCACGGGGGGAATCGAAACCCCCCGCTTGGCTTTTGGTTACTTTGGGCCTTGCCAAAGTAACACGCCAATGGGTAGCAAAAAAAATAGAAAAGCAAGAAAAAAATTTTTTTGAAAACTTTGTCCGAAATCGTCGATTTATTTTGATATAATGTTATGAAAGGAATTTGAGAGGTGATGGGATTGAGAATCCTGACGGTATGTCTTGCGTTGATTGAGGATATCTCAGAAAAAGAAAAATTTGAGCGATTATATTGGCAGTACAAGGATTTGATGTTTTATTGTGCACACAAACGGCTGCATGATGTGCAACTGGCAGAAGATGCGGTCAATATCAGCTTTCTGCATGCAGCAAAAAATATGAGCATGGTGGGAGAAGTAGCGTCTGCGCGCACAAAGCGGCTGATGGTGACTATCGCAGAGCGTACAGCTATCAATCTGTATCATAAAGCGCAGAAGGAATACAATCGTACCGTGGGGATGGAGGATGTGGAGTCTATGGTTTATACCAGCGAGGAATCAGACAGGATGATTGCCGAAGCCATATTAGAATTGCCGTTGCCTTATCGGCAGGCCATCGTGCTGAAATATTCCCAGGGCTATAACAATCGGGAGATTGCCGCCATACTGGATTGCAGTGTGGCCAAAGTGGAGAAGCTGCTGGCCAGAGGGAAAAAACAGCTGGCGAAGCAATTGAAGGAGGTGTAAGAGATGAAGCTGACGGAGGAAACACTGCGTCGGGCGGCGGTGCTGGCCGACGCCATGGAGTTGGCTTCTCTGCCTGACAAGGACGCGTGTCCCCGGCATTGTTTTTCCCAGCAGTTTGAGCAGGAGATGGAAACGCTGCTGGACAGAGTGGAGCGCGGAGAACTTGCACCCTATGCAGTTCATCTGGGCTGGCCCTATTATGCTCGGCGAGGCGCTGCTGCTGTTCTTCTCTGCTTCCTTTTGACCTGTCTTGTCGCGCCGGAAACGGTACAGGCCGGCTGTGCCAAGCTGATGGAAGCGGTGCGATATGTTGTGACCGAATACACTGAATACCGCTATCACTCCACCGTATCGGAAGGCACGGCCTTTGTTCCGCTGGAAATCGGCTATCTGCCGGAGGGGATGGAACTGGCAGAAAAATATGAAGATGAGAGCGAGCTGCACCTCTTATACCGCAATGGGATGCAATATTTTATTTTGGACCAAAGAATTGTAACAGAAAACGATAGATTTACATTTGGGGTAGATACGGAGAATGCCAATATAGAAACAAAGCTGTTTCGTGGCGCAACGCTGGAGTTGATCTACAAAGAAGATCGAATTTCCTATATCTGGCTGTATGACTCCTATCATATTTTTGGAAAATGTAATTTGGGGCAGGAGGAATTAGAAAAAATACTGGAAAGTCTTGTTCTCAAGTACTAAAAACGAATTGTCAGTTATCTGAAAAGGAGGCTGACAATCTTTTTTTGAAAAAATTAGAAAAAATAAAAAATTTTTGAAAAATTTGTCCGAAATCGCCCTTTTATTTTGATATAGAGTAATAGAAGGGGGTGAAGAACATGCAAAGAAAAACAAAAGAGGTACTCGCTACAATCTGTCTGGGCGCGACGGTGCTAACGTTAACACCGGCAGTTTCCTGGGCGGAAACTGCCGCAATCCCTGTAATCTGTCAGCAGGAAACAGGAATCGCGCCACATATGCAGTATATTGAGGATTGGGAATGTGATTTGAATGTGCAAGGAACAACGGCAATTGTGGACTGCTATGTTTCAGGGAATGTCAATACTGCCACAAAGGCAAAAATCATTGCGGAACTGCAGGTGAAAAACGGCAGCAGTTGGATTCCGGTAAAAATCTGGACCATCACAGAAGACAGCTACAGTGCGAGAGTGAAGGAAACCTATACAATCACACAAGGGAATACCTACCGTCTGAAAGCAACCATGACAATATGGGAAGGCAGCCAGTCAGAAACTCAGATCGTGTATAGCTCGTAAGTAGCGTATCGACAAAAGGAAGCAATAGTTCATCAGGATGGTTTGCTGCATGTTTCTCGGTGTGCATATCGGCAAACGTGGCAAACCGTCCCCAACTTTACAATCAAAAAGGAGATGTGACTTTTATGAGAAGAACAATGAAAAAAATAATTGCAACAGTTTTAACTGCAGCAATGGCAATGAGCGTGGGAATGCCGGCATTTGCAGAAAGCATACAGCCTCAAACAGATGGCTATTACACAGATTGGGGAGTGAAATCAGTAAAACATAATGCAACACAAGTAGTGGGTTCGTATAAGTTATGTTATGAAGGGAATCCGGCCAAGCGTGCCGGCGAGTATTCAACGGTTGGAGGGAGTGCTAGCTATACGTCCAGCATTTCAGGTACGGTAAAAGTTCCGGTGAAGGTGATTGAAGCCAATGTTGGTTTTGAAATTGGAGTATCAGTTACAACATCTGCGAGTCAAAATTCTGCGCCTTTAGAAGTAGGAGAATATGTGAAAGGCTATATCGCTCCACTCATTTCCTATGATGAAGTAATACAGCATCGTTATTATAGAATTGATGGATATAGCACTGAAGAAACAGCAACGTGTAGAGCGTGTAAAAATATTGCTGCAAAGATAAGAATTGATTACTATAAAGGGAACTTGCCAGATAATTTATTGAATGTGGAAGATGATGCTCCATATAAAAGCGAAACATATTTAATTGATTCAACAGGTAAGAGCACTTTAGTTAATACAGAATATATGTAAAGAAATTATTGGATTCAAAACCGTAGCCAAAGCCATATAGTATTATTGGCTGATACAGCCTTTTAGAATGAAGGAGCTGTATAATCTCATACTTTAACTTTCGTCGTCTACTGCTTATTCTGCTTGTTCTGTGTTTTCCGGAAAAACAGAACAAGCAGGTTTGTTTTATGCCGTTTTTGTAAATTTTTGTAAAGATTTTATGTAACTTGCATTTTCATGGAGGAAGATGATTTTGTGCAGATTTTAGCGTGTTGAGGACAATTTTTTTGCAAAGCGGTAAAAAATCTGTTAAGATAAGGTATAGACATTTTTTGAGTAATTTGTGAAAAGGAATGTCCGAGATTGACAGAATTTTCGTATTTCTATAGAGAGGTGTAGTGCAAATGAAAAAAATACTTCTTTTTGTCGCTTCTTTTCTGATGCTATTTGTTTGTGGCTGTCATAACACCCATTCAGAGCAGATTGCTGACCTTGCGCAATGGATTACTTATGACCAGATTGTGGTTGGCAGCACAGATGTAAAAACTGTAGAAAACTTGCACGGACAGCCCACTGAAAGAGATGTTTTTGACAATGGTGTACAGGTTGTTTGTTATGAAGGATATCATTTTATAGCGGAAGATGATACAGTAAAAACGATTGTGATTGAAAACAGCGCTGCGCCGCCGCTATGGGATGCCATTTCCGTTGGAGACAGTTTAGATACCCTATTATCGGTACTTCCGGTTGCGCCGTTAGAAATGGAATATGATATCGATTTTCCACCTGACGAACTTTCTGAAAGTGAAGAAGAACTGTATTGCGTCTTAATTACAACTTATGAAGGTGACATTTCCCAGAAATACAGTAAAGAGCTCCTCTTTGCCATTTCCCAAAAATATATATTTACGTTCCAGATTGACGTAGAGTGCGATACAATAACTAAAATAGATTTGATGGGCGGGTAATTTTTTAGGAAAAGGAGATTGCCAATGAGAAAGTATCTATATTTGGGCATATTATTCATTTTTGCTGTTGTGCTCATTTTTCACAGCGCATTCCCGATGAGATGGCATAGTTATGCGCTGGACAAGAACTTTATTGCCAATCCATTTTTTACCGGTGAAACGGATAAACGAGGATATTCTGATGAAATGGAGATTCTAGATGTCAAAGATCAGTATGCATTGTGCGCGATCAATCATCGGGTGACAGAGGTATCGAAGTATTGGATGGCGCAAACCACTTTCCAAAATACGCAAAAGCTGGCTGTCTTAGATTTGCATGACGGTTCTGTGTTGTGGGAGAAAGCAATAGAGGATAGCTGGATTCTCAGAGGAAAATTGCTGGAACAGAAAATTTTTCTCTATGCGTTTTCCTATGACAAAAACAGGACAAACGTGACAGTTCTGGACTTTGCAAACAATGAGGAACAAAGTGAAATTGTACTATATGAGGAGGATTTGCTGGCCGCCTATATGGAGATGATTGGCCTGAATCCAATTGTATTAGAAGAGGATGGGGCAGTATATTTTGAAATTTTGAAATTGGAGGAAAAGGATATCCATCCTGATCTCTGCGTATGGGAAGATGGAGCAGTCTGCGAATTGAATTTAGACTGCGAAAGGTTGTATTGTAACGGAACTGATATATATGGTCTTTCACATAGCGAAGATGATTTGTGCCTATATAGTTTAAGCGAGAATCGTATAACGAAAAAAAATTTAAAAATAAAAGACGGTGATGTTGAGCGGATCACAGATTTTTTTGTTTTGCAGAATCAGTTGTATTTTGTACTGTCGACAGATAACGGAATGGGTCAAATTTACAAATATATAGCTGGATGGTTACAGCCAGTAAAAGGTGGAATGTTAAAGCGAATCCTTGAAATTTCGGAAGATGAAATTGTGTTTCAAGGAGCAGAAGACGCGCTATATCAAATGAACAGACAGGGTAAGGTAAAAGCGTGTCCGGTAGAAGAAATAGTAGATTGGGCTCAAGTCAATCGAGAGTTGCCATTCTCAGCAGAAGAAACGATAGAAATTTATTGTCTGAAAAATGGAGTGAGGGATGAGCGTGTACATTACAAGAAATCCTTATGAATGGATAAGATATGTTGCCTATATTTTTCTGGCGATTTCTTTTGTTTCGATGGTTTGGAATCGCTGCAATGAGAGAAATGTGTATACGCGTACTTGGAGAAGCTCTTTTATTTTGGGGAGTAGCACAGCAATTGTTTATGCCCTGCTGAAGCTGAATCATATCAGGCAGTGTCAATCATGGATTTCTACAGAGCATCTATTTCACGAGTTGGAAATTGCCTATATATCGGCGACAATTTGTCTCTGGAGTGTTGTAGCAGTTGAATATTGGGCGCAGCGGCAAAATACATTGCATCCTATGAAGCTCCATCGTCGGTTTTTTTATAGTGTTTGTCTGCTTTTATTGGCAATTGGTCTCACAGCTTTTTGGCAATTGCATGCAGTGACAATCGAAGTACAGTTGGCGCTTTGCGGAGCACATCAACAAATCAGTCAATTGTATGAACTCTTTTTTTGCTGTCTGATTTTTACTGAGGGCGGCTATCGAAAATGGCAGAGACGCGTTGGATTATTTGGAACTAGAAGCATATTATGAAAAAACATATCTACATATATTTGCAGATAAAATTAGTCGCATTATGCTACAGTTAATATGGGAATATCCTCTTCATGTCTGTCTTGGTGAAGCGACCAAACCGATTAAGAAATATAGTCAGATACCACCTTTTACAGATATTCGCTACTATAAAAGGAAAATTCAGGGGGAAAACGATGAAGAAAAAAATGTCAACTATTATGCTCATCGGCTTTATTGTAATTACATTGCTCATGACTTCCTGCTATTCTCAGCAACAAGACGAACTTTCAGCAGGGCTTGACAAAATGCAGGAAGGTGTTACCTCGGATCCGTTATACTTGGGGAAAGAACAGTTGATTCGATTTAATGAGCATACAGGTGCGCATATCTATCTGACCGAATATGAAATCACGGCAGATGGGTTTTATCATATCACAGGCAACATTGATTTTGTGGTACTGCAATACGATAGAAAGATCGCCCAAGAAGATATCTATGTTGTGTTACGAACTCAGTTTACGCTAACCTATCAAAAAGAGGATGGATTGCGAAAAATTGTAGATTATCAGGTGCAAAGTCTGCCTGGCAGTATCTATGTGGAAATATGGAAACAGTCCAGTCAGTCAGATGTGCAGGCACAGGATTTGCTTTCCCTTGAAGAACCGCAAACGGCCACAATGTATGTAAACCTTAGCGATGTACAATGGGGTATTCCAGCTATCTTTACTTGGCAATGCGAAATGATGTTGGATAAAAATGAAAATGTCGTTTTATCGTTGAAACCTTTAGCTGAAGAAACAGAAAAATAGTATAAACTATAAAAATTGTGTCGTTTTTTGTAACTCACTACTTGCAGCACACCGCCCTTGCCTGCCAGAGCACTAGCAGGGAAGGGCAGTGTGTTTTCCATGCAGCAGTTTGTTTTTTGCAAATGTTTCACGTGAAACATTTTAGAAAAAATTTGAGAGCAGGCGAACTGTGTGTATCGTTCTTTCCGAAAATGATGAAAATGAGGTCGGCCATGGCTTTGCAAATGGTGCGGTCTATGATATGATAACAGAGGGGGGTAGGAATGTCTATTGCGGTAAATACAAAAATTTTGTCTGTGGTAAATTTTTTGCTTCTCATTGTGCTGTTGGTCGTATGCTATCAGCTGGGAAAATATATTATGAAGAAAAAATAATGAATAAAGGAGAAGAAGTGGATGCATCAGAAGGTTCTTGTAGTGGTCGATATGCAGAATGATTTCATTTCCGGGAGTTTGGGTACAAAGGAAGCGCAGGCGGTGGTGAAGTCAGTCAAAAAGAAAATGGACAAAGCGGTGAAGGAAAAAAGGGAGGTTGTCTATACCCGTGACACCCATGGCGCCAATTATCTTGATACGCAGGAAGGGAAAAAACTGCCGGTGCCTCATTGTATCCGTTATACATCGGGATGGGAGATCGAAAAATCCTTACAGCTGCCCAATGGAAAAGTCTTTGATAAGGATACCTTTGGCAGTCTGGATTTGGCTCATTATTTGCTGTCTGTTGGCTGCGAAGAGGTGGAGCTGGTAGGTGTGTGCACCGATATTTGCGTCATTTCCAATGCACTGCTGATTAAGGCTTATTTGCCGGAAGTGAAGATTACAGTGGACAGTCATTGCTGTGCTGGTACGACGCCGGACAATCACGCCCAAGCTTTGCGGGCTATGGCGCAGTGCCAGATTGAAATTGTCTGAAAATTGCAGAGAAAGCTGCACAGGAAATCCGTTCGATGAAATTTGTCGGGTGGATTTTTTTGTGACGTGCAGATGAAGTGCATTGCAATGAAAGAGGGCTTGACAATTCTGTGCTACATATGTAATATATTATTATACTACAAGTGTAACACGGGAGGTGGGACGATGCATTTAGCTGAAAAAATATCCAATGCAGAGTTGGAGGTCATGAAAATTCTTTGGCGGGAGGAAAAGCCGGTATCCTTTTCTGATCTTCGCGTGGGGCTGCAGCGCACGATGGGCTGGGAGAAATCTACAATCAATACGTTAATCCGCAGACTGGTGAACAAGGGTGTAATCACAGCGCACAAGCAGCAGGTCACATATTATACGCCCAATGTTTCCTACCATGAATATGCGCAGGCAGAGGAGGAGGGTTTGCTTGAAAGGCTGTATCAGGGTAGTGCCAAAAACTTTGTCGCTTCTCTCTGCCAGCATGGAAAGCTGTCTGAGGCGGATATTGACGAGCTGAAGGAATTTTTTAAGATGGGAGGTGGAAGTGTATGAGTGTGTGGCAGAGCTTGAGTGCATTGGTACGCATGCTGCTGATGATGTCCCTTACGGGCAGCATTCTTGCAGTGCTGCTGTATGTGCTGCAGCCGCTGTGGAAATACAAAATTCCCAAACGGGTCCAGCATGGGCTTTGGTGTTTGGTGCTGGTCACCTTTCTTGTGCCGATTTCTGCATTTGTTTCATTGCCTGTTGCCACGCCGCTGAGTCCGGTGCAGGCAGTCTGTGACGCCCATATCAAGACAACGGCGGAACAACGGGAAACGTTGGCGCAGAGGCAGTATGGGGCGGAATACAGCACACTGGAGCCGGAGGCGCAGGTTGCCATTTCCTATGGAGAAATCGGGCTGGCGAAGGGCGGTATAAATGACTATCTGCTGATCATGTTCTTGCTGGGCGGTGTGTTGTCATTTTGTTTCGCTGTTGTGCAATATGCCGCTTATGTCGCAGGCTTGCGCCGCAGCCGTGTGGAAGGGACAGATTATGAATTGGCTTTGCTCCAGGCACTTTGTCCTAAAAAGGGCGCTCCTTCTTTGTATCGAAGCGCTTTGGCAGTCACGCCGATGCTGGTGGGCGTGTTCCGTCCAGCGGTTTATTTACCGGACAGGGCATATACTGACGAACAGCTGGGCAATATCCTGCGCCATGAGCTGATGCATTGGCGGAGAAAGGATGTGCTCATGAAGTGGATTGCTACTTTTGCAGTGCATCTTCATTGGTTTAATCCGGTGATTTATCTTGTGCGGCGGAAACTGGACCGCCTGTGTGAGCTGGCTTGTGATGAAGCGGTGACCGGTGCATTGGGCAGGCAGGGAAAACAAAGCTACGGCGATACTTTGATTGAGATGGCAGCGGATAGCAAATGTCGCCGCACCATTGTATCCACCACGATGTGTGAGGAAAAGCAGACATTAAAGGAAAGGTTGGAGGCTATCATGAAAGGGAGCGCACACACGAGAGGGGCAATGCTTGTTTCCGGTATACTAGCGGTCCTGGTGCTGGGCCTGGCGATTTTCCTGGGCGCTTCGACCAATCAATCGTCAAATGTGCTGGACAGAGAAGGAATTGCTCCTTACCAGCTGAGTGAAGAATCACAAAATCTCCTGCAATATTTGAATCTAAGCGACAATTCTTTAATTCTTTCTTTCAACGGGCCGGCAGAGGCCACTGCGTTAGAGATCAACGTCTGTCGCTTGCATGGTGACAGCTGGGAATCTGTGGGTGGAGGCGCGATATCGCTGAGTGAGGAACGGGATGTCGCAGCACAGTTGGATGGGATTCTGGCCATGACGATGGAGGAGAACTATGCCATTTCCTTTAATGTGGTGCTTGACGGCGCTTCCTATTCCTTTGTGTCGGATGAACTTGCTCCTGGAGAGGAGATACTGGCTTCTACCAAAAAATTTCTGACAGAGTTTCAAGAGATTGAGTTGGACAAAGAGATTCCCGTTGCGCTCCTGGTGTATGCTGATGGGCGTGGGATGCGCAATCACTCTCTGCAGGAATATTTTGCGCCGCAAAATTTTGCCGGTATGGAGCTGGTACAGGTGGTGACGCTGACCTTTACTAAATAAATATCTTTGTATAGAGATTATGCGATATGCCGTTTTTCTGTTTGGGGAGAGCGGCATTTTTGTGTGGGGCATTTCCATTGCAGGGGAAAAATGGTTGTACATTTACGGCAGCTATGCTATAATACGATTAAGAAAATTTATTTTTTAATGGGAGTGTGGTTCCTATGCTGGCAAAAGAGATTATGACAAAAGATGTATTGATTGTAAGGGAAGATACCACGATTGATGAAGTATGCAAATTGTTTGTGGATAAAAATATCAGCGGCGTGCCTGTTGTGAATCAGTATGATAAGCTGGTGGGTGTAATCAGTGAAGGCGATCTGGTTTACAAGCAAAAACCAGTGAAGCCGCCGATGTTTATCAATTTGTTTGACGGGATTTTTCCAGTAGACCGCCGGGAGTTTCAGGAAGATATGAAACGTATTGCTGCCTACAAAGTAGGCGACTTGATGAGCAAACCGCCTATCTATGCATATGAGGATACGCCGCTCAGCGATATTGCCACGCTGATTGTTGAGCGCAAAGTAAACCGTGTGCCCATTGTCAATGAGGTGCAGGAGGTAGTAGGAATTATCACGCGGCATGATTTGGTGCGGGGTATGGTAATGGAAAAAGAGGAAAAGCACAGCGAAGCGTAATTGTTGTATAAAAGAATATTTTGAAAACAAACGGCATAGCTCTTAAAAATGAGGGCTGTGCCATTTTTTGTTGCAGAATGCTTTTTTAGAGAATTTCCCGGTGTTTTTGTGGCGTGCAGGGGAAAAATCTGCTAAAATAGAGAACATATAAAGGAGTGTATATATGGAGCAGAATTTATCTTCTTTTGAATATCAACGACTTTTGAATACTGCTATTGACTTGGGACATTTTCTCCTGGAGGCAGGCGCGGAAACCTATCGAGTGGAGGAATCTATTCAGCGGGTATTGTATGCCTATGGAATTAAGCATGTGGATGTATTTGCCATCACCAACAATATTACCGTGACCATCACCATGGCGGATGATACCTGCTATACACGGCTGCGACGCATTTATTCCCGGGGAACCAATTATCAGAGGATAGAGGATTTGAATAATCTGAGCCGCTATATTTGTGAGCACAGACCGCCGGTGGAGGAAATCAATCGCCGCTTGAAGGAGATTTATCGCAAGAAAACCTATCCTGAATGGGCTATTGTGTTTTTGGGCTTTGCCGGGGTGTCCTTTTTCTTTACGTTGTTTTTCGGCGGAAATCTGCAGGATGCTCTGGTAGCTTTTGTGTGCGGCGCGTTGACGCGTGTAGTATTTCGCGCCATGGAATATGTGCATACAAATGGATTTTTTATCAATTTGGTTTGTAGCTTCCTGATTACGTTTATTACGCTGTTAGCTGTACAGTATCATTTAGCGCCTCACAGCAATAGCATTATTATTGGCACGCTGATGACGCTGGTACCCGGTGTGGCCATTACCAACTCTATGCGGGATGTGATTGCAGGGGATTTGGTAGCCGGCATGATGAAAGCGATGGAGGCGTTGCTGGTTGCGCTGGCGTTGGCCATGGGGACTGGTATGGCCTTGATTGTATTGGGAGGAATTTAATATGCGAATCCTATTACCTTGTATTTATGCGTTTTTATCTTGTGCTGCTTTTTCTATCTATTTTAATGTGAGCCCCAAACGAATTCCTCTTACCTGTTTGGGCGGGGCGTTGGGCTGGCTGGTATACTTGCTGCTGGATTTTCCCAGCGATGTACCCCGTTATTTCATCGCGACAGTGGTCATCTCTGTGTATGCAGAGTTGATGGCTCGGGTTTGTAAAGTGCCAGTGACGTTGTTTTTGACCACGGCGGTATTGCCATTGGTGCCCGGCGGCGGGATGTACTATACGATGGAATATTGTTTGCGGGGTGAAACGGCACTATTTGTGGAAACAGGACTGAACACTCTGGCTTTGGCTGGTGCTATCGCCTTGGGGATTATGCTGGTGTCCTCACTGGTGCGTATGTGGAAGGTGATGAAGGCACCGAAGCTTTTTTATAAAGACAAGATACAGCGGGAGGATTATTGACCATGGAGAATACGCAAATCATCGAGGTACTGCGACAAGGTGTGCGGGACGAAATGAACGCAGCTTTTCAATATATGGGAATTGCGGGATTGCATGGTGATGGGGAACTGAAGCAGGCCTTTTTGTCCTATGCTGCCGATGAGTTACACCATGCGGAAAAACTTTTGACAGAGCTGCGGCAGCGACAGGGCAAAGCTGAGGAGTTCACATTGCAGGTTGGGGAATGGGAGGATTTATTTGCTTTTCTCATTGAGTATATGGCCCATGAGGAGTCGGCCATTTTTTATTATGATACGTTGGCGGCTTTGACTGACCAAAAGGAACTGCAAAAGCTGTGCAGGGAAATTGGCGACGAAGAACGGCTGCATTTGCAGCAGATGGAGAATTTGTATCAGAAATTGAAGCACGAGGGATATCATGGATGAATATGGCAAGGAACAGGTAGAGTTTGCGCGGTTTTTAGCGCAGATTGGTCATGAAATTCGCACTCCGCTGAATGCCATCAAAGGTTTTGGAGACCTATTGGCAGAGGAACAAGTGGGCCCATTGAATGCAATACAGAAAAAATATTTGCTGAAGATAAAAGACAGCGCCCAGCAACTGCTGCAGGTGACCAATCAGATTTTGGATTGGGCGAAGCTGGAATCCAACCAAATAAAATTGGAGCGGCAAGCAGTTAACCTATCTACTGTGGCGCGGGAAGTAGGCAGTCTGTTGGAACTGCGTATGCGGGAAAAGCGGATACAGTATCAGGTGGAACAGGCTGATTGGGCCAATGTGTATGGAGATTGGGGCCGATTGCGGGAGGTATTGATCAATCTGGTCAGCAACAGCATCAAGTTTAGCGATACCGGCGGCAGTATTGAGGTGCGTTTTATTCGTAGAGAAGCCCAGGTTGTCACTTGTGTGACCGACCATGGCTGTGGGATGAGTGAAGAACGCTTGGCCCGCTTGTTTGAACCCTTCTCAAAGGGAGCCAACCGCCCAGGAGAAGAACCAAATACAGGATTGGGACTGTGGATTTGCCGTTCGATGGTAGAGCTGCATGGCGGTTATATCTGGGTCAACAGCCGATTGGGAGAAGGAACCAGCGTATTTTTTATTTTGCCGTGTGCCGATAAAAACGGGAAAAGGGAAGGAGCATGACGATGGAGCGATATACATCATGGTCGGAAAAACGAGAAAAATATATAATAGACAGCAGCGCAGTGCATTATGAATATAAAAGCTATAGCGGAGAGCCTATTTCCCGTTTGGCGCGGATTGAAAATCTTTTTGAGCAGTTAAAACAGGAATTGAATGACGTCGAACAGAAGATGGAATCTCTGTGTCGGCAGGGCGGCGCAAGGGGCAGCGTGTATAGGCAATTGGCAGAGCGCAAGATGATGCTGGAAAGCATGCTCAGTTATTTCCGCATCTATGCAGGCATGAAGTAGCATCGTGCCTGTATCGTGCAAAACAGCTGCGGACAGGCTGAGAGAGGTTATAAAAAGTAAAAGTGATAAGGAGTGATTACATATGACTATACAGTGGTTTCCGGGCCACATGGCGAAGACAAAACGAATGATCCAGGAACAATTAAAATTGGTGGATGTTGTAATTGAGCTGGTGGATGCCCGTATGCCCATCAGCAGTCGCAATCCTTTGCTGGACCAATTGGTGGGAGATAAAAAACCCCGTATAATTATTTTGAATAAAGAAGATTTGGCGGACCCGCAGCGCACAGCGTACTGGGTAAATCAATTTAATCAACAGAGCGGATATCGTGCCTTTGCCTTTAATGCAACCATTGGCAAGAAGCAGCTGATCAGCCGTCTGAAAGAAGCGCTCCTGGAGCTTACTAAGGAGAAACGAGAGCGCATGGCCCAGAAAGGCGTTCGCAAGCAAACTATCCGTTGCATGATCGTGGGCATCCCAAATGTAGGAAAAAGCACGTTTATCAATATTTTGGTGGGCAAAAAGGCAGCGCAGACCGGCGATAAACCAGGGGTCACGCGGGGCACGCAATGGATTCGTTTGGATGAGGAGCTGGAGCTGTTGGATACGCCGGGGATTTTATGGCCCAAGTTTGAAGATGAGGAAGTAGGATTCCGTCTGGCGGTAACCGGGGCAATCAATGACGATGTGTTTGATCATGATGAAGCGGCGCTGAAACTGTTGACCTTTTTACAAAAAAGATATCCCCATCACTTGCAGGAACGGTTTAAGCTGACAGAAGAAGATTTAGCGCAGGAGCCGCTGCATATCCTGGAGCAGATTGGCCGCAACCGGGGATGCCTGCTGAAAGGTGGGCGCATTGATTATGGAAAAGTGTCCAAAGGGATTCTCATTGATTTTCGGCAGGCTAAAATCGGCCGCATTACCTTGGAGTAGTCTATGTATCTTGTAAATCAACGTGTGATTCTGCTGGTCAAGCTGACAACGCTTATAGGCGTGCCGTTGCTGTGTAGTTTTCTGCTGCCGTGGCTGTCCTTTTGGCGCTTGCCCGCATCATTATTGGTGTTTGTGGCCTTTTATCTGAACAATCTATATCCTGACCGCATTTATTTGGATGAGCAAACGGTAAAAATAAAATTGTTTCTCTATAACGAGTGGTTGGAGTATAAAAGGACGCAGGTACAATTTCAAGTGGGGGAGCAGTGTATTTATCTCTATGTAGAGGGAACGCGCCGTTATCGGCTGAGTATGGAGCGGCTGTCAGTGCGTTTATATAATCAGCTTGTAGAGCTTTTGCAGCCTTATGTGGAGCTATAATGAAGTGAAGATGTAAAAAACCGAAGAGAACGCAGCTTAAAAGCGTTGTTCCCTTCGGCTTTTTGTATTTACGGCGGTTTATGATTTCATTACTGTTCCGTGTTCTGCTTTCGCAATTGCCAGTTCTGTCACAATACATAGCGTGAAATAAAAGAGCCAGAACAACGCAAAGGTAACGAAGGAATTACCCAGCATGGGTAGAGGGGCGAGGAGCCCGCTAAAACCGCCCAGTATGCCATCGAGAAGATTGAAACAACAGGACAGGGGAATAAAGGTCAGAATCCAGATGTTGATTTGTACAAATAATCGTTTTGCTTTGAGTTTGTCTTTTCCATCAAAGATTTGTCCTGTGAGGAATACACCTGTGCCCAACAGCATCAGGGTCAATCCAATTCCCAGTGTGTAAACCCGTTGCACCTCAAACCATATGACAATAGCTAAAACCAAACCAATGATATTTAGGATTGTTCCTGCTGCGGTAAACCACAAGGCACTCCATGTTTTCTCCGATTCTTTTGTGGGCTCAACGCCTTTTAAGAGATAATCTGTTGTTGTTTCAAAGTAGTCGCTTAACAGAATAATTTTTTCAAGATCGGGCATACTTTGCTCGCTTTCCCACTTCGAAACTGCTTGTCGAGAGACGCCTATCTGGTCGGCAAGCACTTCCTGTGAGATTCCTTTTGCCTTGCGCAAAAGCTGTATTCTGTCTGCAATGTTCATTTCATATCAAACCTCCTTGTATCTGGTAAGAAAATCATAACAAATTGGACGGTTGCAGCGCCACCATGCCAGGCTTGCAATTGGGCAACTGGTGGTTGCAGTGCTACATTTATCTGCTTTTCGAAAAAAAGGAAAGCACACCATACCCAATATAGTTTGAATATGCTGTGCTGTTTGTCAGTCTGCATTGATTAGCTGAAAACTCAATGAAACGATGTTATTGTACACTGGATTGTACTGCCTGCCAGATGTTTAATCCGGTATTGGAATCGGTAGGGATGGTTCCCAGCCGCCATAAAGAGAGACCACGCAGTTGGAGCAAACGAGCCAATTGGGCTTTTGCTTTTACCGATTGTTCATTCTCAAACCAGAGGACATTCTGCGTTTGGTCTGTAGTGTCCGTGTAAGTGGCATAAGGGTTATAGCTGTAATTGGGATAAGTGACCTGGCAGCCGGTGGCTAAGCGAGCCTGCACGGCATCATAGGATGGATGATAAGGTGTATTGTGAATGACTGCGCTGTTTTGCAGCTTCCACTGCACTGTATCCATGGACATGCCTAGCAACAATTTTTCATTGGGAATGCCGCCGTCCAAACAAGCTTTGACAGAGATATAGACCTGATTTAAAGGCGAAAGGGGCGTTTGGGTATAGCCCTGCGCCATTTCTCTTTCACTGAGTGAGCGGGCGGCATAATCATATGCCATGAGAATCACCCGGTCAGCTACCTGTCCAATGACGCTGTAGTCATAGCCGTCATAATAAGCGGAGCCGCTCAATACGGGATGGACGGTTACATAAAGCTGTTTGTTGCCCAAAGCGCTGCGCAATTCTTTTAGGAATGCGGAATAATTTTCTTTTTGACCGGTGCGCAAGGATTCAAAATCAATTACAACGCCATCAAAGCTGACATTCTGCTGATCCCGTTGGGCGTTGTTCATGGCGGCGACAATCTGTTGTACTGCTTCTGTGCGCAGGGCAGGCTGAGCTAGTACTTGGGTTAAGAGTCCATTGTTGTTATCTGCATAAATGGACAATAACGCTTTGCCGCCATCATTGCGCGCTTGTGCTACCGGTTGGGTAAATCCGGCAGGAATGTTATATTCGTTGCCATTTGCAGCAGAGGTGTTTACGACAGCATGTCCGTTGTTCAAAGTAAGCCGAGCCCAACCAAAGCCTGTGCTGTCCAATTGACTGAGGAAACTGCTCTGGGAAGCAGAAGAAATTGCATAAAATCCATGTACTTCCTCTAATTGGCGTTGGTTACAATGGTATAAGCGCACCAGCATGGCTGCCGCTTCTTCTCTAGTAGCAGTCTGGTTGGGGGCGAAGGCGTTGGCGCTCATACCGCCAACCAATTTGAAATCGCTGGCTAAGGTGATAAATCCTTTACGCTCATTTACATCTGTGAAAGGACAATTCACACTGTTCAGCTGGGTCCCCAAATCATAAAATCCCAAGGCGCCGACAATCATTTCAGCCATCTCTGCTCGGGTAATGGGTTCATTGGGGCGGAAAGCGCCGTCAGAGGCAGTTACTCGATGGGCAGCCATAGCATTTACTGCACCGTAATACCAAGCGCCAGTGTCCGTATTGTCGGTATAAGCTTGCGCTGCGTTGCCGCCAAAGCCTTCTACCTTACAGATAAAAGAGGCAAATTCTGCTCGTGTAATGACTTGTCCCAAACCAAAGGCACCGTTGCCAATTCCGTCAGAAAATCCTAAGGCGCGCAATTCTTCAATGACAGGCGCTGCCCAATGGTCGCTGGGTACATCCGTAAAAGGCTGCTCTACTGCCCAGGCAGGGCTGGCGGAACAGCAAAGACCGATAAATGCCGTGATAGTGAGGAGCTTGAGACAACGTTTTACCACAACGTGTAGTTTGAATGCTTTCATAAAAATCCCTCCTAATATAATAGAAGATACTACGCTATATTGAATATAGATAACCGATTACCTAAAAATTATATTTCATTGTACCACAATTATCAAGTAAGAGGAAGAGTTTTTTGTTTTGGAGTCACAAAATACAATTGGTTAAGAGCTGTGGATGTAGTAGTGTCTGGTGCGTACATCTTTTCTCTGAAATGTGTATGATATAGACGAAACATACATATTACCTTGACATTTTCTTAACCATTGATATTTGAGAGTGTGTTATACTAAGTGCGTGATAAGACGTTACCACAAAACACGGCAAAGGACAACTGCAGAAAAAGTTTTTCTTTTTCTCGTTGGAGTTAAAATTTAATTGCCGTCCGAAGATTTCTTTACCCCCCTTTAGAAGAGTTGTCTCGCCAGGACAGCTCTTTTTTATTCTCCGCGTTTTGCGTTATTTTTTTTATGGGGTACGCATAGGATGAAAAAAAGGGGGAGAAACGTCATGAATGAGAAAAAAAAATGTCTTTTATTGGGGTTGGGGATCGTCTTTGTCTTATTGATAGGTTTTACAGTGGGATGGCGCCTGCAGGATTATGTTGAACAGGAAAACAGAGAGAATGCTATCAGCAAAGAAACGGTAGCAGAGGCAGAAAAAGCAGAGAAGGAGATACCTATTTATTTTGTAGAAATGGAAGAGAAAAAGTTGGCGATTTCCTTCGATGCCGCATGGGGTTGCGAACGTACAGAGAAGATTCTAGATGTATTGCGCAAGTACAACGTGCAGGCAACCTTTTTCTTGACAAACATTTGGCTGGATGATTATCCTGATATGGCGAAAAAAATTGCAGATGCCGGTCACGAAATTGCTATGCACAGCGTTACGCATCCCCATATGAGTCAAATCAGCAGAGAGGAAGTAGCGCGGGAATTAGACGGTAACTATCAGCGTATTGTGGAAGTAACTGGTTATACACCGCAACTATTCCGCTTTCCTTTTGGTGAATATGACAACAAAAGTATTGATGTTGTGCGGGAAAAGGGATACTATCCTATTCAATGGTCGATTGATACACTAGACATCAAAAGAAATAAAACCGTGAGCCTAGATATAAACAGGGTTC
>CAJUDO010000026.1 GCA_910585405.1 uncultured Peptococcaceae bacterium | reverse complement strand
ATCTGCCCGATGGTGCCAATGGCAGCTATATCCTTTATGAGGATGGCAGTGTGGAAGAAATAAAAGCAAGTTTATCATGGTTGCTGGATGATTTGCTGGACTATCTGCGCAGCAACAAAGCGGTACTACAGCAGCAAAGCAGTGAGATTGCTGTGCAGATGGGCAAAAGAAATAAACGCAGATTGCCACTGATATTGAATGAGGCATTTTTATTACTTCCAGTAAAAGCACGAGCGACTTTTAATCGTTACCATGGTGTCGATGGTTATGTGGTGTTGCCCAAAGTAGCGAATATCACAGAACAGAATGGAAAAGACGGCTGTAAAATCTGCTTTACCAATCAGGTAAAACTTGAGGTGCTGGACAATATGCGCACATTAAAGAATAACACAATTCTGGCAAAAGAAATAAATGCGTATTTAAGAGAGGAAAAAGGTTCGGCGTAGAATCTGTCTGGCTTTTGTGCTAAAAAGCTCCGCCAGAAAGAACTTCTGCGGAGCTTTGTCCAGGTCTGCACCATTTTGGCAAGCGTGGCATATAGTAGAGCATACGAAATTTTCTGCCGTCAGACAGTTCAGAGGAGGATGCTTTATGTCCAGAATGCGTCAGATTCCCGTAACAGAGGTTACGCAACACGAAAGAATGGTCAGCCAGACCATGTCCCAACCCGTCATGCGGCCAACTGCAAATAATTTCCGTATGCGCTCCAGAAAAAACGCGGTGAACAAGTTTCGCCTCAGCGATACTCCTGCGTTATTGAGCAATGGCTGCAGCTCCGTACGGGAATTTTGCAACAATGTCCAGAATATCACTGCCGATTTGAACCATCTCATCGGTTCTGTGGAAAATATTCTGCCGCTTTTGACAACCTATCTGGCAGCGATACAGGCGCGCAATCTGTCTGCCGAACAGCCTTCCGCCATGGAGCCGCCCATTGAGGTTTCCGCACCGGAACGCCCAGTCCAGCAGCCCCAGCCTGCTGCACAGCAGCCGCCACAAACTGCACCCATGCCGCGGCCTGAGGACATCCAGCAGCTTTTGGAAAATCCGCTGGTAAAAAATCTGCTCACCAGCTTTGTGCAGAATGTACCCCACTAGCGGGTATTCAGCCTGATGTCATCTACTGCGCCCAATACTGTGACCTGATAGTTGTCTCTCTGGAACAGTTCCTCAGCCAGTTTTTGTACATCAGCGCCTGTCACTTTGCGCAGCTCGTCCACGTTTTCTTCCGGCGTGATGACTCTGTCATATGCTAAGAGAGAGCGTCCCAGTTTGTTCATGCGGCTGTTTACTGTTTCCAGTCCCATAAACAGACCGCCCTTCAGCTGGCTGAAGCTTTTTTCCAGTTCTTCCTGAGGAATGCCATTCTGCCGAATCTCGTCCAGTTCCTCTATAATAATATCTATCACCTGTTGACAGTTTTCCGGTCTGGTGCCCACCGAAATCACAAAAGCGCCGGTGTCGCTGTAGGAGCCATTGTAGGAGTACACCGAATAGGCCAGTCCCTTTTCTTCGCGAATTTTTTTCACCAGTCGGGCGCTCATCCCGCCGCCCAGATAGGCATTCAGGATACTCAGCGGAAACAGCCTGCTGTCTTCTTTGGCCACGCCGGGCAACGCCACACAGATTTGGCTCTGGGCGATCTCTTTGCGATAACAGTGTATCCCTGCCAGAGCCTTTCCTGCCTGGGGAAATTCATTGCGTGTTCCCCCGGGAATGCCTCCCAAGGTGGCGCGAATGGCCTGCACCACCTGTGCATGGCTGATATTGCCCACTGCCGATACGACAATATTGCTGCCGGTGTAGTATTGTTTCATATAGGCTTTCAGTTTGTCATGGTCAAAGGCGGCAATACTCTCCTCTGTGCCCAGAATGGCCCGTCCCAGTGGATGATTGGGCCACAGGTTTGCCGACAGCAGGTCCTGTACCAGATCGTCGGGCGTGTCCTCATACATTTTGATTTCTTCGATGATGACCTCCCGCTCTTTGGCAATCTCTTCATTGTCAAATTTGCTGTTGAGAAACATATCTGTCAGCACATCTACCGCCAGAGGGAAATCCTCTGTCAGCGTCTTGATATAATAGCAGGTATTTTCCTTGCTGGTGAAGGCATTCAACTGACCGCCCACCGCGTCGATTTCACTGAAAATCTGGTCGGCTGTGCGCCGTTCTGTACCTTTGAAAAGCATGTGCTCTATGAAATGGGTAATACCCCACTGGACCTCATTTTCATAGCGGGACCCTACACCCACCCAAATTCCCATGGATAGAAACTGCACATGGTTGACTGTCTCGGTAATCACACGGATTCCATTATCCAATGTCGTAATTTCATAATTCAAACTCTGCATCCTATGCACCTCATATTGATAAAATTGGGCAGCAATCAGCCTCATGCCGACAGCCGCCCGCCACTTGTTTCCTTGTTGTGTATCGCACTGCGGGGAGTCTCTGTTTCCAGCTGCACGGACAGCCCATAATCCAGCAGGGCCACTGCATCGTAAAAACGGTTCTTACTTTTCAATACTACAACAATCACCCGTTTCCCTGCTTTTTCTGCTACGGCAATCAAACATTGTCCCGCTTCATTGGTGGTGCCGGTCTTCACACCGATGGCGCCCGGATATTCCCGCAGCAGACGGTTGGTATTGCGCACCAGAAGCTGCCGTCCGTCCTGCCAGTGCACCATATACTGCTGCTTTTGGACAATGGCGGCAAAGGTTTCATTCTGCATCGCCGCTCTGGTCATCAAGGCCAGATCATAGGCTGAAGAATAGTGTCCCTCCGCCGGCAATCCATTGGAATTGCAGAAGTTGGTGTCCTTGCAGCCTAAAAGGCACGCCTGCAAATTCATATTCTGTACAAAGTTCTTCTCTGTACCGGCCATATACTCCGCCAGCGCCACACAGGCATCGTTTGCGGATTTCATCAGCGCACCGTGCAGCAATGCATCAAAGGTCAGGACATCACCGGTTTTCAGGTTGAGCGAAGATTCTCCGGTAGAAGCGGCGGTTTCCGAGACGGTAATCCACTGCTGTGCCTGAAACTGCTTTCCTGCCAGATACCCTGTCATGACCTTGGTCAGACTGGCAGGGGGACGGCGTTCATGTTCGCCCTTCCCGTAAAGTACCTGTCCTGTATCCAAGTCCATTACCACTGCCGCCTCTGCCGTGATTGCAGGCAGGACTGCTCCATTGGCCGGCGCAGGCATGGCCACGCACAAAAGCAGACACAGGCACAGCAGGGTTCTCATGTGCTTCCTCATAATACTTCAGACACCTTCACACACTGATATCCCTTGGCCTGTATGGTGCTGATGATATCGGGCAGCGCTTCCGCAGTATGCGCCTTGGGATGCATCAGCAAAATGGCGCCGCTGCACAGTTTATCTCCGGTAACTCTCTGCACCAGGGTATCGTGAGAAGGCGCAGGGTCCTCCCAGTCCACTGTATCCGCCGTCCAGAGAATGGTGGTATAGCCGCACTGGTCGGCAGCCTGCAGGCAGGTTTCTCCATGCTCTCCATAAGGCGGCGCATAGAGTGTGGGCTTTACGCCTGTGATTCTTTCCAGGATTGCCTCGCTTTTGGTAATATCCTGCTGGTTCTGCGCTACGCTCAGCTGGTCGGGATGGGGATGCTTGTAGCCGTGATTGCCAATCTCATGTCCGGCAGCTGCAATCTGCTCTACCAGCTCCGGAAACTTCTCTGCAAAACGGCCGGTCACAAAAAATGTGGCGTGTATCTGCGCTTTGTCCAATGTGTCCAGCATTTCCGGCAGGACATCTTCTCCCCAGTCCACGTTGATGGCCAGCGCCACTCTTTTCTCTGTATTGGTGCCCTGATATACCGGATTGGCCATGACCGCAGCATCATCCCCGCCCAGAAAGGACCAGAGCACGCCGGCAGCCAGCAACGCGCACAGCCCAATCAGTACTGCCTGAATCAGCCATTTTGGAAAAAAATAAACTCTCATACAACTCCCTCCTCATACTCTGGTTTTATTGTATGAAGCAGGAAATCAACTTATGTCTGCCAAAGGCACGGCGACGTTCTTTTTCATCTTGATTTTTATGTGTTCTTCTCTTATTCTGCGAAATATCGTGATAAATTATAGCAAAATTTTGCCGAACTGTACAAAAACAATTCTGCAAAAAAAGAGCTGCCTTACGGCAGCCGCTATTTTGGCAATCTATCGTCCTGTTCACTTTGCAGCAGGCGTTGCCAGACAAACCGTCGTCCTCTGCAAGTTAACTGTGCAGCAACTGCTCTGCTTCCGCCCGCGTGTCCGCGATGGCAAAAATTTTATCCAGCTTGGCGTAGCCTACGATTTTGCGTACATAGTCTGTGAATCCGCAGAAAATCACTTTTCCCTGATGCTGGTTGGCCATTTTGAACCAGGCAATCAGCGCGCCCAGACCGGAGGAATCCATAAAACTTACCTGGGAAAGGTCAATCAGCATATGGTAGATTTGGTTTTCTTCTGCATAATTCTTTACTTTTTCCTTTACCTCACTGGTGCATCCCAGAATCAACTCACCCTGTAATATCACTGTCAGATACCCTGTATGTTTCTCTAAAATGACTTGACACACGACGCTTCCTCCTCATCTATACGGATGGTAATATAATTGATATCATCAGCAATCTGCTGACTTGCCGCATATTGCTCAATTTGTCGCTGCAACTGCAATATATTTTTTAAGGTAATGTCTTCCTGCTCCGCAAAAAGATCCTGCAGGCTGCTGCAGCTTCTGGCTGCTTTCCCTTGCAATTCCAGCTCAAAAATGCCGTCTGTATACAAAAACAATTGCTGCCCCGGCCGCAATGTCACCTGCTGCTGATCATACGCTGTCTGGGAAAAAACGCCCAGCGGCAGACCTTGTTCGTTTTCTAAAAAAGATACTTCAGCCCAATCTGACAGGCACGGGGAATTGTGCCCGGCGCTACTGTAACAAAAGTTCCATGTTTCCATATCCAACACGCCATAAAAGGCTGTCACAAAGTAATCGTTGGCTGTGCTGCTGAAAAATTGCTCCAGCCGCTTGTTGAGCTGGGTCAATAAGGCGGCAGGTTCCCGATAATATCCTTCGAGGTCATGCAGCTGAAACTTGATGGTGGCAGTAATCATGGCAGAGGCGACGCCATGCCCTTTTACGTCGCAAATCAATACGCCCAAATGCTGCGCATCAATGGGCAGAAAGTCATAAAAGTCGCCGCCTATAAAGCTGCTCGGTTTATATAATACCGTAATATCCAACCCAGCATACACAGGCACTTTCTGCGGCAAAAAGCTTTTTTGCAGCTCGGTGGCAATTGCCAGCTCATTGTGCAGCTGTCGATAGCGCTCGTCTAAATCATTGGCAATGGTTTTCATTTTCAACAGATTTTTTACCCGCAAAACCAGTTCATGGCTGTCCACCGGTTTTGTCAGAAATTCATCTGCTCCGGCTTTCAGCCCCTCCAGCATACTCTGTTTATCATTCAGCGCTGTAAGGATAATCACTGGAATGTTTTGATAAAGACGAAAGCCTTTTAAGTGGCGGCAGACGTCATATCCTGAGCCGTCAGGCAGCATCACATCCAGCAATATCAAATCCAGACCGACCTGTTCAATACATATATAGGCCTCTGCGCAGGTATAAGCCTTATAGATATTCATGGGAATGCCGCTGAGCTCCAGATAGGCTTCCAGCAATTCCAGATTTACTTCGTGATCATCTACCAACAAAATATTCGCTGCTCTGGCCATGGCGCACCTCCTGCTTATGTAAACCAGTCCCCCGAAGAGGAGATAGATAAAAAGAATAACGCTACCGGACAATGATAGCGTTATTCCATTTATGCGTTTCTCACAAGATTAGTTGTTAAACATATCGCCAATAGTGCTGCCCATAGCTTCCTGTACAACAGGAATTTCTTCTTCCGGCTCTTTTTCTTCTGTGGCAGCAGCTGCTGGAGCTTCTTTTGCAGGTCTTTCGGTAGTCTGTTTGATGCTCAGGCTGATTTTTTTGTTTTCTACATCCAGCTCCAATATTTTTGCGTTGACTTCCTGACCAATCTGCAAAGCATCTTCTACTTTTTCTACGCGTTCCCAGGAAATCTGAGAAATATGAACCAGACCGTCTACACCGTCTTCCAGCATTACAAATGCACCAAATGGTACAATGCGTACCACTTTACCGGTTACGATAGTGTCCACTGCATATTTTTCAGCAGCGCTGTCCCATGGATTTGGAATCAACTGTTTCAAGCCCAAAGAAATCTTTTCTTTTTCTTTGTCTACTTTCAAAATGTATACTTCGATTTCCTGACCTTCTTTTACCACATCAGCAGGATTTTTTACACGACCCCAGCCCATTTCGGATACATGCAGCAGGCCGTCCACGCCGCCCAGATCTACAAAAGCGCCAAACGCAGCCAACCGGCGTACAACACCTTTTCTTGTCTGTCCTTCTTCAATGGAGTTCCAAACCTGTTCTTTGCGTGCTTTTTCTTCTTCTTCCAGAATTTCACGACGGGAAAGTACGATTTTTCTGGCTTCTGGTTCAAATTTAATAATTTTGAACTGTAATGTCTGTCCTACAAAAGATTTGATATCCTGAATAAATTTGATATCCAGGCGAGATGCCGGTACAAAGCCTCTGGCCCCGATATCTACAATCACACCGCCCTTTACAACATCCACAACAGGCGCTTCAATGGTCTGGTTTTCTTTGTAGATGGTTTCCAGTTTTTCCATTGCGTCAGCCTGGTCTACTCTTTTCTTGGAAAGCATGATGTTGCCTTCGCTGTCTTCTTTGATGACCATCACGCGGATTTCGTCACCAACTTTTACTACTTCTTCTGGTTTTACATTTTTTGTAAAGCTCAGTTCACGGACTGGAACGATACCTTCTGATTTTCCTCCGATATCAACCAGGACTTCATCATCACTCACCTTTACTACGGTACCGGTCACGATATCGTGTCTGCCTACCTCTCCCAAAACACCGTAGCTTTCCAAGCCCTGTTCCATTGTCATTAATTCTTCCATTTCTAAAGTAACCTCCCTAATAATCCAGTCAGGCGTTGATGCACCTGCTGTTATTCCCACATTTTTTACATCATCAAACCAATGCAAATCAATTTCGTCAGCTGATTCGATATGTTCAGTGCGGCAGCCATTCTGCCGGCAAATGTTTGCCAGTTTCTGTGTGTTGGCGCTGTTCAGCCCGCCAACTACCAGCATGAAATCCACCGTTCGCGCCAATTCCAAGGCAGCGCTTTGTCGCTCCCTTGTAGCGGAACAAATGGTGTTGAATACCGCCAGTTCTTCCAGCTCGTACTGCTCCAAAGCTTGTACAGCTCTGGCAAAACGCTCTGGATTTTCCGTAGTTTGAGCTACCAGGCATACTTTACATCCTTTTAACGCTGCCTCTTTTAATTCAGTAATCTCCTGAAAAGCAATGCCCTTGTTGCCCGCCCATCCTAAAATGCCCTGCACCTCTGGATGGTTACGGTTTCCCAGAATCAGTACAAGATAGCCGTTCTGGCTGTGTTCATGTGCAATTTTCTGTACTTTATTCACAAAGGGACAAGTACAATCGTAAAGCTCAAGCCCCCGTTTCTCGGCTTCTTCATAAACAGAGGGGGCAACGCCATGGGTGCGGATCAACACAATTTTTTCGTCAATCTCCTCAAAGGAATCTTTGGCATAGATGCCTAAACTCTCCAGACGTTTTACCTCCTGCGGATTGTGAATCAGGGGACCAAGCGTGGCAATTGGTACATGCCCGCTTTTGACCAGTTCCTCACCTTTTTGGATGGCCATTTTCACACCAAAACAGAAACCTGCATGGGGAGCTATCTGAAAGTTCACTTCATCAGCTCCTTCTTAAAATTAATCATTTACCATTCTATTATAACGGATAAACGCAGGAAGTGAAATAGTTATTTTGCAATCTTCGCAAAAAGTTTTTCTACAACTTCTTCCAAAGTCATATCACTTGTATCAATCCGCTCTGCATCCGCTGCCTGTACCAGCGGTGAAACAGCTCTTTTGGAATCTTTTTCATCCCGCAAAGCGATATCGCGTTTCATTTGCTCCAAGTCTACTGCAATTCCTTTTTGTTGCAGTTCTAAACAGCGCCGACGTGCCCGTTCTTCCAAGGATGCTGTCAAAAAAAATTTGTACCTGGCATCAGGTAATACTGTAGTCCCAATGTCCCGTCCATCCATCAGCACATCGCAATCGGCAGCAATTTTCTGCTGCTGCGCCACCATGGCTTCCCGCACAGAGGGCAGCATCGCCACCGCTGACACATTGGCTGAGATCTCTGTCGTCCGAATTGCCTCTGTGATATCCACTCCATTGCAATACAGGTGCTGCCCTCCAGGCTCCTCTTTAAACTCCAGTTGAATTTTTTCCAGCAATGCCTCCATGGCAGCAGAATCTTCCAATGACACCTGCTCCTGCATGGCAAACCAGGTAACTGCCCGATACATTGCACCGGTATCCAGATAAATGCAGCCCAGCCGTTTTGCCAATGCCTTTGCCACCGAACTTTTTCCCGCTCCGGCAGGACCGTCAATGGCAATCTGTAACGTCTCTTTCATAGTTGTTCCTCCATATTGGGCAGCTATCAGGATATGGTTCTGTGTGCCAGCCCCACTGCAACCTCATCCAAATGCAGCAAGCCCACGCCCAAAAATACTGCGATACTCAGATGGTCCTGAAAACGGGCAATCCCCAATTTTCCACCTACATTCAGACCAATGGCTTTATTTTGAATTTGTGACAAAGCTTCTCTGGTAGCTCCTGCAATGGCGCCCTCTTCTGAATGGGTATCGCCGATGATGCCTTCCCGTTTTCCTGCCACAATGGCATGTTCTACAATTTTATTAATGGAAGCAAGATATTCGCCGCCAAAATCCACCGCTCCCACTTTAATGCCCTGAGCCAAAATTTTTCTTTTTTCCTGATTTTCTTCTTCCCGCGTTTCTGTCAACGCAATACGCAACGCAGTTCTGGCAATTTCTTTACTGCCGTAGGCCATAAATTCACCCCATTTATTATATATTTCTTTTATTTTAATGCAGAATCATTATTTGCGCAAGCACTCCCCGCTAAATATCCTGTGGAAAAGGCAGCTTGCAGATTAAATCCGCCTGTCATCCCATCAATATCTAAAACTTCACCAACAAAATACAAATTTTGCACCAGTTTGCTTTCCATAGTTTTTGGTGAAACTTCTTTTACACACACACCGCCTGCGGTGACAATAGCCTCCTCCAATGGGCGCGCTTTTGTCAGCGTAAACCGAAAGTTTTTCAGCATCTCCACCATGTGCTGCCGCTCTTCCCGGGTAATCTGATGCAGTTCCTTTTCCCCGGAAATTCCGCAGCATCGGATGAACACCGGTATCAGCTTGGCAGGCATCAAGGTATGTAAGCTGTTTTTTAACTGCTTTTTATTTTGCTCCCCAATTTCCCGCAAAAACCGTGCATCCAATTTTTCTGCGCTCAATGCCGGTTTGAAATCGACCACACCAATCAGAGGCTCTTTTTGTTTTTGCCAATAATCCACCGCTTTATAGCTGGTAGATAATACGATTGGCCCAGACACACCGAAATGGGTAAACAGCATCTCACCGAATTCCTGCGCCAACTTTTTGCCCTGCTGATTCTCTATGGTAAATGTTACGTTTTTCAGACTCAAGCCCTGCAACTCTTTTATCCACGGCTCTCTGCATTCCAGCGGAATCAGCGAGGGACGCAACGGTATGATGGCATGGCCGGCTTTTTGGGCAAAACGATACCCATCCCCAGTAGAACCGGTGCCAGGATAGGACGCGCCGCCGGTGGCCACAACGATATGTTCCGCATACAATTTGTGTCCATTCAGCAACTGTACGCCCACAGCTCTGCCATCCTCCACCAGAATCTCTTTTGCCGTCGTGTTCAACCATAAATCCACATGCAGCTGTTGTAATTTTCGCCGCAAAGCGTTCACAATATCTTTAGACTGATCTGACACCGGAAACACTCTCTGCCCTCGCTCCACCTTCAGCGGTATGCCAGCCTCTTCAAAAAACGTCTGCACCTGTGTATTGGAAAATCTGCTCAAGGCAGTATATAAAAATTTTCCGTTGTGCAAAAAACTGGCTATAATTTCCTCCCGCTCTTTGGCCGTCGTGACATTGCAGCGGCCTTTTCCGCTGATCAGCATTTTTTTGCCCAGACGGTCATTCTTCTCCAAAAGCGTCACTGTCGCACCCTGCTCCGCTGCCGTAATGGCTGCCATCATTCCGCTGGCGCCGCCACCGATAATCAATACCTGTTGTTCCATCATCTGCCCTCTCCATTTTCCCAAGCTTTCCTGCTTTATTTTGCGCTCCTGTAAGTAAAATAAAAAATTTTATTTTTTTAGAAAAAACACCGTATAGAAATATGGTTTTGTCAAATACTATAGCCATTGAAACAAAGGAGGTCAAGATATGTTTTCTCGAAAGAAGAAATTTTTTGTGTTATCCGTTGCGTTACTCTGCGTTTCCTGCCTGATTTTTACCGGTTGCAGCAATAAAAACAACAGCCAGCA
Organism: uncultured Peptococcaceae bacterium; assembly: GCA_910585405.1. Taxonomy (GTDB): domain Bacteria; phylum Bacillota; class Peptococcia; order Peptococcales; family Peptococcaceae; genus UBA7185. The sequence goes on along the minus strand of CAJUDO010000026.1, from coordinate 26,510 downwards.
AACGCCGCCAGCTACCAATAACCAGACTGACACAGAGCAAAACAACACCACCAACGAAAAAGACAATAATACCAACATGCAAAACCAACAGGATAACGCCGCTGCCAACCCTACTGACCGTACCGTCGACAACAGCGATTTGAACCAAAGAGCAGAAAAAATCGCTGATGCCGTAGTGGAACAAGTGGCACAGGTAAAAGACGCACGCACTGTCATCTCTGAAAAAATGGCTTATGTATCTGTAGCCATTGACGAAACGGCAGATACCGCAGAGTCCGCTACATTAAAAGATGAAATCAGCCAGGTTGTGAAAAAAACAGACACGGAAATTGACACCGTGTACGTGATGGAAGATGCCGATACCTTCACTCGTATGAAAGAAATCGGAGAAGATATCGCCAACGGGAAGCCCATCTCCGGCTTTGCAGAAGAATTGGAAAATCTTTTTGTACGCGTCACACCAACGAAAGAATAAGAAACTATCCCTCTCTTAAAACAGCCGGCTTAAAGTCGGCTGTTTTCCGTCATGTCAAATACATTGCGCTAAAAGCCATATGCATCATTTTTTATCTGTCACAAAATTATAAACCGGTGCACACAGGAATCCTATTCAATATATTTACGTTTTTTGTCATCCTCTTTTGCTGCAACCTTGGGAATAAAACGGCTGGCGAACCGCAATTTTCCCCGATATTTTATATAAAAATAGCCAATGGTAGAGAATACCACCGCACCGATAAAGTTTACCATCAAATCTTTCATGGTATCAATCAGTCCAATATCCAAATATCCATCTATTCCCAGAGGCTGTCCATTTACCGTAACCTCTGCAATATCAGCAATCATCACCGGTCGATTGCTGTTGGTAGGATCCAGCATGACAGAAGAAATGGTATGAATCACTGTATCTTTCTGCATATCCAGCATAAAAAACTGATCCATAAAAAATTCAAAAAATTCCCACATCACACCGATGGTCATGGAAAAACAGAATGCCACAATACTCATATAGATAGGCGCCAATTTAAAACTGAACCGTTCTGTGCGATTCAGGATATCCACCATGGAAAATCCGATTGCTGCCGCCAAAAAGCCATTGAGCGTGTGCAGCATGGTGTCCCAGAAAGGGAATTCGAGATAAAACGCATGAATTTCACCCAAAATCTCCGCAGCAAAAATGAACAGTAAAATAATAACTTCCAACGTGTCAGGCAACTTGATATGATAGTTCATCTGAATAAAACTGGGCACCAAAAATAAAATCAATGTCAAAATGCACAAAAACACATTTTCATAGTTGCCATTAAAAAATTGGGCAATCATCACGATAATTACCAAAGTTCGCAAAATCAGATACAACCCAAATGCTGTTTTATTTTCGCGGCACTGTTTCTTTAGCGCCGCCTTTTTTTCTTTCCAATTTCCTTGTTTTCTTTTCATCTGCATCCCTGCTCCCCAACTGAGAAATCATTGCGCCCCATCCTTTATTCCTTCTCCATGGCAGCTGTTCTTCCCCTGCTCGTGCTATCCTTTTACCGTAATCCTCAAAGAAAATCTCGTCTCCTTCTTTGTCAATCACTCCACTGGGCAAACGGAACAGACTGTCTGTCGTAATGGACAACATAAAACCATTTATGGCGCCGCGATAGTCATCATACAAACCAAGGGCATCATAAAAAGCACGGTAATGTTCAAATACACTCCGTTTCATCTCATACACATTGCTGCTGTGCAGCTCTGTACTCACCAGACTGCCCTTGCGCTTCACATAATAATAGACCGGTTGCTGTAAAACATAGATTTGCTGTACATGCTGCAGATAGTGAAGGTTAAAAATAAAATCCTCACACCAGGTAATATCCGGGTCACAGCGCATTTTGTACAAATTAATCAAATCGCGGCGATAGAGCTTGTTCCACATCACGCCATAATAAAAATTAGCGGGCGCTTTCATCAACATCTGCAGCGCAAAATCCTGCAGTGAAATTTTTTCTTCCGTACGAATATGACCATTCACAATCAGCATACGCCCCACCACGCGATAAAAAGGCGCAATGACAAGCTGACACTGCTCCTGTTCAGCTTTTTCCACCATCCGCTCTGTCGCAGTGGGAACCAGCCAGTCATCACTGTCGGCAAATTGAAGATAAATACCCTTGGCGCGCGCTATACCAGCATTGCGGCTTTCTGATACACCGCGATTGCACTGGTCAATTACCAAGACGCGGGAATCCTGCCGCGCATACCGTCGGCAAATCTGTAAACTGTTATCGGTACTGCCATCATTCACCAAAATTAACTCAATATTTTGATAGGTCTGCTGCAAAATGCTGTTGATGCAGCGCTCCAGATAGGCAGATGCATTATAGACAGGCACAATCACACTCACCAATGGCTCCTGTTCCATTCTATTTTTCACCTTCTCCTGTAATTTCAATCACTTCTGTTTGATTTCTTCCATTTTCGCTCAAAAAAACCCTTTTATCCACATACTTTCTTTAAAATAAGCTTTTCTTCGCGGTAATGGGCTCGTTTATATCCCTTTCTATCCATGTCTTTTGGGAATGGCGCGTAAATTTACACCATCTTTCAGATGCCTTTCTCTTGCGCAATAACGGACTTTTGATTACAATAAAATTATAATAGAATTGTTTCGTTTCCAATCAGTCCTTTTATACCAAATCTCATTGTGTCAGGAGGATTCCTATGTATACCTGGGAAGAAATCAATACCATACTGCACCAATGCCGCCGCTGTTCACTGTGTCAGAGCCGCAAACAGCCCGTCATGGGACAAGGCAGCCACACTGCCCGTATCATGCTCGTCGCAGAAGCGCCCGGTGCGCAGGAAGACCAGCAGGGGATTCCCTTTGTCGGTCCGGCGGGTCGTATCTTAGATGTATTGCTGGCGTCAGCAGAACTGAAACGGCAGGATGTCTATATCACCAATGTCATCAAATGCCATCCGCCAGCCAATCGGGATCCCCTGCCAGAAGAACAGCAAGCCTGCCTGCCTTTTTTGCGTTGCGAAACTGCACTGCTCAAGCCGCCCATCATTGTTTGCTTGGGCCGTATCGCCGCCCAGCGACTGATTGATCCTAGATTTAAAATCACAACACAGCACGGCAGCTGGGTTTGCCGCAAGGGCTACTGGATGACTGCCATCTATCATCCCTCGGCCATCTTACGCGACCCCAGTAAATTAGAAGAAACCAAACAGGATTTTCAAGGGATTCTGGCCAAACTGCGGGAAATTGATGACCAGCAATATCCCATCTAAGCACGAGCTCATTTTGAATTACAGTCTATCCGTCTATTTTTCAATTAAAAAGAGAGAGCTGCGTCATCATCCATCAGGAACCCCGCACAGCTCTCTCTTTTTGCGATCAGTTTACTCTTTTCTCTTATTCACACTGTAGCGCAGTAATAGCAATCATATCCACCACATCCTGCACACTGCATCCACGGGACAAGTCATTCACCGGTTTTGCCATGCCCTGCAAAATTGGGCCAATGGCCGTTGCATTGGCAAAACGCTGTACCAGCTTATAACCGATATTGCCAGCCTGTAAATCAGGGAACACCAGTACATTTGCATGCCCTGCCACATCGCTGCCAGGCGCCTTTTTCGCCGCTACAGACGGTACAACAGCAGCATCCAGCTGCAATTCACCGTCCACTGCCAAATCCGGCTGTTTCTCCTTCACCAGTGCCAAAGCCTCTGTTACCTTATCTACATTTTCATGCTTGGCAGAGCCTTTTGTGGAGAAGGACAGCATGGCTACATTGGCCTCGCCACCAATCAGGCTGCGTTTTGTTTCCGCACAGCTGATGGTGATGTCTGCCAATTGCTGGCTGTCTGGATTGGGATTTACCGCACAGTCGCCGAAAATGAAAACGCCATCATCTCCATAGGAGTGATCCGGCACAATCATCACAAAAGCGCCTGACACCGTTTTAATGCCCGGTTTGGTTTTCACAGTCTGCAACGCAGCACGCAGTACATCGCCGGTAGTATTATCTGCACCGGCCAACATTCCGTCCGCCATACCTCGCATCAGCATCAAGTTACCAAAATATAAGGGGTTGCGCACAGTTTGTTCTGCCTTCTCCAAGGTCATGCCTTTGTGCTTGCGCAATTCGTAAAACAATTGGGCGAAAGCAGGCAAGTGCTCGCTGCTGGCAATATCCACAATTGTCAGCCCGTCCAATGCCACGCCTTCTTCTGCTGCTACTTTGCGAATTGCCTCCTCTTCACCTAACAGGATAGGCTCTGCCAGCCCATCTGCTGCGGCAATAGCGGCGCCCTTCAGTGTACGTACTTCTGTACCTTCCGGTAACACAATCCGCCGTTTGTTTGCCTTTGCTTTTTCCTTAAATCCTGCCAATAAATCCATACAACCGCCTCCCCACTGTTCTGATCCATACTCTATGGTATTAATTTCATCGTTTGCTCTATTTTAGTTTCCAAAAGCAGCTTCAATGGTTTCCTCTGCAATGGCCAATTCTTCATTGGTAGGCACAATCCACACCTGCACGCGAGACCCTTCTGCACTGATATTGACTTCTTTGCCCCGTACATTATTTTTCTCTGCATCAATGGCAATGCCCAGATAATCCATATCTGCGCAAATTTCTTCACGCACATCCGGACCATTTTCGCCAATTCCCGCTGTAAACACGATGGCATCCACGCCATTCATCGCTGCAATATAACTGCCGATATATTTCTTCACGCGATAAATAAAAATATCTCTGGCCAGTTTGGCATCCTGATTGCCTTGTGCAATAGCTTCATCCAATTCGCGGAAATCGCTGGATACTCCAGAAACCCCCAAAAGTCCTGATTCCTTGTTCAGCATATGGTCCATGCGCTCAGGATCAAAGCCTTCATGTTTCATCAGATACAGCACAGCGGTGGCGTCAATATCCCCGCAGCGGGTACCCATCAGCAAACCTTCATGCGGCGTAAAGCCCATAGAAGTATCTACCACTTTGCCGTTTTTGATTGCAGAAATACTGGAGCCGTTGCCCAGATGGCAGGTAATAATCTTTAAATCTTCTACTGGTTTTTCCATCAGCTCAGCTACACGGCGGGAAACATATTTATGAGATGTCCCATGCGCTCCGTAGCGACGAATTCTGTGTTTTTCTGCATATTCCTTCGGCAAACCATAGGTATAGGCTACCGGACTCATTGTCTGATGGAAAGCCGTATCAAATACTACTACCTGTGGTTTGCCCGGCATTACCTTGGAGCAGGCATCAATCCCTTTTAAGTGTGCGGGATTATGCAGCGGAGCCATAGCACCATATTCTTTAATTTTATCATATACTGCGTCATCAACCAGCACTGCCTTGCTGAACGTATCGCCGCCCTGCACAATACGATGGCCGATGGCATCAATTTCATCCAGAGAATTCAATCCGGCCTCTTTTGTCTCCAACAGGCCATTCAGCACCAATTCCATAGCGACCTGATGATCTGGGATTGCCATTTCCTTTTTATTTTTCAGCCCGCCGGCTTTGATAGTGAAAATACCCTCCGGCAGACCGATTTTTTCTACCTGACCCTGTGCCATTACTGATTCATCGTCCATGTTCAGCAACTGAAATTTCAACGAAGAACTGCCGCTGTTAATTACCAAAATAATCATTGCTTCTTTCATCCTCCATACATTCTTTTTCTTTTCCTTTTAAACAGAAAACCTTTGTTTTCTATTTTTTTGTTGCTATAGTTTCTCTAAAAAATTTATATAGATAGCAACGATTTTATTATAACTTTTGTCAACCCCCTCTGCCAGCATTTTGTAGTTATTTTTCTTTTCATCCCTGCCTGTGTTGAATACAATTGGTAGTACAGATCTGTTTCGCTTCCCGTTTTTTCAATAGCGTACCACACGATGGGCTGAATTGTATATTTCATTTAGCTTATTCCCAAGGCTCTATCTGTGCCTTCCCTGCTTTCTGGGATTTTCCCTGGTGCTCTTTCTGCAACAAGTACCGCTTCTGATATTTTAAACGTGCATAATCACTAATTTTTTTGCAGTAAAATACATTGGACGGTCCTCCGATGACGCCCACCAGCGGGAGCCCTTGAATAAACTTGATGCACAACATATCTGTTGCAAAACAATCTGCCGTTTTTCGCAGCTGCAAATCCAAATCATAGCCAATGGCCACATCGCTTGTGAAAAACCCAATCAGCTTATCCACCTGTTCATTGCAGGCCTCCCGTTCTTCCGCTGTAGCCAGAGCGCCCTCCAATAACTTCAAAATAAAATACTGTTCATCCTCTTTCCGGTAGTCATAGCCATAACTCAACGCGATTTCATAAACACTTTTCAACACAACGCCAATAAACACCGGAATATCCGGCAAGCCAATTCCCAACAAGCCTAAGCCCGTTCCCTCCAGGGCAGTAATCCCCAGATTACGCCAATTGCCGTGATTGGCCAGTTTATTCAGCGCCTTCAGCCCCTTTTTGGGACTCAATTGCTTAAAGGACTCGTCATAAACGCGGTGCGTCAATTCCAACTGCTCCCGATCATAGGTCTTTTCGATAATGGAATTGCCCTTTTCAAAGACAAGCTTAAAACCTAAATAGAAGGCCTGCTGCAACTTTTCATATAAGCCGTCGGGAATTTTCTTCTCCACCTTATCCGTCAGCGACTGCAAAAACCCTTCACCACTTTTTTGCAGCAACTTCTCTTCCTTTTTTTGTATTCTTTTCAGATTCTTTTCAATCGCCCGCTCCATTTTGTTGCCCCTTTCTGCATCGTTTCGCATCGCAACAATCTCTCTATAGCATAGTTCCAGAAAAACTGGAACTTCTCCTGCCTGTCACACGAATAGTTTTCACCATCTGTTCTCTAACTCGAAAAAATGTAAGCTATATTTTGCTTAATTACAACGAATAGAATTTCCCATGAAAAAAGAAAATGACCCAATCAGTTTTATTCGGCGTGTTGATAAATTGGATTTTAATTTAATAGGATAGCCGATTGCGCAGCTCTATCACCCAATTACTCTAGTACCATTTCTCAAATTATTTTCCCTAAAACTTTTTCATAATTTTTTTAAAAAAGTGTTGACAAGTCCCTTTCTTTTTCTTATAATGTTTTAAGTAATCTACTTGCCGGTGTGGCGGAATTGGCAGACGCACGGGACTCAAAATCCCGCGGTAGCGATACCGTATCGGTTCGACCCCGATCACCGGCACTCTGAGAACCATCGTTGAAAGCAATGATGGTTTTTTTTGTTATGTGATGATACAATACATAACAAGCCCCCTGTGCGTCATTGTTACAGGGGGCTTGATTTCGTTATTTAATTCATCTTATTATTTTTATGTGCCCCGATTGAGCAAATTTTTCACCAAATACAGTAAATCCTTTCTGGCGCCTTTCAATCCAGCAAAATTTGCTGATGATTCTATCATGGCACAGCGCTTACGTTAAGCAGTTTTTACACAATGGTAAAAACTGCACAAAAAAACGCACCCATAGGAGGTGCGTCACGACAGAAAAAGACGGGACTCGAACCCATACCTCAGGTGCCACAACCTGTGTGATTCCATTTCACCACATTTTCTTTTCGGATTGATTATATTATAGCAAGTATTTAGTCTATGGGCAAGCACTTTTGAAAAAAATTTCTCTCCAGATGGTATAAAAATTTGGAAAAATTCGATTTTTGTATTTTATATCAATATTTTTTCCACAAATGACGACTATAGTCCTCTCTAAATCACCTTTTTTGATATTGATCTGCACTTTTCTATTTTAGTTTTGTATTTCAATGAGGTCACAATTTCCCATAAAAATCCTCGCAAAAAACTGGATTTTTTTATTTTTCAATTGAATGTTATCACAAAATCTCCTATAATAAAAGATACTGTTAGGATAAAGATATTTTGAAAAAGAGGAAGGTTCATAGTTATGAAATTAGGAATTGTCGGTCTACCAAATGTGGGAAAAAGCACGCTGTTCAACGCCTTGACCAAAGCGGGAGCCGAATCTGCCAACTATCCATTCTGCACCATTGACCCCAATGTAGGTGTAGTATCCGTCCCTGACGCACGCTTATCTTGGCTTGCCGATTTATATCACACAGAGAAGGTTGTTCCAGCTGTAATCGAATTTGTGGATATTGCCGGATTAGTACGAGGCGCCAGCAAAGGAGAAGGATTGGGCAATCAGTTTTTAGCACACATTCGCGAGGTAGACGCAATTGTACATGTAGTACGTTGTTTTGATGACAGCAATGTCATTCACGTGGAAGGTTCCGTCGATCCTATCCGCGATATTGAAACGATTAACCTGGAGTTAATTTTCTCCGATTTGGAAGTGTTGGAACGCCGCCTGCTGAAAGCACAAAAAGGTCAAAAGAGTGGCGATAAGGCGTTGATTGCCGAAGCGAAATTACTGGAACGCTTAAAAGCCCATTTAGAGGACGGACAGGTTGCCCGCCGTTTTACCCCAGATAATGAAGAGGAAGCGGCAATCTTAAAAGAAATGAATCTTTTGACCTATAAACCTGTACTCTATGCCGCAAACGTAAAAGAGGATGAGTTGGCCGACGGCAATGCCTATGTAGAGCAGGTAAAAGCTTTTGCCAGCGAAGAAAATTCTGAAGTATTTATCGTTTGCGCACAGATTGAGCAAGAGATTGCCGAACTGGACGAAGAAGAAAAGCAAATGTTTTTGGAAGAACTGGGCATCAACCAATCTGGTCTGGACCGCATCATCGCTGCCAGCTATAAACTTCTCGGTCTGCTCAGTTATCTCACTGCTGGACCGAAAGAGGTAAAAGCCTGGACCATCACCAAAGGCACCAAAGCGCCTGGAGCAGCCGGTAAAATTCACTCCGATTTTGAGAGAGGTTTTATTCGCGCCGAGGTGGTTTCTTATCAGGATTTGTACCAATGCGGCACTTATAATGCTGCCAAGGAAAAAGGGCTTGTGCGCATTGAGGGAAAAGATTATGTGGTACAAGACGGCGATATTATGTTGTTCCGCTTCAATGTGTGAGTAACGGATCTGACATATGTAGCATAAGCTCGCTTAAAACCAGACATCTCTGTGGGAATATTATCCATAGAGGTGTCTTTTCTTTTGCATAAAAAACAGCGTACCACTCAATGCGGTACGCTGTGAATAAACAACGAAAGAACTATGATTAGTTCTGAGTTGCCAGATAATGATACATTTCATCTAACATTTCGTCAGTGATATATACTGGGTTATTGCGCAAGTTTGGATGAACACTGATGCGAACCAGATCAGCAATCTGTTCTTCGTTCAGATTCAAGTCTTTCAAGCCATTGCGCAGACCTAATCTTGCTTTCAGAGCATGGATTTCGTCAGCCATTACGTTCATGTCACGGAAACCAAGTTTCTGAGCAAAATCATTCATACGTGGTCCAACTTCTGGATCGTTTGCGTTGATGTGTGCAAAGTAGTCCAGAGTAATACCGCAAGCTTCACCATGTGGAATGCCATGGATATTGGTCAACGGGAAGGAGCATGCATGAGAACCTGTGGTCAGAGGAATGGTGAATGCCAAACCAGCCATTACAGATGCTTCGCACATTTTTTCTCTTGCTTCTACATCCTGCGGGTCTTTATAAGCTCGTTCCAGATATTTGAATACCAAATCACAAGCATGCAATGCAACTGCATCACAGATTGGCTGATGATTTTTGCTCCAGAAACCTTCTACAGCATGGCACAGTACGTCAATCCCGCAGCCTGCAGTTACTTTTGGTGGGCAGCTGTAGGTCAATTCCGGGTCAATGACTGCCAGTGTTGGATAGAAGTTCAAGCAGTTGATTGGAGCTTTTTTGCCGATTGCATGGTTGGTTACTACAGATACTTTTGTTACTTCAGAACCGGTACCAGCAGTGGTTGGAACTGCGATCAAAGGCAGATGTTCTTTCGGTAACTGTTTGCCTGTGCCGTGATATTCAGCAATGGATTCATTGGTCATGCATACGCTTGCAGCAGCTTTTGCAGCATCCAGAGCACTGCCGCCGCCTAAAGCTACAACAAAACCGTGTTTATTTTTTCTGATTAACTCAGCGCAAGCATCAATTTCAGTTACGTCTGGGTTTGGAGAAACATCACCAAAAGCAGCAGTCAAAGCGCCTTTACTGCCATCAACGATTTTCTGAGCCAAACCATTGGTCATGAAAAATTTATCTGCTACTAACAGACCATTTGCAATGCCCAGTTCCTGAGCGATTTCATCAATTTTGTTGATTAAGCCAGCGCCAAATCTGATTTCTACTGGCTGAATGTAATTCCAAGATGCCATGATTAAAAATCCACCTTTCAAGAATCAAAAGTAATAGTTTATTGATTGTTAATGATTTTGCATTTAGTAAAACAGGCCATCTACTCTTATGTAAATAGATAGCCTGTTAAAATTTCATATTTCCAGCTCAAATACAGCTTGTTTTCTCACAAAGTGAAATTATTTTACGATAGCTACGGCTGTAGTATAGTCTGGATTCTTTTCTACAGTTGCTAACTGTTCGTCGATCCAGGTCAGAACTGCATCAATTTTTGGTAATACTTCATCCAATTCTTCTTTGGTGATGGTCAATGGTGGGCAAATAGACATTGTGTTTTCACGACCATACAGATGAATGTTGTATTCGTTTTCCAATTTTGCAATAGCCTGAGCTTTGATTGCATTTGGTTTACCATAGTAATCTAGTGGTTCACGAGTTGCTTTATCTTTTACCAATTCAAATGCTGTGAACAGACCGATATGACGAGCTTCGCCAACGCAAGCATGTTTTTCTACCATTTCGTCTTCCCATTTAGCCAAGTAAGCGCCAACTTCGTTTACATGGTCGCAAACATTGTGTTCCAGATAGTAGTCAACTGCTGCATTACCAGCTGCGCAAGCCAGTGTATGACCACTGTAGGTCAAACCGCACTGCAGTACATGTTCTTCAAAGTATTTGCTGATTTCTTTGCTCATAACTACGCCGCCCAGTGGAACATAACCGCAGGTAACGCCTTTTGCGAAGGTAATGATATCTGGAACGATATCAAAGTTCTGCCAGCAGAACATTTTACCGGTACGACCAAAACCAGCCATAACTTCATCGCAAATCATCAGGATGCCATATTTGTCGCACAGAGCGCGTACGCCTTCCATGTAACCTTTTGGCGGAATCAGAACGCCGTTAGCACCAGTAATGGATTCCATCATGATTGCTGCAACATGATCGGTACCTTCATAGTGTAACTGTTCTTCTAACAGGTGCAGATAATATTTGGTAGCTTTTTCTTCATCAGCTTTATCCCAACCATCATGATAGGTGTATGGGTCGATGAATTTTACGAAACCATTAGCGCCGCCAACTTCAGCTGCGAAACGTCTCCAGTCACCGGAAGCGTTGGAAGCACCCAATGTAGCACCGTGATAGCTTCTGTAACGGTTGAAAATTTTGGTACGGCCTGTGAAATTACGAGCGATTTTGATAGCATTTTCGTTAGCATCTGCACCAGCGTTGGTGAACAGAACTCTCTGGAAATGATCAGCACCGGCAATGTCAACGATCTTTTTAGCCAGTGTGGATTTTGCTTCTGTTGCATAGCAAGGAGCAGCAAAGCATAATTTATCAGCCTGTGCTTTAATTGCGTTTACGATTTCTGGCAGGCTATGACCTAAGTTTGCACAAACCAGCAAGGAGGACATATCTGTAATTTTATTTCCGTCGTAATCGTACAGATAAACGCCTTCGCCTCTTTCAATTGCTCTTGCTGCACCGCCAGATTTAGACCAAGACTGTGCAATGTACTGTGCATGCATCTGAGAAATTTCTTTTCCTGTTAATGCCATTGTAATTACCATCCTTTCAAGATATAAAAGTTATTTTAAAAAGAACTCGCACCCTAGCAGTGGCGTTTCTTTTTTGGAACCTATAAATATAATATATCATATCTAAAAAAATTCAATATCTATAAGCATAACTTTTTATGTGCTATCGCACACAGGAAGGAATCCACAATTCATAGCTCAATTTATACCACGTATTGTCTCTTTTTGACGTACCACACCTCACATAATTCGCTTCAGCATAAAGGCAATACTGTACAGCAAACGAGTGTCTAATTCTGAAAGATCACAATTTAACATTTCTTCTATCTTGTTAATTTTGTAGTTGATGGTATTCCGATGTACAAACATTGCTTCTGCTGTTTCCTTTACACTGCCACTATGCTCCAGATAGCACTGTAAAACTTCACAATAATTTGTCTGGTTCAGCTTATCATATTCAACCAATTTCTGGATTGTTTCCGCATAATACTCATTTATCACATCTTCATTTTCAATATCCATCAGTAATGTGTAAATTCCTAAATCCTGATAAGCTACCACGCCTTTGTCATTCTGTGTATTTTTCTGCAATTTTAATACCTGGCAGGCCTGACGATAGGATTTCCCGATATTCTGCGCATTCGGTGTGGCACGGCCAATGCCTATATAGCACTGTTCTTTCTGAAAATTGCAGCGTTTCAGCATATCTGTCACGGTCTTTTTCACCATTGCTTCTGCATATCCAGCAAATAACAGCACAATATTGCCGCCTAATTCAAACACAAAAGTTTTTTTGCGAGAAAAAATCATATAATTTTCCATATTTTTCAGATAACGCTGCAATTTTTCTTCGGAAACCTTTTCTCCATTTTCCATAATTTCCACAACAGTGATACAATACGTCCATGTAGGCAAAAAATTGTTACGCTCCAATTGTGGCACATAAAGCTCTTCTTGATTGCTGAAAAAAATAGCATTTTTTACAGCGCTGGACAATTCCAGATTATATTTATCTGATTCGGTAATGATATAGCAAATTGAGCGCATAATCTCTGCCATGTGTACCCGCCATGGCACCGTAAACAGCGGAAAACCTTCTTTATTGCAATAATCGATTACATCTTTTGGTACTTCTTTTATAAATGGCCCAATATTAATTACCATTCCGCTGGCCTTATGCTCATTGTTGGCTTTGACAAGATCTAATAAAGTCTCATCCCTGTTCAGCCCTACGCCCGTTGTAAATGCAATTTCCTGTCCGTCTAAAAACGAGGAGATTGCATTACTCTCTACCATATGCAGCCAACGTACCACATTGCCCATTCCCCGTTCACCTGCTACCAAGGTAACGTCTTGATTTTTTATATTTTCATACAAATCAGATAATAAAACTGCCATAACTACTCACCCAACCTTCCTACGTCTCATGCTGCTTTATCTTAGTTTTTATTTTAGCGATTTCTTTTCCCTATTGCAAGTTTTTTGTGCTGGTCCCTTGCTGCCTAAAAGCTAAAAGTTAAAGTTCCATCCTTCAGGCATACCGCATCCCTGCAATGTCCCTCGCCATGTCGGCTATAGTCCCACTTTATAATTCTTCCATATTTGATAACCGATAAAACTGGAAAAAATCCCAATACCACCGCATACGCACCAGAAAATCATAGTCATATCCCATCCAAAAGCTTCAGAAAATGCTCCCGTGGCAAACATAGAAGTGGCAATACCCAAGTTGACAAAGGCATTCAAAATGCCTGAAACCGATGAACTCCGCCCTTTTTTCGCAAAGTATCCCGGTACAACACCTACATATACAGTATTTACCGCCATCATAATCGTTGTGGCCACAGAGAAAAATACAAACATCGGTATTAAACCAATGAAAGATGTCAGATACAATACAACCAAAGCAATAGTCCCTGCGATAAACAGAAAAAAGGAACAACGCACTTCATCGCCAATCACCTTGCGAACCGCCGCCGCAATGCTGATGCCAATAATATTAAACATAGGAATTAACGCCGTACTTACAATGGCTAATGTCGTGCCTACTGCAAATTTTTCGCCCATCAAACTCGGCATCCAAGCTGTAATTCCCTCTTTCAGCATGCCCTGCATCATTAACACTAAACACATAAAGACCATGCCTGAGCCCAAAACTAATTCACCTAAAGGCGCTTTCTCTATCGCGTTTTCCTTTCCATCACCAGTCCGCTCGGCAACCTCTATATCTACACGGGTCAGCTTAGGCAGCAGCATTCCTGTGCCAATCCACCAGCCAACTGCTGTAAGCATCACAACAAAAAACGAACCCAGAAAGACCTGCTTCCAATCACCTGTAAGTTCCAAAATCAACGCAGTAAATCCATACGTAGCCAAAGTACCCACCGGCACGGTGCTGTTAATATAAACGCCTAAGGTTCCCCGCACCTGAGCCGTAAAATACTGCGCAAACAACCGAACAATCGGCGACCACAGCAGAGACTGCATAAATCCATTCACACACCAGACAACAATCATTACATTTAGACTTGGGGCCAAGCACATCCCCAAATTACTCAAACTAGAACCAATCAAACCAACAACAATCATCTTGCGTGGCGCTACATAATCGCCTAAAAAGCCGCTGAAAATTTGTCCCAAGCCATAAGTGATAAATAAGCCGGTTCCCACCAGGCCTACCATTCCTTTTGAATAGCCTTCAGCTAAAATAATGGAGGCCATGCAAGCCGAGTAATTCATCCGACCAAAATAGGCGAAAAAATAACCAAACCAACAAATCCCAAACAAAGCAATATCATTTCTTCCAATCTTCTCCGTTGCAGCAGCCAAGACTTTCACTCCTCGATATCATGTTTTTATTTATTATTATAATTTTTCTTGTTTATCCTATCACACCTATCCTGCTTTGTAAATTCAATGTTTCAAAGAAATTTTCTAATAGGCAGGACTTTTCAGCTTTTTTGTACTATACTTTAATAGAATCATCATCAAAAAATACTCATTTATCGGAGGTACTTAATATGTCGCTTCTTGCCGCTGACTACAGCCATTGTGCTGTCATTGTAATCGACTTTCAAAATGATTTCATTTTGCCCGGTTCTCCTACAGAAATTCCTGGCAGCTACGCTGTTCTTCCGCAGATACAACAACTCCTGCAAACAGCGCGGACACAGCACATTCCCATTATCCATGTACTGCGCTGCTATCTGCCCGACGGCTCCAATGTGGACTTATGCCGCCGTGAACAGGTGCAAAAGGAAGCTGCCATGATTGCACCCTATTCTGCCGGTGCCGATTTTCCTCTTGCCCTCAAACCCTCCACCGCTCCGCCCCTTGATTGGGAGCTACTTTTGCAAGGCGGGTTTCAACAATTGGGATCACAAGAATGGGCCATGTACAAATCACGATGGGGCGCATTTTTTCGCACCGATTTAGAAAAATTTTTACGTGAACAGGACGTCAATACGCTTATTTTTTGTGGTTGTAACTTTCCCAACTGCCCCCGCACCAGCGTATACGAAGCCAGCGAACGGGACTTTCGTCTATTGCTGGCCCAAGATGCCATATCAGGACTTTACGAAAAGGGCGTACAGGAGCTTTCTGGAATCGGCGTCACCATTGCCGATACAATAACTATTTGTGGGAAGTTAAGTCAATGAAAGAACGTTATCATATATTAGATTTACTGCGTGGCCTTCTTTTGCTCAATGCCGTACTCTATCATGGTCTCTACGACTATGTCTATGTCTTTGACCGCTCATGCACCTTTATGCAGCAGCACAGTTCCTATCTTTGGCAGCAGACAATCTGTACAGGTTTTATCTTATTGGCCGGCTGCTCATGCACCTTAAGTCGCAATCCTGCAAAACATGGCTCATTAATTTTTGCCTGCGCGTTACTCATCACAACTGTCACCTGCATTGTTATACCTGATGAACGCATCCTTTTCGGCGTATTGCACTTAATCGGCTTGTCTTATCTGCTTACAGCATTTCTAAAACCACTTTTAAGCCGGCTTCCCGCCCTTCCCATGATGTGTTTATCACTCATCCTGTTTCTGTTTTTTAAAGGTATCTATTACGGTTACTTAGGTATCTGGGATTATGCCCTTTGGTACTTACCAGAGCAATTATATCAATATCCATTGCTTTTCCTGCTCGGCTTACCCGATGCATCCTTTTTTTCCGCCGATTACTTTCCTCTTATCCCCTGGCTCTTTTTATTTGGCGTGGGTTATTTCGGTGGTCCCATACTTTTACAAAGTCGTGTGTTTCATGCCGTAAAACACTGGAAACTTCCTGTGATAAATTGGATAGGACAACACACCTTGTTTTTGTATATGCTCCACCAACCCATTTTATATGGATTGCTCACAATCTTTTTGAGCTAATGAAAAAGGACTGTCCCTTACGCAAATGCTTAACACTTCCGCCGACAGTCCTCTTTCATCTTTTTTTGATTTGCCGCAAATTTGGTGAACATCCTTCCTCCCATCTACCACTCCAACGCATTATACACATGTTGTTCCTGCGCACCAAGCTGGCTCAGTACCTCCTGGGCCCGCTCCATGTCCTCTTTATGCACATAAATACGGTATTGCTCCGTCGGACGCTGCAGCATCCCGCCTTTTCTTACATCTTCCCGAACGCGAATCTGCTTGCTCTGTATTTTTATTCCATTTTGCTGCAATAAAGTCCTTGCCCGTAAATAATACTCCATTGACAAGGTTGTTAACAATTCCACGCGATTCCAAATAAACAAAAATATCCCTCCCCTTCATAGAGACTATCTTTACCTAGTTATTCTCTATGCATTAAAAATATTTATATTTATATTTTACCTTAAAAATTCTATTTATTCAACCAATACTGGCAATAAATTTTGCAGAAGCAAAAAAAAATTTTATATACATATGCACATCAGAACCTACAGCAAAAAAATCTGCTGCCAAATCACCTTATATGCAACCTTCTGCATAAAAAGGTAGTCTGGCAGCAGTCATCTATCGCAGACCCCATCCATCAACCCAGTCTTTGTTTTCCGGCAATTTTGGGCCGCATTTCTGCCTTTCCTGTTTTGCGCCGATAAATAAGTACCAACATCGCCCCTGTAAAAAGAAGCAAGCTCATAACCTGTGCTGCACGCAACGGCCCCAGCATTAAACTGTCGGTGCGAAATCCTTCTATCACCACTCGCCCTACAGAATATAGCATCAGATAGCTCAATCCAATCTCCCCACGACGCATAAAAGCTTGCCGCGCCAACCAAAGCAGCGCAAAAAACACCAACAGATCCCAACAGGATTCATACAAAAATGTGGGATGACGATACGCCCCGTCAATCCACATGGCCCACGGCACCTGTGACGGGTCCACTTCATAGCCGTAAGCCTCCTGATTGAAAAAGTTTCCCCAACGGCCAATGGCCTGACCCAAAATCATAAAAGGCGCCATAATGTCGGCAAATTGCCAAAAAGATATGTGATAGTGACGGCATCCCCAGTAAATCGCAATCACCCCTGCAATCAGCCCGCCATGTACTGCCAGACCGCCATGCCAGGTGGCAAGAATTTCTCCAGGATGCTGCGCATAATAGGGCCAGTCAAAAATCACATAATAGGCCCTTGCCCCTGCAATAGCCGCCACAATGGTTACCATAAAAATTGTCAGAAAATCATCCTCATCAATCCCCGCGCGCCCCATGATTTTGCAGCCGCCTACCGCAGCAATCAGCATGGCAGACGCAATTAACAGCCCATACCAACGCACTGTAATCGGGCCCAACGAAAACGCCACCGGATCAATATTCATAAAAAAGCCTCCCTCAGGATATTCCAGCTTATTGTATCACATCAAGCCCAAAAAGTCTAATACAAGGCTTGTGTTGTGTTTCTATTTCGGAACAGCTCCCTATCCCGCAGTATCGACAAATATATCTTTCGATTCACAGCGCATTTCAATCTTGACAAGAGAATGCTTTTGCGGGCTTTTCTATATTTTTAAAGCCTGCAAAAATAACATTCGCTATCAATCTTCACATTGTCAAACTATTTTTCCCCTCTGCGCAAGAGCATCTCTATTGTCTGCCGCAGCAAAGCTTCCTCCACCGGATAGGAAGATGTATTATGCAGCCAGTTAATTGCACAGCGGCAGGGGAAATCAACAGGATACAAAAATAGGAATTGATTTTTGGCATCCTGCTGATGCCGTAAAATTTCACGCTGTGGAATAAAAGCCCAGTAGGTGCTGCCAGCAATGAATTGATTGAGGCAAAAAGTGTCCTGCAAAATAAACGGCGGCTTCTGATAGCCAAGCGCCTGCAGGGCGGAAACCAATCTCCGGTCAGTCTCCATATGTGCAGTCGCAAAGGGAAAATCGAACAATTCATAAATAGAAACAGATTGTTTTTGCCTTAAAGGATGCTGCTTGCTGAGCAAAACGGCCATGGGCTCGTTGGTCAGCTCTGAGAGCTGAAGGTGATATTTTTGCTCTAATTGTCGGCGGTCATTCTCCAGACAAGTAGAATTTATTTGCAGGAGCGCAAAATCCAACGCTCCATAAAGTAATTGGTGCATCAATGTATGCTCGTCAATTTCTTGAAAATTAATAGCAATTTGCGGGTACTCTTTTTCAATTTGAAGATATACATGCAGCAACAATTCTGTGCAGACCAAAGTATTGCCGCCGATGGTGATGCGGTTTGTCAGTCCGTCGTGGGCATCATGGGCGATAGATTGAATCAGATGAACTTCATTCAAAATTTCATGGGCATATTCCAACGCCATTTTCCCCGCTGCCGTAAATTGAACCCCTTGATGATTGCGCGTGAGCAGCGTACAGTTCAATTCCCTTTCTAAAGCTTGCATAGCGGTGCTGAGAGCCGGCTGGGAAATAAAAAGATGCTGCGCCGTTTGGGAGAAAGAATGATATTGCTCCAAAGCACAAAGTAAATGGAGTTGTTGCAGTTTCATATTAATTCCTCCAATATGTTTGTCTAAGAGAGTAACTTTTTATTGAGCCTCTCCAGCAAAATACTTTCGCCAAAGGTTGGCATTTTGCTGCAGACGCTGTAGAGCGTACAATTCCAGGAGAAATCTTCAATTTCTAAAATATGCAAGGCATCCTGATATAATCCCAAGCTGTTTTGGGCAGCAGAAAAGGACTGCCAGGATATATAATTGGTTTCCGCAATTAATTTGCGTTGAGAAATAATATTGGACATCTGTAAAATCGTACTAGTGCAGCCATATTTCTTAAAAAAGGTTTGGGTGAGATGATCGGAAGGGTCTTTGGAAACAAGACGGGAACACTGCATAATTTCCCTTAATGGAGCCTGTTGTCTCCCATAAAGGGGATGCCTGGGACCAGTCAGAAAACACATAGAATCCTGTGTCAGCGCATGAAGTTCCAGCGGTAGTCCTTGTAGCGTGTTGATAAGCAAGGGCCGTTCAATCTCATGAATCTGCAGCAAAGCCATATCAATCTGCTGAGAAATTAAGAGCTGCAATAACGCCTGATTGTTGCATGTTGACAGGGAAAATTGGGCAGCGGGATATTCCTGCATAATCGCTGCAATAATTTCCGTCAGAACAAGACTGCCATACTGACTGCTGCTGGCAATGGCAATCTTATGGCAAAACGCCTGATACAAAAGATCCTGCAAGCGGTATAATTGACGGGTTTTGCTTTGCAATTGCTCGGTATGCAACAAGATCTGCCGCCCTGTTTCCGTCCAATGGATCCCCTTTTGGTCCGCGGTGAGCAAAGTACAGCCCAATTCCTTCTCCAGGCTGTGAACGGCTGAGCGAAGCGATGATTCTGGTTTTTGCAAAGCAGACGCTGCCTCCCGAAAAGAATTATACGATTGTAAAGTGTTCAGCAAAAGAAGTTGTTTTAGCAGCATAGAAACCCTCCAAAACTAAGATAAAAACAGTATAACATGGAAAAAAGCAATCAACAAGAATGGCTATAAGTTTTTTTGCGCACCATGCAGAAGTATTCATATTTTACAGATAATTTATTACATAATATAATCTTATATAGAGAGAGGGATGAACGGCCGCACCCTCGCAGAGAGAGTTTTGTGAAATAAAAAAATGAGGTGTTCAGAATGATTCGCAGTATTGATAAAGAAAAATGTGTAGGATGTGGAATTTGTGTAGAACGCTGTCCCTTGGATACATTACGGCTGGGAGCTGATAAAAAAGCATATATCGCCTATCCAGAAGACTGCATGACTTGTTTTTTATGTGAACGCAATTGCCCGAAGGGTGCTATTTTTGTCCATCCGTTTAAAGAAATACTGCCACCGGTTTATCCCATGTGATAACAGACAGTAAAAGACGGATAAGAAAAGAAAAGGAGTGTTCAAGATGAAAGATTTTCAAATGGATTGTGTGAATATAGAGACCGATGTGTTGATTATCGGCGCAGGACCTTCCGGTATGTGGACAGCAAAACATCTGAAGGAATTAAAACCTGGGCTGCAGGTAACCGTTGTGGATAAAGCCGGAGCCGACTGGGGTGGCTTGATGACAATGTCTGAAGGAGACTTCGACGCCGTCACACCAGAAGAAAATATTGATGAATGGGTAAAAGATCTGGTTTATTACTGGGATGGACTATGTGACCAGGAATTGATGGAAACCTTATTTCGCGCTTCCTATGACCGGTTGTGCGAATACGAAAAACTGGGCTGCACTTATACCAGAAAAGAAGATGGAAACTTTAAAGGCATTCCGCAAAGAGGGCTGGACAATGTAAAGCTATGCATCACTAAAGTCAAGGGAACTGGCGGCGAAGACATGCGCGATAGCTTGAATAAGGAAATGCGCCGCCTGGATATACAACGCATCGGTCGTATTATGGTTACTGAATTGCTGCAGCAGGATGGACATATCACGGGCGCTGTAGGTTTCCATGTCCGGACAGGTCAGTTTTACAGCTTTGCTGCAAAAGCAGTGGTCATTGCCTGCGGACGGGGCGGATGGAAATGCTCTTATGGTAAAAATACATCTACTGGCGAAGGATTGCTGCTGGCCTATCAGGCTGGAGCAGAGCTCTGCAATATGGAGTTTGCCGAAGTATGGAACGTACCAAAACTTTTTTCCTGGGAAGGGCAGACTGTGCTGTTGCCGTTAGGGGCAAAATTTGTCAATGCCAAAGGAGAATCTTTCATGGAACGTTACTCTCCTGTCTTGAAAGGCAATACAGACCCCCATTACACAACGATGGCAATGGCTATGGAAACCAAAGCAGGCAGAGGGCCCATCTATTTTGATACAAGCGATTTAAAAGAAGAAGACCGGGAGTTTGTCCAACCAGCAGCTGGATGGCAGTTGTTAAACCATAATAAGCTAAAAAATATCGGCATCGACTTTTTTAGAGGAACCACAGAATGGCAGCCGCAGATATTGAGCAGCTTTGGCGGTATTGTAGCCGATGCCTATGGCCGCACAAAAGTGAAAGGCTTATACGCAGTTGGCCGTTCCCGTTTCCTGGATGCTGGCGTTTATATCGGCGGCTTTGACTTAAGCACCACAGCAACAACAGGCTATTTGGCTGCAGAAGAAATTCATCAGTATCTGCAACAGGAAGGCTCCGCCATTTCCACACAGCCCTCTAAAGAGGATTTGGAAACAAAGCGTTCACTTTTAAGCGAGCAACTCCAAAAGACAGGCGTAAACGGTAAAGAAGTTTTACGCAAAATTCAAGAATTGGTGTTGCCATATAACGTAAGTATTTTGAAATCAGAGAAAAGCCTAAATTCAGCTTTGCATGAACTGCAACAAATTCAAAAGGATCTGCTTCCAGAAATGGGCAGCGGTGACGCCCACTATCTGATGAAATGCAAAGAAATAGAAGCCATTGCTACAGTAACAGAAATGTTTTTGAAAGCATCGCTGATGCGGAAAGAAACACGGGGCGGCCATTATCGCGAGGACTACCCACAGCGTGATGACCAAAACTGGCTGGGCTGGATTAAAATCCGTCAGGAAAATGGCAATATGAAATTACATTTGGAACCGGTTCCATTGAAAACCTATAAACATCCTGTTGAACGATATTACCAGGATAACTTTCAGTTTCCGAAAAAGGCGTAAATAAAAATGGGGGCGTTATTATGGCTGCAAAAGAAATGAGCGTACAAAAGCGAGCAGCAATTTTACTTGCAATACTGGCCTTATTTGTAGCGTTGGACATTCTTCCGACACCAGACGGTTTAACACTAGAAGGAAAACGTTCGCTGGCATTAATACTTTGCACAACCTTAATTTGGATCAGCAATGTGCTGCCCTTGGGGTTGGTCGCAATGGGAGCATTATTATTGATGCCTGTGCTGAAACTGTGTACTTTACCGCAGGCTGCTGATAAATTCTGTGAACCGGTCTTTTTCTTCATGGTTGCCAATTATGTAGTCGCCAATGGGCTGGCCATCACAGGATTAGACAGACGTATTACATTATTACTGGCAATCGCATCAAAGGGCAACGCAAAAAAATTACTGTTTATTTTTATGATGGGTGCTGCCATCTTATCTATGGTACTTTCCGACATGGGTGTGGTGCTGATGATGCTTCCTATCGCCTTAATGCTATTGCGGGCAACAGGCTGTGAACCCGGTAAAAGCAACTATGGGCGTGCTATTATGGTAGGGCTGCCTGTGGCAGCATTAATCGGCGGTATGGGAACACCGGCCGGCTCGGCAACCAATGTACTCTCCTTGACTGTGCTGGAAAATACAGCCGGTATCCAAGTCACCTTTACACAGTGGGCCTGCTTAGGTGTGCCCATTGTACTATTACTGGTGCCAATTGTTTATAAGATTGTATGGTGCGTGTATCGTCCGGAAATTACTTCTCTGCAAGGCATGGAAAATGCACAGGAACAGCTGCGCGGTTTGGGACAGATGAAAGGTCAGGAAAAAAAATTCATTGCTGTTATGCTGTTGTTGATTCTAGCTTGGCTGACAGAAAGTGTACATGGCCTTCCCATTGCAATTACAACGACATTAGGCGCCTTGGTGTTTTTCCTGCCATGTATTGACGTTTTAAATTGGGAAAACACAAAAAATGCCATTATGTGGGATATTATTCTAGTTGTCAACTCCTGCTCTGCATTAGGCTCGGTGATTTGGGACAGCGGGGCAGCTGCTTGGATTGCCAATGATATTTCTGTGTTATTGGACGGTCAGAGTGTTGTTGTGATGTTAATCATATTGGGACTGGTGATTGCATATGCCCATTTAATCTGTCCAGTAAATCCAGCTCTGGTATCTATCTTCGTACCAATTACCTGCACCATTGCTGCAGCGCAGGGGCTAAATCCCGCCTGCCTGGCCATTCCCATAGGCTTTATGGTATCAGCGGCTTGCTTGATTCCATTAGACGCAATTCCACTGGTCTGCTATGGATCAGGATATTTTAAAATGATAGAAATGTTTAAATCAGGCGTCTTTATCGTATTTGCCTGGGTATTAGTTGTAACACTGATTATGATGACAATTGCACCTATGCTGGGCCTGATGTAATGGCAAAAGAAAACTGCTATCATAAGGGGTAACTTTATAATAGCAGTTTTTCTTTTATGCAATACCCATACACACTCCCGTATTGACCATCCGCAATCATATTATCCTCACACCTGGTGGTAATCTGGTTCAGATTGTTCAGCTTGTAGTCTACCACGACATTGTTGCTGTTCCACTCATAGGTCAGATTCCCCAGGCTGTCATACTGGTAGTTCCGCATCTGGTTGCCATGGTCTTCATGGGCCTGCACCAGCCGATTCAATTCATCATACCGGTAACTTGATTAATGTACCTTCAATCCAAACTCAGGAGGGCCGTAAATAGCCCTCCTAAAAGCATTTTTTGTTAGTTTTTCAATTCATTATTATCTAATTTTATCTCATTTTTTCCTTAAAAATCTATATGCATCCTCTTCATTGCGTTTTAATTGCCTTTGAATTGTGCTTCTCTCTTCGTACTGGATATATTCTGCAAGATCTTGTAATTCTTTGTCTTTTTTTTCAAATTTTTTTCTCATCTGCTCCATTTGTTCTTCAGAGAAGTATTGTGCATTATTTTTTACAGCCTGTTCATTATTTTCTATAATCCGACTAACATATTGGTAGGCTTTTTCATACATTTCTGATTTTAATGCAAAATATATTTTTTCCATACAAGGATAATCTTCTCCCCCTTTGGAAAAATCCATTTTCACGTACGCATCATAAGCCATAGCGCTTCCCTTTATACTATCGAAATAAGGTAATAAAACTTCCTCCACTTGTCTGCTCACTTTATCTGCACACTCTATTGCAGAATGTGGATCTAACTTATTATAATAGACGTCAAATATCGATTTTCCTATAATATCATTGATATCATATTTTTGATAAAAATCAGTATAAAAATTGGCGTCTGGTTGACATAATGGATAGATCGACCACCTAACTGTCACAAGGGGACTTCTCGGCTGTTTAAATAATTCAAATCCTTGCACAATATCGTAATAGATTCGGTACGCACATTTTCCTTTTTTCTGAAATTCTTTTTCATATCCATATTGGCAAAATTGCTTCCAGAAATTTTGCCTTATTACTGAAATCAACTAAGCTACCCACCTTTCAAGCGAAATAACCGTTTGACCATCTTCCACTTTTATCCCTAACTCATTTGCATTCACAGAAGCATCTGCCAAAAATCCTGTTACTCCTCCAGAAACAATTACATATATACTTCCTCCCACAATAATTATTCCTTTTACAACACCCTGTGCAGCAGCGTTAATGTCTTGTTCAATTTGCTTTTCATTTATTTTTTGTTCATACTCATATTTTATAATCCCATGCCCAATACAATAATATTTTACATAAAAGCCATTGTATTTGCCTTCCAAAGTAAACTCACCTTGTATTAATGGATGACCAATAGTCAACTTTTGTTCTGGATTATTTTTCCATGTATTATTTACATACTTATCAATTTGCTTGTATGCCTTTTCTAGCTTCTTTTCTGTTTTTACAGCACCACTTGACTTCACTTCCCACACTGCACCCTCTGGACTAATAATATCTGCAAAACCAAAACCTATTGGATCATACAAAATCATTTGATTTTTTGAATAGCCTGGATGATTTTTCAGAATATGCTCTTGAACGGCATCATGTACTTCGCCAGGCCATCTCATGATTTTTTGCATCATTCCCAACGGGTCCACATACATCAGCGGATTATTGAGCACATAGGTATACTGTACCAGACTCTGGGGATTGCGCACATTCCCCTTCACCGGGTCAACTGCTGTAAACCGTTTATCTCCCAGCTTATTGCCCTTGCTGCTGCCGTGCTTATCTGCGGTATCATACATTCTGGCCTTGGCATAGTACATTCCCAATACAGAATCTCTTTCATGCCCTGTATAGGTTTTCACCAAATCCAATTCTCTGGTTCCGCATTTTAACACTGCATTATGGGTAATATTGCCCCACTCATCATAGCTGGTCCAGCTGGTCACTCTCTGGGTCACATCACTGGTCAGGAATTCACTGCTGCCCATATGGTCCATATGATAATACAGCGGTATTTCTCCTGCATCGGTGGTCACACTGGCTGAGCCGTTTGCAATGGTATAGGCTGTTACGCCCAGCTTATCTACACCGTATACATACCGGTAGGTCAAACCTTCGTCATACCGCTCATATTCCATCAGGTTTTCTTCTGCATTGCTGTTATAGTCGATGACAAAGTCTTTGATGACATGGCTCCACTTGCCGCTGCTATCATAGATATAAACCTTTCACAGTTTCCTATATTTTTAATCAGGATTGCTATTGCTATAAACAGAACCCACTTCTATTTGAAGCAGGTTCTGTGTTTCATTAGAATTAAACAAACGCTTATAATTTTAATTCATATCTCTGAATTTTTCCCTTCTATTTCGATTAACTCAACTAAACCTGAAATTTCAATCCGAAATCTCGCCTGATTATCTGATACACCATATTCCAAAGCTACTTCATCACTGATAATAACGCTTTCACTATTTCCTTGCTGTTTTACAATGGAATATTGGTTTCCTTCATAAAAAAACTCTCTTACATTTTCCCATGTAAGTAATTCAATAATCTTCTCATAATTGTGCTTACGTATTTCAACATAAAGGAAATCCTCTAAAGCATTGTATGCATTTTCAACATTATTTTCTTTGTTTTTTTTTATAAATTCCTCTTTATCAAAATACACCAAAATCCTCCTCATACATTTATTATTTAATTGGAAATACTGTCCATACATTTCCAAGTTCATCTACCGCAACTCTTATTTTTGTTTCCCCATTACTGCCTATCACTCTTTCTGCATCTAAAATAATGGCAAATGATTTCTGGCCTAAAGTACCAATTCTTCCATCATTATCTGTTACAGAAACTATTTTATTTTTTGCTATCACTTCCCTTACTATTGCATGCGCTTCTGTTTCTGTTCCGACATTAAATTTATCCCAGCCACCACCAGATGTATTCAAATGTTTATTTTTAATTGTAAAACTATCAATGTTTATCTTCTGAAGAGCCTGTATGCCACTAGCATATAAAGTATCGCTATTCTTGATAACATTCTCAATGGTGCCATCAGCCTTCTTGATAACAAGTGCAGCTTCATCTCCATACT
>CAJUDO010000025.1 GCA_910585405.1 uncultured Peptococcaceae bacterium | reverse complement strand
GATACACTAGACATCAAAAGAAATAAAACCGTGAGCCTAGATATAAACAGGGTTCACGGCTTTTTTATGATAAAAATTGTTAGTTAATATATGAATATATAGTTTCGAATTTTTTCATGAAAATCATGCTTTTCAGTGCTATTGGTTGCTAAATCGAGTACAACATGTGCGATATTTTCCCAGTCACAAACATAGCCTAATTTAGTTTCTAGCAATTTGAGTGTAAGAAATGAGGTTCGCTTATTACCATCTGTAAAAACATGGTTTGCACATATGGAGTAGGCAACGTGAATGATTTGCTCAATACCGGCCTCATACCAATACTGTCCTTCGATAGCACTTATCAACAAATTTTCATCACGAATACCAGCGATGCAATGCTTATCTCGTACTAGATTTTCATGAACTTCCATCACATAATTGAATTTTACAGTGAAATCGGTCATGATAGAAGCTCCATTTCTTTAGCATTGTATTTGTAGGCATCTTCATATGCTTTTAGTGCTTGGATTTTAACGATTAGTTCTTCTCTTTCTTCAGTTGTGGTAGCCTTTTTTAAGGCAGCCATCAATTCATCGTAACGTGTCATGGGTAGTCCCCCTTTCACAACTAAGTATAGAGCAGTTGAAATTTTTTTGCAAGAAGTTGATTAGATTATATAAATTATCTCTGTGGCGCCATCTTCTTTGCGATTGACAATGATTTTAGAAATCAGTGTATTGCAGATGGTTTTCATCTCATCAAAGTCGGCAGAACGTATTTTTTGTGCGAAGTCGTCAAGATAGGAATATACAAAGTTATAGGCAGCTTGCAGGTGGTCTTGCTGGTGTTCTTCTTGGTCCAACGCCTGCAACTTTTTGAAAATTTCCTGCCGCTGTTCATCCAGTTCTGTGATATGGAGATTGGCATATTTGAGCAATG
The DNA here is from genome assembly GCA_910585405.1 of uncultured Peptococcaceae bacterium. GTDB lineage: Bacteria > Bacillota > Peptococcia > Peptococcales > Peptococcaceae > UBA7185. The sequence goes on along the minus strand of CAJUDO010000025.1, from coordinate 41,730 downwards.
TGGGATTGCCGGATGAGATGGCTTGCATCAGATTGTCGATTTCTTGGTCGATTTGTGATAGTTTCAAATCTAATTCATTTTTTTCCCGTTGTTGCTCTGGCGTAGTGGAAAGCTGTTTTTTGTAGTTTTCTTTTACTTTCTGCACTACGGTGGGATTGGTGAAATGACGAATCATATCTTCAATGACAGTTTCCTCTAGTTGTTCAGCGCGAATATTTGGTGCGGAGCAGGTGTACCATCCTCGATTTTTTTTGGTGCTGCACATATAGGCGCGATAGTTGCCGGTTTGCTTGGTAATGGATACATGATAACCGCAATTGCCACAAATAATTAATCCGGTTAGATAGCTGTTTTTGCTGGTACCGGAGCGAGGGGAGGACTTGGGCAGCATGCTGGCTTTCTTGCGCTGCACTGCTAACCATAGCTCTGGCTCGATAATAGGCGTGTGTTGCATGACTACCAGATACATTTCGTTGGCATCGCGGCAACGCTTATGCCGGTTGGCGTTCTTGCTGGTTTTACCGTATAAGTTCAGCGAGCCGGTGCCGTCAAATGCGGAGATGTCATTGACAATATTGCAGTCCTGCATTTTGTAATACTCGTAAAGGGCAACGGTGTTGCTGGTGTAGACGGGCTTTTGTAATAGGTCGGCAATGACGCGGCTGGTCCATTGGGCGTTGCGGTTGGTTTGAACTTTCAATTCGTTTAGATGGTTCAACATTTTAGTGATACTGCCACCGGGTTCCAGGTAATATTCATACATGTATCGGACCCATTTGGCCTGCTCTGGGTCAATTTCCAGCGCAGAATGTTTTTTGCCGGTGTTGTCTGTTATTTTTGTGAGCCGGTAGCCATAGGGTGCAGTACCGCCTGGCCAGTAGCCGAGATTTCCTCGGAAGTAGTAGTTGTCGGTGACGCGCTCTGTGATGGTTTCCCGTTCCAATTGGGCGAAGGTCATAATAATGTTGACCATGGCACGGCCCAGTGGGTTGGAAGTGTCAAAGTTTTCGGTGGCTGATATGAAATCTACGCCGTATTGCTCCAGCGTTACGATCAGGTTGGAGAAGTCCGCCATGGAACGGCTGATGCGGTCCAGCCGGTAACAGACAATATGCTTTACTTTACCAGATTCAATATCCTGCATCATCTGCTTAAAGGCGGGGCGATTCAGGTCTTTTCCAGATTTGCCTTTATCGTCATAGGCAATATATTCCCAGCCGTTTAGCTGGCAGATAATCTTGCATTTATCCAGCTGCGCTTCAATGGAAACGCTGTCTTTTTTTTCTTTTGATTGCCGTAAATAGATGGCGGCAGTGGTCATGGTATCACGTCCTTTTTAGGTTGTTCCGACCGATGATAAAGGGTATTTTCCTTTTGCTAAATTTATGCTATAATTCGCAATGTTGCTGCTTACCCAATCTGGCAACAGAAAGGGGGCTTAAGCATGACTATTTTCACAACCTTCATTGTTACTGTCGCGGCAGGCGTTGTGTGCCACACTGTCTGCAAATGGTTAGATGGTAACGATAAGCAGTAATTAGCCTAGTCTGCTCGACTGTAAGGGCAAAAAGAAAACCCCAGTAGGTGCCACTACTGGGGTTTTCGCTTAAGCATAAAATATTTCACAACCTTATTGCCTAGGCACATTATAGCATATGCAGAATTGGTTTGCAATATCCCCAGTGATTATTTTGTATTTACCGCCAGTCCTGTTTCTTTTGTCCATGATGTTGAAAGGTCTAAGGCATCGGCAAAATGATATGTCAATGGAACATAAACAATGTCGTTATATTTCAGTAGAGGCCAATCGCTGTCATAGTTATACAAAGAACCATCAATGGAGATTTTATAGTCTAATTTTGTGGCAGTAACTTTTTTACCGGTCGTGCTTGTTCCTTCGATATCAGCGCTGTAAGAGGGTGTATTTCCGGTTGTAAAGTAAATTGTGCCAGATTCGGTTTTAGATGTTAGTCCCAAGCTTTCCTTGTTGCGATAAGTCATAGGAAAATAGGTTGCATTGTTGTAAGAAATCAAAGGATATTCTAACTTTGCGTTATTAATAGAATTTCCATTGATTTTTACTGCACCGGCAGTGATAGTTGCAGTTTTAGCATTTGGATCCGTAGTTGTTTTTGTTGCACTACTGGAAGCTGATGATGTTGAAACTGTAGTAGTATAAGGGCAAACACCATTTGGATGCAAATGTGCGGGATGGCCACCACAATGATAGTGATAGGAGCCAAGGCCGCTTTTGTTTTTGTTGTCATGATGACCGCCGCTGGAATCGGTTCTGCCACTGTGGGCAAAGGCTACCATCGGCATAAAGGCAATACATAGGATTAGTAGTACGATGAGTGCTGTTTTTAGTTTTTTGTTCAATTGTTTTCCTTCTTTCTGTGATTTGTACGAATGCAAGGGATGTATGCAAATTTTGTTTGTAATATGCTATAACGCTAAACTATTAGAGAAACCATTTTGCCGACGTCGGCAAAACATTCAAATACGCTTTGTTGAGCGTTTTTACAAGCTTCTTTTGCCTTATCAATTACATTAAGAAAATTTCCCCATTTTTTATATTCCAATACACCTTGTAGTTCTCTGGCATACCAGAATCCTATACCGTCTTCAGTGTAATGCTTAATATCTGTCATAATATCATGCTCTCTTGTTTCTTTCTTGTATTAACAGTAAAGAAAAAAATCTTGAAACATACATAATTGACAAATAGAATGGGTAAGTATATAATACAAATAAGTTAACTCGTGAAGGATAAAGGCTGGGTTCCCGAATGGGAGTAGGTGCAGACCAAGAATTCCTTTGCCCCTGGGGTTGACTTATTTTTTTAGCTTTTCTTTGAGATTCTGAGTGATATGTTCAGGGTCTTTTTTTATTTCATCGTGAGGTCACGAAAAAGGAAGCGTTACTTCAACTTCCGCCATTTTCTCACTCATTTTAACCCCAGTTCTGCAATCAACTGCTCCTGTGTCATATATGGTTGGTATTCTTCGGGATTTTCTTCGATCTCTTTCAACATTGCTAAGTCCCATTCATCTGGTTCCACTTCTTCGATATCATCCCAAGATATTTTTTTAGTTAAAGCATAATGTGATGTTAAATAGTCCAGTAAACTTTGCGCATCATCATCCTGCATTAATTCAATCATCATCAGTAGTTTACTTTTTGCAATACTCATTAGCAAAACCTCCTAATCTTTATAAACTTCTCCGCGGTTACCGATTTTTTCTATTAGTAAAACAATATTATTATGTGTGAAGATAATACGATAATCGCCAACTCTTAGGCGATAATAGTTAGTTTTCCCCTGCATTCTTTTTACATCACCGGCAGGTAATTTATTTATTGCTTTAATAATTCTGATTTGTGTTTGTTTAGACTGTTTTTGCAAGAATTTTGAAGCTTGTTTGCTATACCGAATTTCCAAAACATCACACTCCTTTACGTATTACCAATTAGTTTTTTCCTTACATCATCTTTGTGAGGGCACGAAAATGCTTATTGCACTTCCTACGATGTTATGGTATATTATTTATAGAAAGTAATATACTTTAAAAGGGCAGGGTCGTTGCCAGAGGGCAATTTAGAACGGCTATTTCACGTAGCCTACCTTTGCCCTATTTTTTTAATGAAGTAGTTTAAAACTATCCCCGTATGTAATACTTTCAAATTTTTTCTCCCGAATGAGATTGAATACTGCGACCGCTTTTTTAAATTCCGGAGCATTTTCATTATGTGAAACTCCGTAAAATGTTTCTAAAGCTTTCCAAGTTGAGCCTGCCACAAAATCAGCTAATTGGCAACCTAAAGTATATCTAGAATTTACAATATTGATAGTCGGAGAAAAAATTTTATTTTTGAAAGAGCGAAATACTTTAGGGTTGTGAGTTACTTCTTGATATTTTTTATAAATCATATCATCTTTGGCGGTTCCATCATTTTTATGATCGATAAAGCATATTGTACTTTCTGATATCTTGTTTTCATACATAAAAAGATCTACATATGAAAGGAGTGTTTCAAAGCATATTTTGTATATATCGTCTTTATTTGATATACTCTTTTTTTGATAAAGACTATATTTATCAATGGTAATTGCAAAAGTAACGCAATCAGTTGCAGCGATTTGTGTTGCAACTATTTTTTTATGACAATCTTTATCAATAGTTTCTTTTTGACAAGAATTTATACAATTGAGCTTTTTACTTTGGCTATGTTTTAATTCTGCAAATTCGTCAGATAGACATTTTATTTTTAAATTTTGAAATATCGGCTCAACTTTGTTTAATTCATTTGCTTTAATTAAAATAGCACCAAGAACGAAGAAACGAGTATTTCCCCCTGTGAGGGCACATGATTCATCTTTCTTCAAATCAATGGTCCCGGCATCGTCAATATATAAGAGATACATTTATATGCACCTCTCTAAAAAGGGAGATCTTTTTCATCAAATATGACTGGAGCATCTGAATTTTTGCTAGATACTAGTCCCCAATTAAGAAATATCGACTCAGCTCCACACTTTTTACAGTAGGCTGCGGTTGGTTGAAGAGTAATTCCGCAAGTGTAATCAGAGCATCTATTAATTAGTGGGGCCCCGCAAGCAGAACAATATAATTCTTCATCATCCTCAGGGTCGGTAGTATAGCCACATTTTAAGCATTTTTTTGTTTTAAAGGTTTCTTCATAATAATCTTTTTCAGGCATAGTTCTTTTCTCCTTTCACTTTCCCCATTTCATCATAACTAATTCGAGTGGTACTCGGTAGGTTGCAGCTAAATTTTGATAACTGCTACACTATTTTCATGGCCTTACGAAAATGGTTACTGCGGTGGGTGGCATTTGGAGCAGGGAAAATAACCTTTTGAGCAAGCATTTCCTACGGTTGTCATGTACTTTTTGCCTTTAATCTGTGTACATTCTGCAGTATGATATTTTCTGCCTGATAGAGAAATGAAAACCGGTTCAGTTCTAACATCTATTGCAGGCTGGTGATTTTTTATAATGTTATCTCTCATAAATGCTTCGTTTATAGAATTATTGTTGTGCATTGGTATTTGGCAATGTTGTTTTCTACTATTTATCGGTTTTTTCATCATGTAACAGTATGTCGGCACTCGTTCCGAAAAACCGGTTACAATCCCTTTTTCATAATCAGAATATAGTCCGACTGAGACATCAAGATATGTTTTCGCTTGTTTGCAGTTTACACATTCCATAGGAAATTTTTTTTGCTTTTTATATGCTCTTTGCTCTTTGGACGGTAGCATTGCGCTAATGAATAATGCGAGTAATGTAACGGGAATAATGATGCCGATAATTAAAGTCCAGTCCATATTATTTCCTCCATTTTATTTCTACTAAATTTTTTGTAACTCCATAATAAGCTGCAATCTCCTTTGCGGTTCTGCCATACATTTCCTCGTCTATATGTTCTGGCAGCAGCATTTCAGCGGCGAACTGTTCAGCTTCTACTTCATACATACTAGTTCTTAGTCTCGTCTTATTGACCATGTAATAACAATTAATTGTTCGGTGGCAAAGAGCGTGTCCCACTTCATGCCAGAGGACGCAGAGTTTTAAATGTTCGTCAAGATTTTGATTTATCTGAATAATTCTGCGACGCTCAATAAGACGATATCCACCTAAGAATTTTTCAGTATCAACTTCTAGTAATATTATGCCGAAATACTCAATCACTTGGTAAATATCGACATTCTGACCGAATTTTCGTTTTATAAATTTTGCAAGTTTTAGTGGATTCAATATAATCACCTACTCAGCGTCAGTGTTTTTACGATACTTATGTGGTGTGTAGGTTTCTTTATTTTTTAGTTTTATAATACGCAATGCTTGTTCCAATGAGCCTTTCAGTACCTCCCTGTCATAGTCGGTCAATTCCATATCTCCTCCATAGAATGATGGTCCACTTTGACCACTGTCCAGGTCATCCATCATTTTTTCTAATTCTTTTTGGATGTTGCGTTCATCTTTTGGTGTGAGATTGACAACATTTTTGCCACCTTCAATGTCAGATACGCCTAGGAGATAATCTACTGATACATCAAATATTTCTGCCATTTTTGTTAAGGAGCCCAAATCTGGTTCATATTTATTGTTTTCCCATCCAGATAAGGTACCCTGAACAACACCGAGTTGCTTACATAAATCTATTTGTTTGATACCGAATTTTTTCCGTAATTCTTTTATTCGATTCATAATGTCACCTCCAAGTGTTTCTTCTATTTTATATCAGATATACTGATATATCAAGAAAATAAATATCAAGAAAATAAATATTCCTGCTTGACTTACAGGGCGCACTATGCTAATATCAAGTTAGTTAATATTTGAAAAGAAAAATATTAAGGATGGTGATATTTTGAAAGGATTGATAAGATTAAGAAAAGAATGCAACCTGACGCAATGCGAACTTGCAAAACAGCTTGGGGTTCGCCAGTCAACGATTGCAATGTGGGAATCAGGCGAAGTTATGCCGACAGCCGACAAGCTGCCACGCATAGCGAAGGTTCTCGGCTGTAGTATCGATGACTTATTCAAAGACGCATAGGGGGTGAGAGAGTGGAGAGGGAGCAAAAATTAAGGTTGGATTATTCCAGATACAAAAATGGAGAAATAGTGAAAGAGATAATAACACTGTTTACACAAAACAACCTTTGCCTGCTGGAAGCATTGGATGTGCTTGATTCGGCAAAGGATGCTCTGAATTTTGCAGTTATTTCTGATTTTTCTGCTTAGAAAGCTCTGTTGCGATTATGTTTATGGCGCAATCCTTATAACCGTTATAATCCATAAGAAGTGTGCATTGAGTATCGCAATACTTGTTCGACCCGTTAGAGCTCATAAACGGGCAAATCTGCGTAGGGTAAGTGGCAGACATGATATTCACCTCCTTTCATGCTTATTATAGCACAGGGCGGTGAAAGACGCATAGGGGGGAGAGAGGATGCAGTTAAAAGCAATAAGAATTCTGGAGAAGGCAACTGATATTACATCAACTATTTTCGCAATTATGTTTGTAATATCCGCTGTAAGAAGTATTATGCAGAACAATAATCCGCTGATTGATATGGTCGTCTGCGCTATGGCAATTATTGTACTGAGGTATTTCAGACAAAAGTATATGGATGTTTCAATGTGATTACAGGGGTGAGAAGATGGATTTAACAGATATGTATTATGTAGGCGTGAACGAACAAGGAAAGGTGTACGGAAGCAGGACGCAGCTTTTTGAACCAGAGGAAATTGAAGTTGCAGAGCAGATACTGCACCATTTGGGCGGATACAGTATCGTTTTAGCAACCTCAATCCTTCGCAGATGCGAATACGCATTACAACAAGCTATTTTTTGTGAGAAGTTTTAGTAGCTTCTCTAATACGTCCTAAAGTTGTTTGATTAAGGGCGTATTCGATAGTTCTGAATGCGCTTGCGTATTTGTCAGCTAGACTTTCCGGAGTGGTGTCTGTTAAGTCTTGGTGAGACAAATACAGTAAGGTTAATGAAGATATTTCTTTTTCTTCATCTGTTAGCATTACAATCACCTCCTTCCATGCTTATTATAGCATGAGGCGGTGAAAGACGCATAGGGGGGTGAAATGTTTAGACATAGGACATACAGATAAAATCATACATTTAACGGAGGTGATTTACATGGGCGTTTGTGCTGAGTACATCAATGAAAAAACCGGTATGAAGGTGATTAGCAGTTCGCTGGATTTGACACCGGAAGAAGAGAAAGAAAAGTGCCAGGAAATTGGCAGAATGTTTGAAGTTTTAGCAAAAAAAAGAGAAGGCCGCGCGTAAGCGGCTGGGGGTGGACAAGCAAGGAGGCGCAAAATGACCTGTAAATATGGAGTGATTAAAGATGGCAGAATCGTCTGTCAAAAAGAATACCCCGTGCAGCTAATGAAATGCTTAGGCAAGGGAGAGAAGTTGGCTTGTTATAAGGAGCGTGAAAGCAAATGAATCCTAAACCATTATTTATAGCCAGCCTAGCAGCCACAATATTGGCAGCAATGGCACTGGAAGGTAATGCTCTATCGCTTGGACAGGCTGCCATAGTGCTGGTACCGGCGTGTGTGCTGATGATATGGAGCTTTATGCAAACAGATTGGTGGGAAGGTGGTGAGAAAGACGGCAGATAAGCACAAAATGACACAAAAAATGCCCCAGCAGAGCAGGAACTCTAGCAAGGGGCAATAGCAAATACTCAATTAAATTGTAAATGAAAAAGGAGAGAATGTCAAATGAAAAATGCAAATGTACTGGTTGGCCAGCTGCGTGTGATGGCAGCAAGAGAACAGAATGAGATTCTGCGGGAGTATCTGCAGCAGGCCGTGGCGGCGTTGGACAGTGAGCGGGGCGCAGAATTGGCCGACTTGGCAGAGCTGGCAGCGGCGCTGGATATGATGAGCTATAAATTATGCCGCAAAGAGGCGGAAGTTCTGCGGGATACAGTGGAATATCTGGAAGGATTAGAGGGGGAAGTCGGTAATGAATGAGATTTTGAAAATGCTGTTTAAGGAGATTTTATTTAAATTCGATGGGATTGAGAAAATCGAAACTGTAAAAGATTTGTGCACAGCAACTTTGTGCAGTGATAAGATTGCTTGCATTTTTGCAGCTAGCAACGATAGCGGCAGTATTTCTACAGCGGAAATTTTGAGCATTGCCAATGAAGCCTATCAGGAGGTGTGCGCACAATGATTGACGTAAAAGCAGAAATTTATGCTTATTTGGAAGAGGCAGGACGCGGTGGCACTCGTGAGTTGATTGCTCATATGGAGCAGATAGGCTTCTTTGAAACTCCTGCTTCCACTGGTTATCATGCGGCAAAGTCTGGGGGATTGGCGGAGCACAGCTTAAATGTGTTAAAACAGGCGATGCTGATAAATGATGCGTTGTGCTATCCTTGCAGACATGAAAGTATTGTTATTTGCTCACTGTTGCACGATTTGGGCAAGTGTGGTCAATTCGGTAAGGCGGAGTACGTGAAGAATATCTTGAAAAGCGGTAAGCAGTCTGAATCGAAACCGTTTGAGCGAAATAAAGAGCTGCTGCCAACAGACCACGAGGTAAGAAGCGTTATAATCGCCAGCAAATACATTGAGCTTACTGAAGAAGAACAGTATGCAATTCTCATGCATAATGGCTTATATGGTCCGTTTAAGTATGAAATACAGGGCAATGAGACGCCGCTGTATATGATTCTGCATTTTGCTGATATGTGGGCCAGTAGAGTGATAGAGCGTGGTGTAAAAGATGAAACCGTTTAGAAGTCTTACGGCTGCGGAGGTAGAGTGCCGTGTAGCAACGTGTAGTGATAAGGGCGTTTCTCTTTTGCTCTACAAAGATGCAAGATGCGATATGAAGATTCTTGATGAAACGGTAGGCGCTGAGAACTGGCAGAGGAAGCATGATGTGGTTAACGGCAATCTTTTTTGCACCGTTTCGATTTGGGACGACGAGAAGAAAACGTGGATATCTAAGCAAGACGTTGGAGTTGAGAGTTACACAGAAAAGGAAAAAGGGCAGGCCAGCGATAGTTTCAAACGTGCTTGTGTGAACTGGGGCATCGGTCGTGAGCTTTATACGGCGCCGTTTATTTGGATTTCCGCAGACAAAATAAACATGTCACAAGATAAGGGACGCTGGACGACCAGGGAAAAATTTTGTGTAACAGCAATGGAGGTTGAATGTGGAGAGATTACGCTGCTTACCATTGCCAGTGCAAAGACTAAAAAAGAAGTCTATTCCTTTGGCAAGAAAGGTCAATCTGCAGAAAAAGAGCCTACTACTCAGCAGCAAGCGGACAAGAAGCCATCAGATGGGCAATTAAAGCGTATGTGGGCGATAGCCGGGCGGGCTGGGCAGGATGAGAACTCTATCCACATCTTTATTAAAAAGATGTTTAAAAAAGAAAGCGTGAAAGATTTGACAGAAAAAGAGGTCAACATTATCTGCGACAGATTAGAGGGTAGATCCAATGGCTAAAAATAAAAAGAATGGCGGAGCAGCGGTGAAAAATAAAGCGATGCTGCAAGAAATGCTGCTTAAAAACGCAATCAACATAGATATGCGAAAAGCTTTTGATAAAGGCACACAGCAGGGATATGGCATAGCAGTGTTGATTATATTTTGGCTCCTGCACACAGAGCATGGCTTTGGAAAGAAACGGCTGGCAGTGTTTATGCGCCAAATCAATGATTTCTGCATGGAGTATATTCGCCCTGGAGAGGACGGTACAGAACCGGCAAAAGAAGGGGAGTTCGGCGGTGTCAGTTTGAAGGACATCGCCGATAAGCTGGCCGAGGAAACGGGTGTGTTCATTGATGTAGAAACATGGCAGATGGAAGTGCCAGGATTAGAAATCAGAAGAGCGGGAGAGGAAACAGAATGAAAAAGATAATCATAGCACTGGCAGTGCTGTTCGCTCTGTCCTTTGCGGCAGGATATATGACGATGGAGGTGCTGGGAGCATGAATAAAGTTATGTTGATTGGCCGACTGGCCAAAGACCCTGAGCTGCGCTATACCCAGTCCGGCACAGCAGTAGCCAATTTTACATTGGCGGTAAACCGCCGGTATAACCCAAACGGGGAGCAGGAGGCAGACTTTATCAACTGCGTGGTGTGGAACAAGGGAGCAGAATTTGTAGCAGATTATTTCCACAAAGGTAAGCAGATGGCGCTGGAAGGTCGGCTGCAGGTGCGCAGCTACGAAGGCAACGACGGGCAAAGGCGCTGGGTGACAGAGGTAGTTGTGGAACAGATGGAATTCGTAGGGAGTAAGAATGATAGTAAAGATAGTAGTGGAGCTGGCCATTCTGACGGTGGCAGTGGTAGCGGCAGCAGTAGCGATGCTTACGAAGGAATGGGACAAGAAGTAATGTTTGATGATAACGATTTGCCGTTTTAGGATGGGGTGAAGCCAATGGATGAAATCAAACAGATAACAATAAGAATACCAGAAAATTTTTTGAATGAAATAAAAGAAGAAGCTGACCTAATAGGTAGCTCCTGCAACTCATTAATGATGATTTTATTGAAATTTGGCTTGAGAGTTTATAACAGTGAGATTTCTATTCAGCAGAAATCTGAATGATACCATTTGCATTTTCGTAATCTGTAATAACTTTCTTTAGCTGAAATTCGATTTCTTTATTGACGGAGCGCCCGTTTTCCTTAGCGATAAATTTAATTTTTTCCATGATAGATGAATCAATTCGTAATGGATATGGATTTGCTTGAACAGCCATAATAACAACTCCTTAGAGGTAGATATTTAATTGACATCTATATTATACCAAAAAGAAGTTTTCTCTCAAGTAATCAAATAGATATCAAAAAGATATTGACATGCATTCGATAGTGATTTATACTTTAGAAGTCAATTAGATATCTATACGACATCATAAAGGAGAGATTATTATGTTTAAAGAAATGAATTGGTTTGTAATGGCTGATGATTTAGAAAAATCTGCTGCGAAGTTGAAAGAGGTAAAGGATTTGTTGGCAGTATCTATGGACGGATTGTTTGTAGGTGATACTGGTTTATTGCCATATCATAAACAATTTAATGCAGTTTTAGATTGTGCTTTTGAAAAAGTAATTGCACAAATTGAAGTGATTGATAATGTGGCAGATTGTTTGTATGAAGTGAATAGAGAAGTAAAAGGAGCGTAAAAATAATGAATGATGTAAAGATTTTTGAAAATGCGGAATTTGGAAGTGTCAGAGTAACAGAATTAAATGGTGAACCTTGGTTTGTGGGAAAAGATATTTGTGAAGCTTTTGGAGACACAAACTACAGGAGAAGTCTTGCTAATATTGACGATTCGGATAAGGGTGTGTCACAAATGGACACCCCTGGAGGAAAACAGAATATGGTGATTATCAATGAAAGCGGACTATATTCCCTGCTGTTTCAAATGCAGCCACAAAAAGCAAAGGGTGTGTCACAAAATGATAACCTCATAGAAGAACGAATGCAGAAATTAAAAAAATTCAAACGTTGGGTAACTAGTGAGGTATTGCCATCAATCCGTAAACATGGCGCTTATATGACGCCGGAAAAACTGGAAGAGGCGTTGTTAGACCCTGACACACTAATTCGTTTGGCAACAGATTTGAAACAGGAAAGAGAACAACGTATAGCGGCACAGGCGAAAATAGAAACAGACAAACCAAAAGTATTATTTGCAGACGCAGTGTGTGCAAGTCAGAGTTCAATTCTGGTTGGCGATTTGGCAAAACTTTTGAAACAGAATGGAGTAGATATGGGTCAAAATCGATTATTTGCATATCTGCGGGATAATGGTTATCTGATGAAACGGGGCAGCAGCAGGAACATGCCGACCCAAAAGAGCATGGAACTTGGATTGTTTGAAGTGAAAGAAAGTTCAATTACAAATCCAGACGGTTCAATCAGAATCACAAAAACAACGAAAGTTACTGGCAAAGGGCAAGTTTACTTTGTCAATCAGTTGAAAGCTATGGAATTGGTGGGCTAGGGCGAATAGTTCAGATGCTTAGGAATTGTACAATACGATTGAGGGCCTGGCTGTAGCGGAATGTGAGTGGATATATACGCAGGTCAGGCAAGCATCTTACTTAGTTCAGAAATGCAGTAAAGTGTGGTGAAATTTAGTGGCTGATTATTTTCCGTTTTATACTTCGTTTAAACAGGCTGCCTCTACGCTGCCGGATGATAAAAGATTACAACTGTATGACATTGTTACAGATTACGGGAATTTGGGCATAGAGCCGCCCTTAGAGGTAGATCCGGTTGTAATGGGTATGTTTTCCCTAATTAAACCAAGTATTGATAGTGCCAAGAAGAATCAAAGAAGCGGTTCAAGCGGTGGCAGAGGAAATAAGAAACCGGTGGTTTATGAAGAAAAAAGCGGTGGTTTAGAAAATGAAAAACCGGTGGTTTGTGATTTTCAAAAGCACAATAGCAATAGCGAAAGCAAAAGCAAAAGCAATAGCAATAGCGAAAGCAAAGGCAAAGGCGAAAGCGATAGCGAAGGCGAGAAAAAGAATATGCGCTTCGCGCCGCCAACGCTTGCTGAAATAAAAGCATATATCGCCGAAAAAGGATTTTGCGTTGATGCGGAGCGCTTTCTGGACTACTATACTGCGAATGGGTGGATGGTAGGAAAAAACAAGATGAAAGACTGGAAAGCAGCTGTACGCAACTGGGAAAGACAAGACAAAAATACAGGCGGAAAGGGAGGGAAGACACATGAAGAAATTGTCAGAGATGCTCAAGGAAAATGGGGTACCATCGGCGACTGGTACTGACGGGGAACCGTTAGAGCGGTATTATAAAAATCTTTGCGAGATGTATAATCGGCAAGAAGGCAATTTGCATTTGCAAGATGGCTATAACTGCCCTATTTGCAAGAACAAAGGGTTTATTGCGAAAGCGGAGAAAACGGAGTTCGGCTACTGGACGGAGATAAAGTATTTCTGTAAATGTCAAAGCATGAGAAAAACAATCCGGCAGATGGAAAAGAGCGGCTTAAAATCTCTGATTAGCAAGTATACTATGGCTAGTTATGTGACCACAGAAGATTGGCAGAAGAATGTGCACCAAAAAGCTAATGACTTTGTGAAACAGCATTTAGAAAAAACAGGGGATAACTGGTTTTACGTCGGCGGCGCATCAGGCGCAGGAAAGACGCATATCTGCACGGCAATTTGCCGCGAGTTTTTGCTGAAAGGATTGGCGGTGCGCTATATGTTATGGCGCGATGACGCAGTGAAGCTCAAAGCAAATTTGACAGAATATGCGGAATATGATGGGCTCATGAATGAGTTAAAACATGTCGATGTGCTGTACATTGACGATTTGTTTAAGAGTGGTTACACAGGGGAGAGCGGAAAACAAAAGCCGACGGCAGCGGATATCAATTTGGCGTTTGAGCTGCTTAATTACCGCTATAACAATCTGGAGCTGATTACAATCTTGTCAAGCGAGTGCACAACAAGTGATTTACTGGCGATAGATGAGGCTATTGGAGGAAGAATTGCAGAACGTGCGGGACGATTTATGATTAATTTAACGGCAGATGGAAACAAGAATTACAGGACGAAGAATCAGATTGGTGTGTGAAGCTTATGGATTGCTTTAGTTGCAAAAAGAAAGAGTGCATGATGAAAACGCGGATGGGCGAACGCAAACCTTGCTATTATTGCAGATTCGCAATAGAGCCGAAAATAAGCGATATATGTGTATTCTGCATGGTTGGCAAGGAATGTTTTTTCAGGCAAAGAGAAGGTGTGGGACATGGCGAAAGGGTCTAAGCCGAAGAAAGAGTATCAGGAATTTGTGGATAGGCTTTGTGAATCGCACAAAGGAAAATGCCTTACCACAAAATGCCCGCTTGCGAAATTCTATTGTTATGATTACGGCGGATTTGCAGAGCTATGGCGATGCTCTACGGTAGGTCGCAAGAGAGTAATTGGTAGGGCTGTGCATCAGTTGATGGAGCAGGAAGGATGGGCATATGAGCAAATACCACAACAGAAAAATTGAGATAGACGGCATCAAGTTCGACAGCATTAAGGAGGGGGAGCGATACCTGGAGTTGAAAATGTTGCTGAAGGCGGGAAAGATTCGCGATCTACAGCTGCAGGTGGAGTTTGAGTTGATTCCCAAGCAAGCGGGGGAGCAGGCCTGCAAGTACAAGGCGGATTTTGTGTATCATATGGCCGACACCGGCAAAATGGTGGTGGAGGATGTCAAGGGATACAAAGAAGGGGCGGCATATCAGTTATTCTCTATCAAGCGTAAGCTGATGCTGTGGAGGCATGGAATCAAGATTGTGGAGATTTGACAGCAGGGAGGGATGGTCATGGATATGGAAGCGTATAAAGGGAAAGTCGTTGCCATGCTGCGAGGATATCGGGAAAATGAGGTGTGTATCCGTATGCTGGAAGCGGATTTGCAGGCATTGGAACGACTGAACAGCTACAACGGCAATATGGCAGTATCCTATGACCAGCCCAGCAGCGGCGCGACCAACAAAGTGATATCGCCGGTAGAAACGGAACTGTTGCAGAAGGAGCGGCAGCGGGAACAGCTGCAGAAAGCATTAGCCAGGCGCAAAACGCAGAAGCAGCGCATAGATTTGGCACTGGAGAATATGCCATATGCACAGCAAATGCTTCTACGGCTCCATTATATTGAAAATATGCCATGGATAGAGGTAGCTGATGCGGTAAACTATGCGGAGTATTATGTGAAGAAGGAATTGAAAGAGAAAGCTGTTTTGACATTGACCTATTATCTTTATCCAGAGCTGAATTGTGTGAATCTGTTTGCCAAATCATGAGAATCCCACACTCAACCCACACATTGAATAAAAATAGGTGGTAGAATAGTATTGTGGAAGTTTTGGTTGGCGAGCCAAGACATGTACCTCCTTTCTTCAGAGAGCTGCCAGTGGCGGCTCTTTTTTGTGTTGCATGATACAGAAATGTACAGTATAATGTACATAAAAGGAGGCGATTGGCGATGACGATGGTGAACATCACAAACTTTCGCAAGGACCTGTTTGGTTATCTGAGTAAGGCCATCGAATATAATGAGGTTATCAACGTAACGACAAAAGAGGGAAACGCCGTTGTATTGAGCGAGGACGCGTACAATGGCCTGATGGAAACCCTGTATCTGTATGCCAATCCAAAGGTGCGGGATGAAATCATAGAAGGAATTCACACTCCACTGGAAGAATGTGTGACGGAAAATGAGGTAGAATGGTGATGTATGAGATTGTCTATACCAAAACTGCCGTCAAACAAATTCCATTATTGAAAGCAGCAAAACTGGATGGGAAAGCAAAGAAGCTGATTGAGATTTTGAAAGAGAATCCATTTCAGAACCCGCCATCCTATGAGAAATTGAGCGGCGACATGGCAACGGCCTATTCCAGGCGGATTAATCTGCAGCACCGGTTGGTGTATCAGGTCTTTGAAGAAGAAAAAACAGTAAAAATCATCAGTATGTGGACACATTATGAATATTGAGTGTAAGACACCTTCGGGTGTCTTTTTTCATGGGAAAAAACAAACGAATAGGAAGGTGGTGACATGCCGCGACAGAGAAGCCCGAACCGCGACCGGGCGTTTGAGATTTACAGGGAGTATGGCGGGAACATAGAAAACAGGCGGATTGCGGAGATGTTGGACATCTCTGAAAAAACGGTTAGTGGCTGGAAGTGCAAGGACAGATGGGAAGATAAATTGAATGGAGTACTCCAATCGGAGGAACGGAGTACTCCGAAAGAAAAAGGCGGTCAGATTGGCAACCAAAACGCAGTGGACCATGGCGCTCCACCCGGAAATCTCAATGCCATCAAACACGGCGCCTATCAGACCATCTATGCTGCGTATCTGCAAAATGAGGAGAAAGCGGTGTATGAACGGCTGCCGGGCGACGCCGATCTGGAAGCAGAAATCAGGCTGCTGCGTTTAAAGATTGCTAGACTGTTAAACCGGCAGGATAGCTTCTTCTATGATATGTTCGGCAACCGCCATGATAAGCAAATATCAGAGGAAGACCGGGAAACTGGTATCCTGGCTTGTATGAAGCAGCTGGAGAAGCTGGTGCGGACGCAAAACCAGATTTGTAGACGTGCATTGGATGATGAAGAGCAGCGGGCGCGCATTGCCAAGCTGCAGGCTGAGACTGCGCGCATGGCAGAGGAGGAAGAAGACTACGACGGTGTGACCATCTATGGAGGCGAGCTGCTTGAGGACTAGAAGAAAGAAGCTGGATTTGCGGCAGGTCGTCGGCAAGGGATACGGCACCTATTGGAATTATAAAGGCCGGTATCGGGTGTGCAAGGGCAGCCGTGCCAGCAAAAAGAGCAAGACGACGGCGCTCTCTATCATCGCGAAGATGATGGAGTATCCGGATGCAAATACCCTTGTGGTCCGGCAGGTGTACAGCACCTTGAAGGACAGCTGCTACACAGAACTGAAATGGGCCATCCACCGTCTCGGGGTTGCGAAAAAGTGGAAGTGTACTCAATCCCCCTTGGAAATGACCTACAAACCCACCGGCCAGAAAATCTATTTCCGGGGGCTGGATGACACGTTAAAGCTGACCTCTATCACAGTGGAAAAGGGCTATCTGTGCTGGGCCTGGATTGAGGAAGCCTATCAGGTGGCCAATGAAAAAGACTTTGACATGCTGGACGAATCCATTCGCGGCGCCATTCCGCCGGAAACGGGCCTGTACAAACAGATTACGCTGACCTTCAACCCCTGGAGCCGTACCCACTGGATTAAAAAGCGCTTCTTTGACTGCGAACCCGATGCGGACATCCTGGCCATGACAACCAACTATACCTGCAATGAGTGGCTGGATGAAGCGGACCTGCGGAAGTTTGAGCGTATGAAAAAAGAAAATCCGGAGCGATACAAGGTGGCAGGGCTGGGTGACTGGGGCATCGATGGCTTGATATTCTTTCCGGAATTCTCAGAGAGCGACCATGTGATCAAGCCCTTTCCCATTCCCAAAGACTGGCGCATCTATCGCACGTTAGACTACGGCATGGATATGCTGGCCTGCTACTGGATTGCGGTGGATACAGTGGGCAACGCCTATGTTTATCGGGAGTTATACGAAGGACGGGACAACGGCAAGGGCAAGGACGGCGCCGGGCACATCATTTCAGACGCTGCGGCGCGGATTTTGGAGATGACGCCGGAAGACGAAGAAGTCTACCTGACACTTGCCCCCCCTGACTTGTGGAACAGACGGCAGGAGACAGGCAAGAGTGTTGCGGATATCTTTCTTGAGCATGGCCTAGCGTTGACAAAAACAAGCAATGATCGGCTGGATGGCTGGGCAGCGGTGCATGAGTGGCTGAAGGTGCAGAAAAATGAGTTCGGCCAGCTCAAACCGAAGTTGCAGATATTCAGCACCTGCATCAACCTCATCCGTTGCCTGCCGGAGCTGCAGTATGATGAGAAGAAGGTCAACGATGCGGCGACAGAACCGCATGAGATTACCCATGGGCCTGATGCGCTGCGGGGCTTCTGTGTGTACTGGACCGTCAAAGCGGATACAGCAAAGACAGCGACAAAGGCAGACTGGACGCAGGATATGTGGGAGGACTACTACAACGCCGACGAAGAAGGCCGGCGCTACCTGATGCAAAAATATGGCAATCCATCATAGGGGGTGTAACATGAAAAATAAAGGAAACAGCAAGCAAAAGCTGGCCAAATGGCAGGACAGGTTCACAGAAGCAAAAAATGAGTATCAGCTTGAGCTGGAGGAAATGAATAAGCGCGACCGGTACTACCAGGGCAGCAAGGACATCTATTCTCCGGATGGCGCAAAGGCGGTGAAGAAAGCGAGCAATATCCGCAATGTCATTTTTGAGATGATAGAAAGTCAGGTGGAGAGCGCCTTTCCCACGCCAAAGGTCACGCCATACCGCAAATCCGACGAGGAATTGGCCAAAAAGATTGAGGACATGCTGCGGAACGAAATGGATCGTCTGCCCTCAGAACGGCTGAACGACACAGACGAACGCACCACGCCCATACAGGGCGGCGATTTTTTCCTTGTAGAATGGGACAGTGCCGCCCATACCCACACAACACTTGGCGAATTGTCACTGCAGCTGGTACATCCGCGCAAGGTGATTCCGCAGCGCGGCGTGGAGAGTTTGGAGCAGTCCGATTGGGTGTTCGTGGAGCTATCCCAGACAAAAGAGTATATCAGGCGCCGCTATGGTGTGGATGTAGAAGACGAGGGCGAAGAATTTCCGGAAATCAGAGGGGAAGGCAAGACCCATTCGGATAACATGGTCACGCAGGTGATTGTCTACTACCGCAACAAGGAGGGCGGCGTCGGTCTCTTTTCCTGGGTCAATGACACAATTGTGGAGGATTTGGAAGACTATCAGGCGAGAGTGCAAAAGTATTGTCCCAAATGCGAGGTGATTGTTTCCGGAAACTCTGACGAGTGCCCATATTGCGGGTATAAAGGCTTACAGGATAAGCAGGAGGATTACTATGAGCTTGACGAGGACATTGTGCTTTACGATGAGAATGGCCAGGAATATAAGCGGATACCCGCCCTGACAGTGGAGCTGGACGAATACGGGGAGCCGCTGCAGGAGCCTGAATTGGACAGCGACGGAAGTCCTGTGCTCGATATGCAGACGGACCAATTCGGCCAGCCGGTGCTGGAGCAGATGACAGGATTCCCAATCCTGCAAAAGCGCATGAAGCCAAAGATGGTTAAGACGAAGATACCCTATTATAAACCGGATATTTTCCCGTTGATTCTGCGGAAAAACGTGTCTGTTGATGGCAAATTCCTTGGAAACAGCGACATTGATTTTATCAAGGACCAGCAGAATGAAATCAACAAATATCTCACAAAAGCAGCAGAAAAGACGCTGAAAGGCGGCTCTTTGACGGTGATGCCCCGTAAGCTCAAAGTCGACGACACCGATGAGGAGATGAAGCTGGTCAAATATGACACGCCGGCAGAAGCAGAAGGCATCCGGGTGTATAACCTGCAGGCTGACTTTTCCGGTGATATGGAGATGGCAGAGCGGCATTACAGATTCGCACGGGAGACAATCGGCATTACGGAATCTTTCCAAGGCCGTATTGACAGTACTGCAACTTCTGGAAAAGCAAAAGAGTTCAGCGCTGCGCAGGCGGCAGGGAGATTTGAGAGCAAAAAGACAATGAAGCGGGCAGCTTATGCAGATTTGTACGAGGTAATGTTCAAGTTTATACTCGCTTACGCTGACGAGCCAAGGGAGTTCAGGGCAGTAGATAAGCTGGGGAATGATGTGTACAGCCTGTTTAACAAGTATGACTTCTTAGAGCAGGACGGGGCCGGGGAATGGTACTGGAATGACAGGTTTATGTTCAGCACAGATAACACAGGCAATCTGAGCCAGAACAGGGAAGCACTCTGGCAGGAGACGCGCAATAATTTTGAGAGTGGGACCTTTGGCAATCCGCAGGATATCAATGTGTTAATCCTATACTGGACCATGATGAAGGAGATGCACTATCCAATCGCTGGTACCGTGCTGCAGAATTTACAGCAGCAGAAGAAACAGCAGGAAATGATGATGCAGCAGCAACAGGTTATGGCACAGCAACAGATGCAGCAGCCAGGAATGGTACAGCAGGAACAGCCCGTTGTGATGTAGAGAAAGGGTGATGCACAATGAAACTAAATGATGTGATAGGACTGCTAAAGTCCGATGAAATTATCGACAAAACAATCACAATTACAGTCGATAAAGATGGAAGCGTTACTGATTTTAGTCTGCGTGACAGACGGGAAAAGACCAACGAAATTAACTTTAATAACTTAAAAAATAATATGTGGCCAAGTGACGTACGGGAGCCGTATAAAGTTACGTTTTCAGGAGGGAATCTATAATGAAAAAAGCAATGTTATCTCAGCCAATGGGCGGAAAAAGTGACGAAGAAATTATCGTGACAAGAGAACGAGCAATCAAGGTTCTTGAAGCAAAAGGATATGAAGTTGTAAATACACTTTTTTCTGACGAATGGTATAGTCATGAAGCCATGACGGAACGCGGAGTTGTACAAATTCCCCTTTGCTTCTTGGCAAAAAGCCTGGAAAATATGAGTTTGTGTCATGCAGCGTATTTTTGCAAAGGCTGGGAAAATGCTAGAGGATGCAAGATTGAACATGATGCCGCAGTTGCATATGGTCTTGATATTATCTATGAAGAATAGTCGCAGGAGAACGCGGGAAAATCTCAAATAATAGTGCAGGAGGTGAAAGAGTATGGCAAATTGCAAAGGGTACGCCGGAAAAATCGGCAATGCTGGTCCGCAGAAGGTTGACGCTGTATTCCCGGTGAATCACAGCAAGGGCAGCAAGGTAGCAAAAGGCAACGATTTGAGAACCGGTAAAAAAGGCGGCAAAAAATGAGGACTATCTTTTCAGGTAGTCCTTTTATTATGCCCAAAATCGCAGGAAATAGCGGAAAAATCCAAAATCAATCGCAGGAACAGCGGGAAAATCCGGAGGTAAAAAATGAGTATAAAATTAAATTTGCAGATGTTCGCAGAAGGCAATGTAAACGATACAGGAGCAGAAACCGGAGCAGAAGAGCAATCTTTGGGCGGTTATGAGCAGTTTGAACAGCTTTACAACAACCCGGCAGAAGATGATCCGGAAGGTGAA
Source organism: uncultured Peptococcaceae bacterium (assembly GCA_910585405.1). Taxonomy (GTDB): domain Bacteria; phylum Bacillota; class Peptococcia; order Peptococcales; family Peptococcaceae; genus UBA7185. The sequence goes on along the minus strand of CAJUDO010000025.1, from coordinate 20,478 downwards.
GACGACGCCGTAAATAATGATTCCGATGATTCGCTCGGAGGTGACGATGATTCGGCAGACGGTGGAGACGAGCAGAACCAGCAGGAACAGCAGCCGTGGAAAAATCAGTACAACGCACAACAGGCAGCACAGAGACGCCGGCAGGAGGAAGCACAGCGGGTACAACGGGAACGTGATGCCGTATACGCTCAGATTTACGCTGGGCAGGTAAACCCATACACCAATAAGCCTATCCAGTCGGAACAGGATTATCAGGAGTATGTGAGGCAGTACACGCAGGAGCAGCTGCAGCAGGCAGGCATTGACCAAAATGTGGTACAGCAGGCGGTCAATGCAGACCCTCGTGTACAGCAGGCGGCAGCAATCATTCAGCAGCAACAGGTATTTCAAGCACAGCAGGCGCAGTTGCAGCAGACACAGCAGTTTCAGGCTGCTTTACAGAATATCCAGCAGTTTGATTCTTCTGTAAAGGGTTTTGAGGATATTATCAATAATCCGCATTTTGCGGAAATCGAGCAGATGTGGAAGAAAGGCTACAGCCTGGATGACGCTTATTATCTGGCGAACAGAAGCGAGCTGACGCAGAAACGACAGGCAGCTGCGAAACAGCAGGTCATCAATCAGGCTACCGGCAAGCAGCATCTCAAACCAACTGGAAACAACGGCGCTGGAGATGATGTGCAAGTACCAGCAGACCTGATGGCGATGTATCGGGAAATGAACCCAAAGGCGACGGATGCAGACATCAGAAAGAATTATGCAAAATTTCAGAAATCATTGAGATAGAGAGGATGAGAAACAGATGTTTATGGAACATATCAACCTGACAAAAACAGTTGAGCCGTTTTTACTGGCAGCGGCAACCGCTGCGGAAAGCTATGTACCAGGCGAGGCGTTATCTGTCAGTTCTGCAGGGACGGTGACGAAATGCAGCGGTGCAAATAAACCGGCGTTTATTTGTCAGAGTAAGCTGGAGGACGCAGCAGCGGGTGACATGGTTTGTGTAACGATGGTACATCCGCAGCAGATTTTAGAGGTACCGCTGCAGGCTGCAGGAACAAGCTTAAAGGCGGGCAGCAAGGTAACGGTGGGCACGGATGGTTTGACCGTTACTGCAACCACTACAAACGGTGTGTTTACCATTACGGAAGTGCTGGGAACTGCAATTGGTGACCTGGTACGGGGATATTTTGACAATGTAAACACTACTGTTGTACAGGGTAGTTGATTTTTCTAAAACTATTGAGAGGTGAAATAACGAATGGCAGGTTTAACTTTAACACAGACTGCAGGGTTTGCCGATAGTATTTTCGGGAAATCCGCAGCACCAATTAGCATGGTATTGGAACAGAGCTTGGAAGCGTTTGAGCTGTCCAGCACCTACGACAAAATTTTCAGCGTGAGAACATCGAAAAACTTTGCGGAAAAAATGACAGCACTGTCTGCAATGGATGGGTTTGCACCGGTTGGTGAAAACGGAGCGCATCCCAAAACTGATATGACAGAGGTATTCAGCAAGACCTTTGAGCATATGACATGGAAATCCAGTTTTGCGATTTCCAGAGAAATGGTTGACGATGCAAAGCTTGATTTGATGCGCCTGCGGGCCAGTAAGTTTGTGCAGGATTATGGCAGAAAAAGAGAAGCTTTTGCCGGGGCTTTAATTGGCGGCGCAACCGGTAACTCGATTAAATTTGGCGGTCAGAATTTCAGCACGTTGTGCGCAGATGGCAAGCCGATGTTCTCCACAGCGCATCCGAATTACTACAAGGCTTCTAAGACGCAAACAAACTTGTTTGCCGGCAGCTTTAGTGCAGATACTTTGTCTGAACTGGAAACACGCATGCAGAACTTTACAGGGGATAAAGATGAGATCCTGGGCATTATCCCGGATACCATTATCATTCCCAATATTGGAGCGCTGAAAAAGACTGTATTTTCAGTAATCGGCGCGGATAAGGACCCTGCGACTGCAAACAACGGATTCAACTTCCAGTTTGGTCGCTGGAATGTGATTATCAATCCCTATTGGACTGTGAGCGGCACGGACAAGCCCTTTATTCTGATGGATTCCAAGTTTAACGAGATGGATGGTGCTGCTGTATGGTATGACCGTGTAAAACTGGAAACAGAAGCATTTGTGGACATGGATACCAATGCGGCTGTTTATAACGGGTATGCGCGCTGGTCTGCCGGCTTCAACAACTGGAGGGGCATGATTATGGGCGGCGTAACAGGGGGAACTGCATTAACCTGACAGGCAGCATGAGGGGGCTTCGGCCCTCTTTTTTTACATAATTGAGGTGATGGCATGGGAATGGAAACAACATGGGATGAGCTGCGGGTGGCGGTGCTGCAGAAAATGCACTTGATTGAAGGGGATAAGGTTGTAGAGGATGACAGTACCAGGGAGCATATTGCGGCTATGCCGGCCGCATATAACGAGGCTGTACGATTATTAAGTACGACAAACCGGTATATCACAAAATACTTTGAGGTATCTGCATCAGGGCTTGAAAATTCACTTGTAGTGGATTTAAGCAGTGTGGTGGATGATTTGTTTATGATTAAACCAGGAGGCATTTATCTGACCGATAAGGGCGGCAGAACAGGAGCGTATTACAATGGCACTGTGATTGGGGATAAAGACTTGATTTTGGACGGCTCGACCGCTGGCATCTATCGCATTTATTATTACGCTTATCCGGTGAAGGCGACATCTGAAACAAGTGGCGATGAAGATATGCAGATTGACCCGGATGTTGCCAGCTTAGTGCCGCTCTACATGGCAAGTCAGCTGTGGAAAGAGGAGGAACCGGGACTGGCGACCGCATACCGTAATGAGTTTGAGATTGGGCGGGAGTTGTTGGTACGTGAGCGGAATGACGGATTTTCTGCACAATTTAGGAATACAACAGGGTGGTGGTAATGGTGGCGGTACAATTTTCAGCGCCGGAAAGCCCGGAGCTGCATACGTCGAGGCTGAGCAATTTCAAAGGCGTCGACTTCGCCAACAATGCCACGCAGGTCAGTACCTCCAGAAGCCCTGACGCGCAGAATATCATATCTGACCTGGCAGGGAAACCGGTCAAGCGCACGGGCTATCAGACTGTTGCGAATTTTGGCAGCCGTATCAACGGGATTTACCGCTTGGCCACGGAGGATGTGGAGAAGTTTCTGGTCCATGCTGGTACGAATCTTTATGAATGGGAACGGGTCAACGGCATTTTCGCAGCGAATGGTACGCAGATTTATACAGGGATGAACAATCAGCGTTCGACAGCCTTTCAGCACGACAAGAAGCTGTATCTCTTAGATGGCAAAACCTATCTTGTATACGGCGAGTTTGACAATAGCTTTGCGGTGAAGAAGGTATCTGATGTGGCAAAGGTGCCCACCTGCTATCTTGCTATGAAACCGGATGGGACAAATGCAAAGACGCTGGAGGACGTCAATATTTTAACGCCGAAGCGGACATATAGTTATCTGGTGACTTCTGAGGATGCCAGCAAAACGGAATTTCATTTATCGACAGAGGACTTGAAATTGAAAGGTGATGCGGTGACGGCCAGAAAGAGGAAGAGCAATGGCGACTGGGTAAACATGGTTGAGACGACAGATTTCACCGTCAACCGGACAAAGGGGATGATCACCTTTAAGACAGCGCCGGGTGCGACGCCTTCTACCGGCGTGGATAATGTGGAAATCACCTTTGCTGCGGATACTGAGGACAATGATCTCATAAATAAATGCAGTATCGCAACGATGTTTGGCTACAATGGTGCGACAGATAGAGTGTTTGTCAGCGGAAATCCTATGGCGAAAAATTTTCACTATTGGTCAGACATCAATGATCCGACTTATTTCCCTGGATTCAATTATGCGTATCTGGGGCAGGATTCCAGCGCCATTGTGGGGTATTCCCACGTTGGCAATGCGCTGGCGGTACATAAGGAGGATAACGAGCAGGACCAGACAATCTTTTTGGTGACTGGCAGTTATGATAGTGCAAATGGTTATCAGTTTGCCATCAGCGGCAGTGTCGCTGGTGTGGGTGCCATCAGCAAATATAGTTTCTGTCGCTTGGGAATCGAGCCGATGTTTCTGTCAAGACGAGGCGTTTACGCGGTGACGACCCAGTATATGACGGCGGAAAGGTATGCGCAGAACAGAAGCTGGTATGTAGACCCGAAATTGACAAAAGAGGCGGATTTGTCTGAGGCTGTGGCCATAGAATACAACGGTTATTATTATTTAGCGGTAAACAATCATGTGTATGTGGCAGACAGCAGGAACAAGACCTATGAAAAGAATGCGCCGCAGAGTGAGTTCCAGTATGAATGGTATTACCTGACCAATATTGACGCCCGTGTATGGTGGGAATATGACGGCAGGCTTTATTTTGGCGATGGCGATGGAAAGGTGAAGGTGTTTGCTCTGGATACAGAGAATACTGCAACCCATCCGGCCTACAATGACGATGGAGCGCCCATTCACGCCTACTGGAACACGCCGATTTTCAGTTTTGATACACTATATCGCAAGAAAACGCTGCGCAATTTCCACTTGATGCTCTCCCCTTACAGGCGCTCCAGTGTGGAGGTCTTTTACAGGGTGAAGGGCGGTTTGCGTTCGGTGAAAAGCAGTACCATGGATATTTGGGATTTCAATGATATTGATTTCAACCGGCTTGCGTTCACAACGGACGACAGCCCTATGGTGATTGCGACCAATACCAAGGCGAAGAAGTTTGAATTGATTCAGTTTAAGATAGAGAATAAGGTGGCCGGTGAGGGCTTTGGTTTTTATGAGATGGAGGTCAATTATGTGTTGGCCAGCAAATATAAGGGATAGAGGTGTGAGACTGTGGGAATTGGCGACTATAAGGTGAAAAGTGAGGATTTCAATAATAAGGATATTATGGGGCTGCCGGATAGGCCGTCGGAGGCGGGTTTTTCTGCGGAGCAGCTGAAGGCGCGGTTTGATGCTGGGGCCAAGCGGGTGGTAGCGCCTAATCTGAATGCGTTGATTGATGCCCTTTTAAGCACGGAGGGGGCGGCCAATATCGGGGCGACACAGATTGCCGGGGTAGCGGGCTATACGGTGCAGGAGATTCTGGCGGCTCTGAAGGTGCTGCTGGATACGAAGCAGAGTATTGAGCAGTCTGATATTGATGTGAATCAGAAGTTTGACAAGACGGAAGCGCAAGGATTGGTGAAGGAGATTGGCTTTGCAGCGAACACAGGCGTTTTCACTGTTACCAAGTATGACGGCAGTGTGCAGACCATTGATACGGCGCTGGAGAAGGTGGCGCTGGATGTGCGGCTGGAGGGGCAGCAGTTTGTGCTGACGTTGGCCGATGGGACGGTGCAGCGTGTGGATTTGTCGGCTTTTCTTACGCAGACGGAGCTGAAGGACAGTACAACGATTGCCTTGGCGGAGGAAGCTGGTGTTTTGGTGGCCAGGCTGTTATTGGCGTCGGTGACGAAGGACCATCTGGCGGCGGATGCGACGGCTTATTTGGAAGCAAAGGAGAGCGCAGCGGCAGCCAGTGCGGCAGATGCTGGGGTGCAGGCGGGCAATGCATTGGCCAGCGCCAACAGTGCGGCTGCCAGTAAGGTGTTGGCTCAAGAGTGTGCGGAGGATGCTTGCAGCTGTGCGGCCAATGCGGCGGCATTGGAGAGCACTGCCGAGGCAAAAGCTAACGCTGCTGCTTTGAGTGCAGCCGGTGCTGCGCAAAGTGCTGCCAGCGCGGCCGGTGAAGCGGACAGAGCTAAGGGGGAAGCGGATAGGGCCGCTGCCATTGTGGGCGGAGACTATGCTACAAGGGATGAACTGGAGGCGCATGAACGGGCGGCAGACAGTAAGTTTGATGAGGTGGAGGAAAAGCTGTTTCAGCTGCAGATGCAAATAGGGTATCCTATACCGGAGGTTGCAGGTGTGGAATTGGATTTTGAAAATGATACCTCCAGCAGAATTATGGGTTCTGCAGGGCACAGTGCCGGAGATGATTATTTTAATAATTTTGGTGCGTATCAGCGCAGACGATGCAATTTGGCTGATGATGGGACGGTGCTTGCCTATTATGGGGATGCCGGGTACAAGGAAGATGGGACCAATGGCATGGTGATGGTGGAGCAGCCAAAGTTTTATTACAGGGTGGAGCCGCTGGCGCTGGATTTATCCGGCGAGGGGGCCGGATATGGCCTGAAAAAGGCGAGATATTATATCTGCGATAAGCCCCATGAAGGGTTCCGGGTGCATCCTGCGTTTGTGGAAAACGGTGTCGAGAGAGAGAGGATTTATCTGGCAGCTTATTTGGGTAGTATTTATGACCAGTCGGAAGGGACGTATTGCCTTGATGATACGATTAAGGCAGGGGAAACGGATTTGTTATGCTCCATCGGTGGGGCGAAGCCGGTAAGTGCAAAGGATACAGGAGAGGGCAATCATATTAATATGCGCATGAGCCGTATTCTTTCGGAAAACCGTGGTTCGGGCTGGCATCTGCAGAGTGTACAGTCCCTTGCGGCAACGCAGCTGTTGTTTCTTATTGAGTATGGAACGCTGGATATCTGGGAGCAACTGGGCGCCTGCAGCACCATGCCTTTCGGAGCGGAGCAGGATCCGCCGTTGAATGGTTCTACAGCAGAGTTTGGCAATTTCACAGGTTCTAAGATTGTGTATGGGGAGGAAAGCGGGCAATATGTAAGAGGTGTGACCTACAGAGGGGAAGAAAATTTGTATCACCGGCTGCAGTATATTGATGGGATTAAGTTCTCGGCAGACAGCGAAAATACAGCTCAAAGCCATATCTACATTACAGATTATGCTTTTACGGAGACTATCACGGTAGGCTATCAGGATACGGGATTATCTCTGTTTTATCCAGACGATACGTCTGGAACCACTCCTGTCAGGGAAAACACGATTTTGTATAGCACTGCATATGATTGGCTGTTTCTGGCGAATCGATATAGATATAATTCAGAAAGTTTGCATATTACGGGAAATGATACTATTTATTATCCAGGTTCAGAGGGTGAAAGCTATGCTACGGTAGGCGGATGCTCAATATACGGCTCTGGCAGCGGAATCAATGCTTGGCGGTTGGACAGAAGCAGTGAAGAATATGCGATTGTGATTGATACGGCACGTTTGCGTTATATGCCGGAGGCATAATAGGCTTTGTGGAAATAAAAGTAAAAATCAGGATTGTAGCGTCCCGAATTGTGTGGTAGAATATGGATAGAGAGTAGTCACGCTGTTTTGTTCAGCGCATGACGGCACGGACGGCTTGCCCTGTGAAAGGGGTGGTAATATGGTTACATTTGAAGCCTTGACCAGCATTTTTACATTTGGTCTGCTGATTGTAGCAATTATCGCCGCAATTCAGAGTAAGTAAAAGTGATTTTGAGATAAAAAATTACTCCCGTCTGACCCTAGCAAAGTTTTGACGGGAGCAATTCTGTAAGAACGATTATGAGGGTAAGCCGTTCGGCTACTCTCTCTTTATATGTATATCCTAACATGAATAAAAATATACGTCAAGCACTTACCGGAGGGTGAGTGCTATTTTTTGTGGAAAGGGTGAGAATATGGCGATTATTAAATACAGCGGCCGAGGCGATACCGGCAGTATCTCTAATGACGGCGGTAAAACATGGAATAGCCTTGGCGGTTCGGGAAATTCTCCATCTGGTGGAAACGGCGGGAATCAGGGCAATACGGGGAGTTCAGGGAACATGGGCAGCACAACAGTGAACAGTGCCGGTACGACATGGAACAACTACAACGGGGCTACAGGAAAGCAGTATAGTGTGGCTGGGAGTAATGGGACAATTAGAGTTACTCAGAAAGATGGAAGCACAAGAACAGTTTTGCCGACTGACGCAGACTATTCGGTGACCCAAAAGGCGATGCAGGCAGACTTGCAGGGAAACGGCATTCAGTATACGCCTACCCGCACGTTCAACAATGGGAATGGAACGTATACGGTGAAGGACTATGTGACAGGGAACAATAATCTCAAGTATGCGCTGGAGCAGGCGGCGAAAAACGGTGGAGCTGGGCAGAGCAGTACGGAGGAGTATGCTAAGTCTCTCTATAACCGCATCGGTACGCAGCGGGCAGACGGGACAACGGTGACGCTGGATGATGTAAATAGAGAATTGGATAGGCTTGGCCTGTCGGACTACAACAGCAGCAATGCGCTTCTCACAGCGGGGGGGAGGTTGCTGCCGGGTAATGAGTTCTTGAAATACAAAGATGATGCTGGCCTGACTACCAACAGCCCGGATTCCAGATGGGTTTCCTATGGTGGGCAGGATTATCTGATGGGCGGTGATAGCGCCAATTTTGCGCAATATGTGAATGGTAAGACAGGGAATTTGGATAACCTGTCTTATATTTTTGGCAATATGCAGAACAATCCCTACGCGCAGCAGGATAGAGAATTTATGCAGGCTTATCAAAACGCGCAGAACCAGTTTAACGCTGCCGGTGGCATCGGTGCCGGAAATGGTACAAACTACAGTCCTACGGGCTATCAGAATGTGGATAGCGTGATTCAGTATGTGAATAGTCTGAACAATTATAATGCAGCAGCAGGAAATGGTGGAGCTGGGAATACTACTAACCTTTTGGATATGCTGCAGAGCTACCTGAACAGCGGCTTGGACGCGAATAAAGATTTCATCCAGCAGCAGCGTACGCAGGCAGAACAGGCAGCCAGTCAACAGGCATCTGATGCTTACGTGAATAGTCGCCGTGCACAGAACAGCTTGAGAGAGCAGCTATCTGCCCTTGGCTTGGGCACATCCGGCGCATTACAAAGCGGACAGGTTGGTCTGCAGGGTGATTACAGTACAAATCTGAATACCATCAACAGTAATCTGGACAGTATGTTGTCCAATTTATCTCAGCAGGAGCTGCAGGTTTTAAGTGATTACTACAATAATATGGCCAATTATGCTTATCAGGTGACCAATGATGAGGCTAACCGGGCACTGCAGCAGGCACAGCTGGCTTTGCAGCAACAGCAGGCGGCCTATGACCAGCAGTACCAGCAGCAACAGTTGGCTATGCAGCAGGCACAGTGGGAATGGCAGAAGCAGCAGGCAGAGCGGGAGTATGAGAATACGCTGAGCCAGCAGGATTATAATAAGAAGCTGCAGCAGGCCAGCAACTATTGGGATGCCTATAACGCAGGAGTACTGGGAGATGAGGGCCTGTATAATGCCTTGTATGGTCTGGGGTTTGTCGATAATGGCTACTGGCCTAACGGCAGTTATACGCAGGGCGCGACCACTGCGCAGCTGGAACGGCAGCTGGCACAGGCACAGTTGCAGGCGCAGCTTCTGGCAAACGCAAAAAAAGCTAAGGGGAGCAGCAGCTCAGCATCCAAAACTGTTCCCATTGATAAAACTAAGGATGCATCAGGAGGTACAAACGATATGCAGAACCTGCTGAATTTATGGTATACCGGAAAGCAAAGTACAAATCCGCTTACGATGACTGCCAACGATATAGTAGAGAGATATCTGCAATAAGGGGGGTGTCGTATGTCCAAGAAGAATACAGACAAATTTAAAGAGTGGCAGAAGAAGAACAAGGATAAGAACGCCGGAAAAATACTCTTCAACGTGCAGTCAAAGAACCCGAATGTTGTGAAGGAGAAGGCTGCAAAAGAAGCAGTCAGCAAGAAAAAGACAACCGTCGAACAGATGCAGGATACCGCAAAACAGATTCGGCAGACCAATGACAATCTGAAAAAAACGGAGACGGCGAAAAAAGCGGCGACGGCCACTATTCAGAACGCTATCGCGAATAGGGACATTACCCCGAAATTAACGAGACCACAAAAGAGCAATTTACAAATGGCGGCCGAATTGCAAAAACAGGCCGCCTTGCGCGCTCAATACGGTCAATACAATAATCTGTGGGAAAAGTATGCACTACTTAATCAGGCTTATGGACCTGGCAGTCATGCACAAAGTGCGGCTACCTGGGCGAAAGGCCTGGGACACGGTGCGGAAACTGGTGTAAATAATCTGAAAAGCGGTTATAAACAGGGGTTGCTTGCCTTTGCACAGGATACAGCCCCTTATCTGGCTGCACAACAGAATGAATTAATGTCCGTTACACCGAATAAGACAGCCAGAGCTGCACTGCAGGCAAATGCTGAAGCATTAAGCAACCTTAATCTGGAGCAGCAACGCCGGGCAAATGCACAACAGGCGGCACAGAAGCAGCAGGCGATCAATCAGAAGTACGGTGACATGAAAGGCGGAGAAAAGGTAATCAGTGACGTTGTATCAAATGCGATACCAATGGCCCCTGCGATTGCTGGCGGTGCATTGAGTGGCGGTATGATGAGCACTCCACTATTTTTTGCTTATGGTCGCGGTATGGGTGAGCAGTCTGCTTTAAACGGCGGTGCAAGCATGGACAAGGCAAATGTATACGGTCTTGCTTCCGGTGCTTTAGAAGCAGTTACAGAAGCTTTGATTGGCGGTATTCCGGGAACAAAAGGTTTGTTGGATGCAAATAGTATCGTCGCCTCGAGAATTGGTCAGCAGTTGTTTAAAAATGAGCTGGCGCAGAAAGTTGGAAGGGCGGGAATTGATATTGCCGGTGAAGGGTTGGAAGAAATTCTGGCCGGATTAGCTGACCCGTATATCCAGAGACAGACCTGGAATCCAAGTGCTGAGAATGCAACATTGAAAGAACTGCTTTATCAGGGCGCACTTGGTTCTCTCACTTCAGGTGTATTTAAAGGTGTGAATGCTGCAGGCAATGCAATGACAAATACAATGGCAGGAACTGCGCAGGATGTTATATCGCAGACACGGCAGGGCCAAGTAGAAAATCAGTGGAATGCATACATTCGGCAACAACAGCAATTACAGGAACAGCAAGCTGCGGAAGCCGAAAGAATCGCGGAGGAAAATGAGAAAGCTGAAAAAGAAGCTGAACAGGCAAAAAATGAGGCTATGAACGCGATTATTGCAAGAAACAATCTTCTTAATCGGCCTTCTAATACTCAGAATGTGCAGAATGGCGCAGGACAGGCGATAAATAATCAGGCGATAAATCCTATTACCGGAAATCAGAACGCACCGCAAAACGCAAATACGAAAGCCGTTTCCGAGCAAAATACAGTAAAAAATCTGCCGAAGCTGGAAATGGCCGACAGAACCTTTGAAAATGTTGGTAACAGAAATGTGAAAGCCTATCAACAAGAGAATCCTGCAGTGAAACCATATCAGCAGGAAGTAGCGTCAAGATTACTGTCTGATTTACGGCAGGGAATTAAAGGCGGCATGGATGTCGGAATTGACCCGGAAACCAGAAACGTTACCACACGGGGCAGCTGGCAGAGACAGCAGAGCGAACCGATTGAACAGATGCTGCAGAATGGCATGACATATCAACAGATTGAAAATGGATTGAATAGAATTGTCGAGGACCACGGCAAGGAAAATGTTGCGGATGCGAAGCGTGCAGAGCTGTTTGTGAATGATGCTGTGAATAAGGGGTACAACAGCATTGTGGAAGGGCAGGTAAGCTACAATCCGGAAGCTGCATATGCGACCATGACTGTCCAGGACTTGCTTGCTGAAAGAGAAAGACTTGATAACTCTTTTGGCGAGGATGAAGCATTCAATCAGGACCTCATCCGCAGAATGGAAGCCATTGATAATCTGCTTTATCGGAAACAAACCGTACCGGAACAGTCTGCACTTATCGCACATCCGGCAAAGCTGCAGCGGGCGTCGGACATCAACCGGCAGAACGCACAGCAACAGTCGGCAAATAAGGATATCACGCCAAAGCTGCAGACAGCAGAAGCGCAGCAGCAAGCACAACAGCAGGTGTATGAGGATACACAGGCTTATGCTGATACACAGACGCAGCAGCAGAGTGTTGATGATTTCGCCGCCTACGACAGAAAGAGAATATCTTCTGATGTGGCGGCTTTTCTGCAACAGGCCGAAAAGAAAACTGGCAAGAAGTTTGATATCCGTGATGGTCTGCCGAAAAATGCCGATGGCATGTGTGCTAACGGTGTGATCTATCTGGATGGCAACCGTATAAACAGCATGGAAACGGCCCATAAGCTTGTAGTCCATGAGATTTATCATGCTATGCGCGGTACCAATGAGTTTGGCAACCTGCAGGATTTGGTCAAAAAGCATCTTCTGTCTGAAAATCAGGGCAGCAGCATGGAGCAGATTTTACAGCAGAAGATTGCGCAGTATGCGAAAAACGGCGTACAGCTGGATAAGGATGGCGCGTGGGATGAGGTGACGGCAGAATTTGTTGGGAAAGCGCTGACGGACCCTAACCTTGCAGAGCGGGTGTGGAGAGAGCAGCCTGGCCTGGGCCAGCGGATTCGGGAGAAAATTCAGAGTATGCTTGACGGTTTCAGAAACCGAAAACTGTCGCAGGCTGAACGGAACCAGAAGGAGCTGCTGGAGAAAGCGGCGGATACCTTTGCCAAAGGCATGCGGAGTATGCAGTATGCGGGTGTGGCGCAGGATGGGCAGAATAGTTATATGTTTGCCGGTAAACAAAGCCGGACCGCAGACAGGGAAGCACTGGCCCAGGCTCAGCGGATGGAGGCAGCAGGTGCTGACATGGAAGAGATTCGGCAACAGACAGGCTGGTTTAAGTCAATTGTAACCGGCGGAAAATGGGCTTATGAAATAGACGACAGTGGTGCTGTATATCGAGAAAATGGATTAGCGGAAGGCAATGCGCAGTTAAATGATGTGTTGGAACATGATGCATTATATGATGCATATCCGCAGTTGAGAAATGTGCGAGTAAAGGCGGAGGAAGTGGACAGTGGGATGAATGGGAGCTATTCTCCTTCAGAAAATCTTATCAGCATAAACCGGAATGGGTTCGCGCCTGAAAAAACAGTATTGCATGAAGCCCAGCACGCGATTCAAGATGTGGAAGGATTCCCAAATGGTTCTAACCCACATTACTGGTCAGAAAACAGGATCCTCAAAAAAGAAGCACAGCAAAAATTAAAATCGGCAGAAGATAAGGTTAAGGCCGTAGAAGACAAATTCAGAAAAATATGGCCGGATGATGATCTGAATTTAAGTCTTGCCAAACGATACGATGCGCTGAACGATATTTACTTTTCGGGAGAAAACATTGATGAAAACAGCTTACTGAAAGAAATGCAGGAGATAGAGGATATTGCTGAATATGCCGGTTTTGATGAGCTTATGGAGGAATATATGTCGGCAAACGCTGAACTTTCCACGACAAAACAAAATCCTGCACTGTATATAAATCCTCTTGACGCTTATCGCAATACAGCCGGTGAAATTATGGCCCGTGATACTGAAAATCGTCGCGAACTGAATGCTCTGGAGCGTCGCCAGGAGCAGCCCCAGATGGGTGATGCGGATACTGTTTACGCAGAGGGCGGCGATGGATACAGTATAGATATGAATTTGAAAAGGCAGTTTGACAGATGGCTTTCTGGAGAAATGGGAACGGATGATTACTTTAATTTAGGAAGAACACCGGAATCTTTAAAGAAATTTGGCGCAAACGATTTACAGATAGTAATGACGCAGGATGTTCTAGTGAAAATTACAGGTGGAAAACATTCTATCGCGCTGGATGAGATTGCGAAGCTTCCGGAGCAGATTGCAAACCCTGTTATGCTATTTAAGGGTTCTGTTCCAAACAGCTTTGTAGTTTTGACGGAAATAAAAGATAAGTCTGGGAATGAAGCAATAGCGGCTGTCCATCTGAATCGGTATCAAAAACGTATGAGGGTAAATCGTGTTGCAAGTTTGTATGGAAAAAACAATATAGATAACTATGTACAAACAAATATTAACCAGGGGAATCTGCTGGATGTGGACACAAAAAAAGCACCGACGTGGTTTACGAACAGAGGGCTCCAATTGCCCAAGTTGGTTCAAACCATCATCAATGCTAAAAATAATATACCACAAAATCAACAGAATATCAATGGGCAATCCGAGTATATAATAAAAAAGAGCCACTCCACTGGAACAGATGACATTAAGTCCCCTGTAGCAACGTTCGAAACGAACAGTGGCAAGGCTCTTTTGAATGACCACATTATACTACAGAACCAGGAGGAAAGCAACAACAAATCAGATATTCGCTATAGTCTGAATAATCCGCAGCAGGAGAATATTGATAAGTATGGTGCGATTCCGCCCGGTGAAAATCCCTACGGAAACAACCGTGACATTCAAGTGCCGCAGCAAACAGCGGATGATAATAAGGTAGGGCGTTTCAATCGTACCGCAGTGGAATCCCAACAGGTGAACGACCAGACGGTTGATGCCCTGATGCGTGACCTGCGTACCTACACGCCAAGCAGCAATCAAAAGCAGCTGAACCATGCAAACAATGTCATCAACAGTGTAGGATGGGCGGAGGCTGCGCAATCCTTCCAGACACGGTATAAAGCCGGTGAGAAAATGACAGCCAACGATATTGCAATCGGCGAGCGTTGTATTCAGGAGGCACAGAAAGCTGGCAACTATCAGAAGGCAGCGGAGCTGATTGGCGATGTGGCTGCGCTGGGAGCGGAGCTGGGGCAGGCTGTGCAGGCCATGAGTATGCTGAAACGCTTAACTCCGGAAGGGCGATTGATGGCATTGAAACGGGTACAGCAAAGAATCAATGCTGATCTGCAGCAGAAGAACAAAAAGAAGAAAAGCAACGATATCACGCCGAAGCTGCAGACAGCGGAGCAGGAGCAGCAGACACAGCAGGAAAACAATCAGGTAACAATATCTCCGGAGACAGAGCAGCGTATTCTGGAAGCCAGAGGACAGCAGGAGATGGACGACGCATGGGACGCTGCGATTCAGGAGATGGCAGACCAGTTAGATGCAACACTGATGGACAAGGTTCGCGCATGGAGATACCTGGGCATGCTTTCAAACATAAGAACACACATCCGCAATATCGTATCAAACGGTGTAAAGCGTGGTGTTATTGGTATTGAACACCAAATAGAGGCCGGACTGGAAACCGCATTTGTGAAAGAAGGCGGGGAGCGGTACAGGACCTTTAAGAAGGTGCCAAAGGAATACAGGGAATTTGCAGAGTGGGATTTTGAGACAAACATCCGCAGACTGATGGAGCAGACCGGCAGCCGCTACAATGACGCTGTAGGCCAGATTAACCGCAATAAGCGCATATTTAAGCCTAACGCCTTAGAAAAAGTGCGGAAAACAAATGAAAATTGGCTTGGCGGAGAAGATATGCGGTTTAAGAAAGATGCCTATATTGATGCCTTTTCCAACTATCTTGTGGCCAACAATCTTTCGCCTTCTGTTCTGCAGAACAATGCAAATGCCACATCCACCTATGAAGCTGCACAGAATTACGCTATGGAAAAAGCTTTTGAGGCGACATTCCAGGAAGCAAATAAAGTGGCTACATTCCTCAGTCAAATTGAACACAGCAGTAAAATCGGAGAAGTGCTGATTGGTGCTCTGATGCCGTTTAAGAAAACGCCGTTAAATATTTTGAAGCAGGGCACTATGGTATATTCGCCGGTTGGCCTTGTAAAGGGGATTACCAATGCCATGACAAAAGTGAAATCTGGCGAGATGACACAGGTAGAAGCCATCGAGCAAATCTCCCGTGGCCTTACCGGCACCGGCATTGCAGCGATTGGTGCGCTTATGATGTCGCTGGGCATGGTTGCTCTCGGCGGGGATGATGATAAACGCAAGGCAAAATATGACCAGCAGATGGGCGATCAGACTTATGCACTCAAATTCAGAGACGGCAGCACATACAGCATTGACTGGTTGTCCCCGTCGGTTATGCCGCTTTTGATGGGCGCAGAGATTTACGACAGTGTAAAACGCGCATACAATGGTGAATTGACGGACCAAAGTATGATGTCTGCCGTAACGTCCAGCCTTATGAGAATTGGAGACCCACTGCTGGAGATGTCCTGCATGAGCGGCCTGGCTGATGCATTATCGAGCTACAGTGACGGCGGTACAGAAGCGATGTCAAATATCATTGGAACATCTATCAAGAATTATGCCGGCCAGTTTATTCCTGCGCCGGTTGGCGCCCTGGCTCGCACCATTGATGATACTGTGCGCAGCAGTTATGCCTCGAAAGATAGTGCAATTGGCAAAGGCAATGAACAGTTCCTGCGGCAGCAGCGCAGCAAGCTGCCGGTGGCATCGATGCAGAACGAAGCCAGCATTGATGTATGGGGCAATGAGCGCAAGCGGGAAGGCGGCAGCATAGCAGGCAGGGCATTCAATAACTTCATCAATCCTGGGAATTACAGCAGTAATAAACGAACTGCACTGGACAATGAGCTGGAAGCACTGTACCAGTCAACCGGTGATTCTGGCATATTCCCTGCCCTTGCTTCCAGCACCATCAATGAATCAAAGCAGAATCCGAAAATCAGCATGACACCGGAAGAATACAGCAGGTATTCCACCATAAAGGGGAAGAAGTCGCAGCAGTATGTATCTGATTTTGTCAACAGCGAAGCGTATGACCAGCTGGACGACAGCGAAAAAGCGGATATCATCAGCAGTCTGTATGAACTGGCCAACTATGAAGCACGGAAACAGACGCTGGACAAAAGGGGTTATGATTACAACTTGAGTGATAAGGAAGAAGTTTTGGAATCCGACGTAAAGCCGTATGAGTATTATGCCGCCAAAAAGCGCTTCAGCGGAAAATGGAAGACGTACAAAACAGTTGTGAAGTACGCAGAACACGCAGACCGGCTGGGTATGGATGATGATAAATATGTGGAAATGAACGAAGCGCTGAACGGTATAAAAACCGATAAGAAAAACGGCAAAACGGTATCGGGAAGCAGGGAGAAGAAAGTGAAGGAATACCTGAACCGAGAGCTGAATGCTGGAAATATCACAAAGGAGCAATGGTGGTATTGGTATGTAATGGAGTATTCTTCACAGGCGAAAAATTCTCCGTATGCATGGCAGCGGACACTGCACGACGATACAGAGAGTACAACCGCGCAGCAGCAGACTGATAAGGGTAAAGCAAATCGGAGTATCCAGGCTGTAACAACGCTGCAGAGACCAAAACGGTGATAACCAAAGCATCTGCCATCTGGCGGGTTTGCCGGAATTATCTGACGAATAATGATTGTAGAACATTTGATTGTGTGATAGAATATGAAATAGAGAGTAGTCACGCTGTTTTGTTCAGCGCATGACGGCACGGACGGTATTGCCCTGTTTGAGGGGGTGGTAGTCGTGGTTACATGGGAAGGATTGTTATGCGTAATCGCATTTGTATCGCTCATTGTCGAGATTATCGCCTTGATGACGCGCAAGAAAAAGTAACTTTGACTAAATAAAAAGTTACCCCGTCTTTGACCTGACAAATCGTAGACGGGGCAACCTGCTAAACGTATTTTGAGGGTAAGCCGTTCGGCTACTCTCTTTTATATGTATATCCTAACACAGAGAAAAATATACGTCAAGCGTTCATTGAAAAGGTGAGCGCTATTTTTTATGTGAAAGTGGGAGGTGAAACGGGTGGAAATAGTATTGGCGTTAATCAGTGCGGCAGCATCTGTGCTTGTTGCAATCGTTGGAGGCATTGCTCTTGTGAAGCAATCCAAGGTAAAGGCTGACAATGAAGCGGAAACTGCAAGGGTAAATCTCAGGGCGGAACAGCGGCGCAGAGAAAGTTTGCTGTCCATGCGGATGATGGAGGCTAACACAGAGTTGACCATCTGCATGGCACAAAATCTGCTGTCTGGGCGGGACATGGAAATCTGCGATGTGGAACGGGCGCTCCGGAAAGCGCAGGAGGCAAAGGATGCGTATAACGAGTATTTGCAGGAAATCGGGAAGGAGAGGATGTTATGAGGTTTAGCAATAAGGTTGTAATTGCAGTAATCCTGCTTAATGTATTGTTCGCCTTGGCGGTGTTAGCTGTTAGTTGGCATACAGGGCAAGGATTGGACAGCCTGGTTGTGGGCTGGTTTGCATTTACAACAGGGGAATTGTGGACGTTAGGCAAGATTAAGCGGGATAAGATAGGGAAGGATGGCGATAACAATGATTGATATTACACCGTTAGTCAATGCTTTAATTGCAGTTGCAGCGGTATTAGTTACAGTATATTTGACACCCTGGCTGAAAAGCCGGACAACGGCGGCTCAGCGTGAGGAAATCAATGCATGGGTGAAAATTGGTTGCGCTGCAGCGGAGCAGATGTATAATTCCGGCCAGATTAGTAATAGGAAGGCTTATGTGCTGCAGTTTTTGGCTCAGAAAAAGTTGAAAGTGAACATGGACGAACTGGATAAGATAATAGAAGCTGCGGTATTGGAAATCAATAAGGAGTGGGCAGGTAATGAAGCGACTGATGGGGACGCCATCCTGGAGGCAGAATAGGACGAAAACGAGGAAACGGAGCCAGAGTAGGGAATGGAGGTGGCGACAATGCAGATAGGACAAGCAGGGATTGATTTGATTAAACAGCATGAGGGCTGCCGGTTAACGGCATATAGATGCCCGGCCGGTGTGTGGACCATTGGTTACGGTCACACCGGATCCGATGTAAAAGAGGGATTGACGATTACACCGGTGAAGGCGGAAAAGCTTTTGAAAAGTGATTTGGCCAAATTTGAAAAGCATGTGCAAAATTTCGATAGCAAGTATCACTGGAACCAGAATGAGTTTGATGCGCTGGTAAGTTTTGCTTTTAATGTGGGTAGCATCAACCAATTGACGGCCAACAAGACGCGCACAAGGGCGCAGATCGCACAGGCGATGTTGTTGTACAACAAAGCAAATGGTAAGGTGTTGCCAGGCTTGACGAAACGCCGGCAGGCAGAGCGGCAGTTATTTTTGACGCCAGTGCAGGAGGTGAAAAGCAAGGTGGATGTTACACAAAGCAAGGTTAAGAAATTGCCGATTATCGTAAATGGCAAGCGGTATGAAGTAGATGGTGTGTTTGAAGCAGGAGTAAACTATTTTTCGGTGCGGCAGTTGGCGCAGTTGTTGGATGCTACTGTGAGCAATCAGGGAAGTGTTCCGGTATTGACGAAGAAGTGAGAGAGAAGCCCAGCGGTTATGCAGAAGCATAGTTGCTGGGCTGTTGTTTTTTATTTTACTAAATAGGTTTAGATTTTTAAATTTCTATATGTTTTTTGTTGTTTTTCTATATTTTTTATTGTGGAAAAGTTCATTTTGGAATATACTAAAATCAAAGGGGATGATATTATGTATACTGTTTTTGATGTAGCAAATTGGTTTCTTGCAAATATTGAAAATATGACACATAAAAAGTTACAGAAATTAGTGTACTATGCATATGCTTGGTATATTGCATTTAACAATGAAGATGCAGATAATATTGAAAATAAATTTTTCGATAATAGAGTAGAAGCTTGGATTCATGGGCCAGTTTTTCCTGACTTGTATAGAAAATATAAAGGTTATGGAAGTAGTACACTTCCAAAATATACTGGAGATATTGTAGATTTTAATGAAGATGATCTTGACTTATTAGAACAGGTTAAAGATGTATATGGCGTTTATAATGGGAATCAATTAGAAAGTTTAACACATCAAGAAGATCCATGGTTAGCTGCAAGAAATGGCGCCAGAAAATTTGAACCTTGTAATTGTGCAATCAGTGATGAGATTATATTTGATTGCTATTCAAGCCGGTTAACAGAAGGTTGATTTATGGCAAAAAGGGATAAGAGAATAAATAATTTGCTTGAACCAAAGAAGAGTATAGCTTCAAATATTGTTCCTGATGATTCTTATAGAACGAAAAATGTTATATTTGATTTTTCGTCTAAAACTTCATTTTGTTCGATATCGCATAGTGGTTTTAATAACTATCTAAAGAATGCTGATGATTATGTGGAGCAGTTTCGAACGTTGATGAAAAATGTGAGTTTACTTTCCGAATATACTCTCTCAACACTAATTAATGGAAGAGGTTATGATCATTGCCATAAAATTGAAGGAGATAAAGACAAATTGGCAAGATCAGTTATACGAAAGCTATTTTCTAATGACAGAGTATATGAACAAGAGATTGATGCAGAGGATTTATTTCAATTAGGATTTCAAGATAGCATTAGAATTGTAGGTACGATAAAGGGAAATATTTTCCGAGTATATTTTATAGATTATTTCCATGACCTTTATCCTGACAATCGATATAATAGTAGAAATGAGCGAAATTATAAGTTCTGTCCGATTCGTGGTGTATTGCCTTCAGAAAAGTCATAAAATACTACTCCTAATGAAGTAGTATTTTATTTTTTAGATTGGAAAAATAGTTTCATAGAGCGCTTATTAAATTTGGGGGTAATCAAGAACAATCTCCCGTTAATTAATGATTATAATACAACGAAATTTGAGTAAAGAAAGTAGGTAATATTTCTATATCTTTTAGTGTCTAGTGTGGATA
>CAJUDO010000024.1 GCA_910585405.1 uncultured Peptococcaceae bacterium | reverse complement strand
GGTGACTTCATTCTACCAGAGTCTGCAATCTATGTCTCTCTTTTTCTTATCTGAAATTTGCGCAACTTATTATACCTTATCAACAATAACGGTGTTTATGTACATAATAGTGTACATTAGTATCACCAAAGTATCAATGAGTATTCCAAAGTGTCAATATGATACTTTAAAGTGCAAAGAACACGAAGTTATAAGTGAATTTTATGAAATAACTTATCCGAATTTGCGTTCTTATTTCGTTATAATTAAGGGGTTATTTTACTCTACGTCATAAATATTAATTACTGATTATAAACATACATAGACAAAGTTGAATTTGTAGTAAAAATAAAATGATAAAACGATTTACATCATGACAAAAGGTTGCTGACAGCTAAAGGGCTTGTCTATTAGTTGTTAGCAATACTTTGAAAAACTGAATAAGCTTGATTGACTTTGTTTCTGCTTAACAAATAAAAATATGAGTTTTATATGGACTTAATCAAGTGATATATCCCGAAATTCAAAGGGTTCAACATCCCTTCATGTTCAACGATTTGTCCACCTATGACTTTGTCAATATTCCTTCTTCAATTTCTAGAACTTTTTGTAGGTGTTGATTTAAAAAAGTTTTTTGTATGAATTTGTTTTTTAATAAAGATCTTTAATTATTTATCATAAAATTGCAAAAATTTTGTGTTGAATTGCTATTTGTGTTTTTTATAATTTTTGTATTTCTTTCAATGCTTTTTGAATATCTTTACGAATTAGTGGTTGCATGCTGTCGTCATAAATAGATATGTCCGCATTATAAAGTGCGGAAAAAATAGCATCCTTTAATTCTGGTTTATGCGTTGCGAGGATAGGCAACAATTTAATGCATTGTCTGGCCGTAATGGGTTTGATATCTGTTATGTGTCTCAAAAATTTATCGAGCAATTCGTCAATTTTATAATCTTCATCCCATTTTGCATAATAGACCAGCAATACAAGCCCTCTTGTGCGAATGTAGGAATTTTCATTGTCAAGCATATCGCTTAATCTATCGACATAAGGAGAAAGGCAATTGTTTTTTTCACTTTCGTTTTGTAGCTCCTGCAAGGCCTGATAAGCAATACGATTATTTTTTTCAAATAGCAATTCAAATGTTTCTGCTATAGGAAGTGGCATAGTGTTCTCCTTTTCAAATTTCGTTTGTGTTATATGTGTTCTATTTTATCATACTTCTGTGGGTGTGGAAATAGTGGTTTTGAGGGAAGTGAGCAAAAGGGAAAGGGAGACCTGTATGAGAGAAAATTCGTGTAAGAGATGTCATCATGGGATTCAAAGCTTTTTACAGCAGGGCTTATTAGATAGGGAAAATAAAATGTAAAAAAAAATGAAAAATTTTTAAAAAAAGTGTTGACATAAAGACGAGATACATATATAATAATCAATGTCGCTAAGAGGTAAGGCACAAAAACACATGGCGGCAGAGAATGTGGGAGTTTAGCTCAGCTGGGAGAGCGTCTGCCTTACAAGCAGAATGTCGGCGGTTCGATCCCGTCAACTCCCATTCTTTATGTGGCGCAGTAGTTCAGATGGTTAGAATGCCAGCCTGTCACGCTGGAGGTCGTGGGTTCGATTCCCATCTGCGTCGTGTTCGCCTCGATAGCTCAGTCGGTAGAGCAGAGGACTGAAAATCCTCGTGTCACTGGTTCGATTCCGGTTCGAGGCATTTCAATTTCATATGCGGAAGTGGCTCAGTGGTAGAGCATCGCCTTGCCAAGGCGAGGGTCGCGAGTTCGAATCTCGTCTTCCGCTCCAACGAAAGCAGGCCTTAAAGGTTCTGCTTTTTTCTTTAGCTAAGAATGTGTGTAGTGAAGTATTGATTGGCAGAGTGGTTTAGAAGCAAGGATACTGAAAAAGTGTGACCTGGTAAAAAATTAGGATTTCTGATAATAAGATGCATGACCTTAAGAAAAGCAGAAAGATTGATTCAGTAAACAGGTTATGGATGAGGAAAAGCGGAGGGATTGGGAATGGAGCAAAAGTCGGAATATGTGCAGGAAGTTTTTACGGAGATTGCAGATAGCTATGACCAGATGAATGATAAGATGACGTGGGGCATGTTAAAGGGCTGGCAAAAAATTGTGGTGCAGAAAACGCAGTTAAAGGTCGGTGATAAAGGGCTGGATGTGTGCTGTGGTACTGGTGAGATGACCTTCCAGCAACGTGGACTGGTCGGGCCGGCGGGGGAAGTAATCGGTTTGGATTTTACGCAGAATATGCTGGATGTGGCCAATGCCAAGCTGGAAAAGCTTCACTACCGTAATGTGTCTTTTGTGCAGGGAGATGCCATGGACTTACCTTTTGCGGATAATACATTTCAAGCGGTGACCAATGGTTTTGCACTGCGCAATGTAGTGGATATCCAGAAAACAATTTCCGAGATGGCTCGGGTTACGGCGCCGGGCGGGCGTGTGGTCTGCATTGACGTGTCAGTACCCCAATTCTTTTTATTCAGATGGTTTTTCAATATCTACTATTATAAAATCGTGCCGATAATGGGCCATGCGGTAGATAAAAATAAAAAAATCGCTGAGAAGTTTCCGGCGTATACCTGGTTGGCCGAGTCCTTACGGACCTTACCTCCTCAGGAAGAGATTAAACAGATGTTTTTAAACGCCGGTATGCGGGACGCCAGCTATAAAGGCGTGGGCTTTGGCGCTGCGACGATTTACTGGGGCACGAAACAGTAGCTAAAATCTCTGTATCAGTTGCTGCAGCCATATAACCCAGCTTGACTGGGGGCTGAGTGTGCCAGTGAGAAGGGCGCTGCGATATAATTCTTCATATGCCAGCTTTCCTAAAAGTACGCAGGAAAGAATTGCAAAGCAGATTTGCAAAAAATAAGCACGTTTCTGCACAGGAATGCCTCCTTTTGTGTATTTTTTATAAATTGTAACCACTTTGTAATTAAATTATACGAAAAAAATGGCCTCGAACAGAGAAAATCGAGGTCATTTTTTGTATATAAAATGATGATTTCCACAAAATGAAATGAGAAGTTTTATAGTATAAAAATAAAAGATACCTTGTGTTATTCCATTTTATAGTAAAGGATAAAAATGGCTTTGTTGAGCCGTTTTTTGTTGAAACGGCATTTTTTAGCGAATGGGAAGAAAAAGTTTTTGCGTACATAGTTTAATGGCAAAATGGGAAATCTGATATCAAGTGAAAAGCGCAAAATTACATAAATGTATATAAATGTAATTTTACTTTACGGAAACGTTTTTTTTTGGTATAATAGTGTCAATTCAGATGGAAAGGGGAGTCGCCAATGAAGAAGTTTTTACTTCTGCCTTTTTTGACACTTTCTTTGTTGTTGCTGGTTTTACCAGTGTACGCTGCCACCGAAGGAGGAGCTGTATCCGAAACCGAGGATGCAGGTGCATTTTATGACGCAGAAGAAGACAGCTTAACGATTGAATATAGGACACAAACAATAAAATGCGAGAATGCAGCGATTAAAAGCGAAGATGTCACCTATTTGCCTTTGCGGGAGGTGCTGAGTGCCTATGGCGCCAGCGTAAGCTGGGGAATTGGTGAGGCGGAGGACAAAGTGATTATCACTGCAGGTGGAGAACGCTACCAGTTGCTTGTTGATTTGAAAAAGTGTGAAGCCTATGGTGTAGATCAAAAAAAATACGCTTTGCGACATGAGGACAGCATTTTGTATCTGCCGGTTCATTTTTATGCCGACGTTATGAATTGCGCTGTGGTGTGGAACAAAGAAAAAAGTGTATTGACTTTGTGCGATGAAAAAAAGAAAAAAGAGGCTACGGTTTTTAATCCTACAAATGGCGGGATTAGTTACAAAAAACTTTTGAATTTGCCAGTGTATCAAAAAACCACCGCGCCTGCGGTATCCCGTTCAGCAGGGTTGCAGGCTCGTGCAACAGGCGCAACTGCCAGCAGCGGGGATGTATATCAAAGAGGAATCGCTTCCTATTACGGAGCTAAATTCCAGGGGCGCAGGACTTCCAGCGGGGAAGCCTACAATAAGGACGCGTTGACTGCGGCGCACAAAACGCTGCCCTTTGGAACGGTGGTGCGCGTGACAGCCAAATGGAATAATCGCTCGGTGAATGTGCGAATTAACGACCGCGGTCCCTATGCCTATGGCAGAGTGATAGATTTGTCTACTGCTGCGGCCAAAGAACTGGGCATGCTGGGGAAAGGCGTTGGAGAAGTGACACTGGAAATTGTCTCTTATCCATGATAAAATAATAATGGACTGACTAAAAATAAAAGAGCTGTTGCATTGTGTCGTCAAAGTATACAATGCAGCAGCTTTTCTCTTGCCGAATATCGTTTGCCTGTTTAGTGACAATAGGGACAGATTTTTTCATCGCTGGGCGGCCATTGATAAAAGGCATGGCCGCATTGACTGCAAATTTTTTCGCTGCTTTGGGCAAGGATGTGGGGTGTTTGTACGAATTGCTGCTGGGTCATGAAGTCCTCCCATTGCAGTTTATGCTGCATGCAGATTTGCTGGCAGAGATTGCAGCCGATACACAACTCGGGGTGAAATAGCAATTCCTTTTGGGGAATTTCGCTGTCGCTGTCCGTTGTTGTGATTGTCAGGGCCTGGGTAGGACAAAGATTCGCACAGGCGCCACAAAAGTTGCAGGCCTGGCAGGAAAGCGCGCGAAAGGGCAGTGTGTCTCCGGAATGTACCGGCAGCTCTTTTTTTGCATAGAATGCATAAAGGGGCAGACGGCTGGGAAATGCCACGGCTTCTTCTTGCGTTTCTTCTCCGGCAAAGATAGGATTGGCGGCAAGGGTTTGGAAGTTGTGCGTCAGCGCCTTTTTTGATTGGGTTTCTGTGCGCTGAAAAAGCTCTTGGAACAGCGCGCGCCGTGAATTATTTTTTTTGTCTTGTGCAAGCTGCGGTTCCTGCAGTATGATTTGCAGCCGTTCGGAAGGAATTTGATATTGCGCCAGCTGTTGCTGCAGACCCACGGCATACCACTGATGGGCGCATTGCTGGCACAGTGCGGGCGTAAGGTAAAGGGTGATATGACCGTGACGATACAACAGCTCCAATATTGTCAGCGGCGAAAGCTGCTGCAGGCAATTCAGGCGCAGCGCTTCCTGGGGCGCGAGAGCGTTGCGCGCACAGCAGAGCTGCAGCGGCTCTGCTTTAGGTAGGGAAAGTAGAGCGGGATAATCAATCTGGAATGTTCCGGTAGGGCAGGCAGAAACGCATAAGCCGCAAAGTGTGCAGTCGACAGCCTGCCAGTGCTGCTCGGTGAAGGCCAATGCCTGCGCCGGACAGAGCTGCTGACAGATGGCGCAGTTGGCCAGAGGACTGATGCGATTGATGCAATTAGCAGAAAGAATGGTGAGATGGTCGGCTTTGTGATAAGATTTCTGGTTCATAGCGAAGCGCTCCTTTTTCTATGTATCTATCTGTTATCATACAATGAAGCAGAAAAAAAGGAAAGAACAGATTTATGGAAGAAGTAATACGATAGAAAAAACAGCTCTGTAAAAATAGGGTTTGCTTTTTTCATACTCTGTGTATAATATAACTTGGGTGAGGAAAATGATAGAATTTCAAAACTTAAAATTGGAAGACAAAAAGATAATCGATGAATATTTTCAGCAGGGTCAATATCAAAACTCTGAATGTACCTTTACAAATCTATTTATATGGCGGGACTGCTATGCGGTGCAGTGGACGGTCGTGGATGGTCTTTTGGTAATCAAGCCGGGGCAAAGCGATGAAAGTTGGATTTTGCCCCCTTATGGGGATTACGCGCAGCATGATGTGCAGGGCGTAATCTTACAAATGCGGGAATACTTTGCACAGCAGGGGAAACCCCTGATGCTGCGGGCAGTGACCGAGGAGCTGCGCGCTATGCTGGAGCAATCCTGTCCCGGAATGTTTGAATTTGAAGAGGAAAGGGATTTGGAGGACTATCTATACAACGGAGCGGATTTACGTGAGCTGAAGGGTCGCAAATATCACAGCAAACGAAATCATCTCAGCAATTTCCACAAAAATTATCCCGACCATGTTTATGAGCCCCTTACTGCCGATATGCGTGAGGAAGTATGGGAGTATATCAATTTGTGGTGCAAACAAAAAGAATGCAGCGGCAAATTCAGCGACGGCTTGATTTGTGAGAAGAAAGCAATCCGTGAAGCTCTGGACTTTTTTGAGGAATTGGACTATGTGGGCGCTGTGATTCGGATTCAGGGACAAATTGAAGCATTCACCATGGGCGAGATGCTCAACGACAATACAGTAGTAATTCATGTGGAAAAGGCCAACGGTCTGGTCAATGGACTGTACGGCGCGATCAATCAGGAATTTTTATTGCATGCGTGGCCGGATGTACAATTTGTGAATCGCGAGGAGGACACCGGCGATGAAGGCCTGCGCAAGGCAAAATTGTCCTATCAGCCGGTACAATTAGTGAAAAAATACAAGGGAGTTTTCAAAAATGCATGACAAGGCAGTCTGCCGTTTCGCAAAAGAGAAAGATGGTGCGCAGGTACAGGCATTGTGGACGCAATGCTTTGACGATACGTCTGCTTTTGTAGAGTGGTATTTTCAGCGCTATTATCAAAAAGAAAATACGCTGGGAATTTTTGCAGGCGATACTCTGTTGGCCTCGGCGCAGATGATTCCGTATACAATCGCTTTGCGGGGGGCGGAGGTGCCGGCGGCGTATATTGTGGGTGTGGATACCTTGCCTGAGGCCAGAAACCAGGGCTGTGCCCGCAGACTGTTGCTGGAATGCCTGCGGACACAAAGGGAACGAGGGCAAGGTATCAGCTTATTGATGCCTTTTGAAGGCCAGTTCTATTATCGTTATGGCTGGCCTTTTTGTTATTTTCATCAGCAAATGGAAATCAAGCCGCAGGAGTTGCGCTGCGCGGCGCATCCGTGGGGGCACATCCGTCAAGTGGGGCTTGTGGAGGCCATTCCTGCTTTGCAGCTCATTTACAACCAGTTTGTGCAGCACTATCATGGCGCGGTGTGCCGCAGCGCACAGCAGTGGCAGCTTTTGATGGAGGACGCGGCGTTGGAGCATACAGCGTGTTATCTGCTGGAAAGGGATGGACAGGCAATGGGCTATTGTCTGTGGGTGCCGCTACGCGGCAAAATCTTCATTCGGGAAATGGCTTGGTGCAATGCGGCGGCAAAAGCGGGACTGCTGCATTTTTTGCTGGAAGCTGTGCCTGCACAGCAGTTGCTCTGGCTGGAGCTCCCCGATGAGGACGAGTTGATGTTTTCTCTGGCGTCGGAAAAGAAAAAAGCAGTGCGCTATCCCTTTTTGATGGCCCGCATTGTGGATGTAACCCAATGTCTGAGAAGTATTCAGTATCCTCAAATAGATGGAAGGCTTTTACTTTATGTAAAAGATGATTTTGCGCAGTGGAATCATGGTTTCTTTTCTGTGGAACTGTATCAAGGCAGGGCACAGGTGCAGCCTGTCGCTTCAGGGGGAGAAATCTGTGCCGATGTGGATATTACCATTGATGGACTGAGCCAATTGGTTTTGGGAGCGCGCAGTGCAGCGCAGCTGCAGAGACAGCAGCTGCTTCAGGTGAAGGATGAGCGGGCATTTCAGTTGCTACAGCAGCTATGGCCGCCGCAGAGCAACTATATCAATGAGTACTATTAAAATTACGCAGAGTATCGTATCCTCATGGAAGGGCAATGTATAGCTCTGATTATGTGTATAGAAAAATTTTTCGGGAATTTAGAGAATAAAATTGCAAAGTTCTCCAGAATGATGTATGATTATAAGATAGACTTATCGGTAAAACGAGGAGGATCTTGTAGTGGATTATACACATATTGATGGAAATTTGTTTATGAATATGGTTTTGGCTGGAGTCAGCAAACTAAATGCAGATAAGGCATCAATTGATAGTTTGAATGTGTTTCCTGTGCCAGACGGTGATACAGGGACTAATATGTCACTTACCCTGAATTCTGTAGCGCGCTTTTTGGGGCAGATTCCCGAAGAAGAGATCAGCGTGAGCAAGGTGGCGGAACAAATGGCCTACGGCGCACTAATGGGCGCTCGCGGTAATTCCGGTGTGATACTTTCCCAGATTTTAGGCGGGATTTCCAAGATTTTTATCACAAAGGGAAACGAGGCCGATGCGTACAGCTTTGTGGAAGGGTTTGCAGGTGGTGTACAAGCGGCCTATAAAGCGGTGGTAAAACCTATGGAAGGAACCATTCTGACGGTATGCCGCGAAGCCAGTGAGCATTTAACGGCGATGTATCAGGAGAACTTTACCATTGAAGACTGCTTGAAGGTCTATCTGGAAGAAGGCTATCGCAGCTTGGAGCGCACGCCGGAAATTTTGCCGGTGCTGAAACAGGCAGGCGTTGTGGACGCCGGAGCCAAGGGGCTGTTGACTTTTGTGGAAGGGATGCTGACCGGATTGACGGGACAGATGAACTTTGCTACGGAGAATAAGACGGAGCAAGTGGCGGAGAATGATTATCCCGAATATCATATCCATCCCGACCAAATCACATTCCAGTACTGCACAGAATTGATTGTGCATAGCAAAGAACGGCATGTGGATGCAGAAGAAGCCCGCGCCTATCTCAGCGATTTGGGAGATTGCGTGCTGGTTGTGAGTACCGGTGAAATTACCAAGGTGCATGTGCACACTAACCGTCCAGGCAAGGTTTTGGAGTATTTTGTCGAATACGGTGATTTGAATGATATTAAAATTGAAAATATGAAAGCGCAGAGCCAGCGTTTTGGTGTAGCGGACGCAGAAGTCGGCGGGTCGACGGAGCATAAGCAGATGGCGGTAATTGCTGTGAGCGCTGGAGAAGGGCTGAACGAGATTTTCGACAGCCTAGGTGTGGACTATGTCATCACTGGCGGTCAGACGATGAATCCCAGCACAGAGGACTTCATGAAAGCTATTGAGCGGGTAAATGCCGATGCTGCGATATTGTTGCCCAACAATAAAAATATTATCATGGCGGCAGAGCAGGCGGCCAAGTTGAGTGAAACAACACAGGTGGAGGTTGTGGCCAGCCGCACCATTCCCCAAGGCATTGCAGCGTTGATGGCCTATAACAGCGAAGGCACGTTGGAAGAAAATGCAGAATCCATGCGCAGCTCCATGGCATATGTGCGTTCTGCGGAAGTGACCTATGCCGTGCGCGATACCTCGATAGATGAGTTCTCCATCAAGGAAGGGCAGCTGCTGGGCATCGTAGAGGGCAAAATCAAGGCTGTGGGCGACGATATGGAGCAGCTCGTGAAGGACACTCTGGCGGTGATGGATGTAGAGGATGCAGAACTGGTAACCTTATATTACGGCGCCGATGTGGAACCTGAAGCTGCTGATGCATTGCTGGAAGCTTTGCAGGAAGTTTATACAGAGCTGGAGTTTGAGTTGTATCATGGCGCACAGGCTGTATATTCTTATTTAATTTCGGTGGAATAGACTTCATTTAGAAGCGACCGATAAAGGAGGAGCGTAATGTCAAAAATCAGAGTAGTGACAGATAGCACAGCAGATCTGACACCGGAACTGGTGGAACGTTACGGCATTACAGTAGTACCACTGACTGTTTTTGCAGACGGAAAGGCGTATAAAGACAAAATTGATATCACCAATGAGGAGTTTTACGCGCTTTTACAATCAAGCAAAGAATTGCCGACTACTTCACAGCCGTCTCCGGCAGCGTTTGCCGATGTTTATCGGCAATTGGCGGCAGAGGGTGCGGAGCAGATTATTTCCATCCATATTTCTACTGCGTTAAGTGGTACGTATCAGAGCAGTGTTTTGGCAGCGGGCTTGGTGGCACAGGAAGTTACCGTGCATAATGTTGACAGCAAAATTGCTACCATGGGGCTGGGCCTTTTGGTTATTGCAGCGGCGCGAATGGTAGAGGTGGGCGATTCCGCAGACAATATACTTCAGGTGTTGGATGAGATAGTGAAAAAGCAACGTCTTTACTTTTTGTTAGATTCGTTAGATAATCTGCACAAAGGCGGGCGAATTGGAAAAGCCAGTCATTTATTTGGCTCATTGCTGAATATTAAGCCGGTATTGTGTTTTACTGACGGCGTAATTAATGTACAGGACAAGGTGCGGGGAAATAAGGATAATAAGGCCCTGGAACGGCTGATAGAGATTCTTTTGGAGAAAATAGACCCCTCCAAGAAATTGTACTGTGCTATGGGATACTGTGACAACAAAAAAACTGCGGAATATATCGTAGAACGTGTGAAAGAGCATGTGAACTGTGATGACTTTATTTATTTACAGATTGGTAGCGTTGTTGGTACGCATATCGGCATGGGGGCTGTGGGCATGGCCTTTTACCAGTTGTAAATGTCGTTTCCGTTTTAGAAAAAAATGAAAGTGTGCAATACAAGCTGAGAGCTATGCGTGAAAACAGCGTGCGTAGCCTTTGGCTTGTATTTTTTTTGAAGTTAGAGTATTATAAACGTATCTAGATGAAATGGACAAAAACGGGAGTCTGGGCAGCATCGACCTGAAAATAACCGATGCTGGGAAGATAGCCTGACAAACTTTAATCGTAGGAGGTTTTTAGAATGAAGAAAAAATGGATTGCGCTGTCGCTTTTGGTGGCAATGATGGTGTTGTGTTTGACCGGCTGCACAGAGAAGTCTGCAGCAAAGGAAGATGGACAGCAGCCTGAAAAGGTATCCCTGCAGCTCTCTGTGGAGGAGTATCCTGTAATGGATGGCTCCACAGCGAATCTGCCGATGATGGCGGAAGTGATGGCAGAGGTGTGCGACATCTCATTAGAAGAAGCGGAAAATCTGACCAGCTGCCAGAAAACGCCGTTGGCCTGGGAAAATATCACCAATGGAGAAGCAGATATTTTATTGGTCTATGAAGCCGCCGAAGAAACTAAGGCTCTGGTGGAACAGTCCGGCGTCGCTCTGGAGATCACGCCCATAGGACGGGATGCCTTGGTGTTTATCAATAATGCGCAGAATCCGGTAAAGGATTTGAGCCAGCAGCAGCTCATTGACATTTATACAGGAAAAATTACCAATTGGAACGAAGTGGGCGGTGACGATTCGGCCATTGTGCCTTATCAGCGCGGAGAAACCAGCGGCAGTCAGTCCCTGTTTATGAAGCTGTTGATGAAGGACGAAACACCTATGGCAGCGCCGCAAGAGCTGAAGCCGGCAGAG
Source organism: uncultured Peptococcaceae bacterium (assembly GCA_910585405.1). GTDB lineage: Bacteria > Bacillota > Peptococcia > Peptococcales > Peptococcaceae > UBA7185. Next base: position 34,682 of record CAJUDO010000024.1, on the reverse strand, counting down.
ATGGGGATGCTGATTGATGAACTGGCCCGTTATAACAATACTGGCAACGCGCTAGGCTATTCGGTATTTTACTATGCCAGCTATATGTATCAACAGCCTGGGTTGAACATGCTGGCTGTTGACGGCGTTCTGCCCAGCGATCAAACCATCGCCGACGGCAGTTATCCCTTGCTCAATGAATACTATGTCGTGATTCGTGCTGAAGAGGCGGAAGACAGCCCAGCCAGACGGCTGCGGGATTGGATTTTGACTGCCGAAGGGAAAGTAGCTATGGAGAAAGCAGGATATATTCCTGTGCAGGGCTGATTCAGAGAAAAGAAGCAAGGGAGTTTATAGATTTGACTCTATTCAGTATTTAGTTTGAAGGAAACATATGCAGAGTGGGAAACAGGCTTGGGCAATAAAGAGCGGTATGCCTCCAGATGGAGTTGCATACCGCCGCATTTTTATAGGATATTGTTAAATTTTCAATGTAAATATGAAAATACTGCCCATCAGCTCTATACTGCGAGTGCGTTTCATTAGTTTATAGTTTTTTTCAGTTTTTCTTTCTCCGCAGCTTCTTTTTCTAAAAATTCATCCAAATCGTCCTTTATTTCTTTTCCGGTAATCTCCTCATAGGCTTCTTTCACGTCATTTTTTACTGCCCATTTGATAATAAAATAGGATGCAATGAAAAACAGTGCGATTGTTCCCTCACTTATTCCCAACCCTTCCTCCACGATATATCCCTCCAATTTTGAAACAACAAAGTATTTCCTTTATGGTCTGTGTTGCATATTTTGGAAAGTTTAATGACTCATTTTTCGCTTTCCTGAACAAAGCGGAATTGGGTAATATTGTTACTCCATCGCGTTCTGCAAATCCTCTTTGCTGATTCCTACTGGGCAATGGAAGTTGAGGGCGCTCCATTGGGTGTCAGAAATGTGTATTGGTGTGTGCAGATTGGTCAATGCCAATGATTTACAGGTAAGCGGCGTTGGAATTGGTTGACCGATGGTACAATCCTGTAAAGCAGTGCTGCATGCGCCGCATTCAATACATTTGAGTACTTGGCCTTTTTCAGCAGCCAGCAGTTGGCTGCGGCCATTATCTAAGAGAACAACATGGACCTCCAAAGGTCCGTGCATTCCGCAGACAATAATTCCCTCGATATCGCCGGTACGGCTGGGGCCTGTGATATAGGAATAGTATACAGGCGTATTCTGTCGGCTTCCTGCTTGCCAAGCGGCGTGAATACTTTCCAAAGCAGTATCATTGGAAGGATAAATTTTTTCCAGCCCGGCGATGGCTAAATGACGGGTTGGAATATTGGATACCAGGCGTTCATTGCCTTGATCTTCGGCTAGGATGATGGTGCCGGTATCGGCAGCAATGCCGCTTAGTCCGGTGATTCCCCAATCTGCTTTATCTGCAGAGGTGATGATCTGTCTTTTTATGATTCCGGACAAGGCTTTTGCATCTGCAGCTGTTGTTCCTTCCGTGAAATATTGCTGCAAAATTTCTGTAATTTGTTCTGGCGCTACATTGTCTAATGGCGCACGGCGGGGATTTATATATGGCTGCTTCAATCTCTGTGAAACAATGGCTTCCAAATCTGTCTGTATTGCATGGGGGACGACTTGCTGCAAGTTGATTTCATTCAATTCCGGTGCAAAAGTACACAGAGCCTTTTGCTCTGCAGGACAAAGCTCAGCAACAATGGCAACTGCCTCCGCACTGTCCTTTGCCATGTGTACGATGCAGCCTTTGGCGCGCAAAGCTGCAACGGCCTGTTCCAAGAGCTGCTGTTGTTTGTTGATGCATTCTTGGCGAATGGTCTGCGGTTCGTAAATATTCATTGAGTATTTCCTCCTTGACGATAAGCTTTGGCCAGCAGGCTGACAATATGGACGGCTTGCTGCGCACTGTGATTGCGATACAGACCGTCTTTCAGGTGCATCATACAGCCAGGGCAGCCGGTCACGACGTATTGTGCCTGGGTGTCGGCAATCTGTGCGATTTTTTCATCGTTGACACTGCGGGACACATCATAATGGAACAGGCTGAAACTGCCACCGAATCCACAGCAGGCATTAGGTTCCTTCATTTCCTGCAATTCAACGCCCATCTGGTGCAGTAGTTGCCGTGGTTCATGGGAAATATGCATGCTGCGCACCAAATGACAAGGGTCATGCCAGGTAACGGACACTGGTTCCTTTAGGACAGGTGGTTGAATGTGCAGGATATTTACCAGATAATCGTTGAGGTCTATGACCTTGCTTTGTATTGCTTTATATTGAGCCAAAAGTGTTTCGTCATCGCAGTGGGCTAATAGTCTTTCCCATTCCTCTTTTACGGTGACGGCGCAGGAAGGGCAGGTGAAAATGAGATAGTCGTATTCCTTGCTGCTGAGCAGATGAATATTTTCCTTTGCCATTTTTTCTGCAGCCTTAGTGTCACCGCTCATGATAGCAGGAAGACCGCAGCAGGCTTCATTTTTAAAGGTAACCATCTGTACCTGATTGGCCATGAGCACGTCGTAGCAGTCCAGACCAATTTGCGGATAGGCATAATTCACCAGACAGCCAGCGAAAAATGCCACTTTGCTTTTTGGCTTTTTCAGCGGCGATTTTTTTGCAATCAGTTCAGGAAATGATTGTTTTGCCAAAGTTGGCAGCAGACGATCCTTGGGAATGCCTGCAATACCGATTTTATTGGCATTGAAACGGAGTAGTGCTTCGTGTTGGGGTTGCTCTTTCAAAGCGATGCCTTGAAATTTACGGCCTACCTTCATGAGTGGCGACAGTGCGTTGGTGCTCAGTATATGGAATACGCCGCTTTTGACCAAACCATTGCCTTGAGTTTGCGCTTGTTCTTCACGCAGTCTCTGAATCATTTGCGGTACCGGCATTTCTAAAGGACAGGATTCTACGCAACGTTGACAACCGATACACAGGCTCAGCCCTGCTTCGTCTAATTTGCTTTTATCTTCAGAGTGGAAGGCGCTAAAGACAGTACCGCGGCCGCCGATATATTTGTAACCAAAATTTTCGCCGATGGAGTTATAAACCGGACACGTATTCAAGCAACCGCCGCAGTTGAGACAATATAATACGGATTGATATCCTTGATTGATGGCTTGCTGGCGTCCCTGTTTCAAAAATACTACATGGACTTCTTCTGGACCTTGAGCATATTGCAAGAAATCCATTGCAGGGTTAGAAAAATGACTCACACCATCAATGATGGATACATAGGTGCCGATATCTTGACCGCATCCATAGGTGGAGGCAGTACGCACGACGGTGAGACCGTCGGTGAAATTGGGCACAATTTTTTCTATACCGGCAATCACGATGTGCACGCGAGGAATGCTGGTCACACAGCGGATGTTTCCTTCGTTTTCTGTGAGCAGGATAGCACCGGTATCTGCGGCAATGGCATTAGCGCCGCTGATACCTACTTCTGCGTGCATAAAAGCATTACGCAACGCGCGACGAGCAGCACCTACCAATAATTCAGGATCAGTGGGCAGTTCTTCTCCCAGGTCTTTGGATAACAACTGTGCACATTCTACACGGGTGAGATGGCAGGCGGGCGCTAAGGTGTGCGCAGATTTTCCTTTGCCTTCTAGCTGCGCCAGCCGATCTCCCAAGTCGGTTTCGTATACAGTAGCGCCTTGTTCCTGCAGGCGATGGGTAATGCCGATTTCTTTTCCGGTATTTGTTTTAGATTTTACCACCAGATGAGCACCAGTAATATTTGCAATATAGTCTGCTGCCTGTTGAGCATTTTCCGCTACATATATATGGAATCCGTTGCGTTCCATGGCCGCGATGGCCTGAGGCAGCAGCGTATCTAAATGGTTGATAGCGTCTTCTTTAATTTTTCGCAGCGCCGGAGCAAGCTCAGGATGTTCCGCACTGACTTTTGTAATTCCTGGCCGCAAGTGGTCGATGGTTGTGTGACGACCGACCCAGGAAGGATGGTCGTCCAGGCCTGCATCAATTTTTTGTTGCAATATTTGATTGGACATAAACACGCCTCCAATATATAAAAAATCAGATTTTGTTATTTTAGTATAGCACAAATTTGCCGAGGTGGAGAAATTTTTTGTGCTGTATGCAGTATAAAATAGAGAGCGGTTTGCATAAAGTTTTTCCTACAGTAACTTTATACGATTAAAAAATGCTTGACAATTCAGTGATTTTTCGTTATTGTAAAAACAATAAATTGGTTTGTAATGAAGTTTGTATTTACAAGGCACAGAATGGGGCACACCACCTGGGGTGTTTTCCTTTTCTGTGCCTTTTTGTATGCTGCTGATTTGTAGTATACAACCTGCATAGTTTAACACACAGATGATAACAACGTAAAGTTAAAATAAATCGTGAATTCATAGGAGAGGAGTGAATATGTATGAAAATAAACGGAGAAAATGTAGCTGCTTTTTGTGGTACAGTATGGGATTATTTAGAGCAGCACAACTATCAAATGGAACGTGTTGCGGTGGAATATAATGGCGAAATTTTGCAGCGGGCGCAGTATCAGTTAGTGATATTGCAGCCGGATGATGTATTGGAGATTGTCAGCTTTGTTGGAGGTGGTTGAGGTGAGCTGCTATCAAGATAAGGCGGTAGCGATTGCCGGATTGGGGGGGTTAGGCTCCAATATCGCTGTGATGTTGGCGCGCAGCGGTGTAGGGAATCTTTTACTAATAGATTATGATAGAGTGGAGTATAGCAATTTGAACCGTCAGTATTATCTGCCATGCCATGTGGGACGGTTGAAGGCGGAAGCATTGACAGAGCAGCTGTTGCAGATCAATCCTGCATTACAGCTGACTGTGCGTGTGGAAAAAATTACAGCAGAGAACGCAGCAGAGCTGTTCGCGCAGTGGCCTTTGGTGTGCGAAGCTTTAGATGATGCGGCGGCGAAGGCGATGTTGATCAATACTTTGCTGAAGGATAAGAAAAAAATAATTGTGTCTGGTTCAGGTATGGCCGGTTTGGGCAGCGCCAATGCTATATATACAGCGCGTAAAATGGCACGGCTTTACGTATGTGGCGATGAGAGCAGCGATATGGAGCAAGAGAACATGTGGGCGCCCAGGGTGCAGATTTGTGCCGGACATCAGGCGAATATGGTGTTGCGGTTGTTGGCGGGATGGCAGGAGCCGTAGTTGGAATTTGTAAAAAGGAGTGAATGATGATGGGTGATCAATTGACACTAGGCGGTTATGCTTTTGATTCCCGTTTTATTTTGGGATCGGGAAAATTTTCTTTAGACTTGGTGCGTGCTGTAGCGGAAAAAGGCGGCGCCCAGATAGTTACGCTGGCATTGCGCCGTGCCAATGCGGGCGGGGCAGCTAATATTTTAGAGTATATTCCCAATGGGGTAACGCTGCTGCCCAATACTTCAGGCGCGCGTACTGCAGAGGAAGCCTTGCGCATTGCACGGTTGGCCAGAGCCATTGGCTGTGGTGATTTTGTAAAAGTAGAGGTTATTCGTGACAGCAAATATCTTTTGCCAGACAATTATGAAACTTTAAAGGCTACAGAGCTTTTGGCGAAAGAAGGCTTTGTTGTGCTGCCCTATATGTATCCAGATTTAAATGTCGCCCGTTCCTTAGTGGATGCAGGTGCAGCGGCAGTGATGCCGTTGGCAGCTCCGATCGGCAGCAATAAGGGTCTGGCGACAAAGGAGTTTATCCAGATTCTTGTGAATGAAATAGATTTGCCCATTATTGTAGATGCGGGAATTGGGCGGCCTTCTCAGGCATGCGAAGCCATGGAGATGGGAGTAGATGCCATCATGGCCAACACGGCCATCGCCACTGCCGGTGATGTGGGCGAAATGGCAGCAGCGTTCAAATTGGCGATAGAAGCCGGACGTCGGGCTTATCTGTCGGGATTGGGCCGCGTGCTGGAAGGCCAAGGAGAAGCTTCCAGCCCTTTGACAGGATTTTTGGAGGATTGAGCGATGAACCTGAATTATATAAATCATATGGAATATTTGCCCGATATGGAGATCCTTCAATCGGATGTTATGGAGCGAGTTTTGGCAGGTGTTGCAGCTTATGATTACAATCAATATACTGCGCAGGATGTCGAACGGGTGTTACAAAGTACCAATCTGAATCTAAACGGTTTTGGGGCGTTGTTGTCGCCGGCAGCGCAGCCTTATTTGGAGCAGATGGCCAGAAAGGCTCAATTGGAAACGAGAAAACATTTTGGTACATCAATCTGCCTGTTTACGCCGCTGTATATTGCCAATTATTGTGAAAATCATTGTGTATATTGCGGATTCAACTGTCATAATCATATTCAACGGGCAAAATTGACTACAGAAGAAATAGAGCGGGAGCTGCAGGCGATTGCCGCAACAGGTTTGCAGGAAATTTTGCTTTTGACCGGCGAATCACGAACTGCTTCCAGTGTAGAATATATTGGGGAGGCGGTAAAGCTAGCTGCCCAATATTTCCGAAATGTGGGGATTGAGATTTATCCGCTGAACAGTGAGGAATATCGCTATTTGAATCAATGCGGTGCAGATTTTGTTTCGGTATATCAGGAAACCTATAATCCTGACAAATATGAACAGGTTCATTTAAGCGGTCACAAACGGGTATATCCTTACCGTTTTTACGCTCAAGAACGGGCGCTCTTAGGCGGGATGCGCGGTGTGGCCTTTGGCGCGCTGTTGGGGCTGGACGATTTTCGCAAGGATGCTTTTGCCACAGGGCTGCATGCTTATTACACACAAAAGAAATATCCCCAAGCGGAGATTTCCTTTTCCTGCCCTCGCATGCGCCCTTATATTCATAATGCATACAATAATCCGAACGAGGTGCATGAGACGCAGCTTTTGCAGGTCATGCTGGCTTATCGTTTGTTTTTGCCCTATGCAGGAATTACTATCTCGACCAGAGAACGGGCTAGATTTCGCGATCATGTCGTGGGGATGTGCGCGACAAAAATTTCTGCCGGAGTAAATGTAGGAGTAGGCGGTCATGAAGAAGAACAAAAAGGGGACGAACAGTTTGAGATATCCGACCCCCGCACAGTTGACGAAGTGGACGCTATGCTGAAAGAACGTGGTTTACAGCCAGTTTATATTGATTATGTACGGGTGTGATACTATGAGGAAACAAATCATTGCCATCACCGACCGAAAACAGTGTCACGGTGATTTTTTCCAACAATTATTGCGATTAGCCGATTCTGGTGTAGCTGGAATCATATTGCGGGAAAAAGATTTGAATGCGCAGGAGTACTTGCAGTTGGCACAACAATGCCAGCGCCTGCTGCGAGACCGTCCGGTGCCTTTCGTGCTAAATCAGCAGCTTGCTGTGGCGCAGGCACTGCAAATTGACCGAATACAGCTTTCCTATCAAACTTTTTTGACATACCACGCACAACTACAAAAAATGCGCAACGTGCTGGTATCAGTGCATAGTGTAAAGGAGGCGGTGCAAGCGGCGAAGCTCGGCGCCCATGGAATTATTGCCGGACATATATTTCCCACCGAATGCAAAAAAGGCGTGAAACCGCGAGGAATGGAATTTCTGGAGCAAGTTTGTGCGGCAGTGGACAAACCGGTGTATGCCATAGGAGGAATTCATGCAGATACCTGGCCTCTTATTCAGGAAAGCCCTGTTGCAGGTGCCTGTGTGATGAGCCAGGCCATGGCGGCAGGAAAATTTTTCTGGCAGATGTATTGACAAAAATAAGAGATGGGATTAAAATATAATAGCTGTAAATTTTATAGCATTATATTTACGGGATGTGGCTCAGCTTGGTAGAGCGCCTCGTTCGGGACGAGGAGGCCGCAGGTTCGAATCCTGTCATCCCGATTTCCTAAAACCGCTCTTTTGAGTGGTTTTTTTGTATGCCTGTCCCAAAAATGAAAATGACAGCTTATCTAGTCGGTATAGATTCTAAAAACGAAATCCTAGTAGTGGTTGCTACTGGGATTTCGTTTTTGCGTGAAGCGCTTTATATAGTACACAGTTCGGCTTTGCTCGGTGCAATTTTAATCACATTGTTTTCAATAGTCACATCATTAAGAAATTCCACAAAAAACTCCACAGGGACGTAAGTGTAGCCATCATGAATTGTCGTTGCAACTGTATTTTTGATTTCGCGGCTCATGTCAATGATTTGCAGTTTGCCCTCAAAAGTTGCAATAGCTGTTTTATTATATAAAGTGGCTTTTTGAATGTATCCGTCATCAATGGTAATAGACATAGTTTCAGCGTTCCAATCAACTTTGTATCCCAATGCCTCGCTGGTTTGCCGAAGTGGAATGATTACAGTGCCGATTTTTTCATAGGGGATAAGCGGTAAATTACTAAGATCTAAAACCGTATCATTAACAATAATGGTGTAGGTTATAGCTTCTTCTTTTTGAGTTATTTCTCCCGCGAAGGTAGTGTCACACAAAGAGAAGGTAATGATAATAATTAAAATGCTTGTTAAAAATTTTTTCATTTGAGTATACTCCTTTGCGATCTATTTTTAAAACAAAATTGAGATAAAGGTTATATTGTATATTTTACCATTTATTCTGACAGTTAATAATATAGACAGAAAATAATATTTTTGGTTCCTGTAAAAATCGAAAGTAGGATATTTATTGATTATCTTGTAAAAAAATAATAGAAGAATAGATTGCTATGTTTCATCAATAGCGGGGAGCATACAACTCTTGATTTTGCTTTCTGAAAATGGTACACTGAATGGCGACAGGATGGGCAGGGAACAGTACAGACGGTGCAGCTGCCTGGCGTCAACGAAAGAAAATTTTGCAAAATTTTTTGATAGAAGGAAGACGAGGACAACATGGTTTTACAGAAGAAAAGATGGATATTAATCATCATGCTCTCATTGCTATGCGGCGTTTTATTTTGGTTGCAATCTGCGCAAAGTGCGCAGGCCGCTTCTTATCCCCGCGTGATTGCGCATGGCTGCGGTGCTATTCGTGGGGAAACGGTCACCAATTCACTGGAAGCGTTAGAGCAAGCCATTGCCAATGGGTATCAGTATATAGAAGTGGATATGGCCTTTACCACTGATGGGGAAATTGCCATGATTCATGATTGGGAAAGCTCGGCATCCTATTATTTGGGAGTGGGACAGAATAAGGCGGTATCCTTTGCCCGATATCAGCAATGCAAGGTTTTGAACAACTATACGCCGCTGACGATGGAAAAGTTGGCAGAAATTTTGCAGCAGCATCCTCAGGTACACATCATTACAGATACCAAAGAAAATAATGTGGAGATTTTGACTTTTATTCAGAAAAAATATCCTCAAGTGGTAAAGCAGATTATTCCGCAAATTTATCAATATGATGAATGGGAAGCAGTAAATAAGCTAGGATATCAGCAAATCATCCTCACTTTATACAAAATGCCCAGTGAGCGAAACAGTGCTTACCTGGCCAAGTTTGTGCAGGAAAAGGGCATTTATGCAGTGACAATGTCTGTGGATTTGGTCAATACAGGTTTGGCGAAAGCCTTACAGAGCTATGGGATTGCTGTGTATATGCATACAGTGAATACTCTGAAACAGACAGTTACAGCGCTGAATGCCGGTGCGTATGGCATTTATAGTGATAACCTATTGCCAGAGGAAGTAACCTATCCAGGCTGGCAGTATTATTTGGCACGAAGCAATAACAATGAGCAGCTACTGTCGGTGGAATTGCAGCAAGGCCAGCTGAAGCTCAATATGCGTAGCAGCAACAGGAAAGGCAGTGTGGCTTACTACATTAAAGGGGAATTGCTGGCCCAAGGGGATCTCAATAAGGTGTTAAAGACGGATATCTCTCATATCGCTACAGGACAGCATGTCATTACGGCGCGCTTGTATAATGGCGCGGGACAGCATGTAGCCACGAAAAGTTATTTGATTTGGAAGGATAAAAACAGTGTGTTGCTGGCAACGAAGCAGTGCCAATATATCCTGGATCAGTTTACATCTTTGAGTGATTTTTCAGCGGCAATGCAGAATTATGCGCCGTCAACGCAGCAATTGGCAGAGAAAAGTTTTTTTGCGCGGTTGGGCAGTGCGGTATATTATAATAACGGCCGTACCGGGCTGTATCTCAGCGGAAGCACGCTATTGCCAGCTATTGCTGCCGACAGTAGCGGAAATATCTATACTGCGATGTCAGATACGGCAATTGCCTTAGGGGCTTCCAGTGCGCAGATGAATGGGACCACCAAGGCGCTAGATGTGAAATACGGAGGAAAACAATATCAGATTGGCATTCGCGGCACGACAAAATCTTATCGCAAGAATATTCCGATATTAAAATCGACAATTCAGCTTTACCGCAATCGCGCTATGGGTGATGGCCAGGTGTATGCAGAACTGACAGGAAGGGACTATATTCAGGAAAATGGTTATCTGATTTTGCTGCCGAAGGGAAGCAAGGTAACAGAGGTACAGCGGGAGGAATTGCTGGAGATTGCACAAGGGTTATATCAATAACAGAAGGACAAACAGGAGGGTAAGATGAAAAATACAACAAAATCTGCATTGATTGTCATTGATATGGAGCGGGGGTTTGTGGATGCGCAGTCTGCACACTGCATCGCACATGCACAAAGCACAGTGCCTGCCTGTACTAAGGCTATGACATTAGCGAGAAAAAAGGGAATTCCTGTTTTTTTGGTTAATCGTGTCTATCGCGGAAACGGCAGCGATGTGGAAGCCACTCGTTATCATAGCTGGGTAGAAGGCGGTAAAGCTATGCTGCCGGGCAGTACAGGTGCGTGCAGCTGTGAAATGCCAGAGGGCATGAAAGCACAGCCCGGTGATTATACATTGACAAAACCGCGTTGGAGCGCTTTTTTTCAAACAGAATTAGATTTACTGTTGCGCCGTTTGAGGGTTGAAACGGTAGTTTTGATTGGGACAACGACGCCTAACTGCGTGCGCACCACTTGTTACGATGCGATTGCGTTGGATTATAATGTGATCGTTTTGCCTGAATGCTGTTCCTCTCAAACGATGGAAATTCAACAGGCGAATTTGGCGGATATGGAGCGCATTGGCGCGCAGCTATGGACATTGGCAGAATTTGCGCAATATGATGAAGAACGAAGGCCACAGCTGGTGCAGCAGGTGAGGGCAGCGGTAGCGCAGGATACCACTGTACCAGAGTAAACAACTGTGAGCTGACTTTATAGGGCAGCACTGTTTTATGTGGAGTGTGTAATGGGAAAGAGGAAGGAGTGCTTTCCGTGAAAGTGATTGCAAAAATTCATACGGATTTTCCGGAAAAGTTTGGTGTACCGCGACAAAGTGGTTTGGTAGCATCTTTGACAGGGAAGATTGTGTTTGAACCCGAATATCGCGTGGTGGAGGCGGTGCGCGGCTTGGAGGGATATTCTCATATTTGGTTGCTATGGCAGTTTTCTCAGGCAATGCGGGAAACCTGGTCGCCTACTGTGCGGCCTCCCCGCTTGGGAGGAAATCAACGGTTGGGCGTGTTTGCTACGCGTTCACCTTATCGGCCTAATCCCATTGGCTTATCCTCAGTGAGATTGGAGAAAATTGCGGTAGAGGAACAACTAGGTCCTGTGCTGTATATTTCCGGTGCGGATTTATTGGATGGCACGCCTATCTATGATATCAAACCCTATCTTCCTTTTACAGACAGTCATCCAGAAGCAATAGGTGGTTTTTCTGATGCCTGTGTAACTTATGGCTTACAGGTAGAAATTTCCGAGGAACTGTTGATGAAGATTCCCTTGGACAAACAGGAAGCGCTGCTGGGAGTCTTGGCGCAGGATCCTCGACCTGCATATCAAAATGATCCCCAGAGAATCTATGGTTTGATGTTTGGGACGCAAAATATTTCTTTTCGGGTACAGGAGAATATACTGTCTGTGATGGCGGTGGAGACAGTAGGATTGCATGAGGAGAAAAAATAAGTTTAGTATAAAAATGTGTTTGGAGAATAAGAATAAGAGAATAAAAAATGAAAGGATGAATAGGATGAAGAATCAATCAATGAAATATTTGGCAGCAATGTTATTACTGGGTTTAGTAATGGGGGGCTGCGCGACGCAGTCAAGTTCAGAAAATCAACAGGACAGTACGCTGCAGCAGTCCGTCGAGCAAAACGAGGCAGCAGAGAAAGAAGCAAGTGAAGCAGGGATTTCTTATGAGGAAGCGCTGCAGATTAGTTGCACAGAGGCAGGGACAGAGCGTAGCGCTGTGGAGGATTTCTCAGTGGAACTGGACAAAGATGGTAGCAGATTGATTTATGAGGTAGAAATAATAGTCGGCGATTCTGAATACGAATATGAGGTGGACGGGAAAGACGGCGCAGTGCTAGAAAAAAAGCAGACTAAATATTTGCGCTCAGCTGCTGAACAGCAGGCAGAAATTTCTTATGCAGAAGCAGTAGCTGCTGCGCTGCAGCATGCCCAACTAAAGGCGGGGGATGCGCAGGTTTGGAAACAGCATCTGGCGGAGGACGACGGTGCGGCGGTTTATGAAATTGAACTGATGACAAAGGAACATCATTACGAATACGAAATCAGCGGTAGCACTAGTCAAGTATTGGAATCGGAACAGAAAAAGCGCTAGAACAAGAATGGTTTTTGAAAAACGTGTAGCAGGAAAGAATCAGGGCCACGAAGCAGGTGAGAATAATTCACAGCTTTTCGGCCTTTTTTGTTATTTTTCATATATTTTCAGACTTTGTGAAAAATTTTATAAAGGAAAAGGGATTTCAAAATAAATTCACGAATATAATTAACAAAAAGAGATTATTTATGACAGAGAAGGGTGAGCGTATGGGGCATTTGGCAACATTAATTTCAGATTTGGCGTTACTTTTGGTAGTGGCTGGTGTAACGACTTTATTGTGTAAAAAAATTAATCAGCCTTTGGTAATCGGGTATATCTTAGCGGGATTTCTCATTGGACCGGTGGTCAGTTTTGTTCCCACAATTGGTGATGCCAACAATATCAATTTGTGGGCAGAGATCGGCGTAATTTTCCTGATGTTCAGTTTAGGGCTGGAATTTAGTTTGCATAAATTGGCCACGGTAGGGAATACCGGTGTGATTTCCGCTTTATTGCAAATTGGCGGCATGATGATACTGGGCTATATTGTAGGTATTGCAATGGGCTGGAGTACGATGAATAGCATCTTTTTAGGCGGTATGCTCTCTATGTCCTCGACAATGATTACTATAAAAGCTATTGAGGATTTGGGATTAAAAGAAGAAAAATTTACGAAGCTGACCATAGGCACCTTGGTGATTGAAGATATTGTGGCGATTTTTCTGATGGTAATATTGTCCACCATTTCTGTCAGTCAGGGTGTGAGCGGTCTGGAATTGGTTGGCACCATTGCCAAGCTTATGATGTATTTGGTAGTGTGGCTGCTTTTGGGTATTTATATGATTCCATCTTTTTTACAGAAAACACAAAATCTTATGACCAACGAAACCCTTTTGGTGTGTGCTTTGGGTATTTGCTTCGGCATGGTGTGGCTGGCCGACGCCATCGGTTTTTCTTCGGCGTTGGGCGCTTTTATGGCAGGTTCTATTATGGCGGGAACGGTACATGGCGAGCGAATTGAGCATTTGGTTGGTCCATGTAAGGACTTGTTTGGAGCAGTATTTTTTGTATCTGTGGGCTTGATGGTGGTGCCATCACTTCTATTGGAATATTTGATTCCTATTCTTATTTTAACAGTTGTAACCATTGTGGGCAAAATGATTTTATTGACGGCGGGAATGCTGATTGCCGGAGAAGATTTGAAAACGGCTATGTATGGGGCTACTAGTCAGACACAAATTGGAGAATTTTCTTTTATTATCGCTACTTTGGGTATCAGTCTGGGCGTGACCAGTGATTTCTTGTATCCGGTTATTGTAGCAGTGTCGGTAGTTACCACATTTACGACGCCGTATCTGATTCGCAGTTCCGATGGGATTTGTGCAGTACTGGAAAAAATTGTACCTAAGGGATGGCAGGAAAAAGTAAAACGCTATAAGGATGAAAAAAATGCTGTGGATACGCAACCTAAAAATCCTGACTGGCAAGCGTTTCTGAAAGGCTATGGGGTTAGTTTTTTGATTTATGGTGTTTTGCTCTTGGGCATCAGTGAAATAGGTCGGCTGTTATTATGGCCTGCTTTGACGGAGGTATTATCCAATAAAACAATCGCGGCGGTGTTGACCTGCGTTGCGATTTATGTAGTTATGGCACCGCTTTTGCCGCCGATGATGATTTTCCGTAAACGTTATTTTACAGCACTATGGCTGCAAAGTTTTGCCAATCATTTGCCGTTGATGCTGTTGGTGGGTTTGCGTACAGCTGTGACTGTCTTTCTGGTTATTCGTCCTATGGTGCTGATGTTCCCCATTCCCAGCTGGCTGTTGGTGATGGTGGCAGTACCTGTTATTTTTCTGCTCTCCCGTTCCGACTGGCTGATTGGCCGGTATTTGGAAATGGAGGCGCGGTTCTTGACCAATTTCAATGAGAAAAAACTTCAAGAATTGCGAAATACAGAAAGCGGCAAGTCCCATCACTGGTTGGATGAACAGCTTCAGGTTGCCTCTTTTCTTTGTACAGCAGACTGCGCCGCTGCAGATAAAGAGCTCAAGGATTTACAATGGGGTCGCGTCATGCAGATAACTGTTATCAAAATTCTGCGGGGACGGAAACATATTAACATACCAGAAGGCGATGAGCAGGTTCTGGGGGGAGATCGTTTGTATATTTTAGGTACTGAGAAGGCTTTGGAGAACTTCTCTTTAATGTGCAGACAACGGAATCTTTTAGTGGAGAGCGGAGAAACAAACGTGTCGCTGCATCAATTTATTGACAATCAGGATCAGTGGCATGAGGATCAGCAGCTGTTTGCTTATGCAGTTACTGTAAAAAAAGGCTCTTCTCTTGTAGGAAGCAGTATTCGAGATTCGGGGATTAAATCTAATTGGAGTGCCTGTCTTATTGGCATAGAACGGGGCATGCTGCCTATGCTGAATTTGAGTCCTAACTTTATTTTGAATGTAGATGATTTATTATGGGTATTGGGCTCTCAGAAAATGGGTCAGCAATTAGTAAAAAAAGAATTGTTGTAGCCTATTGAAGTATTGGTCAGAAAAAAAGCAAAAGCTGGGTAGACAGTTTTTGCTTTTTTGTATGAAGAGAAGGGGCCGTAAAAAAGTCCCATATTTATTATATTTTTCTGTGTCTTATCTTCTGTGATTGAATTTGAAGTTCATTTTCTTTCTGCCCTATTTGATATTGCAATTTAGTTGATTGAATTTGTAAAAAATCAGGTAAAGTTTCTCTTGCCTTTCTTCGGGCACTTTGTTATAATATGGAGCAATGAAATATTTTTAATGCGCAGAAGAGGAGCCGTCACAGATAGGCAATTACAGAGACTGGGGTCACTGGCTGTAAGCCCCGGATTGGAAAAGTGAACGGGTTCGCCTTGGAGCATTCTAGCTGAACAAATATAGTAAGCGGAACGTAATGCTGGCGTTAACAGCTTTGAGATGGCTGCCATTTTGGTGGTGGCAAATAGGGTGGTACCGCGAAATCAGACCTTCGTCCCTTTGTGACGAAGGTCTTTTCTTTTTGAACAGGATATGTTCTATATTCTATGAGGAGGTTATCATTGTGCGTGATGAATTAAAAAAGATTAAAGAAACTGCCATACAGGCGCTAGAGGAAGCAACCAGTATGGAGCATCTGAATGAGCAAAAGATACGGTTTCTCGGAAAAAAAGGAGAATTGACGGCAATTCTGAAGGGCATGGGAAAATTGAGTGCTGAGGAACGTCCTGTTATGGGACAGCTGGCCAATGAAGTCCGTGATGAAATTAATCAGGCTCTAGAGCGTAAAATGACAGAGATGAAAGCAGCGCTGCAGGAAGCCAGACTGAACTCAGAAACCTTGGATGTCACTTTGCCTGGACGCGCCTTAAATCATGGTGCAAAGCATCCTATTACGATGGTAATTGAGGAAGCGAAGCAGATCTTTTTGGGCTTGGGCTTTGAAGTAGCCGAGGGACCGGAAATTGAGAGCGACTATTACAATTTTGAAGCATTGAATTTGCCCAAAGATCATCCAGCGCGGGATATGCAGGATACCTTTTACATTAATCCGGAAGTTGTATTGCGTACCCAGACATCAGGGGTACAGGTGCATACCATGGAAGCAAAGCAGGGAGCGTTGCCCATTCGTGTAATTTGTCCGGGCAAAGTATACCGGAAGGATGATGACGCGACTCATTCTCCAATGTTCCACCAGATTGAGGGTCTGATGGTGGACAAAAATATTCGCATGAGTGATCTGAACGGTTTACTGTTGTCTTTCTGTCAGGAAATGTTCGGCAAAGATACAAATATCCGTCTGCGCCCCAGCTATTTTCCGTTCACGGAACCCAGTGTAGAAGTGGATATTTCCTGTTGCATGTGCCATGGAAAAGGCTGCCGCATGTGTTCCAACACCGGCTGGCTGGAAATTTTAGGCGCCGGTATGGTGCATCCCAATGTATTGCGAGCTGGCGGTTATGACCCGGAACAGGTCAGCGGCTTTGCTTTCGGTATGGGCGTAGAGCGCATTGCCATGCTGAAATACGGAATTAACGATTTGCGGCTGATGTATGAAAATGATTTGCGTTTTCTGCGTCAATTTTAAGAGGAGGGTAAACCAATGCAGGTTTCTTATAACTGGTTAAAAGAATATGTGGAAATTGATTTATCTGCGGAAGCGTTAGCGGAGAAGATGACGCGGGCCGGTGTAGCGGTAGAACATGTCATTCCTACCAACAAAGGCGTCAGCGGAGTAGTGACAGCATTGGTGCTGGACAAAACACCGGTGCCGGACACTCATTTGAATTTGTGCCATGTCACAACGGACGGCGAGAACAATATTCAGGTAGTTTGCGGCGCGCCCAACGTAGAAGCAGGGCAGAAGGTTGCCTTTGCCACAGTCGGCGCAGAGCTGCCTGACGGTATAAAAATTAAAAATGCAAAGCTGCGGGGCGTTGAATCCAACGGGATGATTTGTTCTGCGAAGGAATTGGGGATTGAGCCGGACCAGATTCCGCCGGAACAGAAGGACGGGATTTTGGTATTGCCTAGTGATACTGCGTTGGGCCAGCCAATCGCAGAGATATTGGATTTAGACGATTATATTTTGGAATTGGATTTGACGCCAAATCGCTCTGATTGTTTGAGCGTATTAAATGTTGCGCGGGAAATCGGGACGTTGTTAGGCAAAGAGGTACACTTGCCCCAATTGACTTACCAGGAAGATCAGGACGACGTCAATGATTTGGTGAAAGCAGAGATTTCTGCACCGGAATTATGCCATCGTTATGCAGGGAAAATGATTCGCGGTGTAAAAATTCAGCCGTCTCCTTTTTGGCTGCAGCACCGGCTTCAATGCGCCGGTATGCGTCCTATCAACAATATTGTGGACGTGACCAACTATGTCATGATGGAGTATGGTCAGCCGTTGCATGCCTTTGACTATCATGAACTGGCGGAGCACCGCATTCAAGTGCGGACAGCAAATGCCGATGAAAAAATTGTGACCTTGGATGGTCAGGAACGGCAGCTCAACGAAGAAATGCTGCTCATCTGTGATGGCGCTCGCGCAGTGGCCGTGGCCGGCGTAATGGGCGGAGAAAACACAGAAGTGACGGAACAGACTACCGATGTATTCATCGAAGCAGCTTATTTCAATCCTGTTTCGGTACGGCGCACTTCTACCAAACTGGGATTGCGCTCAGAGGCTTCCATCCGCTTTGAAAAAGGCATCAATATGGAAACTGTACTTAACGCAGCAGAACGGGCTGCACAGCTGATGCAGCTGACCGGCGGCGGTGTTGTGGTCGGCGGCGCTGTTGATAATTATCCGACAAAGCATGAAACGGTGACCATTGAATTGCCGTTAAAAAAGGTCAACGCTTTGTTGGGCACAGAAATTTCCGATGCAAAAATCAAAGAAATTTTACAGAGCTTGAATTTCCGTATCATAAAGGAAAGCGGCGATAGCATTACAGTAGAGGTGCCGGGATATCGTCCAGACTGCTCAATTCCAGAAGACTTGGTAGAGGAAGTGGCGCGTATTTATGGATATGATGCCATTCCACAGACATTGCCATTCGGCGCTTCCAGCCGTGGTGTGCTCACCGCTGCACAAAAAATGCGTGATGCAATTGTCAATAAGTTAGCTGGTTTAGGTCTGTGTGAAGTGATGAACTACAGCTTCATCAACAAGAATCACGATGAAAAGTTGAATTATCCGGAGGGGGATGTTCGCCGGCAGAGCATTCCGATTATGAATCCGTTGTCAGAGGAACAGGGATATATGCGTACCAGCATGGTGCCTGGCTTATTGAAAACCATCCTTTTCAATCACAATCGCCGTAACGATGATATTGCTGTTTTTGAATTGGGCAAAATATTTTTATTGGAAGGGGAATTGACGCCGGAGCGTCTTGCCCATGAAAAATGGATGCTGGGGATTGCGATGAAAGGGAAATCTGTGCAGACCTGGAGGCAGAGCGGCGTAGATTATGATTTCTACTATTTGAAGGGTGTCATTGAAGAATTGATGGCGGAACTGAAAATTGCGGATGTAGAGTATAAAGCTTGCAAAGACAACAGCATTTATCATCCTGGCCGTGCTGCATATATATATGTGCAGGGTCAAGAGGCCGGTGTGTTTGGTGAATTGCATCCGACTATTGCGGACAATTACGGCATTGATGATCGCGTTTATATTGCAGAAATAGATGTCGATATTCTGATTGCGGCTGGCACTGGTGCTATTGTGGTGAAACCGCTGCCTAAATTCCCTGCAGCTACCCGTGATATGGCTGTGGTCGTATCAGAAACTGTCGCTGCTGCTGATTTGGAAAAGACAATTTGGGAAGTCGGCTCAGAATTGCTTAGCGATGTACGGATTTTTGACGTATATCAAGGCGGACAGATTGTATCTGGCAGTAAAAGCATTGCCTTTGCGTTGACCTTCCAGGCTGACCGTACCTTGACGGTAGAGGAAGTCAACGTCGTGTATGATAAAATTTTCGGTGCTTTGGCAGAGCGTTACGGTGCCTCCATACGGATGTAATGGAAAATATTAAATTATGAGCGTTTGAGGGCTTGCGTGAAATGGGAAACCATTTCGCGCAGGTCCTTTTCTTTTCGCATAAACTAAAAGGAAAAGGTGAAGATAGGGAGAAGTAAATTGTAGTGGAAATTGGTTTCTTGACAAAATCTTGATATATTTGGGATACAAATAGAACCAAAGCGTTGGAGAAAAAAGGTATACTGTTATTGTAAATACGATGGCATATACGAGGGAGGAATTTTGATGAACGTTTTATTTTTCTTGACTCCGAAAGAAAATGTAGCATATATTTACAGTGATGTGACAGTGCGTCAAGCGTTGGAAAAAATGAAATATTATCACTATACAGCTATTCCCATTATTGACAGGGAGGGGCATTATGTAGGAACTGTGACGGAAGGCGACTTTTTGTGGGGACTGTTGGAGCAGGAGTGTTTGACTTGGAAGGAAGCTGAGGGAAAACAACTCAGTGCACTGCCCCGTTTGCGGGATAATCAGTCGGTATCTTTGGATGCGGATATAGAAGATTTGCTTCAACTGGCGATGCAGCAAAATTTTGTGCCTGTTGTCGATGCCCATAATATATTCATCGGGATAGTGACGCGGAAGGACATTCTGCAGTATTTCTCTGTGCAGACCTTTGTCAACGCGCCACAACCCGAGCTGCCCAAAGAAAGAACCATGCTGCAAATCGTCTAAAGAATTAATAGATATGAAAGTACAAGATACCATGAAAGCTGTGTGATTAGGAAAATGACCGAATCACACAGCTTTTTCTGTTTCGATATCGAAAAACAGATAGAAAAACCACATGGGAAAATTCTCTTTCATGTTTGAAAAATGAGATTTCCAGTATCTTTTCACGGATTAATTCGCAGTAGCGTATGAAACGTGGGGCATTATTTTAGAAATGTTATAATTTTTTTGAAAATTTTCATTGACAATATTAGTTAGTTGTAGTAAAATAATATATGCGAAGAATGATTAAAGAAATATATAACATATCAATATAATGTATGACATGTAAAGGGTGGTGGCTGCTATGCCGTTGTCGATGGTGCCTTATGGGCAGGAAAAAGTGATTGTAAAAATTACAGGACGAGATCATGTGCAAAAACATTTAGCAAACCTGGGTTTTACAGTGGGGCAATCTGTTACCGTGATTTCAGAGATAGGCGGGAATATGATTCTCAAAGTAAAAGAAACAAGGGTGGCATTAGATAAAACGATGGTGAATCGTATTTTGGTCTAGTGAGGGCATTGACTTTGCCCATGGGTTAGCTATAACTTATTAATGAAAGCATAAGGAGGCAAAAGGAATGAATAGCTTGCGTGAGGTACCTTGTGGTAAGAGTGCGAAGGTAGTGAAAGTACATGGTGATGGCAGTGTAAGAAGGCGCATCATGGATATGGGAATTACTAAGGGTTGCAATGTGTATGTGCGTAAAGTAGCACCGTTGGGAGATCCCATTGAGATTACAGTGCGCGGATATGAGATGTCCATTCGGAAAGCAGACGCACAGATGATTGAAATAGAGTAAAGCAGAAAAGAAAATTTTTAAGGAGGTTTATCGAAAATGACTTATAAGATTGCACTGGCGGGAAATCCAAACTGTGGAAAAACGACGCTGTTCAATGCATTGACAGGTTCCAATCAGTTTGTGGGAAACTGGCCGGGAGTCACAGTGGAGAAAAAAGAAGGAAAGCTGAAAGGGTATACGGATGTTGTGGTTATGGATTTACCGGGAATTTACTCCCTCTCTCCATATACATTAGAAGAAGTGGTAGCCAGAAATTATTTGATTAATGAACGTCCCGATGCCATTTTGAATATTGTTGACGGTACAAATTTGGAAAGAAATCTATATTTGTCCACCCAACTGTTAGAATTGGGAATTCCAGTAGTTATGGCAGTCAATATGATGGATATCGTAGAAAAAAATGGCGATCAAATCAGCATCAGTGCGTTATCCAAAGTGTTGGGCTGCGAAGTTGTGGAAATTTCCGCGTTGAAGGGAACAGGGATTAAAGAAGCAGCAAAACTGGCTGTCAAGGCAGCTTCTGAGGGACAATCCTCTGCCATTGTGCACAATTTTGCACCACAGGTGGAGACGACGCTGCAAAAAATTGAAGACCAGTTGGGCACAGATGTAGCAGAGACACAAAAACGTTTCTTCGCCATCAAATTATTTGAACGTGATGAAAAAATAGGCGGTATGATGAAAAACGTGCCAGCAGTAGAGTCTTTCATCACAGCATTGGAAGAAGAACTGGACGATGATGCGGAAAGCATCATTACCAATGAACGCTATTCTTATATTTCTTCTATCATCGGCAAATGCAGTAAGAAAGCAAAACGAAAAGGCTTATCTGTTTCCGATAAGATTGACCAGATTGTGACCAATCGTATTTTGGCATTGCCTATTTTTGCTGCGATAATGTTTTTAGTTTATTATATATCTGTTACAACGGTAGGCACCATTGTGACCGATTGGACCAATGATGTGTTATTCGGTGAAATCATTCCTCCGGCAATTGAAGGCCTATTACTGGCAGTGGGCTGTGCAGATTGGCTGCAGGGTTTGATTCTAGATGGGATTGTGGCAGGTGTCGGCGCTGTATTAGGTTTCGTACCGCAAATGTTGGTGCTCTTCGTGTTTTTAGGCTTCTTAGAAGCATGCGGCTATATGGCTCGTGTCGCTTTTATCATGGATAGAATTTTCCGCAAATTCGGATTATCTGGAAAATCTTTTATTCCTATGTTGATTGGCTCCGGCTGCGGGGTGCCGGGCATTATGGCCTCCCGTACCATTGAAAATGAACGGGATCGCCGTATGACAATTATGACAACGACTTTTGTACCCTGCGGAGCAAAGCTGCCCATTATCGCGCTGATTGCTGGTGCTTTTTTCGGCAATGCCGGTTGGGTAGCTTGGAGCGCTTATTTTGTAGGCGTAGCAGCAATTATTTGTTCGGGAATTATTTTGAAAAAAACAGCGATGTTTGCCGGTGATCCTGCTCCTTTTGTGATGGAGCTGCCTGCATATCATATGCCTACAGTGGGCAATGTGCTGCGCAGTACTTGGGAACGGGGATGGTCCTTTATTAAAAAAGCAGGGACTATTATCTTGCTCTCCACAATTGTACTTTGGTTTATGATGAGCTTCGGTTGGGTAGACGGCAGCTTCGGCATGCTGGAAGCAGAGGAATTGGATCATTCTGTACTGGCTGCAGTGGGAAGCGCCATTGCCTGGATTTTTGCACCGCTGGGTTGGACACAGGGCGGTGAAGGTTGGAAGATGGCTGTGGCTGCCATCACAGGCTTGATTGCTAAGGAAAATGTTGTTGCTACATTTGGAATCTTATATGGTTTTGCAGAGGTTGCTGAAGACGGTGCAGAGGTATGGGGCAATTTGGCTAGTGTAATGACACCTATTGCCGCTTACGGGTTCCTGGTATTCAATCTGTTGTGTGCGCCTTGCTTTGCAGCAATGGGAGCCATTAAACGGGAAATGAATAATACAAAATGGTTTCTCTTTGCCATTGGCTATCAGTGCAGCTTGGCTTATGTTGTGTCAATGATGATTTATCAGTTTGGAACATTTTTGACCGGCGGCGGATTTGGTCTCGGCACGATTGTTGCAGTGATTTTATTAGCAATCATGCTCTATCTACTTTTCCGACCGATGAAAAATGCAAAGAAAGATACAGTGTTGGGTGTGCAGAGCGCGGCCTGATAAGAAACAAATAGCAATGAGGAGTGTAATATATGGAATGGATTTTGGATAATATTGGCACCCTTGTGGTTGGTTTGATTCTGCTGACAGTGATTTATTTCGCTGCGCGTAGTGTACGGCACGATTTGCATACCGGCGGTTGCAGCGGTTGCCATGGATGTGGCGGAAGCTGTAGTTGCAGCTGCAGTCGTTATCAGAACCAAACCATGAAATAGGCAGCAAAAACAGTTCCCCCCATTTTTTCTGGCCAGATGGCAATCTGGCCAGAAAAAATTTTACCAATTAGTTAGCATATAGAAATAAAAATTTAGAAATACATAAGAAGTTGAGGAAAGAATAAAAATTTGAAAGGAGAATTTTTATGAGCAAGTTAGTTATTATAGGGGGCCATGACTGTATGGTATGTAAATATAAAGAGGTTTGCAAGCAATATGACTGTAAGGCTAAGGTTTTTACGCAAGTCCCCGGCAATCTGAAGCAGCAAATCGGTAATCCTGATATGATGGTATTGTTTACCAATACCGTGTCCCATCGTATGGTGAACTGTGCCGTGAATGAAGCGAAGCGGAAAAATATTCAGATTGTGCGCTGCCATACCAGCAGTGCTGCCGCGTTGAAGCAGATTCTGGAGGAACGGGTCGGATGACAACTCTCGACAACGGAGGATTGCTATATTTCAGTGGGGCAAAGGATAGAAGGATTCTTTAGAAAAAACAGAACAGCGCAAATTCTCTAGAGCGTATAGGTCCAGGGAATTTGCGCTGTTTGGCTTTATCGGAGTTGCTATAGAATTCGATTGGTCAGTGTACCGATTTTTTCAATTTCACAGGTTACGGTATCACCGCTTTTTAGGAAGTTGGGCGGTTCAAAGCCCATGCCCACGCCGGCTGGCGTGCCTGTGGCGATAATGGTGCCTGCTTTCAATGTCATCCCTTGAGAAAGTTCCGAGATAATATGGGCAATATCAAATAGCAACAGCTCTGTGCTACTGTTTTGCCGCAATTCGCCGTTGACATAGCTTTTGATAGCCAGCACAGGGGGATTTTCAAATTCATCTGCGGTAACAATGCAAGGCCCGATAGGGGTAAAGCCATCTAAGCTTTTGCCGAAATACCATTGTTTGTGGCGTGTTTGCAGATTGCGTGCGCTGACGTCGTTTAAGATGGTATAACCAAACACATAGTTGTAGGCGTCTTCCCGGCGTACATTTTTGGCATCCTTGCCGATGACAACGGCAAGCTCGACTTCATAGTCCAGGCTGTCTACCAGATTTTCATAGGCGGGGATGATACCGCCGTCTGCTACTGCCTCATGAACCCGTTTAGAAAAATAAATGGGGTAAGGGCGCTCGCCGCCGAAGGCTTCTTTTTTATAGCGGGCGGATTCCTCTGCGTGCGCTGCATAGTTAATCCCTAGGCAAATAATATCCTGGCGGGGATGGGGAATGGGCGCACAGGCAGTGACGCCTTCCTTATAGAAAAAACGAAGCTCCTCTTTGCGGCTGGAGAGTTTGAGAATTTCCAGCTCTGCCGGTGTGATATGGGTGATCAGATCTGTCATGTTAGAAAAATGCATGTCAAACTGCTGCAGAGGATAGAGCTTATCCGGTTCTTTTTCACAGCCTACGGCCAACTGCTCCTTGTCGCTGTCCGCTGTTTTATAAGTGTATAATTTCATAATCGTCCTCCGAAAAATTCATAAAATGTGAAATATAAAATGAAGTGGAGTTGTTCATAATATTTTTATTGTACGGCTTTCCTCAGAAAGAAGCAAGGAATTTTGTGTGGCATGTGGAAAAGATACAATATTTTTATTTATATAATAGATGTGTGCAGGATACTAGGATTTGGCGGTGAAAATGCATTCTTTTTTGATATCTTATAATTTGCACTTATATTGCTCTTCCGACATGGCTTGCAGTATAATGAAGAAAAACAGTTTGATTAGAGGGAGCATCGTGGAGCTACGGGTTCTGCGTTATTTTTTAACGGTGGTGCGGGAAGAGAGCATTACAAAGGCAGCGGAGGTATTACATATTACCCAGCCTACGTTAAGCCGTCAACTGGCGAAAATGGAGGAGGACATGGGTGTAACGCTCTTTCATCGGGGAACGCGCAAGATCAGTCTGACCAATGAAGGCGTTCTTTTGCGCAGACGGGCAGAGGAAATTCTACAGCTTGTGGAAAAGACAGAGCGAGAGCTTACGGAACAGGAGGAACAAGTGGAAGGAAAAGTTTCCATCGGCTGCGGGGAAATGGCATCGGTACAAATTTTGTCGGAACTGTTTCAATCTTTTCGCGAGAAGTATCCTCGGGTCAGCTTTGATTTGTTTACCGCCACGGCGGATGTTGTAAAAGAGCAGATGGACAGAGGGTTATTGGACCTTGGCTTGTTGTTGGAGCCTATTGATATGGAAAAATATGATTTTATTCGGCTGCCGATGAAGGAAAATTGGGTAGTGCTGCTGCGTCCTGATGATCCTCTGGCGGAGAAGTCTGCTGTGACTGCCGAGGATCTGGCGGCGCTGCCGCTCATTTTGCCTCGTCGGATGGGTGTGCAGAATGAACTGGCCAGCTGGTTTGGAGATTGTTATGAAAAGCTGGATGTGGTGTTTACCAGCAATTTGAACACGAATGGCGCTATTATGGTATACAACGGTCTTGCTTATTCCATCGTGATTGAGGGAGCGATTTCCCTATGGGATCAGACAAAGATGACCTATCGGCCCCTCACGCCAACCTTGCAGTCCACCAGCGTACTGGCGTGGAAACGGGGACAGCCGTTCAGTTCTGCAGCCACCAAATTTATCAGGCACGCAAAATACCTTTTAGGCATGGGTGAGGCAGAGAAAGTAAGTATTTGATTGGCTCCGTCTTTTTGTTTATGATGTAAGTGTTGTCAGGAAAGAAAATGTTTCTGGCAGCACTTATTTTCATATGTTAGGAGAAGAGGCTGATGAAAAAAATTGTGATGTACTTGTTGCTACTTTGTATGGTACTGTTGCTTGCAGGCTGTGGTGGGAATGCGGTGGATTCCCCAACGGCGGAAGCGGCACAAGAAACTGCAGAAAAAAATGTTACTGCTACAGAGCGTGAAGATGAGAATAGGGTACTGGTTGCATACTTTTCCGCAACCAACGTAACTGAGGGTGTGGCAGAGTCTATTGCCGACGCGATGCATGCTTCCCTTTATGAGATTGTGCCAGAGGAGCCGTACACAGAGGAGGACCTTAATTATGATCAGGAAAACAGCCGCAGCACGATCGAGATGAAGGATTCCACTGCCCGTCCAGCAATTTCTGGATCGGTGGAAAATATGGAGCAATATCATATCATTTTTCTTGGCTATCCCATTTGGTGGGGAGAAGCGCCGCGCATCCTCGACACCTTTGTGGAGAGTTATGATTTTTCTGGAAAAATAATTGTCCCGTTTTGTACATCTGCCAGCAGTGGTCTTGGCTCCAGCGCATCCCAGCTTGAATCGCTGACCGAGGGTGCGCAGTGGCTTGCTGGTCAGAGATTTTCCGGCAACAGTTCCAGAGAAGAGATTGAACAATGGCTGAATGGATTGGATTTTTCTACGGATGAAAAATGAAAACCTAAAAGCGGCAGAAAAAGGTATCGGGCAGCAAGGCATAGCCTTTTCCAATAATGCTTTGCGCGCTATGATCATTCCTATGTTTTTGGAGCAGCTGCTGGTAATGTTTGTAGGGCTAGCAGATACCTTTATCGTCAGTTATGTGGGGGAGGCGGCGGTATGTGGTGTTTCTCTGGTCAACCAATTTAATACCATTTTTGTTTATCTTTTTACCGCCCTGGCTTCTGGCGGCGCTGTGGTCATCAGTCAATATCTGGGCAGAGGGGCAAGGGAAAAAGCAGGGGAGGCCGCCAGCCAGCTCTTATCTTTTTCGGTGTGTTTTTCCCTGATGCTTATGATATTGGCACTTTGGGGTAATGAGAACATTGTGTCATTGCTCTTCGGCAGAGTAGATAGGGATGTGATGCAGGCATGTGTTACCTATCTTAGAATCTCCGCTTATTCTTATCCGGCGCTGGCCATTTACAATTCCGGCGCGGCGCTGTTTCGCAGTATGGGCAGAACTGATGTTACCATGTATTTGTCGGCGATATCCAATATGATGAATATTGTCGGCAATCTGATAGGCGTATTTATTTTGCAGGCGGGTGTGGCAGGCGTGGCCTATCCTTCTTTGTTGGCCCGCACCTTTTCGGCTGTGGTGATCACCTGGCTTTGTTTTCATGAAAAACAGGGTGCGGCGTATCAATGGCGCTGGCTTTTGCACTGTTACGGCAGACTCATGGAGCGTATTTTGAGGATTGCAGTTCCCAATGGAGTGGAAAACGGCATTTTTCAACTGGTGAAAGTGGCGTTGAGCAGTATTGTAGCGCTCTTTGGTACTAGCCAGATTGCAGCTAATGGCGTGGCGCAGAGCATCTGGTCTTTGGCGGCGCTGGCAGGGGTTTCCATGGGACCGGTGTTTATCACAGTCATCGGACAATCTATGGGAAATGGGAATCCACGAGCGGCAGAGGCTTATTTTGAAAAATTGCTGAGGATTACCATTCTGTTTTCCTCCGTATGGAATGTACTGATTTTGCTTTTGACGCCGCTTTTTCTGCAGTTTTATGCATTGCAGCCGGAGACAAAGCAACTGGTAATCTGGCTGGTTCTGATTCATAATCTCTTTAATGCACTTGCCTATCCTTTTTCCGGTGCGTTGAGCAATGGACTGCGTGCGGCAGGGGATGTGCGCTTCACGATGTACATTTCCATTGTTTCCACCATTGGCGTGCGGCTGCTGCTCTCTTATGTTTTAGGCATTACACTGCAGCTGGGTGTGATTGGTATTGCTCTGGCCATGGTCTGTGACTGGCTTGTGCGGGCAGTCCTTTTCCGCTGGAGGCAGAAGTCAGGCAGGTGGAAGGGATTTCAGGTGATTTGAGTTGTCGCAAAAAAGACGTAGAAAAAATTTTTTTACTTGGCAATGTGCAATTTGTGGTAATGCAGAGCGGAGTTGTACGAACACGCAGTACAGCAGAGGAAAGGAAATAGCAAACAGGTGAAGCAAAAGCTGCACGAAAAAATTGCAAATGTTTCACGTGAAACATTTTGAAACAGGGGAGACGGATGTGTTTCCCCTATTTTTCTTATATCAAAAAGTGCCCTGCACCAAAAAAGCACTGTCGCTTTACCAAAAATTTGGTGTGCGGCAGTGCTTTGAAAAACTACATTATTCGGTAATTTCATTGGTCTGCCATTTGAATTCGCCGAATTTCAAATTGGCAACCATAGCGGTCAGGTCCGGGCGACCGTAATACTGCATATCTCCCTGCTGGTTTACAGCCATCAGAACGATGGGCTTTTTGAAATATTCAAAGAAGTTGCGTACCAGCTCGCCTTTTTCTTCCTGAGGCAGAGAGAAGAAGTGGGTATCCACTGCGACAATGACAATATCTTTACCTTCTACGTTGACCAGTGTGCTATCAAATTTCATAGAGTGTGCTCCTTTTAGTTAGTTCTGTACAGGCAAGAAGTCTGCCAGATTTTCCATCATAATCTGCAGTACTTCGCCGTCGTATTCTTCAATCCTGCCAGCATCGCCCAGCTGTGTCAGCTGTGGGTCCAGCGGGAATTTGCCGATGAGAGGCACTTTATAGTTGCTACAGGTCTGTGCGATGTTGCTTTCTCCGAAGAGTTGAATTTTTTTGCCGCAGTCCGGGCAGGACAAATAACTCATGTTTTCAGCGATACCCAATACAGGGATGTCCATCATGTTTACCATCTTGATGCCCTTGCGCACGATCATGTTGGCCAAATCTTGCGGAGAAGTTACCATATACACGCCGTTTACAGGCAGATTCTGCAGAATGGTCAGCTGTGCGTCGCCGGTTCCTGGAGGCAAATCCACCACCAGATAATCCAGCTCGCCCCAGATTACCTCTTCCCAAAACTGCTTGATGACGCCGGAAATGATAGGACCGCGCCAAACAACAGGTTCTTCATCATTGGGCAAAAGCAGATTCATGGACATGACAGAGATGCCGTTGGCGCTCTTTAACGGATATGCGCCAAACTCAGTCATTTCAGGATTGCCGTGCAGGCCGAAAAGTTTGGGGATGCTGGGACCGGTGATATCGCCGTCCAGAATGCCTACTTTGTAGCCTTTTTTGTTTAAGGTGATGGCAATCATGGAGGCGAAAGAGGATTTCCCTACGCCGCCTTTCCCACTCATTACGACAATGACATTTTTAATATTGCTCAGCTGCTGCGCCTGAGTTTTCTGCGGTGCAGAACCGCAGGAGGAGCAGCCTCCAGAAGAACAGCTGGACGAATCGCAGCTGCCGGAAGTAGAGCATCCGCTACAACTTGACATATTTAAAACCTCCAAATCAATATGAATTAATATCTTAATCTTATTGTAATCGCGTCGTAGGGAAAGTGCAAGTACACAATGAAAAAATTTTTCTATGATAGCCCTTTCTCAAAGTAATTCTGATGGCAGGAGCAAATTATCCGTGGTACAATAAGAGATAATAGCCAGAAGGAGCAGAAATAAAATTTATGGCCGTTTATTATATTTATATGGTAGTGTGCAGCGATGCATCTCTCTATACAGGCTACACGGACAACTTGCCGCGGCGTATAGCGGCGCACAACAGCGGAAAAGGCGCCAAATATACGCGCAGCCGCTTGCCGGTGCGGCTGGTATATTGGGAGAAATATGCGACAAAACAGCAGGCCATGCAGCGGGAAGCTGCCATCAAGCAGTTTAGCCGGCAGGAAAAGCTGCAGCTCTTGTCGGAGGAAGGGCGAAAGGTCGTGCAGGAAGTGGCGCATAAAATAGAAAGAAATGCTTTCGCGCTGCAGCAGAGCGAGATGAAATAGAGAATCTGTCAGCGAGGACAGAGGGAAAGAGGATAGTATGAAAAAATTAATTGTGATTGATGGAAACAGTTTGGCCAACAGGGCATTTTATGCCATTCCCATTTTGAGCAACTCCAAAGGCGTGATTACCAACGCAGTGTACGGCTTCACCAATATGCTGATGCGCCTGGTGAAGCAGGAGCAGCCCGATTATCTGGCAGTGGCCTTTGATGTGAGCCGCAAGGTATTTCGCCATGAGCAATACGCTGATTATAAAGCGCAGCGCAAGGGGATGCCGGAGGAATTGCGGGGGCAGATGGATTTGATTAAGGATGTGCTGCGCGCCATGAACATTGCCATTTATGAAGCCGAAGGCTACGAGGGGGACGATGTCATCGGCACCATGGTGCGCTGGGCAGAAAAGGAGGATATCGCCAGCATCATTGTCACAGGGGATAAGGACAGCCTGCAGCTGATCAGTGATAAAACCAGCGTGTATCTCACGAAAAAAGGAATCAGTGAATTGGGTCGTTATGATTATGCGGCCTTTCACGAGGAATACAATCTGGTGCCCGATCAGGTGCGGGACTTGAAAGGACTTATGGGCGACAGCTCCGATAATATTCCCGGTGTGCCCGGCGTGGGGGAAAAAACGGCGCTGAAGTTGCTGCACCAATATGGCACAGTGGAAGAGTTGTATTTGCATTTGGATGATTTTGCCGGAAAAAAATTGGGCGAAAAATTACGGGACAATAAAGAGCAGGCCTTTATGAGCAAAGAACTGGCCACAATCTACTGTGAAGTTCCTTTGGAATTTCGCAAGGAGGATTTGGCGGTGCAGCCAGTACAGCGGGAACAGCTGATTGCGCTGTACAAAGATTTGGAGCTGCGTTCTCTGTTAAAAGATTTTTTGGCTCAGTATCCCGAAGAGCCAGTGGAGCAGCTCTGGGAATCCCCGACAGAAGAGGACAGCAGCGAGACGGACGAGGTTGTGCTGCCCAAAAAGGGGATACTGCTGACAACACCGGAGCAGCTGCAGGAGAAGCTGCTGCTCCATGATCCAATGCATATTGTGTTGATTTTTGAGCGAACAGCGGGAAATATTGTGACCGGCAAAGTGGAATCCATCGGGCTGCTGGTGGAGGAACAGCCTTATATGATCGCATGCGGTGCGCGCTTTGCTGATTGTGCGCGGCTCCTGAAGCCGTGGCTGGAATCTTCCAAGGTGATGATTCTCACCGATGATGCCAAGAAATTGTACGCCAGTCTTTTACCTCTGGGGATTAGGCTGCGGGCACTGGTGTTTGACAGCACGCTGGCGGCCTATCTGCTCAATCCTGAAAGCAAGGATTTGTCTGTGGCAGGCTTGGCGTTGCAGTATTTTGATGTGACCTTGCCCCTAGAGCCGGCGGAGGAACGGATGTATGGACTCCTGAAGGGAATCTATGTACTCAGCGATCACATGCTGGAGCGCTTGAAAGAGGAACAGTTGCTGAATCTGTATGTGCAGATTGAATTGCCCCTGGCGGAGCTGCTCTCCAGCATGGAATATGAAGGGGTGCGGATTGACACAGCGTATCTGGAAGAACTGGGCAGGGAGCTTTCGGGACGCATTGACAAGTTGGCTGAGAAGTTGTACGACGCTGCGGGGGAACAATTCAATCTCAATTCTTCAAAACAGCTGGGTGTGATTCTGTTTGAAAAAATGGGTTTGCCGGTAGTAAAACGTACAAAAACAGGCTATTCCACCGATGCGGAGGTACTGGACACTTTGGCGGAGGATTATGAGTTTGTCAAAGATATTCTGGCCTATCGGCAGCTGACCAAATTGAAATCCACCTATGTAGATGGGATTTTGAAGCTGGTGGATGGGCAGACAGGGAAGGTACACACCACCTTCAATCAAACGATCACTGCCACCGGACGGCTGAGCAGCACAGAGCCAAACCTGCAGAATATTCCCATCAAGACTGAGGAAGGAAAACGCATTCGCAAGGCATTTAAGCCTGCGCAAACAGATAATGTGCTGGTGGCCGCCGACTATTCTCAGATCGAGCTGCGCATTCTGGCTCATATGTCCAAGGACCCGGTGCTGACGGAGAGCTTCCGCAACAATGAAGATATTCACCGTCGCACGGCTTCGGAGGTGTTTGGCGTGGCTATGGAGGACGTGACCAAGGAAATGCGCCGTAATGCCAAAGCGGTGAACTTTGGCATCATTTACGGGCAGACGGAATTTGGCCTGAGCAAAGAACTGGGCATCGGCCGAAAAGAAGCCAAGGATTATATCGAGAGCTACTTTGCCCGCTACAGCGGCGTCAAGCAGTGGATTGACACGACCATACAGGAGGCGCGCAGCAGCGGAATCAGCACAACCATGATGGGACGCCGCCGCTATATCAAGGATATCAACAGCAAGAATTTCAATTTGCGCAGCTTTGCCGAGCGCACAGCGGTGAATACGCCCATTCAGGGTACTGCCGCTGATATTATCAAGATTGCCATGCTGCAGGTGCAGGAGCAACTGAAAAAACGCAACTTTGAAGCGAAAATGCTGCTGCAGGTACACGATGAATTAATCTTTGAGGTACCGCCGCAGGAAATTGCCGGTCTGATTGTGATTCTGCGGGAGTGCATGGAGCACGCAGTGAATTTGGAGGTCCCGCTGAAAATCGACGTCAATGTGGGCTTCAACTGGTATGATATGGAGCGTGTGTGATGCCTGAATTGCCAGAAGTAGAAACCATCTGCCGCTCTTTAGCGCAGACCATCCTCCGGCAGGAAATTTCACATGTGACCGTTTCTCTGCCCCGGCTCATTCAGAGCCCCAGCGCAGAGGAGCTGATTATCCAGCTTAGCGGCGACAGCTTTTCAGCGGTACACCGCCGGGGGAAATATATTTTATTGGATTTGGACAGCGGCCGTACTCTGGCAGTGCATCTGCGTATGACAGGAAAGCTGCTTTATCTGCCGACGGACGCCCCTGTGGAAAAGCATACCCATGTGATCATCCAGTTCCAGGGAGGGCATCAGCTGCGGTATCATGATGTGCGCCAGTTCGGCACGCTGTGGCTTTTGCCCGACAGAAACTACGATGCCCTTTCGGGGATTGCAGCTTTGGGTCCGGAGCCCTTGGGGGATGCGTTCACGGTGGGATGGCTGATTGGGCAAATGGCAGGAAAAAACCAGAAGGTAAAAGCCTTTTTGCTGGACCAGCGGAACATTGCCGGCATTGGCAATATTTATGCCGATGAGATTTTGTATCAGGCGCGGATTCATCCCGAAGAGCCGGTGGGGCATCTCACCGATTGGGAAACGGCGAAAGCGCTGCATTTCGCCATTCAGGATCGTTTGACGCAGGGAATTGACTGCGGCGGCAGCTCCATCAAGGACTATGTGGACAGCCTGGGCCGCTCTGGCAGCTTTCAGGAGCAGCACAGAGCTTATGGACGTGGCGGCAAGCCCTGCGGGGAGTGCGGCTGTACCATGGAAAAGGTGACAGTGGCAGGACGGGCCTCAGTGTATTGTCCTAATTGCCAGCGTCGGAGATAAGTCCAAATTTTTCGCACCGGGATTCTCTTCTCTCCATATATTACTATCAGGAGAGAAGGGAGGCGGTTGTGTTGTTTTTAACGGTACTGCTGGCGCTGACGCTGAGCTTCGACTGTTTAGGCGCCGGTTTTTCCTATGGAATCAGACAAATCAGATTGCCTTGGTATGGTGTGTTGATTATATGCGGCTGTTCAGGATTGATGCTGGCGCTGTCCATGTGGCTGGGAAGCTGGCTGGGGCAGTTTATTGCGCCGCAGCTGGTGCAGGTTCTCGGTGCCATGATCTTGATTGTCATGGGTGTGTATATGCTGGGCAAGAGTATTCAGGAGCTGGTACAGCAGCAGGATGCAGATGAGGCATTGTTTCAATGGACCATTGCGCCCTTAGGTATTGTCATACAAATTTTGAAGGAGCCTCATCGGGCAGATTTGGACCGTTCCGGCATGATCAGCAGCAAGGAAGCCTTTTGGCTGGGGCTTGCCTTGTCGTTGGATTCCTGCGGAGCGGGTATCGGGATGGCGCTCATGGGCTATTCCCCTGTGATGACCAGCATCTGCACGGCGCTCTGCGCCTGTCTGTTTTTATCCTTAGGACTTTTTGGGGGCGCTCGCATAGGCGCCAATATCTCTTATAAAAAAATCAAAGTACTGCCGGGATGCCTGTTAATTTTGATAGGCATTTTCCGGTTGTTTCTATAAAAAAATGAAGCAAGAAGGTGACACAAATGGCGAAAGTAATTGGTTTGACCGGCGGGATTGCCTGCGGCAAATCCACGGTGAGCCAATATTTGCGGGAAAGAGGACTGCCGATAGTCGATGCCGACATCGTTGCACGGCAGGTGGTGGCGCCAGGCAGCAAAGGGCTGGCGCAGATAAAAGAAATATTTGGATGGCAGTACATATTGCCCGACGGCACACTGAACCGGGAGCTTTTGGGCAAAAAGGTCTTTGCCGATGAAGCGATGCTGCAGCAGCTGAATGCAATTACAGG
Organism: uncultured Peptococcaceae bacterium; assembly: GCA_910585405.1. Classification (GTDB taxonomy): domain Bacteria; phylum Bacillota; class Peptococcia; order Peptococcales; family Peptococcaceae; genus UBA7185. The sequence continues at coordinate 403 of CAJUDO010000024.1, read as the reverse complement.
GCCTTTGATTCTGGCTGAGCTGAAACGGCAGCTGCAGAGCCCAGAGCCTTGGGTGGTGCTGGACGCGGCGTTGCTTTTGGAGGAAGAGGCATATCGGCAACTGGCAGATGTGGTCTGGGTGGTGACTGTGCGCGAGGAAATCCAGCTGGGACGGTTGATTGCGCGCAATCATTACAGTATACAGCAGGCAAAAGCACGGATTGCAGCTCAGATGGGGGAGGAAGAACGGCTGCAGTATGCCGATGCTGTGATTGATAACAACGGCACCATGGAGGAAACATGGCGGCAGGTAGAGCAACTGTGCGCGGAGCTGTTTGCCCAGTAGATTTTCTGCAAAGGTGTGCAAATTGTTTCACGTGAAATACAAAGGAGCCTAGGCGCCGCCAGCAAAAACAGAAAATGA
>CAJUDO010000023.1 GCA_910585405.1 uncultured Peptococcaceae bacterium | reverse complement strand
ATGTCTTCTGCTTCTTGTCAACACCTTTTTTCATTTATTTCTCTTTTTCTTTTCTTGTGCTGACCGTCTCGCTGACGACTTTTCATATTTTATCACTCTCATTTCTTTTTGTCAACATATTCTTTTCAAATTTTTTCTTTTTTGATTCTGCTAAATCAAAAAGGGAACAAACCGCAAAAGTGTTTGTTCCCTTTTTGCATATTCTATCACAGTTTTTTCCATCGCTCCAGATTTCCGGCTACTGCTGCCAGCGCCCCCAACAAAGCAGCAGCCAGACCAACCAACATAAAATGATGCTGAACGTCCTTTTTCTTTTGTGCCATATAAATCTGACGAATTTCTTTCATCTTTCTACACAACTCCTCGCCTTTATCTTAAACTGCTCTGGAACGTTCTTTCATCGCCTTTTCAATTTCCCGTTTTGCACTTTTTTCTGCTGCAGCCTCTCTCTTATCATAAAGCTTTTTCCCTTTTGCCAGTGCCAATTCTATTTTTATCTTATCTTTTTTGAAATATGCCTTCAACGGCACTAAAGTAAGCCCCTGCTCCTTCGTTTTTCCTAGCAAACGCATAATTTCTTTTTTGTGCATCAATAATTTTCGTGGACGCATCGGTTCCACATTAAAAATATTGCCGTGCTCATAGGGACTGATATGCATTCCATACAAATATAATTCACCATTTTCAATTACAGCGAAACTATCCTTCAAATTGGCGCGTCCCGCCCGCATAGATTTTACCTCTGTGCCTTTCAATTCAATACCCGTTTCAAAACATTCTTCGATTAAATAATCATGTCTTGCCTTTCTATTTTCTGCAATTACTTTCATGCTCTTTCACCACCTCAAAATCTAATTGTCGATCTTCTATGCTCACTCTTGTTAATCTCACATTTACCTCTTGGCCCAACTGATAAATTTTCCGGCTGTGCTCTCCCAGCAGTGAAAAGCTTTCAGGTCGAAAATGATAAAAATCATCCACTAGCGTAGAAATATGCACAAGGCCCTCTACCGAATTCTCTAACTGCACAAACATTCCAAAGTTTGTAACGCCGCTGATCTTTGCCGCAAAAACCTCTCCCACAAAAGGCTTCATATACTCGGCCTTCTTCAGTTCTACGCTATCGCGCTCGGCATCCTCTGCCACCTTTTCCCGCAGAGAAGATTGTACGGCATACTGATGCATTTTCTCCTCAAGCTGCTCCAAACGCGTTTGCTCCAGTTGTTCCCCATGATGCAGCAATTCTTTTATAACACGATGAATCGCTAGATCAGGATACCGCCGAATAGGCGATGTAAAATGGGAATAATACTGTGCTGACAGCCCGAAATGTCCCAACGCTTCCGTATCATACCGTGCATGCTGCATAGAACGCAGCAGCACACTGTTCACCAATTGTTCTTCAGGCTTATCTGCCACTGCTTCCACGATACTCTGGTATGCTTTTGGATGAATTACATTTCCGGTGCCCTTAATGCTGTATCCCAATGCCTGCAAAAACTTATTTACATCTGCCACATCCTCTACCGCAGGTTCCTCATGCACACGATACAAAAAAGGAACCTCCATCCAGAAATAATGTTCTGCTACCGTTTCATTGGCGCAGAGCATGAATTCTTCTATTATTTTATCGGCAATCCCATTTTCCCGCCACTCAATACGTACCGGCCGTCCTTTTTTGTCCAAAATCACTTTACTCTCCGGTGCATGGAACATCACGGCGCCGCGATGAATCCGTTTGCGTTCTAAAATCCCCTGCAGGCTCTCCATTTCACGCAGCATCGGCAAAATACGTTCGTACTGAGTACACAAGATCTCATCCTGCTCCACCAAAATTTTTGTAACATTTTTGTAGGTCATACGATAATCTACATGAATCACTGATTCGAAAATTTCATGGGCCACAACTACGCCTTTGCAATCTATTTCCATCATACAGGTCAGCGCCAAACGATCTTCCCCTGCATTTAAACTGCAAAGACCGTTGGACAATTTCTGCGGCAGCATCGGAATCACCCTGTCGACTAAATAAATACTTGTAGCACGCTCTAACGCTTCCTTATCCAGCACACTATCCTCTGTCACATAGTGTCCTACATCAGCGATATGTACCCCCAACAGACAGTTTCCGTTAGCCAATCTTTCTACCGACACTGCATCATCCAAATCCTTCGCATCTTCTCCGTCGATGGTGATCATCGTTACATTTCGCAAATCACGGCGCCCTGCCAAATCCCTTGCTGGTATTGTTTCAGGAATACGTGCAGCTGCCTCCAACACTTCAACCGGAAATTCCTGAGGTAAATCGTGTCCAAAAATAATGGACAAAATATCCACACCTGGAGAATCCTTAAATCCAATGATTTGAACAATTTTCCCTTCGGCACTGCGCGTTTTCTGCGGCCAACTGGTGATTTCCACCAATACCTTCATCCCATTGCGTGCCCCATTAAAATCCTCTTTCGCTATAAAAATATCGCTGCCGAATCGCTTATCATCCGGCACAACAAAACCAAAATGCTTGCTGTTTTCAAAAGTTCCTACCACCTGCTGCACTTTGCGCTGCAAAATACGGATGACTTCTCCCTCGGCCCGAAATTTCGTGCCAGTACGCACATCAAAACCTGCAGGCCGTTTTATTCGCACAATTACTTTATCGCCGTTCAGCGCACCGCCTAAATCAGAAGAATGGATATACAAATCCTCCTGATCACGGTTTTCCGTAATCAAAAAACCAAACCCTTTGGGATGACGGCTGATCACGCCAATTAACAAATTAAACTGAGACGGTAGGCCATAGCGTTTCTTGCGACTTAGTACCAGCGTACCTTCATTTTCCAGTTCCTGCAACAAGCCTTTCAGCTGCACCAAGGATTCCGAACTGTCAGCACCCAACTGTTCTGCCAGTTCGACTTCACTTAACGGACGTACCGCTTCATTTTCAAGATACGTAACAATACTCTCTTTAGTTAACATTACTTCACCTCCAAAATACAAAGGACACCTCCTTTGTTTCTTATATTTTTCGCAGCACAAAGCCACTTCTATTCATTCACAATACATTTATGTTGTTTCCATCATACAGGTTTCTCTATAAAATTGCAACAAAAACTAAAACAGGGCGCTTACTCGCATCTACCATAAACGGTTCCGCAGTAACAGCCCTGTTCTCAAACAAATCTATTTTTCGTCACACTTTTCTCTTTTTTTCTAAGAGATAATGCAGTTTTATCCCATAAGTTCTGTTTTCTCACAGACTACCCTTTTTCTGTTCTGTTTTCGCGTTTTCTGCTGTTTCATCCCAACCAGGCAACATTACCGTAAAGATAGTCCCTTCATTCAACTCGCTAGCCACATGAATCCAACCGCCATGAGCTTCCACCAAAGCCTTTGTAATAGCAAGCCCCAAACCACTTCCGCCTTTTTCCCGATCACGGGAACGATCCGTGCGATAAAAACGCTCAAAAATTTTATCAATATCTTCAGGAGCAATTCCCATCCCCGTATCCTGTACAGAAAAAATGAAATCATTTTTCTCCTGCCGCGCTTCAATGGTAATACGCCCATACTCCGGCGTATAGCGGAACGCATTGTTCACCAGATTAAGGATAATCTGTTTCAGGCGTTTTGGATCTGCATAACAGTACTCGGGTGCATCATCTAAATGCACCTCCAAAGTCATGTTGCGGCTTTCTGCTTCTGCTTCCAAAAGCATATCAAGATCCGCAAAATAATCACGAAAATTGATCAACGTTTTGTCCAGCATCGCATATCCCGCTTCTAACTTGCTTAAATCCTGTAACTCGTTCACCAAGCCTTTCAGACGAATCACTTCGTCATAGAGCACCATCGTTTCTTCTACTTCCAGTGGTTTATTTTTCTCCAGTGCAAATTCCAACTTACTGGCCAGCACAGTCAACGGTGTCCGCAATTCGTGGCTGGTATCCGCTACCATTTGTTTGCGCAAATCATTACTTTTTTGCAGTTCCTGTGCCATTGTGTTAAAGGAACGAGACAAATCCCCTATCTCATCCGTGCTGAAAATGGGCAGCGGTTCTTCAAAGTTTCCCTTTGCCATCCGTTTCGTAGCTTTTGTTAATGCTCTCAACGGATGTACGATTCCTACTGACAACCCAATCCCAATAATAATAGCGAACAGGCTAGTAAAAAATACCCCTTTCCCTGCTGCCGCAATGGCTGATCTTACAAAGTTTTGTTCAAGCTGCATAAACGTTTCACTGAATAGCGCCGCCGGGTACAAAATGCCGATCACATCATTATCTACCCGTAAAATATAGCCTCTGCTGTAAATATCTGATGGTACTTGCTTGCCTACATAACTCATATCATAATAATACAAAATTCGACCGTTCAAATCGCTGAGTACCACCCCAGATTGTTGCAAGTCTGAAAAGCGTCCTAGGTTTTCCACTCCGACCCAACTATTGCCATTATACGTATAATAAGTTACGAAGGTACGAGCCCATTCATTCAACATTACCTCATAGGTATCATATAAATATTCGTCAAATGCACTGCTAGTATTTTCAATACAGAGAATGCCAATCAAAATCCCTGTCATCAACACCACTGCGACCAGTACAATACTGATTTTACTGGTTAATCTCATAATGATCACCGAATTTATAACCTAGACCATAGACTGTTAGTATATAAATAGGTTTTTGCGAATTGGGCTCTATTTTTTTGCGCAAATTGCTCACATGGGTGTCAATCGCCCGCTCATAACCGGCATAGCTTTCTCCCAACGTAGCATTCAGTAGTTGCAGCCGACTGTAAGGGCGCCCAATATTTTGACACAAGGTGATTAAAATTGCATACTCTGAAGGCGTCAAATCTACTATTTTTCCCTGCTGTTTTACTTCCCGACGGCCCAAATCCACCTCCAACGTACCAAAAGTGAGAATCTCATCCGTCGTGCTCTTTCCTGAGCCAGATTTTGTGCGTCGTAGCACGGCCTTGATTCGTGCCTTCAATTCCCGCAGGCTGAAAGGTTTTGTAATATAATCATCTGCACCCAATTCCAACCCCAACAGCTTATCAATTTCTTCATCCCGTGCAGTCACCATAATAATCGGCACATCTGAGTCGCGGCGAATATATTTGCAGACTTCCAAGCCATCCATTTTTGGAAGCATTAAATCCAGAATTACCAAATCCGGCTTCTTCTCGTCAAAAATAGTAACAGCCTCTTCCCCATCTTTTGCTACTAACGTATCAAAATCTTCGGCACGTAAAAACTCTGCAACATTTGCTCTTATATTAGTCTCATCTTCTACAATTAAAATAACATCTTTCACGATACTGCCTCCTCTCCTGTTATCGCAGGGGATATCACTACAGGACGCCAATACGCTGTAAGAGAATCACTGTGTTCAGCGAAATATGCTTCTCTCTGGTTTTGATACATGCTGCTGTAACTGTTCCACGCTGGCGCAGTGTTGTCTTCAAATATCACACCGCTGGATAATAACGTTTGAGTTGGGTCGCTCTCCCGTTGTCCAGCAAAGGAAGCCACAACTGCTTCACTGAAACTTTCCTGTATCCAGCTTTGCTGTTCTTCCGTCAGCATGTCCCACCAATCGCGCATCGTTACTAACGGCTGGATGCTATAAACTGCTCTCAAATCATATATCTTCGTATTCTCTAACGCTTTTGTTTCTCCCAGATGCTTTACAATTCCATAAGATTCCCACTGCACTTGTCCATTATCCACCAGATACAAATAGCCGTCAGGCACAAAACCCACGCCGTAGAAATCCTGCGGCAATATGTCTAATGCTTTCCTGCCTTCTGCACCTAGAATATAACTCTCCACCGCCTGTAAGTTACTGAACAGATAAGGTTGCTTATACAGCGCATAAGCAGTCTGCAATTGTTCTGCGCTCTCTAACTTTAAGCAAGCCATTTCCAAACTGCCCAACTCCACATACTCCGCAAATTCTTCTGCGTTGCTCCATTCATTCGTAGCATACACTTTGACGACGATTGTATTTTCCGACTTTTCCTGCAGAGTCTGTGCAAAATTTTCCAGTTGCTGATAGCCAATACTGCCCTGCCGGTAATTTGTTGCCAAACGAATCGCCAACTCCTGTTCACCCGCCAAAGCTTCCTGCGTTGGTGCCTTATCCCCACAGCCAATCATAATCAGAGACAACACCCCAAAAAACAACATCAAAACCAATATGTTTCTTTTTTTCATCATTACATACCCGTTTCATAAAACAGCGCTTAAAGTATTTCCTCAGTAATTACCATATTTCTTTATTATACAATTACTAAAAAAGAAATACCGTTCTCTGCTCTTTTTATCTATCTCAATAACATTATCTCTGCGCTTTCATTTTTTCAGCACAATTCACACAATATTTTTCTAACAGTAAATGCTTCATATCCCACAAATTTTGTGATAAATCCACGTAATAATTATGTGGATGTTCGAAGCGTAATACCTCATCCCATAAAGTCGCAATTTGTTCCTTGCAGAACTGTTGGATCTCCTGCAAGTTAGGAGATTGATAAACGCACTCTCCTTTTACAAACACCGGAACCTGTAATGGTTTTGCTACAAAATCTTTTATAATTTTACGTTTCCAGGTATAGGAAGGGTCAAAAATCTCATAAGGCTGACTGTCATCTATCACCTCATCAGCCAAAGTAATCACATCAGCAATAGCTTTGCCTGTACCGCATTCATACAGACGCCATGGCTTTTTGAAGCCAGGATTGGTGATTTTTTCTACATTTTCACTGATTTTAATTTTAGGCACCAGTTGACCATCCTTTTCCACTGCCGCCAATTTATATACACCGCCAAATACTGGATCGGATTTTGCCGTTACCAAACGTTCCCCTACACCAAAGGAATCTACCCGACCACCTTGGTCTAGAATATCACGGATAATATATTCGTCCAGCGAGTTCGAAGCTACAATACTACAATCTGTATAACCCGCTTCGTCTAACATAGCCCGAGCTCTTTTGGAGAGATAAGCAATATCGCCACTGTCGATGCGCACCCCTTTGGGGCGGAATCCTCTGGGAACCACTTCCTCGTCAAATATTTTGATCGCATTAGGCAGCCCCGATTGCAATACATTGTAGGTATCAATCAGCAGAGTACAATTGTCTGGATAGGTTCGCGCATAATTGCGAAAAGCCTCTTCCTCGGTAGGAAACATCTGCACCCAGCTGTGCGCCATAGTACCCAAGGCCGGAATATGCATATCCCGATCGACAATCGTGCAGGCTGTACCCACACAACCGCCGATATACGCCGCCCTGGCACCCATAATTGCACCGTCGGCACCTTGCGCACGGCGAGAACCAAATTCCATAACGCTTCTACCCTCTGCAGCCCGTACAATTCGATTGGCTTTTGTAGCAATTAAACACTGGTGACTGATTGTCAACAAAATCATTGTTTCCAAAAACTGTGCCTGGATTGCTGGCCCCCGTACCGTAAGCAACGGTTCTCCCGGAAATACGGGCATACCCTCTGGAATCGCCCATACATCACAGCTGAATTTGAAGTTGGTCAGATAATCTAAAAATTCCTCGCAGAAGCAATTTTTCCCTCGCAAATATGCAATATCCCGCTCTGTAAAATGCAAATTTTTTAGATAATCAATCACCTGCTCAAGCCCTGCCATGATAGCAAAGCCCCCTTCATCAGGTATGCGCCGGAAAAACATATCATAATAGGCAATTTGGTCAGCCACGCCATGCTCTAAATAGCCATTGGCCATAGTAATTTCATAAAAATCCGCTAACAATGTCAAATTCATTTTGTCTTCAATTTCTTGTTTCATGTGGAAACTCCCCTTCCTCAACCATGCTGCAAATTTTTGCAAGAAAACCCTTCTGCTACTGTCTGTCGAACTCTCCAAAATCCATTACAATCACACGAAATCTGTTTCTGGATCTCCATCAGGTATAATATTCCAACCGTCATAAATGCCGCCGTATTTTTCCACAAAATCATAGAGCGCATAAGTCACTTCCAGCATCGTTTCCTGGGTCATATTATGTTTAATCAAAACACGTAGCCCAAAGTTATAGTCGGGAATCCGTTCATCAAAGAAATTATCATCTAAAATTTCACAGCCTCCATCCCGCATACGTACCGATGCCTGTTTGCGGGAAGCTCCATTATCGAAGTAGAACCAATGGGTAACCTCTCGCACCTGTGTCAAGTCCTCGCCTTTCTCCGCCATAAGTCTCAGCATACGGCGGTTTTTCATGATTTGCATATCCAACAGACTTGGATACAACACATTAAAATAAAAATTCCATGGCGCATCCTTGTCCAACAGATAGTTGAATTCATAGTCATCAAATTCAGAAGCAATTTTCCCCACCAGACCGGCTAAGAATTCATCACTTTCCGCATAAAAATATAACATTCGCGTACCGCCAGTGGTGATACTAGCCACATGCTTCGCGTGTGCCTCATCCCGATATACAGCAACAATGCGGTCTTCGATTTCAAAAAGCCGCGGCTGTTCCTCCGCCGTATAAAACCCATCCTCTGTAGGATTCTTGATTGTAAATTGAATACCTAGAAGATGATAGTACGTGGTAATCGGCGCAATCTTGGCCACTTCCAATTCTATCATAATCAACGCTTTTTCATCATCCAAATAGGTTACATAAGTATCCCAATCCTCGGCCATTTTATTTATCTCTGGTAATTCTTCTTCCTCCAACCCAGTTGTAAACTCAATAAAATCTTTATCTTCCATAAAATAGATTCTCTCCTTTATTTTGCAAAGCAAAAAATGATATACAGTGTTATTATATCCTATCTTTTGCGGTTTGTCATGTATTCCTGTTATTTTTCTTAGCAAAAAAGGCTACCAACAAATACAATGTTGATAGCCTTCAAATAGAACGGAGGGGGTGGGATTCGAACCCACGGAACCCGCAAAGGTTCAGCGGTTTTCAAGACCGCCACCTTAAACCACTCGGACACCTCTCCGAATGGACTATATTGTAACAGGAAAAATAATGATTGTCAAGCAACGACATTTTTGGGATCATGTCAAGTTGTTGTGGGATTAAAATCTATGTATTTTATAAAAGGAAACCAGCAGACAAATCGGTATTATGAAATGCAGTGAATACAACCGGCTTCATCCCGCAAAAAACTATTGACAGTAGTATATCAGAATCAGTATACTAACTCTATAATATTAAAAAGCATAGTTTTTTAGACAATTTGTAGATACAGTGCATTTAGTAGATATATGAAAAATTTTTCTATATATCTATTTTTTTATGCTTACTTTGAGGTTCTAAAAAACTATAATTTTCAAAATGCAGCGTCGTTTCTACATAACAAAATAAGAATGTATCGACGGGAATGTAATAATTTGATAAAAGAATAATATTTTTTTGTATAGTTTTTGAAAAAGAAACTGTACAATTGAGAAAAATTTGGTATCATATATTAAGTACATTATGATAGGTTTCATGGTGTAGCAAAAACGGAAGGTAGTGACCAAAATGAATGATAAGTTGCAGATTAATATGCTGGGCGGATTTTCTCTGCAATATCGGGATAAGGTGATTGATTATCAAAAAAGTCGTTCTCACAAACTTTGGTTAATTTTAGAGTATTTGATCACATTCCGTGACAAAGATATCACACAGGATGAGCTAATTAATCTATTGTGGGGCGATGAGTTTACTGAAAATCCTGCAAATACGTTGAAAACTTTATTGCACCGTTTGCGCAGTATGCTGAATGAATTAGAATTTGCACCAAGTAAAGAAATGGTGTTGTACAATCACGGCGTTTATGCATGGAATAATAACCTGGAATGCGTTATTGATACTGAACAATTTATGCACTTCTGCGAACTGGGAGATGAAACAGACAACCCAGAAGAAAAAATCACTCACTATATGCGTGCATTAGAGTATTATAAAGGAGACTTTTTACCAAAGTCTTCATTGGAACCATGGGTCGTTTCAATTAGTACTTACTATCATTCCGAATATTTACGCCTTGTACACATTTGTGTCGCACTTCTGAAAGATGCGAAAAGACTCTATGAGGTGATTACACTGTGTCAGCAGGCAATTGCTATTGATCCTTATGAGGAATCCCTGCATTATGAATTAATCCGCGCTCTGTTAGATACTGGGGCCCAACAGGCAGCGTTAACGCATTATGAATATGTAGTAGATTTATTTTACAGTGAATTCGGAATCAATTTATCTGAAAATCTGACCACGTTATATCAGGAAATTATTAGGACCAGTAATAGTGTTGAGGTAGATTTGAGCATTATTCGTGATAAACTGCAGGAAGAAGACGACAGTCCTGGCGCCTTTTATTGTGAGTATGCGTTATTTAAGGAAATTTATCATTTGGAATGCCGCTCAGCCAGTCGAAACGGACAGTCCATCTATTTATGTCTGATATCAGCCACGGACGGTAATAATCATGTGCTAGAGAATCTGAAACAGCACAATGTAGCTATAGATCAGCTGCGCAACGCAATCCAATATTCATTACGGCGCGGCGATGTATTTACACGTTATAGTGTATCGCAATATTTGATTCTCTTGCCAACTATCAGTTATGAAAACTGTGAAATGGTATTAAAACGAATTCAGCGCAATTTCAAATTAAATAATTCACACTCAAAGGTTACATTAACATATAAAATACAGCCATTAACTCCAAATATGTGATAATTTTTCCTTTACAAGCAATGTTACGTATGTTATAATAAAAATCAAGAAAAATATAGAAATGTAACTGTTTGTATGGAGGTTTTATAAATGAAAAGAAAATTTAAACAATGGATTTGTGTGCTATTGTGCTTTGCATTTTCTTTTTTTACACTCTGCCCTATTGCTATGGCAGATGGCGCAACTGTGCTTTCTAATGAAAAAGCAAAAGTGGATGTGAGCAATGCAAAAAATGGATATATTTTGGTTGCCCACAACGGTCAGGCAAAAAACAGACTGAAGGTACGGGTTACCGGACCCAGCGGTACCGTATATACTTATGATTTAAATAAAAATGGTCAGTACGAAACATTTCCGTTGTCTGACGGAAACGGAAAATATACTGTTGGGGTTTATGAAAATACCAGCGGTAATAAATACGCATTGGCCTACAGTACACCGGTAACTGTAATGCTGACCAACGACTATGCACCATTTTTGCATGCAAATCAATATGTAAATTACACATCCAATAGTCAGGCAGTGAAAAAAGCTGCTGAATTGACAAAAGATAAAAAAACTTCACTGGATAAAATTACCGTAATTTATGAGTTTGTAGTAAGTAATCTAACTTACGATAAACAAAAAGCTAAAAATGTACAAAGCGGATACTTGCCCAATGTGGATAAGGTATTGGCTGAGAAAAAAGGAATCTGCTTCGATTATGCTGCTCTAATGACGGCAATGCTGCGTAGCCAAGGAATTCCCACCAAGCTCGTGGTAGGTTACACCGGTGATGTATATCATGCATGGATCAATACGTTCATTCCTGAAAAGGGATGGGTAGAAGGAATCATCTTCTTTGACGGCACTACATGGAAGTTGATGGATCCTACATTTGCATCCAGCGCCAATCAGAGTAAACAAATCATGGAATACATTGGCAACGGAAGTAATTACAGTGCTAAATATGTATACTAAATAGTTGGAATATTCCAACAAAAAAATGAAAGAGCAAGGAGATTTTATATGAAAGAGAAAACGTTCGACGCATCGTATGTTTCTGCCTTCTGCATGGAAATGTATTTGATTATTCGGGCAGGAGTCCCTTTCAGTGAGGGCGTGGCTTTGTTGCGTGAAGATGAGCGCAATAGCTACCGCCGAACTGTGCTCGATCATCTCTATGAACAATTAGAATTAGGGGAACCCCTTGCAGCTGCTATGCGCGCTGCAGGAGGTTTCCCTGTTTACGTTGTAGAGATGGTTGATATTGGTCAGAGAACGGGGCATTTAGAAAATGTATTTCGTTCCTTGGCGGGATATTATGAACGAATTGAGCAACTGCAGAAAAGTATCCACAACGCGATAATCTACCCGACAGTACTTCTGGTAATGATGTTATTTGTCGTAGCAGTCCTTTTAATCAAAGTATTGCCCATTTTTCGCGAGGTGTTCCAACAACTGGGGGCAGAACTTTCCCCAGTGGCACAAATGTTAATGCAGTTCGGCCAATTTTTAGGACGCTACGGGTTGGTATTTTTGCTTGTGCTGGCGTTCCTTGTTTTAGCAGGTGCAGTATTGCTGCGCAAGGATACCCGCAAGACAGCTTTCTTGGCATGGCTGCAAAAAAGCAGTGAAAATTGGACCATCAGCAAAATGATTGCCTCCTCCCGATTGGCCGATGCCTTAGTCATGACCTTGTCCAGCGGTATGGATATTGATGCTTCTCTGGATATGGCTGCACGATTAGTATCGGGAAACAAGATACAGGAGAAACTCACCCAATGCAAACGACTGATGCTCCTGGAAAATAAATCATTTGCAGATGCCAGTTTGGACAGCGGTTTATTTGCGCCGTTGTACTGCCGTATGATTGCCGTGGGTTTCCGCACTGGCAGCATTGACCCTGTCATGGAAGAAGTTGCGCGCCGTTGCGCTGAGCAGGTAGATGATCAAATGGAGGCCATGCTGAACCGTATCGAGCCTACACTGGTGATTATTATGTCTGTCATGGTAGGTTTGATTCTGTTATCAGTTATGCTGCCCCTAATGAGTATTATGTCAGCCATTGGATAAGGGGCGATGCAGATGAATTGGCTAAAAGAAAACGTATTTTCCATTCTCTTGTTCTTCGCAGTGATGGGTATTATGCTCTACGGTTTCAACGATGCAGCGCAAAGCAGCAGCGAAGAACAAATGCGTATGACCGAGGACAGTCTGCGCCGTGCAGTGGTAAGTTGCTATGCATTAGAAGGACGATATCCGCCCAATGTAGACTACTTACAACAGCAATACGGCCTGCAAATCAATGAAAAAAAATATATTGTCCATTATGAAATATTTGCAGAAAATATCATGCCCGATATCACAGTATTGGAGAGGTAATGCCGATGCGAAAAATAAAAACAGTCAATCATAGCACCGATACGCTATTTGTTCTGGCGTTGTTCTGCATTTTCGCCGCTTCTGTACTTTCAGTACTCCTTGCTGGGGCCAGTGCTTATCAGGATATCGCCGACCGCATGGAAAGTCAATATGCAGAGCGTACCTGTCTTTCCTACCTGGACGCTAAGATTCGACACTATGATGAAAGTGGCATGGTATCTGTAGAATCTTTCGGCGGCCAAAGTGCCCTTGCCCTTTATGAAGACTACGATAATGTTCGTTATAAAACGTTGATTTATTACGCAGATGGTTATGTGCGGGAGCTTTTCTTTGAAGAAGGCTTAGAATTTCAGCCCGAAAACGGTCAGATTGTCATTCCAGCCAAAGGGCTGCAAGTAACCTATAAAGCAGATAATCTGCTGCAGCTGGAATGTATCGGTCAAGATGACCGACAGGAAACGCTGTTAATCTATCTGCACAGTGGGAAAGGAGCTGAGCAGCATGCATAAACAACACGCGCCAAAAGCGACCTTGTTTTTGATGGAATTGATAACCGTCATTTTCTTCTTTTCCATCTGTGCAGCAATTTGTATCAGTGTTTTTGGCTCGGGACAACAAATGGCTCGCAACAGCCATAATCTCAGCAATGCAGTGATGGAAGCCCGCAGTGCGGCCAGTTGCTATAAGGCAGTCGAGGGAGACTTGTCCGACGCAGCCGCGTTGTTAGACGCACAACTGCAAGACGGACAGTTGATTTGTTATTTTGAGCAAACCTGGCAGAAAAGCAACGCTTTTTGCGCCGATGGTTTTGTATTGACAGTAAAACCCCTGGAAAAAGCCGGGGAAGCCTCTATTACTGTCCAAAACAGTAAAGCTGACACATCGCTGTACCAGCTGCGAGTGAAAAGCAAAACAGGAGGCAGACAAGATGAGTAAAGAAAAAAATGGGCGTTCCGCCGGAATGCATGTGGGCAGCGCTTCTATCGTAATGATTTTTGCCATACTGTGTCTGACGGTGTTTTCTACGTTATCTTTTGTAACCGCCAACCATGAGCGCAGCCTGGCAGAAAAATCCGCCTTGGCAGTGCAGCAGTATTATGATGCTGATTGGCAGTGCGAAGAAATCTACGAACAAATTTATCAATGTTTACAGGAAAACGACAATATAGAACGACTGCAGACATTGGGCGTAGAAATGGTACAGCAAAATGAAACGCGCTATCTCTCTTACGCTGTAGACATCGACGACCAGCAGGCATTGGCAGTGCGTCTGGCAGTTTTGCCCGACGGCACGATACACACAGAACAATGGAAAGTAATCGCTACAACGCAATGGGAATACTCTGACGAAATTGCTGTATGGAATGGAGATTAAAACAGGAAAGGTGATTATATGGCTAATTTGGAAAACCTGTTGAAGCTGGCAGTAGATGCCCATGCTTCTGATATTTTTATTATGGCCGGATTGCCTCTGACCTACAAGGCAAACGGAAAATTGATTCACGTTGACGAAGACCGGGTAATGCCGCCCCAATCTGAAACATTGGTACAAGAAATCTATCAATTGGGCAATCGCGATATGCATCGTGTATTGGACACCGGCGATGATGATTTTTCTATTACAGTACCCAACCTCTCCCGCTTTCGCGTCAGTATCTACCGACAGAGAGGCAGTTTTGCGGCAGTAATTCGTATTATTCCCTTTGGAATTCCTGACTACCGCAGACTGCAAATTCCCGAAGAAGTGATGTCAGTCGCAGAAAAAACAAAAGGTCTGGTATTGGTCACAGGACCTGCCGGCGGCGGAAAATCTACTACATTGGCATGTATCATTGACCGCATCAACCAAACCCGCGAGGGACATATTATTACACTGGAAGAACCTATTGAATATCTGCACCGCAATGCAAAGTGCGCAATCAGTCAGCGGGAAATCGGACTGGACACAGAAAGCTACCTTTCAGGATTGCGGGCCAGCCTGCGTCAAGCGCCTGATGTCATATTACTGGGAGAAATGCGCGATTATGAAACCATCCGCACTGCAATGACGGCAGCCGAAACCGGCCATTTGGTAATCGGCACATTGCATACTGTAGGCGCTGCAAACACCATTGACCGCATCATTGATGTCTTTCCTGCAAATCAGCAGCAGCAGATTCGTGTGCAGCTGGCGATGGTGCTGCAAACTGTCATCTCACAGCAACTGGTGCCTCTGGAAGGCGGCGGTTTGGCGCCTGCATTTGAAATTATGCATCTCAACAGCGCCGTGCGCAATATGATACGGGAATCTAAAATTCATCAGTTGGATGCCTTCATCGCTTCCTCCAGCGGAGAAGGCATGATCACCATGGACAATAGTCTGCTGAATTTGGCAAAACAAAAGAAAATTTCTAAAGAAACCGCAATAAAATTTGCAACCAACACAGAAGTTATGGAAAAACGAATGTCATTGTTGTAGGAGCATGCTATGAACAAAAAATGGCTAAAAAATGGTTTAACATTGCTTTTTTTGGCAATCTTTCTTTATGCCGGAGGCAATTTATTTTTAATCTGGCAGGAATATCGCCAAGGCGATAATTTATATCAGACAGCACAAACAGAATTTTTGACTGCGCCGGATATGGACGCAGAATTTGAATCAGATGAACCGATGATCTGGCCCACTTTTCTCATCGACTTTGACAGCCTGCAGGCAATCAATCGTGAAGTAAAAGGCTGGATTTGGATTTATGACACTGTGGTAAATTACCCTTTGGTGCAAAGCGGACAAAACAATGATGCCTACCTGCATAAAACCTATGACGGTACCTCCAATAGCTCCGGCAGCATCTTTATGGACTATCGCAACGCCAGTGATTTTTCCGACGCCAATACAATTATTTACGGACACAATATGAAAAACGGCAAAATGTTTGCCGTACTGAAAAAATTCGGCAATCAGGATTTCTATGACAGCCATCGTGAGTTCTATATCATGACACCAGAAGGCAATCGCCGCTATGAAATTATTGCAGCCTTTCAAACAGATGCGCTCAGCAATATCTACGACCGCAATTTTTCCAGCACAGAAAAACGCCAGGCATGGTTTCAAAAAGTTCTGCGCAGTTCTGCAATACTGGCAGGAGTAGAAGCCAGCGCGGAAGATTCCTTTGTCACCTTGTCCACCTGCGTTTCCGGCAATGATTATCGCGCACGCTTCGTTGTCATCGGCCGTTTCGCAGAACTTGAGCCAATTTATGAAGAAACGCTTCCAGCCGAAGAAGCAGGAAAAACAGAGTTTCAGAACGAAATGAATGGACAGAACTAAAAACGAGGTGGATAAATTATGAAGAAAAAAATATGGGCCATGCTGCTGTTGTGCGTCTTTATGCTTTCTATGGTTGGCTGCGGCAGCAACACAACCGCATTAAACGATGTGCAGGTAGAAATGCAAAACGAAAACCGCACATTGGATGAGACCAATCAAATAACGGCAGAATTGAGTTATCCGATATTTTCAGATCACAGCAGCGACGGCAAAGCAGATAACATGCTGGCGGAATTGAATGCACAAATACAAAACAATATAGACGCATTCCTGCAGCAAACTGCCGACGCGCAACCTGGAGACATCTTTGCCTGTCAGAATGAAGTCGTATACAACAACAACGGGCTGGTATCCATTGTAGAACACCAAAATCTCGCAGGAGAGTATCGACAATATGCCGCCACATATAGCTTGCAAAATGGCAAAAAAGCAACACTGGGCGAGCTGCTGGACAAAAAAGAAAGCCAGGCAGAAGAACTAGTTCTGCAACAGCTGGGCGGCGTAATACAGTCAGACCCCAACACCTTTCACAGTGATGCAGCAGATTATGTACAAAACAATTTAGATAAACTGCAATACTACAGAAGCTCCGAAGGCCTGACCGTATTCTTCCAAGCAGGAGAAATCGCTCCAGAATCAGTAGGCGTTATTGAAATCGTCATTCAGTAATACCTGGCACTTTTAGCAATACAGCAAAATTAAACAGACCTCCCAAGGCAGAATAAATTGCCTCATGGAGGTCTGTTTTTCGTTTCAGTTGTGTACTATATAACTATTGAAGAAAATCAACCACAATCACAAATCAGCACAAAAGAACCTGTCTCCTTGCTGCCTGCAGCCCTAACGTATAATCATTATACCTGTGCTGTTTTATTTCCATTATGCAAAACACTCTGCACTTTTTCTAGCGATACACCCAGTTTTTGGGCAATCTTCTCTGGTGATAGAAAATCTGCCAAAGCCAAAATACCTTTCTCCATACCCTCTTCTAATCCTTCTTCTCTGCCTTCCTCCCTGGTTACACGCAAAGCGTCTTCCATATTCCATTCGGTAAATAACATGTTCTCCACCTCGCTCCCATGTTTTTGCAAAAACTCCCGCATAATATCATGTCCGATACAATAATGCACTGCTGTATTAATTATTCTTTATTTTATCATATCCCGTTCCCGCCTGCAATCTACAGCTTGTATTTATTTTACTTTCTTGGAACAGCAGGCACATCCCATTATGTGCCCTTTTCCCAAAACACATACAAAAAGCCATAACAAACTGATCCTGCTTTTCAGTCTGCTATGACTTTTTCCAAACTTCATATCATGTTTTACTATTACTTCTTCTTTCTAACAGCTTTACAATCGCCACGGAAACGGCCAACTGCAATACCGCAAAAAACACAGAGAAAAACGAACCCATGCAAATATCGGTCAAACAACCAAGATACAACAAATCAATACCGGCCAAAAACAGCAAACTGTTTCTTCTGTAAAGACGCTTTTCTTTTTTGGTAAACCGTTTATTCTCCGAATCAGCCGGCGCAAATATAAATATGAACAGATTTGCGGCGACCACCATAAACGTCACTGCCGCAAAGGGTTCTCCTGCCTTCGCAAATCCTATGGTCAGCAACAAAAACAAGAAGTATGTCCCCATTGACAGCACATAGCAGCGAAGATGTGTCCTGGCATGATAACCGCCGCAGCAATGCCGCCCCAGAAAAAAAGTGCAGAAGTATAAAACACTTTCTTGATACAAACCAGTCAAAAAAGCGATGCCTATCACTGAAAAGACGACCAGACCTGACGATATGATATTTTCAAGATAATAGGCCATCACATCTACATCGTCATCCTGAAGCAGCCCATAGTGCAAAAACTTTTTAGAGACATACATCGACAAATCCGACTGCAGCATAGACAATCCACTCCTGCCTATTCTTTGGAGCGCAGTTTTTCAGGTACTTCCGGCTGATAATATGTCCCCTGACACGCTCCGCTGGAAATCAAGGCCCCTACCACAAAAGTTGCTGTCATAAACATCTGCGCAAAGCCTCTCATCAATTTTTTCATGTTCAACATCCTCCCTCAATAGATAAAGTTTCTTACTTGTATTTACTTTACCAAAAATTCCCTTTCTGCTCAATACACTTTGCACAATCAGCGCTTTCACGCGACAAAAAAGCATGATTTCCTTTATTTTCAAATAAAAAAGGATATGCTCCGCCGTCATATCCTGTGAAATTTAATTGGGCAAATATATCTTTACCCGAAATATCTGATTTTCTATTTCAATTTGAAAATTTCCCTCATATTTCTGTACAATGCTCTTTATATTCTTGAGGCCCAAGCCATGGTTCTCTTTATCCGCTTTCGTTGTCCGCAATTCATTTACATTTACTTCTCCCGATACGGGATTTTCCACCAGAATGGAAATCCCCCCTTCATCATTCAACATGACAACCCGTATTTTCCGCAACTCTGCCTGTTCCAGCTTTTCCACCGCCTCTATCGCATTGTCCAGACAGTTGGCAAGCACGATCACCAAATCCATGTCCGTGATTTTCACCAAAGGAAAAATTTTCGGAACCATAATATCCAATGCCGCCTGTTTTTCCCTGGCTTGCTCGCTTTTCATATTCAATATTGCGTTGATGGTACTCTGGTTTGTGAAATGCACTTTCTCTACGACAAAAACATCTGATAACGTTTCCAGATAAGCCTGCACACCGACCAAATCCTCTTCATCGGCCCGGTATTTCAAAAATGCCATATGATTCTTCATATCATGGTACAGTTTGCTCACTTCCAGGTCGCGGTTGATTAAGGCATTGTAATATTCCCCCTGCATCCGCTCCCGCAGCGCCATCATCTGATACTCCCATCGTTCCTTCTCCGCCTGCATTTGCTTGTCAAATAAATAAAAAATTGCGATATTCGCCCCTATCATAAAAAATGCAATCAGCAAAAAGCTTATATGAGATTCTTCATTCTGCAGCAATTCTGTCGCGGAAGCTACTTGATTGAGACAAAGGGTTGTCACAAGAGGAAACAGCATATAAGTACACAGCAGCAGCTTTTTTCCATGGTATTCATTGTGTTTGCTCAGTCCGGCAATCACATAAAGAATGGCCCCTGCCAATGATTTCGACAAAAATACGCCCTGAACATAATTTGTAATGGAATGTCCGTCTAAAGTTTCTGCTATATTTCCACTGACAAGTGCTAAAAAGGACCATGCAAAAAATTCACAACTAAGTTGTACTGCAAAAAACAAAGCACTCACAAAAATTTTTACAATCCATTTTTCTACATAGAAAAATGCAGGAACAATATCTATACAGAATGCACAAAGCATTCTTTGCTGAGCAGTTATTTCCAAATGGGAAAGGATGAGCGCAAACACTGCCAATATTCCATATACAAGCCATTCCTGCCTCTCGCTTGCCCTGCATTTAGGGAAAAATGCTTTATAAATGTACCGCAAAAGACCAATCTCGATAGCCACTCCCACAAGATCTACAATCAACTTCAGCATGTTTTATACGCCCCTAATTTATACTCCATAAAAACCTTCTCCAACAAATCCTTTTGTTTTCTGGAAACCTCCAATGTTACCTCCTGTCCGTTTTTGCCAATGGTCACCGTCTTTGTGGTAATTTTTTTGATATAGCGCACATTAATCAGATAACTTTTGTGAATCCGTATAAAGTTTCTGGAGCGCAGCTCCTGCTCCAGCTCACTTATCTTTCCCTTGGTCTGAATCATTTCTCCAGACACCAAATTTACATTGATCAGGCGATTATAGCTTTCAAAATACAAAATATCCGAGCTGTCAACTTTTACCCGTTCCTCCTGAACCGGATCGCCGTCATTTCCATGGTACTTTTTATAAACTAAAAAAATCATCGGATAGCACTGTTCCCTGTATTCTTTTATGCACCTGTGAAATACCATTGTCAATTTTTCCGCATCAATGGGCTTGTCCAGATAATGAATGGCAGATACATCAAAGGCGTCTCTCATATACTGGTCAAAAGCTGTAATGAAAATAATCTTACACTTTTTATCGACACTGCGGATTTTTTTCGCCGCTTCCATACCGGAGATGGCGCCCATTTCAATGTCAAGCACCAATAAGTCATACGTCATTCCGTTTTTATATGCCTGCAGCAAATCCTCTGCACAGCGAAATTCTGAGAGCTCATAGTAAAAGTTGTCATCCACGCACATTTGCCAAATTCTCTTTACTTCCGCAATCTGATTGGGCTGATCATCACACACAGCAATTTTCATAAGCGACCACCGCCTTGTTAAGATAAAATGTGTCTATATTTTAACACAATTTACCGAATCCACAAGTAAATATTTTATTATTCTTAAGATACGCATAAAAATTTTGGCTTTTCAATCTATTTTTCCGCTCTTTGTATCCGTCAATTTCCTTATACAGCTGCAGCATGATACCGTTCTGAATTTCTGTTTTCGCATAAAAGAGGGGCTTGTGTTTTTCTAATAAACGATCTTTTGATTCACATAAAAAATTGTGGTTGCACCAGCTAGTCCAACTGGCCGGATACAAAACCTCATCCCCCCAAAATAACCGTTTCTCCTCCTCTAAAGAATAATCTACTGTATTGTAGGAAGCATATATCCTTCTGCGTCTTTGACGCCAAACAGAACTTTCCAGGACTCCTGCCTGTTCATTCCACCAAAAATCTGCCAAATCGCTGCAATATCCTATCAGCATCACATTTTCAGCAATTAAATATTCCACCATCAAAAAAATAGCTTCCCTTCGTATAATAAAATTTTCCTTACATAAAATAAGATAAAGGAACATCGTTTTTCCTAATCGTGCCAAAGTGAACGCCTCCCGTATAGTCCCTGCCTGCGTCCCATAAACATCCAGAAAAAAAGGGAAGGTTCCACGCAATCTTTTCTTCAATAAACTCTTGGCCATTTGCTCTGTATAAATTCCCATCCATGTGGTGTCTTCATATCGTTGACTGCTTCTATATTCCTGCCTGTAAAAATTGTAATAAATTTTATCCACATTCTGTACAAAAGAAAGCAGCTTTTCCAGTTCTTTTTGAACATCATAATCTGATTTCAAACAAATTTTTATGATACATTGATCAGACATTTCCTCTTCCTCCTCACTCTAAAGCCCCAATATCCATAAAAAACGAACATTTTTCTATAATGTTACTTCTTAAGTATACACATTTGTGTTATAAAAATATATTAAATTTATAACTCGTTTTTGTGTTATAGATTTGCAGTGTGAAATCAATCTATAATGTATTCATAATATATTGGAGGTTGTACGACTTTATGAATAAATTTGTTGTAACGCCAAAGGAAGATAAAACTGTAACGATGACAATTCGTATCGACAGAAACTTGCAGGATCAATATACCAAACTTGCCGCACAGACAAATCATTCCCGCAATGAATTAATTGGCATGGCATTACAGTACGCCATTGATAACATGGAAATCAAAGAAAAGTAAAAATACACAGCTTGACAAAAAGACCTCTTAGAATGTCGTATCATGTACCGAATCATTCTAAAAGGTCTTTTTATGTCACTCAAACTGCACTTTATGTAAAACCTATAGGCAAAAAAGGGAATCCCTGCTATAGTAGAAACAAGGAAAGCTTTCTGAAAAAATTCCGCAAGGCCAAGCGGAAAAACAACAATGAAAAATTTATATTTCGGGAGGTTGATTTCGATGAAAAAAGGATTTAAAAAGATGATCGCAACAGTTTTAACAGCTGCAATGGCTATGAGTGTAGGTATGCCAGCATTTGCAGAAGAAGAAAAACCTTTGTCAGAACAAGCTACTATTATCCAAAATATGTCTGATAGAGAATTTGATGCATTTGTTGTTGACTACGTCTCCAATGCACAAAATTCTGCTGAAAGTAGCTCCACTATTCAAAGCAATTTAGAAGAATTAGGAATTGAATTCATCCCTGAAGCTAATGGGATCTCTCCTTATTTTAGCTCAAGTGATGTTAGTCTATCGTCATATGCAGCTAAAAGATATGGGGATACATTCTATAGAGTATATGGTCAAGTTACCTTTCTCGCTAAAGAAAATCAACCTGCTAAAGAAGATATTCTGGCCATAGGCTGGGATACAAATCAAGCATCTTATTATAGTTATAATGAAGGAGACTACGCCAATGCACGCGAATACAATACAAGCAAAGGAATCTTCTCTTTCAATATTGATGATACCAAAATGATTGCAAATAATGTTGCCTATGGTGTTGTCTATGTCATTCCAAAAACATCTGCAACAAA
Source organism: uncultured Peptococcaceae bacterium (assembly GCA_910585405.1). Classification (GTDB taxonomy): domain Bacteria; phylum Bacillota; class Peptococcia; order Peptococcales; family Peptococcaceae; genus UBA7185. The sequence continues at coordinate 26,480 of CAJUDO010000023.1, read as the reverse complement.
ACTAGATACTGCTACAACTTTTTTGCATACGTATAATGAACCTTCTCACGTATGGTCTGGCGGATTAACGCTTTATTATAACAAGAAACCTTCTGGTATTATACAAATATCCGTTACTTCAAGTTCGGTAGGAGCAAGTACGCTTTTTTATGCAAATAACAGCATTTGTTTAAACTAATTTTTATGGAGTGATGCTTCTGTTAGAGTTACTACGAAAAATTTTTTCAAAAGTTACTTCATTGTGTATCATAATAATATTAGGTAATCTCATTATATTTCACAAAAGTACTGAAATCTTGTTCATGATCGTTTTTTATTTAACGATACTACTTTTTCTATTTGATGTATTAATCCCTTATTTAAAAATGAAAAAATGAGCCACAGCATCCATCAAGGAATACTGAGCAATCGCTAGAAATGAATTTTTCCTGTTGGGGACGTTTTTCTTGCAAAGGCAGGATAAATTTGATAGAGTGATTGCAATGGAAGTTTTCTAAAAACTCACAAGGCAACCTTATATCGAAAGGGGTAGCGCACCATGAAAAAGAACCGTTTTAAAAATATCAATGTCATTCACCGAATTGGAAGCCTCTGCACTGTGGGCGTGAGCCCGATGAAAAAAATAGGTGTGATTCTATGTTTCACGTTGCTTTTGACCAGTGTGCTCTGCGGCTGCAACCATCACGCAGCCTCTGCGGATTTGCAAACAAAGGAGCAATTAACTGTGGATGATATCATCACGCTGTTGGAATCCAAGGATTTGACAATCCACAAAGCGGACACACTGCCCAACGAAATGGCTCTCTATCAGGTAGAAGGAAACAGTTTGCTTCTGCTCCATGACTTTGGAAACAATTACTTAAACAGAAATGCGACTGCCAGAGAAATACACTGGCCTCCATCCCAGGAGGAACTTGCACCTGCGGCAGAAAAGCTCCTGTCCTCTGCAGATTTATTGGAATATAATCTGGCATCGCAATGGAGCGCAAAAAATATCCTGGCTTATTATATTCCTCAAAGCGGCAAGGTCCCCGACCCCACTTTGGAAACAATTCAGGAAGTTTTTTTATATGACATCAACGGTTTGCAACAGGATGTTTTATCTGGGGAAAGTGAACACTTTGCGCTGGAATTGGTCTGTGAAAGCTATCAGACCCCGTTGGTTGCGGAAAATGCTGTTTTTTATGAACAGTATCGCAACTATCATGCTTCTCTGAAATTGTCAGAAGAACTCGTGCAGCAGTATCGGGGAAACATGCTCTCTATCGTAATAAGAGGAACTGTTCCCGTCATGAACGCCAACCTTTCTATCGAAGGAATCGATTCAGATGTTTTAGAACTTGATCTGGGCTCCAAAAAAGAATTTGTGGGTGAAAGCTGGGAAACCCCGCTGTCTCTCACAGCAGTTATTACTGCAGGGGAAACAACAGAAGAAATCCCGCTGACCCATAAAAAGTAGCATGCACATTCGTGTGAAAAAGCTGCTTACCATAAATACCTCTCTTTACCCTTTTTAAATAAACATACCCCGCGAAAATCCGTGCTTTACAGTGCAGATTTTTCGCGGGGTATGTTTATTTTAGTCGCATTTCGGTAAAACAGATTTTTTCCAATTTACCTGTTTGCTTTTGTAGTTTATTTCTCTTTTTGATTACCGCCAAAATGTGCTGCTCCATTCATCTAAATATATCCTGCATCTTCTCCGGTAAATACTTCGTCATTTCTTCTACCAGTTCATACACTTTCGTTCCAGGTGCAATTTCTGTCGGTGTTCTGCCCTGGTTGTCTTTTATGATGCGCTTCGCATATCGAATGGCCAACTTGGGATTCCCATTTTCCATCAAAATATCGAAAATATCTTTCCTATTTTTCTGATACTTTCCCATCTTTAACTTTCTAAACTCATCATTCAAGAACGAGATATACTCTGCTCGATGGTTGTTGGAGGTATAGTACGCAAAATGCAAAAGGAACCAAAATTCGATACATTCATTGCTCCAAGCAGTATAATACTGTAGCTCTGGATTTGCTTTATTCAGATTCTCGGCACGTTCCACAACACCATTAAAATGTTCTGGTGGAAAACTGTCTTTGTCATAAACGCACCAAATCTGCCCCTTTTTTATTTTGTTTTTCTTTACATAATCCTCTGCCATACCGATTACGCGCATGGTTTCTGCCTGACAAGGTTCTATTTCAATCAAAACCATATCCTTGTAGACCGGATTTTCCTCTATAAGCCTTTTAAATCCTGCAAAATATTGCGGCTCCGTCTGCTGCCCTTCACAGAAAATATAATAACGATACTTTTTCAATTCCAGATATTCTTTGCGCCGTTTTCTTTTCCAATTCTCCATTCCAGCTTTTTTAGGCATTGACTTTCCCCCAGTCTATGATTCTTCTAAGGTATGGATCAGCGCCATACTTGCCTTCGAGATACTGTTTATCAAATTTTGCATCTTTACGAACAGATTCACCCTTTTCATTTTTAAATTCTACAAGAGAATATAATTTAGAATTCTGGGCATTTCCTTTCGCAACAAACCAGATTTCATCTCTACGGAATACTTCGCTGTTCATTGTAGACAAATCATGCGATGTAAATATTAACTGGGCATTCTTCTTATTAATATCCATGTTATTGAACATCATGATAATATGACGCAACAAGATTGGATGAATCTTCGCATCCAATTCATCTATTACCAAAACAGTTCCACGTAATAAGCTTACCGCAATAAACGGCATCAGCCCAAATAATTTTTTTGTTCCGCTTGATTCCTCCAGCAGATTCAATTCTGCCTCATAATCTTCTATCCTATGTTTTGTATATACATCAATTCTGTCATTTTCATCTTTAACCACACGGAAATCAACGATATCCAAGTCCATTTCCTGAATCATATCCAACATTAACTGTTTCACTTCATTTGAATTAGATACCGCCATATGAAGCTCTATAATTGGATTGCCATAATTCAAAAAGTTGATTCCATATTCAAACCAATCCAGAACATCCTTCACGACCTCATTCTTTTTATAAGTAATGCCAAGATAAGATAATAGTGGCAATGTCGAGGATAATTCATCGCTTATCTTCAATTTGGAGAATACGCCCTTTAAATCAATTTTTTCATCACGTTCAAAAAGAGCAGATCTTCTGCCGGTGTCTAATTTCACACGGTCAAGACGTTCATAGACAACAACATCCCTTTTTACATGTAAAATATATCTATATTCGGCCATCGCTGTACGGAAAAAGATTTCAAACTCTGTCGGTTCTTTTTTGGTTTCTTCTGAAAATGCAAATGGCTCAATAATTATTTTTTTCTGGAGAAAAATACGCTCTTCACCGTCTCCAGTTGCATACAGCGGGCGCAGCACTTTCGTTACTAATGTATGCAACGCCTCCAACACATTTGATTTTCCTCCCCCATTCGGTCCATATATTGCAGAAACAGGTAGAAACTGTTCGCCGTCTTTATCTTCTATTACTTTATCCTCATGCTCAGAAATAGCGGCAGCCTGCATATCGAAAGTCATTTCATCTCGAATGCTTTTATAATTTTTAACGGTAAATTGACATAACATCATTGATACCTCCATCTCACATTTTTTATCCTCTTTATTATGCCCCATTTTTTCTTTTTTGTAAACATAATATGAGATATTTTCTCAAATATATGTCCGAAATATCAAAATAAAAATTAGGAAACCAGATGTATATATCACGACATGCACCTCCTGTACAAAATTTCCCATAAGCTTCATTGTATTATAATATTTTCTATGAATTTTTTCCGAATTGCTGAAAAATTTAAGAAAAGTTGTTGCAGGCAACATTCCCAAAGATTGATACAGCTTATAATAGCAATATCAAAAAGAGCTCTAAAGTTGATAAGCTAGAAGAAGGTAACAGTAATTTTCTTGTAAAGAAATTTTTCAGTATTGAGGAGGAATTTTTATGTCTAGCAGTAAAGTATTTGTCATTGGACTTGACGGCATGGACCCGAGCTTGACCAAAAAATACATGGATCAGGGGAAAATGCCAAATGTGAAAAAATTAGTGGAAGCGGGAGCTTGCCGGGAAGATTTGGTTATGCTGGGCGGACACCCAACAGTAACACCGCCGATGTGGACCACCTTGGCAACCGGCGCCAATCCGGGAACGCACGGTATCACCTGCTTCTGGAATCAGGACCCAGACAATCTGGACACCATCATCTATAATCTGGACTCCAGAATGTGTAAAGCAGAGCAGCTGTGGAATGTCACTGCCGAAGCCGGTAAAAAAACATTGGTATGGCATTGGCCCGGTTCTTCCTGGCCGGCTTCTTCCGACAGTCCCAATCTGTATGTTGTAGACGGCGCACAGCCGGCAGCAGTACAGATGAGCAGCGCCAATGTGGATTTTGAAAAATATATCATTGCCAGCAAGGATTTCAAAGAAGTGTTATACCGTCCGAAATTTATCAATAAAACCGGGGCCGGATGCGTCATTGAAGAATTGGAAGAAGAAAATGATGATGCTTTGGCCAGCGGCCGCTTGAATCGCCATAAGATGAACCAGCTGCAAAATGTGGAATTGTCCCACGCACAAGGTGAGGTTGGTTTGGACACGCCGCCTTTCGATTTGATTAATTCTCCAATCAAAGAAGCACAGGGTTGGGCCAATGCTCCGGAAGGCGCTCTGGAATTTACCATCGTAACTTCCGGCGGACTGACCAGACGTCCTGCGTTGATTTTGAAAAACCAGCAGGGAGAGTATGACACAGTTGCTGTATATTTGAGCAAAAAAGAAGAACAGCCCTATGCCACCATGAAGCAGGGCGAACTGGTGATGAATACGCTGGACAAAGTAAATGTCGACGGCAATAACGTAGACGTAACCCGCTCCTTCAAGGCTCTGGAGATTGCCAAGGACGGTTCTCAGGTGCGGATGTGGACCAGTACTGCTTACGATGTTCACAACAGCAACAGATGGCATCCGCAGAGCCTATATCAGGACGTCATCCAGAATGTAGGCTATGTGCCGCCATTTACCCAGTTGGGCGGAAAGAATTATGAATTTTCTACTGAATTGCTGCAGCCGGTATGGAGAAACTACATGCATTGGCAGGCAAATGCGCTGAATTATATGATTGAACAGCAGGGCATGGAGGTCATCTTCTCCCATCTGCATATGATTGACGCGCAGGGGCATATCTTCTGGCACTATGCACATGATGCCCACGAAACAGACCACAATGTACCTGCTGACTATGAAGCATTAATTGAAAAATGTTATATGGATGCAGATGAATATATTGGTTCTTTCGTCCATCTGCTGGAAAAGGATTGGACCTTGATGGTAGTTTCTGACCATGGACTTCTGGTGCGGGAGGATGTTCCGCCACTGTTGGGTGATCCGGGCGGTGTCAGCGTGCGTGTGATGGAAGAATTGGGCTTTACTGCTGTGAAGAAGGATGAAGCAGGTAACGATTTGCGGGAAATTGATTGGGAACATACCAAAGCGCTGGCTGTTCGCGGCGACCATATCTGGATTAACCTGAAAGGCAGAGATGCCCACGGTATCGTAGAACCTGAAGACAAATACAAGGTGGAAGATGAAATTATTGACGCATTATACGGCTATCGCGATCCACGCACCAACAGCCGCATTGTGAGCCTGGTGCTGCGCAATCGGGATGCTGTGCTGCTGGGCATGAATGGTCCGGAGTGCGGTGATCTGGTATTTTTCCTGAAGGAAGGCAACAACCGCGTACATGCCGATGCGCTGTCCACCGCCAAAGCCTGCTGCGATTCTTCGCTGTCACCGATTTTCGTATCAGCTGGTGCAGGATTAAAGAAAGGCTATACGGATCGTGTCATTCGGGAATGCGATATCGCGCCGACTATCGCTACACTATTGGGTGTGAGAATGCCTGCACAGTGCGAGGGTGCGCCAGTATATCAAATTATAGAATAGAAGTATCTTGCAGGAATCCATCCTGCGGCAAAGCTGTCTGTCAGAGCAAGTTCTACGGGCAGCTTTTCTGTTTTTACAGCAGCAAAAATAGAGATAATATTTAACATTTCAGTAATTCAAATAGTTATAATAAAAATAATCAAAAAGTTGTTGTGTGCAACACTTTTCCTTTGAAAAGCCGTTATAATAAAAGTATCAACAATCATTCCGGAATTTTGATTGAAACAGGAAATTATAAACTTTATTGTAAAAAAGAGAGGTTGTATGAAAATGGGAGAAACTGCAAAGAAAAGCGGCGTTGGTCTTTGGCTCCATCCGGCAATTATGGTAGTTTTGATGCTGAGCGGTTGGATATTGCCGACATTTGGAACAATTACAGAGTTCGGGATAAAAGTTTTGGGAATCTTTTTGGGTATGATGTGGGGTTGGATTTTTATTGACTTAATCTGGCCCAGCCTTTTGGGAATGATTATGCTGAGCATGTGCGGATTGGGCACTGCCACACAGGTATTTGCATCAGGCTTTGGCAGTGAAATTGTATTGCTGGTCATTTTCTTTTCTATATTCACGGCATGGCTGGAGGATATCGGTCTGACCAACACCATGACCCAATGGATGCTGACGCGGAAAGTTTTAAAAGGCAGACCTTATTTGTTTATTTTTATGATTTTCTTAGTAACCTTTATCTGCGGCGCTTTCGTGGGGATTTATGCAACAATTTTTTTGATGTGGGGCATCACGAAAAAAATGTTAACCAAATTGGGATATGAAAAACGTGGCAAGATGGCAGCCTTTCTGTTGATCGGTATCGCCTATGTAAGCATTATGGGCATGTGCGTCAAACCCTGGACGCCATGGTCTATGATGGGACTGAAGGGATTGACCACGGCCACCAATCTTACTGTAGACTTTTTGCCCTATAGCGGATTGATGATTGCGATTTCCTTCACTGCCATTCTGCTGTTTGTCGTTGCCGGTAAATTTATTATCCGTGTGGATGTCACCAAATTAAAAGATGTAGATTTTACTACACTGGGCGAAAAAATTGATTATAATACACAGCAGAAATTTGCAACAGCATTGTTGCTGCTGATTGTGCTGGCTCTCTATCTGCCGAGTACATTGTCCAAAGATTTATGGATTTATGCAGTACTGAGCAAATTAGGGGCAGTAGGTGTAATTACTGGTATTACCGTTATTTTATGTTTTGTCCGTTTTCAGGGAGAGCCTGCTATTAATTTTGGCAAATTGGCGGCAAAATCAATTCCTTGGCCCATGGTATGCTTGCTGGCTTCTGTAGGGCCGATGGGCACTGCACTGATGCATAGTGAAGCCGGAATTACAAAAATGGTGCTTGGTCTCATGAAACCAATTTTTGCCGGACAAAGTCCCATGATGATTTATATTTTAGTTTGCGTCATTTGCTGCGTGCTGACGCAGTTCATGAATAACACTGTACTTTTGGTGGCAATGACGCCGTTAATGTGTCAGTTGGCACAGGCTTTCGGCGCCAATCCGGTTTTGGTGGCAGTGCTGATGATTTTTGCCTTGTCTTCCGCACTGGCAACACCGGGAGCCAGCTCCCGTGCGGGACTGGTATTCGGCAACTCCGAATGGATTAGTACAGGTCAGGCTTATTTTCAGGGAATCATCTCGGTTGTTTGTGTCATCATTGCCTTGCTGTGTGTGGGCGTGCCTTTGGGTATGATGATTTTATAAAGTACGTTAAGAAAAGCTCTGCTTCTGCTTTGGAAGCGGAGTTTTTTTGCTGTATAGAAATAGTACGTTACAAAAACACACTAAGAAAAATGCTACAGACGGTTTACAATTTTATAAAAAAGAAATATAATTTATGCAAACACACTGTGAGCGGAGGTCGTAAGCAATATGCAGGAATTTTTGCCATATATTGAATTGGATGCAAATATTGAAGCTTTTCGGGCGTTTTGCTTGCAAAATTGCTACCGAAAAGAGCTGGTGCACAAGGGGGAGCACGTCGTTCCACCGGAAAATGATGTCTGCGGTTTTTTGCATAAAGGCTGCCTGAAAGTATTTTTCAGCACAGAGAATGGCTCTGAGCGTTTGATGTGGTTTTTGGAGGATGGAAATTTGATTCCCACAGGTTCCGGCAAAAGCTTCTGCAAGCGCTTGGTAGCCGATGTAGATTCAGAAATTTTGTATATCACCTTTGATGATATTTATCAATTTGTACTGCAAAGCAAAGAGAACTTTTTTACGATTGTTGAGCAATATCAAAAACGGCAGCTTCTCTGTATTCAAGGCCAGCTGAAAGAAATTGAAGAAAGCAGCAGCGTAAAAATTCTGAAATTTTTATATCAAAGCGCAGCCCTTTACGGTAAGAAAACAAAAAACGGTATTTTGATTGAGAACCTGCCCAGCCGTGTTGATATCGCCTCCCATATTGGTGTACACCGCAGCAATGTCACACGTTATATCTCCAACTTAGAAAAAGACGGCATTTTTGAAAAAGTGGGCAAAAAATTGTTGGTGAAAGATTTGGACAGATTGCAGGAACTTTTGGAAGCAGAATTGGAGAAAGAATGAATCTCCACCATACCCTCTTGAAAATACTACTAGGAATATATTATTCGTACTGGAAATACTATTTTAAATGAGAAAATCTTTGCATTTATACTAAAATAAACCGCCCAAAACTATTTTGGGTACAACCGAAGAAAGCAGATACACAGGGCAAACGCTCGATGTATCTGCTTTCTGTTTATGAAAAGTGGAGAGAAACACGTGGTTTTAATAAATTACTCACTAACCTGTTCTATTTCGCCGTCTTTCAGCAGCGTGATGCCATCTTTCGTTACATCTACTTTTACAGTGTCCCCTGCTGTGTAGCGTCCCTGCAGCAAATCTTCTGCCAGAGGATCTTCTACCAGACGCTGGATGGTTCTGCGCAGCGGCCGCGCGCCATAAGCAGGATCGTAACCTTCTTCCACCAGTTTTTCCTTGGCTTCGGCGGATACTTCCATTTTGATATCCTGCTCCTGTAACCGTTTATGCAAATCCTGCATCATCAAATCCACGATAGACAAAATATGTTCTTTTTCCAGAGCATGGAATACGATGGTTTCATCCACTCTGTTCAGGAACTCAGGACGGAAGGTCGCTTTCAGGGCGTCCATAACACGGGCTTTCATTTTATCGTAAGCAGCTTTCTGTTCTTCTCCCGCGGTATCTGCGCTGAATCCCATGGTGCCTGCTGTTTTTATATTGCTGGCGCCAATGTTGGATGTCATGATGATCACTGTATTTTTGAAATCTACTGTACGTCCCTGGCTGTCAGTTAAGCGACCGTCATCCAAAACCTGCAGCAAGATGTTAAATACGTCGGGATGGGCTTTTTCAATTTCATCCAGCAATACAATGGAATACGGTTTACGCCGTACAGCCTCTGTCAGCTGACCACCTTCATCATGACCTACATATCCCGGAGGCGCGCCAACCAGACGAGATACCGAGAATTTTTCCATGTACTCGGACATATCAATGCGCACAATGGCGTCCTCATTGTCAAACAGTACTTCCGCTAAAGCGCGAGCCAATTCTGTTTTCCCTACGCCGGTAGGCCCCAAGAACAGGAAAGAACCGATTGGCCGTTTGGGATTTTTCAAGCCGGATTGGGCTCTCCGCACGGCACGGGACACAGCTTTCACTGCTTCATCCTGACCAATCACACGTTGATGTAAAATTTCTTCCATGTGCAGCAAGCGTTGGGTATCTTCCTCCTGCAGCTTGGTCACCGGTACGCCGGTCCAGTTGGACACAATGGCAGCAATTTCTTCTTCCGTAACCACTTTTGTCTCAGTGGTAGTCTGACTCTTCCATTCTTCGGTCAGTTTTTCCAGTTCTGCTCTCTTTTGTTTTTCTTCATCACGATATTGCGCTGCTTTTTCATATTCCTGACTGACAACAGCTGCTTCTTTTTCCTTACTCAACCGTTCGATTTCGTCTTCCAAGGTTTTCACATCTACCGGAGCTGTATAAGTCTGCAAACGTACACGGGATGCTGCTTCATCAATCAAATCGATTGCTTTATCAGGCAGGAACCGGTCGGTAATATAACGGCTGGACAGTTTTACTGCCGCTTCAATGGCGCCATCAGAAATTTCCACGCCATGATGGGCTTCATATTTATCACGAATACCTTTCAAAATCGCAATGGTATCTTCCTGTGTCGGTTCATTGACGGTAATAGGCTGGAACCGACGTTCCAATGCTGCATCTTTTTCAATATGCTTGCGGTATTCATCCAGTGTAGTCGCACCGATGCACTGGATATCCCCACGCGCCAACTCAGGTTTCAAAATATTAGCCGCATCCAGCGCGCCTTCTGCAGAGCCAGCGCCAATCAACGTGTGCATTTCATCGATAAAGAGGATTACATTCTGGTCAGCCTTCACTTCATCCATAATTTTTTTCAGCCGTTCCTCAAAATCGCCTCTATATTTGGAACCTGCCACCAGGGAACCCATATCCAGCGTGATAATTTCTTTATCCTTCAACAACTCTGGTACTTTTCCTGCTACAATCCGCTGTGCCAAACCTTCAGCAATGGCAGTTTTCCCTACGCCGGGATCCCCCAGCAGTGCAGGATTGTTCTTGGTACGACGGCACAAAACCTGAATCACTCGTTCAATTTCCGTTTCACGGCCGATCACGGGATCAATTTTACCCTGTCGTACCATTTCATTTAAGTTACGACCAAACTCATCCAGAGTAGGACGGTTTTTGCCGCCCATCCCTTTCGCACTTCCTGTATTCACATCCATTGGGTTGGCACCACCCAGCAACGCAATTACCTGTTTGCGTACTTTTTCTGGTTCAACCCCCAACTGGGCCAATACCTGAGAGGCAACACCTTCGCCTTCCCGCAGAATCCCCAGCAGCAAATGTTCTGTGCCGATATAATTAACACCCCAGTGAGCCGCTTCATCCTGTGCCAAAACCAATACTTTCTTCACGCGCGGCGTAATGGCAATCTCATCCCCCACCGGGTCCTGCCCCGGTGACAAGAGTTGCAAAACGATCTCTCTTGTTTTCTGCAAATCCACACCCATATTGGTCAAAGCCTTAGACGCGACACTTTCTCCCTCTCGTAAAATCCCCAACAGCAAGTGTTCTGTACCCACTGCCGGATAGTTCATTGCACGGGCTTCCTCCTGCGCATAATAAATTACATGCTGTGCTTTTTCGGTAAAACGTCCATACATAACTATTCACCTTCCTAATCTATTCAACTTTATCTTTCTTATCCTCTATACTTTTTATACACTCTGCCCATTTAAGCTAAAATAGAGCGAATTTTTTCTGCACGGAACGAATCCCGTTCTCCATCATTCATCGCTTTGCCATGCAGTACCTGCAAATACCCCGGCTGTGCCGTCAAATACATTTGGTCAATCTGTGCCAATGTCAGTTGATTAAAATAGCCCAGATTATATCCCAGACGTACCAGTGAAATCAGCTCTAATGCTTCCCGAGAACTCATATAACGAGCATTGGCCAATGTCCCGTAAGCACGCCAAACCTTGTCGGACAACAGCAAACCGTTGTGCTCTTTCAAGAAATTGCGGGCATTGCGTTCTTCTTTGATAATCTGCTGCGCCACAGATTGCAGATTGGTCAAAATATCCTGCTCGCTTTGACCGATGGTACTCTGATTGGATATCTGATACAAGTCACCCAACGATTGACTGCCTTCTCCAAACAAGCCCCGTACTGTCATCCCGAAATTGCCCAGCTGATCCAAAATAGATACCCGCTTTGTCAAAACCAAACCAGGCAGATGCATCATAATAGAAGCGCGCATCCCGTTGCCCAGATTGGTAGGACAACATGTCAAATACCCTAATTTTTCATCAAAGGCATAATCAAAATAGCTTTCAATCTGGTCATCCAGCATGTTGGCTTTTTTCCATAACTCCTGCAAATTCAGCCCCGGCGCAAAACACTGAATCCGCAAATGATCTTCCTCATTAATCATAATACTGGTACTGCCGTCTTCATTCACTGCCAGCCCGCGGCATTGTTGATCGTCCTTGCTATGCTCCGGACTGATCAGATGCTTTTCCACCAATGCCTGTTTTTCTAATGCAGACACATCCCGCAGGTCATAAAATTTTAAATTGCTGTGGTCTTTACAGAAGGCGGACATATCTGCCAGCACGCTTTGTCCGCTCTGCTCTGTCTGCTTCAACGGGAAAGGATATTTGGAAAAGTTACGCGCCAAACGAATTCTCGTGCAAAGTACTACATCCTTATCGTCCCCGGCTCCAATGGTCCAAGGGCTCTGTGCATTTTTTATCAAATCTTTAAGCATTTTGACCGCCCTCCTGTTCCAATTTTTTTATCTCGTCACGAAGTTTTGCAGCCCGCTCAAAATCTTCCTGCTGAATAGCTGTCTGTAATTCCTGCCGCAAAGAAACAACCCTCTGTTTTTCTGCCAGCTTTGCTTCGCCTCGTACAGGTACTTTTCCTGTATGGCAGCTGTTGCCGTGAATCCGCTGTATCAATCCCGGCATATAGTCGGAGAAATATTCATAGCAGTGACTGCACCCTACACGACCCAGCTTGCGGAACTCTCCAGCCGTCATGCCGCATACAGGGCAAGCGTCATGCGCCGACATATTTTTTTGTACAAATGGCTGCGACTGATTTTCCTGGTTGAAAAAGCCGCCGATAAAATCCGCCATAGAAAAATCAGGCATTAACCCCAGCGTTGGAAACACGCCAATGGGTTCTTTTAAATTATTCGCGCACTGTTCGCAAATATGACGTTCTTCTTTATGTCCATTGACAATTTTTGTGTAATGAATTGTTGCTGGATTCTTTTTACATAATTCACAATACATAATTATCCACCCCATCATTTTAAATTTAACTGTTCACGCTCATAATAGGATTCTCTCTCATAAAGTATTGGCAAACGATTGGACAACACCACCGGTAAATTTGCAGACTCCATGGCCATTGTGACTTTGCTAAGTATGCCGCAACATGTTCAGCATTGCCAGCATGTGCTGCATCATTGATGCCCGCACCGCATCGCGCTGTCCCTTATCCAGACCAACCAATACACGATCCTTTAGCATACCGTTAAATAGCAACATCTCCCGCTGACTGATCACGCCCTGCTGATATAGATATTCCAACAAGCCTTCACTGTCATTTTGCGTCAACGCATCTCCAACTGTTTCTGTCAATGCATCCTGCAAATCATCATCCTCCGCCAATTGCAAACTGACAATGCGAACAAACCCACCGCCACCTCTTCTGCTTTCTACCATATAACCCTGCAGCGGTGTAAATCTTGTACTGAGTACATAATTAATCTGCGACGGTACACAATGAAAATACTCCGACAGAAAATTGCGTTGAATTTCTATGACACCAGCACTTTCTTGTTCTAACAATGCTTTGATATATTCTTCTATTTGCTTAGACAAACTGCTCATAGGTCCTCACCTCGAATACTTCTAACTCGTTTATCTAATTTTTTGACGTTCCCTGACCTTGTGTTTATTATATCCCCTCATGGGTATTTTATGCAAAGGTCAATATAGATTCAAAAATTTAGATAATTTAAGAAAACTAAATATAATATAATTTAATTAAATTTAATCACTTATAATCTTAAAAAATCGTAAAATTTCAGAAAACAAAATAATTCCTTTTATATCGCTATTTTCAACAGTTTTTTGCTTCATTTCTCTTACAATTTCAAATAAGGTCAAATTTATTTCAAAAAAGACAAAATTTTAAATTTTCAATCTGCATAGCTTTTTTCGTCCCATTCTTCTGCCAGTTTCCTTGATGTTTCTCTGGCATTACCCAATACAAATTTTGAAAAATGCTGTCGGCAAAGCTGTTATATCCAATAAAGTTCTCTATGACTACACAACAAAAAAGACGCCAAACCAAAAAATCGATTTGACGTCTTTACAAAGATAAATTTTTTCAATTTTGACTGATTACCAGAGTTGTTTATACAGTTCCACCACATTGGCCCGCGTCACCTTACGAGGGTTGTTTTTTGTGCAATTGTCTGCCAACGCTTCATCTGCCATATGAGGAATTGCAGCAAAATAATCTTCCTTGCTGACTTTCCCGATTTGCGAAATAGATAATGGCAAATCCAGTTCTTTCAGCATAAATTGTACCCAGTTGGCCAAAGAGCGCACTGTCATAATTTCATTGTAGCTGTTCAAGCCCAGATTTCTGGCGATAGTGGAATAACGTTCTACTACCTGCGGATAAGAACGTTGACTCTTACTGTGCTCATTAATATTGGAATTAAACTGAATGATATGAGGCAACAGCAAAGCATTGGCCCGTCCATGGGGAATGTGGAACGTAGCACCTAAGGCATGCGCCATGCCGTGGTTTAGGCCCAATCCGGCAGAGTTGAACGCCAAACCAGCCAAACAGGAGGCTGAATGCATTTTCCTACGTGCCTCCATATCGTTACCATCATAATAAGCGCGCAGCAAATAAGAGCCCACAATTTGGATTGCTTTTTCTGCCAGCGCAGAAGAAAACTCATTTTCATTCACACTGACGAAGGCCTCCAGAGCATGGGTAAATACATCCATACCTGTATCGGCAGTTATACTTGGCGGCACGCTGCGCACCAATTCTGCATCTAAAATTGCTTCATCAGGCAACAGGCTATTTGAAATCAACGGATATTTTACATGTTTTTCCGGGTCGGTTATAACCGCAAAGGAAGTAACCTCCGAACCCGTCCCGCTGGTAGTTGGAATAGCAATCAGTGGAATACGCGGATAGTTCTCTGTTGTCATAGCGAACTCCCGGATTGCCTTAGAAGAATCAATAGCAGACCCGCCGCCTACCGCAATCAATGTTTCCGGTTTGTAGTCCAATAATTCTCTTACGCCTAATACAATCTTCGTAATTGGTGGATCTGGCACCACATCACTAAATACCTTAAAGTCAATTTTTGCACTTTCCAGAGGATGTACAATCATATCTAACAGTCCACTGTTCACGATAAATGGGTCAGTTACAATTAATACCTTTTTGCAGTCTAATTCGCGAAGATGGTCTAATACATCATCGCCAAAATATATTTTTGTCTGAATTGAAAAATGATCCATTGAATAGAAACCTTCCTAAAATAAAATTAAAGAGCTGATAAGAACCTACTGTAAACTGAGTTCTTTCAAATGTTTGAACCAGTCTGCATCTAGCTCCTCCGTTCCCAACGGATAATCACGCCCAATGAATTCATACTTTGTTGTACCATAACGATGATAACGCAGCACTTCATAGGTAGTGTTCGGGAACTGTTTTACAAAATCGCGAATAGCGATAATGTCTTCTTCCGTATCATTAAATCCAGGGATAATCGGCGTTCTTGCAATACACGGCGTATTGGGATGCGCCTCCCGCATTTTTTTAAATGTATCCAGAATGGTTTCATTGCCCTGTCCTGTCCATTCTTTGTGTTTTTCTGAATTGAGATGCTTGATGTCAAAATGGATGAAGTCCAAATAGTCATACACTTCGTGACAGCGTTCCCAAGGAATCGCACCGCATGTTTCGATAGCGGTAGTAATCCCGCGACTTTTTGCTTCTTTTAATAATTCGATGGCAAACTCTGTTTGCATGGTAGGCTCGCCGCCGCTCAGTGTTAAACCGCCTTCAGAGCGAGAATAGAAAATTGCATCTTCTTCTACTTGGTTGATAAAATATTCTGGCGTCTGATACTCTCCGTACAAACTAATCGCTTTTGCTGGACATGCTTTTGCACAAGCCAAACAATGGATGCAGTTGTCCTGATTAATCCACACTTTATTGGTATCTAAAAGAGACATATTTTTTTGTGGGCATACATCGGCGCAAAGCATACACACATCCCCGATACATTTTTCCGGATTGTAGGCAATCTGAGGATGAGCTAATTGAGATTCTGGATTACAACACCATTTGCAGTGCAAAGGACAGCCCTTCAAAAACACAATCGTGCGGATACCAGGACCGTCATGTACAGAATATTTCTGTACATTAAATACGCAACCTTCCATGGAGAAACCTCCTTCATAAAATAGATTGAATCATAAAATGTCATAAATACTGTACCGCATGACGCGATACAAATTCAGCATACTATATACCTATATTGTACTGGAAACAGGAAAGTAAGGCAATACAAATTTTTTACTATAGGAAACACCCTGAAAGCAGAACAACAGGAAATTTTAAAAATGGGCGAGTCCGAAAACTCGCCCATCACGATTACTATGCTATCTCATTTATAACTCCCGTGTGTAGAGCACGAGATTTTTGGTCACTGCTTAGATGGTTGTCTGCTGTGTACGAGCAATCAAGTCATCCTGTAAGGACGGAGACAGATCGCAGAAGTATGCACTGTAACCAGCGATACGAACGATTAAGCCTCTGTAACGATCTGGATTCTGCTGTGCAGCAATCAGAGTTTCTTTGTTGATTACGTTGAACTGTACATGCCACAGTTTCAGGTCGCACCAGGTTCTGATGAAGGAAGCCAGTTTCTTGGTACCGTCTTCGCCTGCAACAGTGCTCGGGTCAAATTTGATGTTCAACAGACGAGCTGCTCTGTCATGGAAGCCTGGATTTTTGGTGTGATAGTTACTTAACAGAACTGCTGTTGGGCCGTGGGTATCGCAACCATGGGAAGCGGAAGAACCATCAGACAGTGGGAAGTAAGCAACACGACCGTTAGGTGTAGCACCTACAACTTTACCAAATGGTACATGAGATGTAAATGGTACATAACGCAAGCAATATTCAATACCCAAAGATTTGGAATATTTATCTGTGAATTCGGAGCATACCAAGTCGCAAGCTTTACCGATTTCATCAGCATATGGATCGTTGTTACCATATTTAGGAGCGTTCAACAAACGTTGTCTCAATACTTCATAACCTTCGAAGTTTGCTTTCATAGCTTCTCTGATTTCAACCAGAGTGGTAACTTTTTCATCAAATACTAATTTTTTAATAGCAGCCAGGGAGTCAACTACAGTACCGAAGCCCATGGATTCAAAGTATCCGATATCAACGCCACCTGGGATAAATTCAGTATGCAGGTCTAAGCCCTGTTCCATGCACAGATCATGCATAGCGGACAGCAGAGGAGCTGCAAAGTGTTTTTCACGCAGTCTGTCAATATTTTTCTGCTGAATGAAAGCGTGTCTCAACAGGTTTCTAGCCTGAGCAACGTATGCATTCCATACATCATCCCAAGTTTTGAAGTTTTCAACGTCCCCTGTTTCCAGGCCCAGTAATTCATCTCCGGTCTTATAGGTACGACCATTGTACATCATCATTTCGATTGCGGAAGCAAAGTTGATGTATACACCACCGGAAGTAAAGGTATCACGGTTCGGCATTCTTGCTTCTGCACAACCAGATACAGCATAGTCATAAGCTTCTTCAATCTTAGCGCCGTTGGATACCAACTGCAGAACGATTTCTTCATCGTTTAACAGTTTCGGGAAACCAGAACCTTCTTTGATTGTTTTAGCGCATTCTTCAATGTATCTCTGTGGAGAACGGGAATGAACACGTGCAGCCAAGTCTGGGTAGTGCAGTGGGAATTCCTGTTTGGATTTCAAGAACAAATAGGTCAATTCATTGGTAGCATCCTGACCATCTGGAGTCTGACCACCGATGGTAACTGCTTCCCAGTGTGCATAACCTTCGTTGAATGCACCACCGGTTACGGACATGTACAGGTCGATGAACTGAGCCATAGCAACCCACATGCATTCCAATACTTCCATAGCCTGTTCGTCTGTCAGTTTACCAGCTTCTTTGTCAGCTTTGTAGTATGGATACAGATACTGGTCCATACGACCATTGGATACGATTGTACCAGTTTTCTGCTCCAGACGGGAGAACAACTGGGTGAACCACTGGCTCTGTACAGCTTCACGGAAGTCACGAGCTGGGTTTTCTGGTACCCAACGGCAACGAGCTGCGATGTCTACCATTTCCTGTTTACGTACAGGATCGGTGCATTTTTCAGCTTCTTTTTCATACAGATCAGCGTAACGGTTTGCCCACAGTACGATAGCATCGCACAGAATTACGATTGCTTCATAGAAAGGTTTCTGGTTTACGTTGTCCAGCGGATCAAATGGGTCTAATGCAGCTAATTTAGCCTGTGCTTCTTCTTTCAGACCTTTGAAACCTCTTTTCAGAACTTTTTCATAGTCTGGTACCCACTGGTTGGAAGAACGGAAAGAAGCTGTTTCATTTACGATGAATCTGGAAGTAGATTTGAATTCCGGTTCATAGGTTACTTTCAGAGTATCTTCTGGCAGCGCATCATATAAATCGTTAAAGAATGTTTTACCTCTACCTGTTTTTGCATCCCAGTAAGGAGCGATATCATTCAGAATGGTATCAACAGTTTCCTGAGTCATATTGAACGGAGAAGTAACACGAGTTGGCAATAATTCAATTGCTTCTTTGAAAATATCGCCATCCAATTCAGGATACAGAATACCATAACGACCCTGGCAACCGATACGACCAGCCAGTAAGCTGTCTTCTTCAACATATACGGTGATGTTTTTTGCAATATGCATCAAAGCTTTTGCCCATCTCAGGGTTAAATGTTCCCCTTCGGTCTGAGCCATGGATTCGGTGAAATATTTTGCACGTTCTGCATCAATCACCGGTTTTAAGTTCTGGTTACGGTCTAAGATTTTGTAGATTCTTTCTCTGCCTTTTTTGTAGCTGATGTCTCCGTTAGCAGCATCCATAATATGCTGTTCGTGTGGAGAGTAGCAACATTGAATTGGCTGTGTCATGGTGAAAATCATCCTTTCTTTTTAATAATATAGTGAGATGTATTTTTTAATTGAAGTTTTCACTTCAATTCTTAACTGTCCTTATTATAGTAAAGAAATCAAAATGATACAACACATTAGTATCTCTTATTCATTCCATGCATACTCATATTGTAACAATAAGTTGCAATAATATTTCCTACTGCAAAACCATTCACAATCTTTTGTATATTTGTTTCCTATTTTAATATAGAAATTTTAGACTTGTCAGCATTCCTCATCGTTGCAACCGTAAGCAAACAGGAAATGAATATTTTATAGGCAAAAAGAAAAACATATACAAAAATCGCAGAAGTTTCATCAACGGAGGATAAACAACATTTTTTAAAAAATTTTTGAAAAAAAGCTGGACATTTTCAATACACCGTGATATACTCTTAAGAGTTGGTACGAGGAGAGATGGCCGAGAGGCCGAAGGCGCTCCCCTGCTAAGGGAGTATGCGGGTCAAACTGCATCGTGGGTTCAAATCCCACTCTCTCCGTCATATGCGCCAGTAGCTCAGTTGGATAGAGTGTATGGCTACGAACCATAAGGTCGGGGGTTCGAATCCCTCCTGGCGCATTGAAGCTGTATTTCCAATCGGAAATACAGCTTTTTTATTGTCAAAAATCCAGGCACGTACTACACGAATTCTGTGCGATAATTTCTCATCCATACTACACCTTATTCAAAAAAAATGAATTTTACTTTCAGAAAGGACGATTCCCATGCTCTTACTGTCTGCTACTGATTTATGCAAAACCCACGGCTTGAAAATCATTTTTGACCATATCTCCCTGCATATTGACAGCGGTGATAAAATTGGCTTGCTGGGAGTCAACGGCACAGGTAAATCCACCTTGCTGCGCATCTTATCCGGCCTGGCACAAGCCGATGAAGGAGAAATTCAGACATCCAATCAATTGGTATTGGAATATCTGCCGCAGCATCCTGATTTTGACGAAGATGCCACTGTGCTGCAGCAAATTTTTCGCGGGGAATCTCCTTTTATGAAAGTACTGCGCAATTATGAGCAAACATTGGATGCCTTGGAGCGTTACCCTGGCGATCAACAGCTTACACAACAACTTTTGGATTTGAGCGCGCAAATGGATGCGCAAAATGCCTGGCAGTTGGAAAGCGAAGCAAAAGCGATCTTAAACAAACTGGGAATTCATGATGTATCCGCCAAAGTGCAGACTCTCTCTGGAGGACAGCGCAAGCGCATTGCCCTGGCAGGCGCTCTGATACGCCCCTGTAATCTATTAATTTTAGACGAGCCCACTAACCATTTGGACCATGAGGCCATTGAATTTTTGGAGCAGCATCTCAAAAATAAAAACTGTGCTTTACTGATGGTCACCCATGACCGTTATTTTCTTGACCGTGTCACCAACCGTATTCTGGAGTTGTCCAACGGGAAACTATATGCCTACGAAGGCAATTATGAAACCTTTCTGGAACTGAAAACCCAGCGGGAGGAAGAACAGCAGCGTATACAGGAGAAAGCCCAGGCACTGTACAAACAAGAGCTGGCCTGGATGCGCAAAGGTGTAGAAGCAAGACGCACCAAGCAAAAAGCACGCATTGAGCGTTTTTACCAGTTGGAAGATTCCTTAACTGTTCAGCAGGAGGACAAGCTAGAAATCTCCCTGCAGCATTCCCGTCTAGGCAAAAAAATTATCGAACTGGACCATTTGCATAAAACCTTTGGCGATAAAGTATGCATCGACGATCTCACATACACTGTGGTTCGTGACGACCGTATCGGCATTATCGGCAATAATGGTTTGGGAAAATCCACATTGTTGAATATCATCGGCAAACAGCTGCCTTATGACAGCGGCTCTGTCATATTGGGCGATACAGTGCGCATCGGCTACTATACCCAGGACAACAACGACTTACCACTAGATATGCGTGTGATTGATTACGTGCGGGAAAAAGGAGAATATATCCATAGCAGCGACGGTTCCCTTATATCCGCTGCCCGTATGCTGGAACGTTTTCTTTTCAGCGGCGCGCAGCAGCATGCTTTCATTCATCAGCTTTCCGGCGGAGAAAAACGCCGCCTTTATCTTTTAGGCGTCCTGATGGACGATGTCAACGTGCTGCTCTTGGATGAACCCACCAATGACCTGGATATTCAAACGCTGCAAATTTTAGAAGACTTTATCGACCATTTTAACGGCCCTGTACTGGCCGTCAGCCATGACCGCTATTTCTTGGACCGTATCGCTCGACGCATTTTTGCCTTTGAGGGCAACGGCGTGGTAGATATTTATACTGGCAATTACAGCGACTATGCTGAGAAAAAACAACAAGCAGAGCCTACAGAAGCTGCGCCTGCGCCCAAAGAAAAAAAGGGGGACACACGACAGCGCACCCAAAAAATAAAATTTACCTATCAGGAAGCCAAAGAATACGATACCATTGAAAACGACATCGCCGCATTAGAAACACAAATTCAGCAATGCGATCTCGATATGGCCGCCAATAGCACCGATTTTGCCAAACTCAACGAACTCAATCAGCAAAAAGAGCGATTAGAACAGCAGCTGAGCGAAAAAATGGAGCGCTGGGAATATCTGATGAACAAAGCGGAACAAATCGCACAACAAAAATAAAAACATAATAAAAAGCGTCATTGAATGCAACCTAGAAAAGGTTCGTTTCGATGACGCTTTTTGACGGAGATGGAGAGATTTGAACTCTCGCGCCGGTTGCCCGACCTACCGCATTTCGAGTGCGGACCCTTCAGCCACTTGGGTACATCTCCATATACTATTTTTTGCGACGCAATTGTGCGAAGAAATCTTTCATCAATTGACTGCAACGCTCCTGGGCAATGGGACCCACAATGTGTACATTATGATTAAATCCCGGGAATTGCAGCAGATTTAACTGACTGCCCGCCGAGCCAAATTTCGGCTCATTGGCGCCAAACACCACCGTATCAATTCGGCTGTTGATCAACGCACCGCAACACATAGGGCATGGCTCCATTGTTACATAAAGCGTGCAGCCTTCCAGACGCCAGCTGCCTAAATTTTGACCGGCCTGCCGCAATGCACAAATCTCTGCATGAGCTGTAGGATCCTGATCTCGCTCCCGCAGATTATGTCCGCGGCCTACCACTTCGCCATCGCGCACTACCACCGCACCGATAGGTACCTCCCCAATCGCTGCCGCTTTCTCTGCTTCTTTGATTGCCTCTTCCAAAAAAACAAGGTGTTCCTCTATTCTCATACATATTCCCTCGCTTTTGCTGCTCATTTATTTTACATGAAACCGCATCATCTGTCAATGATGCTCTGCCATTTTGCCCATAAATTGCAAAAAATCCCTCCGCATACCGCAGAGAGATTTTTTATACAACACATTGTCCAGACTATTTATCTCATTTAATTATTGCGCATGGCCTCAATAGGACTCAATTTTACCGCGCGATTAGCTGGATATACCCCTGCCAATAGCCCAATCATAATAGAGAATCCTATTGCAAACAACGCCAGCCACCATGGTATCACCGACAGACTTAAAGCCTCACCAGTGCCCACATAATTTCCCATAAAATCACCAGAAAGTTGATTGATAATGAACGATAGCCCATAGCTAAACCCCAGGCCCATAATTCCACCAAAGAAACCAATCATGCCTGCTTCCGCTAAAAACAGAAAGCGGATATCTCCAAAGGTTGCACCAATTACTTTCATGATCGCAATCTCCTTAGTGCGTTCATAAATTGACATGACCATTGTGTTGATAATTCCAATCGCTGCTACCAGCAAAGTAATCCCGCCAATACCGCCTAAAGCCAGCTGAAAGACCTTCATAGAATCCTCTACCCCTTCCAGGCTTTCTGCAATAGAGTAAGCATTATACCCAGCGTCTTTTATACTTTGCAAAACAGTTTTGGTGTCTGCAACGTCCCCGGTAATCACAGAAATCTGATTATACAAATTTCTTTTTTTCTGCTTTTTCTCTTCACTGGTCATCATCAATTTTTGCATTTTCTGTACAACTTCCAGCGGTGCGTAGGAAGCATAATTGTTAGGCATGTCTGCATCCATTACACCCACCACCTGAAAAGTCAGCTTCTTTGTTTTTTCTGTCTCATAATTTCTGAATTCCGCTGTAACTTTTTTATTCAGCATTTCAACACTTTTGTTGTACATACGTTCTTTGTACTGCTCATACGTTTCATCTTCAACCCAACCATCATCACTGCCGTTGGGGTCATAGAACCCGCCTCCAGCCATGCCGCCAATCACCAGAACATTCTTATCGCCTTCCTGCAGCAATCTGCCTTGCCCAATCTGCATATTCTTCGTTGCCATATCCTCTGGCTTAATGCCATAGACATCCAACCAGCCCTGCAATTTGCCGCAGGTAGCCGTATCAGCAGAAATAGACGCCATAGGAATGACCGCCGTAACACCTTCCAGCGATTGAAAATATTCCAACGCATCATCATCCAAAGCAACGATATTTTCTTCGTCGTCACCGTGACTGTATGACTGGTTTACTTCAATTTCATTCAGACTTCCCCACTGCTCATACATTTTCTGCTGTGACTGCTGCAGTCCGATACCCAGCGACACCATCACTACAATAGAAGTAGTGCCGATAAGCACACCCAGCATCGTCAGAAAAGTACGTCCTTTGCGGCGCATCAGATTTTTCGCCGCCATGGTAATGATATCTCGTTTAACCATCGATCAATTCCTCTTCCGCTTTCGCTTTGCGTTTGATACGAATCAAAATGATTGCCTGCACTACAATTACGATACCTAATACAATCGGCAGCCAATGCTGCTTCAGCTTGTCCAGCAGTCCCGGTTCTGGAATGGGCTCCATAGGTTCCGTCATATCCCCGTAATCAATCGCAGGGCCAATTTCAATGCTGAATGGAATTTCCATGCTCACTTCCTGATTGTCTGCATCAATATAACTCATCGCAACAGAACCGCTCAAAACGCCTTCCTCTTCCGGAATAATCGTGGCGCTGTATTCGTTGTTCTCACTAGCATTGAACGTGCCCAGATAAAATACATTTTCCTCCTTCCCAGGGATATCCCCTTCCATGCGCACCTTGAAATTGGTAAGATTCACCTTGCCCACATTCACAAATTCCATGCTTACATTTATAGGCTCTCCTACGTTGCCCATGGTAGGAATATTACTGCTGATAATTTCTATTTTGCTCTCCTGCGTTACAGGAATATTTACATTATCACTGCTTTCATATTTTGTGCCGTCAGTAGATTCATATTTGATATTCACCGGCACAACATACGTTTTCGCCGTTGCGTTGGGATCTACATACATACTGATGGTTTTTAGCGCTGTCTGTTTTCCATCAATACGGTCAATATAAAACGTATTACTGCTGTCCACCGGTGAGAAAACTGTGCCGCTGGATACAGTGCCACCGCTGGAGGATGTTTCTGTCGGTACATCCAACTGAATGGACACATTGTTTACCGCCAAGTTGTTGGTATTTTCCACAAAAAGATTCAGCGTCACATAATTACCAGCTAAGACTTTACTGGGGTCCACATTATAACGTTGAATAATCACTTTCGGCTCCTTGCCGCCCTTATTTTCCTGCAGCGGCAACGGCATATTCAACAAGATCTCCTGTGGTTTTTCCGCACCATTATAATCAATAGTCAACTTCATTTCATTGTTTTTGCGGTCTTCATTCAGCTCCAACTTATAATCCACTGTGACAGTCTGATTTCCCTTAATATTATAGAGCTGTTTGGTACTGGATAAATCCCGTACAGTAATATTTTTCTCCCCACTGTTACTTTCACCGCCATTTGTGATATAACTGCCTTCCAGCGTAGCAGTCACATTATTTGCTTTACTCTGACTGATATTTTTCAGCACCAAAGTAGCCGTAGTCTCCTTCACACCGGCAGTCACCGCTGGATTAAACGTCACCTTTTCCACCACGAAAGATGGGTCAGACAACGCATACACCACTTCCAAATCAAAACTCTGTACCGCATTATACCGTTTTTCACCTTTTACCTGCCAGTTATCACTGGCAATCATACAATTGATACGGTATTTTGAACCTTCCGGCAATTCCTTCGTTTCCGGGTTTACCTTCATCTTAATCGTAAAGGTTTTTGTTTCGCCGCCCTTCACCTCAGTCAGCATGGTATCATACACACCGTCTGTGCCGCTGACAACCGTAAAGTGGGATAACGCTTTTCTGTCACTTTCCTCTGTAAAACGGAATTCAGGAAACATACCAGAGCCGGTACCCATATTTTTTACCGTAATATTCATTTCAAATTCTTGTCCTACCAGAGCCTGCTCCGGTACATCAATATTCACAAAAGACCACAAGGGATCGGTGCCAGTGTTGAAAATATTTTTATCTCGGGCATTCTTTGCCGAACCGGCGCTTTCCCCATTGCCGCTCTGCGTTGTTGTATTGCCTTCGTTTGTTGTGCCATCCCCCTGTTCTGTTGATGGCTTTTCGTCAGTATCTGCCGCAAGCACTGTAGCTGTCGGTAATACGCTCATGCCAATCAGTAAAACAATTAAAATCATCGCCAGTTTTTTCTTCATCTTACGCCTTCTCCCCTTCTACGCCTGTCATAAGCTTCGCAATATTTTCTTTATTTTCCTCGATACTGGTAATTTGGCCGTCCAGCATATGCACAATGCGTCCGGCATACATTGCTACCTCCATATCATGACTTACCATGATCAGCGTTTTTTGCTGTTCTCTCACAATTTCCTGCATAAACTCCAAGATCTCAATCGTTGTCTTGCTATCCAAATTCCCTGTAGGCTCGTCCGCAAAAATAATTTTCGGGTTGCTCACTAGAGAACGCGCAATACTCACCCTCTGCTGCTGACCGCCGCTCATCTGACTGGGTTTGTTGTGCAAACGTTTTCCCAGACCCAGTTTAAGCAAAATATCTCTCGCCCGTTTTATACGCGTCTTTTTGCTAACGCCCTGAATCGTCAGAGGCAACATCACATTTTCCAGCGCTGTCAAAGAGGGAATCAAATTGTATTGCTGAAAAATAAAACCCATCTCGCGAGCTCGAAAACGTGACATATTTTTTTCATTTACTTTATTAATACGCACACCATTGACAATGATATCGCCTTTTGTAGGGCGTTCCAATCCCGATAACATATTCAGCAGCGTAGATTTCCCACAGCCTGACGTGCCTAATATCGCCACAAATTCACCTTTTTCAATAGACAAATTGATGCCGTTTAACGCCGTGATAATCTCCGAACCCACCTTATACTTTTTTACTACATCCTTCGCCTCAATCAGCGCCAAAAAATTTCCCCCCTTGTTTTTGCTTACTTCATCCTGTAAGGCCTTTATTTCACCGCAAAAACCATCATAATCATGCGGATTCTAACTGTATGATTCAAAGTAGTACACATTATATACTACCGGCTTCTTCCACAATTGTCAAGTCATACTTTCACCAATATCATTCCTTCACACTTTCCTAGTATTTGGACAAACTTCACCTATTATATTAGACTGCCAATCTATAGAAAAAGTTGCTGTGATTCCCCATAAAAGCAATCTTTTTTAAGTATTCAAAACTCATGAGTTTTGAATATCCACCGGTGGCGGACAGTG
>CAJUDO010000022.1 GCA_910585405.1 uncultured Peptococcaceae bacterium | reverse complement strand
ACATACCCTACTGCGTAAGTTACGCGGTAGGGGTAGGAGATGGGCTGGGGGGAAGGGAATGGGAAGAGACAAATTGAACTGTCAGTTTTTCTCCTAAGGAAGTCTGACTAGACAAAAAATAATAACGGATTGTGGATTGGTACTGGTATAGATGACTTGAAATATGCTATAATATTTTTCGCATGCAAAAGAGGGAAAGAGGTGTTGGACATGCTGGCACAGGTGGCTGTTTCACGTAATGTGCGCGATTTCAGGGATATTCTCACATACCGGGTGCCGCAGAAGCTTGCGCAGCTGGCGCAGCCGGGCAACTCGGTGATGGTGCCGCTGGGGAAGGGAAACCAACAAGTACATGGCTATATCGTCGCGCTGCTTGACGAAGACAGCACGCAGGGAGAGTCATACAAGGAAATTCTCGAGATGGTGGAAGTGCAGAATTTTCTGCTGCCTGAACAGGTGGAGCTGGCGGTGTGGATTAGCGAGTATTATCTCTGTTCCTGTTATTATGTAGTAGAATATATGCTTCCCAAATATGTACGCAGCAAGAAGCAAGAGCTTGTGTGCTGGCGCGGTGATTCAGCACTGGCGCAGGTGCAGCTGCTTCTCCTGGAGGAACAGGCCGGACAGCTGGCGGAGTTGGTTCGGCAAAAGGGAAGGATTTCTCTGGCAACATTAAAAAAACAAATACCCCAGGCAGAAAAGCTGCTGCCTCAGTTGGTGGAAGCAGAACTGGTAGCCCTGGAAACGGATTACAGGAAGCAGGGCGGAAGCAAGAGGGAAACTATTTATGAGAGCTGTGTGGAGCCGGCGGAGCTGGAACGGGCTCGTGCACAGCTGGGCAGGGCAGTGCGGCAATGGGAGGTTTTGCGCTACTTGACTTATCAGGGCGCCAGCGACGGCAAAACGTTGTACAGCTACTGGCCCAATTACCGACAACTTGTCAGGGAGCTTTTGAAAAAAATTTTGATTCGCCAAAAGCAGGTGGAGCTGCAGCGATTCAGCAGTGATTGTGCGGTGTTCCGCAATGGGCAGGAACTGGTGCTGAATGCAGAGCAGCAGGCTGCGCTGGATGTGATTTTGGCCAAGCTGGCGACAGGCAAGCCGGAGGAAATCCTGCTGCACGGCGTGACAGGCAGCGGGAAAACGGAGGTGTATCTGCGCACTCTGCGCGCTGTGTTGGAGCGTGGGGAAGGCGCAATGATACTGGTGCCGGAGATTTCTTTGACGCCGCAGTTAATCGGCCGGTTTCGCGCAGTGCTGGGCGAATATGTAGAGGTTCTGCACAGCAATCTGTCCGACGGAGAACGGTTTGACGCCTGGCAGCGGCTCTACAAGGGAGAGACGCGCATTGTGGTGGGTGTGCGCAGCGCGGTGTTTGCGCCGGTGCGGCGATTGCGTCTGATTATCATGGATGAGGAACACGAAACGACCTTTAAGCAGTCGGAGCCCGATCCTCGTTATCACGCGCGGCAGGTGGCCAGACAGCGGATGAAGCAAAATAAAGGTCTGCTGCTTTTGGGCAGCGCGACACCGGCGGTGCAGAGTTATTATGAGATTGCGCAGGGCGCGGGCACACTGCTCACACTGCACAAGCGGGCAAAACAGCAGCCCTTGCCTGCAGTGGAGATTGTGGATATGGCAAAAGAATTCCAGAGCGGAAATCGCAGTATGTTTAGCAAGCAATTGCGGCAGACTATGGAGGAGAGTCTCTTGGCTGGAGAGCAGGTTATCCTTTTTTTGAACCGCAGAGGTTTTTCCAGCTCTGTGGTCTGTCGGGAGTGCGGGTATACGCTGGTTTGCGAGAAATGCTCTATTGCGTTGACCTACCACAAGGAAGAGAACATGGCCAAATGCCACTATTGTGATTTTATGATGCCATTGTCGGGAATGTGCCCCAATTGCGGCAGTCACTATATTCGTTTTATGGGTTCGGGTACGGAGCTGGTGGAGGAAGAGGTACGACGGCTCTGGCCCTGGGCTGTCGTCGATCGGATGGATTTGGACACGACGAAAAATAAAGATGCCCATAATCAGATACTGGAGCGGTTTGCCCGCGGTGAAACGCAGGTTTTGATTGGGACGCAGATGGTGGCCAAGGGTTTGGATTTTCCCAATGTGACTACAGTGGGCGTGCTGGCGGCGGACATGATCCTCAATTTGCCCGACTATACCGCAGCGGAACGCACCTTTCAGCTTTTGACGCAGGTGGCGGGAAGAGCGGGGAGAGGCGAAAAGCCGGGCAGAGTGATTGTGCAGACGTACAATCCGGAACACTATAGTATTGTTGCAGCACAAAACCATGATTATGGCAGCTTCTACGAAAAGGAAATTCAGATGCGGGAACTGATGGGCTATCCGCCTTTTTCCTTCATGGTGCGGATTTTGGTGTCCGACTATGAGGCAGACGGTCTTTTGGCGGAGCTTGGGCGCGTGGCAGAACAGCTGCAGCTTAGGTATCCTGCTCTGGAATTTTTGGGTCCCTCGGAGGCGCCTATTTCCATGGTGCGCCGCCGCCACCGGTTTCATTTGATTTTAAAAGGCACTTCGCTAGATTTGCTGCGGGAAGCCGCCGAATATGGGAAAAAGATGATGACTTTATCAAGAAAGAGTAAAACTTTAAGGTTCCTTATTGATGTGGAGCCGGTGAGTGTTTTATAGTATAGCTAGGAGGTAGTAAGAATGTCTGTTTATAATATTGTAACCAAAGAAGATAAAATCTTGCGCAAGATTTCCAAGCCCATTCCGGAGATCACGCCCAATGTCAAGAAGATGCTGGACCGTATGCTGGAAACCATGTACGCGTCAAATGGCGTAGGGCTGGCCGCGCCGCAGGTGGGGATTCTGAAACGCGCTGTGGTGGTGGATGTGGGAGAGGGCGGACCTGGTCCGCTGAAGCTCATCAATCCGGAAATTGTGGAGCGTTCCGGTGTGCAGAACGGTCCGGAAGGCTGTCTGAGCTGTCCCAACATGTGGGGCGATGTGCGCCGCAGCCAGTATGTGAAGGTGAAAGCGACAAATCCCGAAGGAGAAGAGATTATTGTGGAGGGGGAAGACTTTTTAGCCAGAGCCCTGCAGCATGAAATTGACCATTTGGACGGTATTTTGTTTATCGACACAGCTACTAATATCGAGTATCAGAAGTAGGAGAGGGTTTTTCATGCGGATTGTATTTATGGGAACGCCGGATTTTGCAGTTCAGTCGCTGGACGCCTTGGTGCAGGCAGGTCATATTGTAGCTGCCGTCATCACCCAGCCTGACCGTCCTAAAGGCAGGGGCAACAAGTTAGCTTTCTCAGAGGTGAAGACGCGGGCATTGGAATTGGGACTTCTGGTATACCAGCCCACCAATGTCAAGGACGCAGCATTTCTGGAATTGTTAAAAAGTTTTGAAGCGGATGTCATTGTAGTCGTTGCTTACGGGCGCATCCTGCCGCAGGAAATATTGGATTTGCCCAAATATGGCTGTATCAATGTGCACGGCTCTCTGCTGCCGGCCTATCGCGGCGCGGCGCCTATTCAGCGTGCGGTGCTGGACGGCTGCCGGGAGAGCGGCGTCACCATTATGCAGATGGATGCGGGGATGGACACCGGTGACATTCTTATGCAGGGCAGCATGCCCATCGGGGAGGAAGACACCTCGGGCACGATGTTTGAGAAATTGGCGGTGTTAGGCGGAGAGCTGTTGGTGAAAACATTGGACGCTCTGGAAGAGGGAGCGATCCGGCCTGAAAAACAGGCGGAGGAGCAGGCTACTTATGCAGCGCGGATTCTGAAAGAGGATGAAGTCATCGACTGGAGAAAGCCGGCTCATGAGATTTTTTGCCAGATTCGCGGATTGGCGCCTGCGCCGGGAGCCTATACTATGTGGAACGACGGGCGGCTGAAAATCTGGAAAAGCCGTATACAGGAGAGGGAAAGCGGAAAGACGCCGGGAACTGTAGTAGCTGTGGGAAAAGACAGTTTTACGGTACAGACCGGGCAGGGCTGTCTGGAAATATTAGAGCTGCAGCCCGCCGGCAAAAAGTCCATGACGGCGAGAGATTTTTGCAATGGGATGGGCGTTGTGCCGGATACACGCTTAGGTGAAATAGATGGATAACGGGAAAGTTAAATTTTAGGAGGTTTCTTTTATGTTGTTTTGGGATCCAACTATGATGATTTTGATACCGGCTGTGCTGATTAGCCTGTATGCGCAGATGAAGGTGAGCAGTACGTTCAATCGCTATTCTCAGGTGCCCTCTCATCGCGGGATGACCGGTGCCGATGTGGCGCGGTATATTTTGAATCAGAACGGCTTGTATGATGTGCCCATCGAGAGAGTCAGCGGGCAGTTGAGCGACCACTATGACCCGCGCACACGGGTAGTTCGTCTGTCTACCGATGTGTATGGCAGTACTTCTCTGGCGGCGTTGGGTGTGGCGGCTCACGAAGTGGGGCATGCTGTCCAGCATGACAGCGGTTATCTGCCTTTATATATTCGCAATACGGTGATACCGGTCACCCAGTTTGGCTCTTATGCGGCCATTCCCATGTTTATGCTGGGACTCTTTATGGGGAGTCCTTCCCTGGCAAGGGTGGGGATTTTGTTGTTTGGCGCCATTGTGTTTTTTCAGCTGATTACATTGCCGGTGGAGTTTAATGCCAGCTCCCGCGCCTTGGCCACCTTGGGCGGCGAGGGATTTTTGGACGATACGGAGCTGAAGGGCACCAGCAAAGTGCTGAGAGCTGCTGCGCTCACCTATGTGGCCGCTGCGCTGATGGCTGTGCTGCAGCTTTTGCGTCTGGTGGTGATCGCAGGGTTTTTAGGAGGCAACGATGACTAAGCAACGAAACAGCCGCGAGCTGGCACTGCAAATCGTATATCAAATTAACGAAGAAGGGGCTTATGCCAATCTGGCTTTGGATAAAGCTCTTTTTTCATGTGAAGGCCTGGATGGGCGGGATAAGGGACTCATCACGGAAATTGTTTATGGCTCTGTGAAAAACAGAGGAAAGCTGGACTATGTGCTGGACCAATTTGCCACGACAAAGGTAAAAAAAATGGATGGCTGGACGCGCAATATTTTGCGCACGGCATTATATCAGATTCTTTTCTTAGATAAAATTCCGCCTTCCGCCGCAGTGAATGAAGGAGTCAAATTGGCGAAGCACTATGGTCATGTGGACAAGTTTGTCAATGCAGTGCTGCGCAATATTCTGCGGGGCATGGAACACATCAACTGGCCCGATAAAGAAGCCGACCCGGTGCAGTATCTGATGGTACAGTATTCCTTTCCTGCCTGGATGGCAAAGCGTTTTCTAAAACAGTACGGCTTGGAGCATGCCGAAGCGCTTTGTCAGTGGTTTAACCGTCCTGCGGCGCTGTGGATTCGCACCAATACGTTAAAGATAAGCCGCAGCGCTTTGAAAGCGGAGTTGGAGGCAGCAGGCATTCATGTGCGGGAAAGTCGTTATACGCCGGAAGGCTTGTGCATTGAGACAGCGGTGAATTTGCATGAGCTGCCGGCATTTAAGCAGGGACTGTTTACTGTGCAGGATGAAAGCTCTATGCTGGTGGCATTGGCGGCAGAGCCAGCCCAGGGCGCCCGCGTCCTGGATGTGTGCAGCGCGCCCGGCGGAAAAACGACCCACCTGGCGCAGTTGATGAAAGACAGCGGTGTCATTTATGCCTGTGATATCTATCAGCATCGGCTGGAGCTCATTGGGGAAAACTGCAAGCGTCTGGGAATTCACAATGTGGAGCTCTGCTTGCAGGACGGCACGAAGCTAACCGAACGCTGGCAGGAGCCTTTTGACGCAGTGCTGTGCGATGTGCCCTGTTCTGGTCTGGGTGTGTTGGGCCGCAGAGCCGATGCCCGCTGGTCCAAAGCGTCAGAAAATATCAAGAGCTTGTGTAAAATTCAGCGGCAGATTTTGGAACAGGCGGCCCAATTGGTGCGTCCCGGCGGCGTATTGATTTACAGCACCTGCACCATTACGCCGGAGGAAAATGAACAGATGGTGGAAGCGTTTCTGGCGGCGCATGAGGAATATTCTCTGGATGAAACTTTGGCTGATTGCTGGCTCAATATGGAGAAGAAAGAGGGGCAGGGCGCTGTGCAGTTTTTGCCTTTTGAGGATGAGATGGACGGCTTCTTTATCGCGCGCATGGTGCGCAGGGAGGAATCATAAATGGAAAAATATGATTTGCGCAGTATGGATCTGGCAGAGATGACAGAGCTGATGGGACAGCTGAGGCAGCCGGCTTTTCGGGCGAAGCAGCTGTTTGGCTGGGTGCATGAAAAGCAGGCTGCCCAGATTGGACAGATGCGCAATCTGGGCAAGGCGCTTTTGGCTCAGCTGGAGGCGCAGTGTCAGCTGACCGCATTGCAGCTGGAGCGGCGGCAGTGTGCACAGGACGGCACAGAAAAGTTTTTGTTCCGCCTGGCAGACGGCAATTATATAGAATGTGTACTCATGCGCTACCGCGGCGATTTGAGCAAGCAGCGCAATACGCTGTGCATCTCCAGCCAGGTAGGCTGCGCCATGGGCTGTACCTTTTGCGCCACCGGGCAAAGCGGGTTTGTGCGCAATCTGACTGCAGGAGAGATCCTGAGTCAGGTTTATGAGGTAAATGGACTGCTGGCAGCAGAGCAGGATTTGTCCATCGGCAATGTGGTGTTCATGGGAATGGGAGAGCCGCTGCTCAATTTGGACAATGTATTGAAAAGTATACGGTTATTGAACGACCCGCAGGGGCAGCAAATTGGAATTCGCCGCATAACGGTATCCACCTGCGGAGTGGTGCCCAGATTATACCAGCTGGCCGAGGAAAAGCTGGATATCGTGTTGGCAGTGTCGCTGCACGCGCCCAATGATGCCCAGCGCTCCAGTGTGATGCCCGTCAACAGGCAATACCCGCTGGCGCAGCTCATGGAGGCCTGTCATGTTTATCAAAAGCGGACAGGAAAGCGGATTTCTTTCGAATATGCGTTGATTGCCGGCTTCAATGATCAGAGGGAGCATGTACAGCAGCTGAAGCAATTATTGAAGGGTCTGGACTGTCACCTGAATATCATTCCGGTCAATCCGGTGGCCAACATAGCGCAATTCCAGCGTCCGGACAGAAAGCAGGTAGCTGCTTTTGTAAAAGCGCTGCAGCAGGCTGGTCTGAAAGCCAGCGTCCGTGAAGAAAAGGGGACCGACATAGACGGTGCTTGCGGGCAGCTGCGGGGCAAGGTGCTGAAGCAGAACGGAGAACTCTGAATAAGAATAGATGCTGCCGGACTGGCGGCAGATTAAAAAAGGTATCCTTGAATGGATACCTTTTTTGTTTGGAAAATTTAAAATTCGCGAATGATGCAAACCGTATCATCCATATCCGCGGGCGTCAGGATGAAAGTTTTATTCCAGGCCCAGTGCTTCTTTGATGGCGTCAATGCCGCCCATACGAGGTACGAAACGATACATTCTTTCTTTGGTCTTCATGTTTTCTTTATAGTAGGTCATCAGTTTGACCACGACGTCAATGAGCTGGTCATCATCCAAGTCTTTTGCCAGCACCTCACCTAGACGGGCATTGAGACCGGAGTTGCCGCCGATTTGCACTGTCCAGCCTGTTGCGCGTTTGCCGAAAATCCCCACATCGCGGATGATGCCTTCGCTGCAGGCCAGAGGACAGCCGGAGACGCCAAATTTAATTTTTGACTCGATGCCCAGAGGTTTTACAGCGTCATAAATACGTTCTGCCATTCCCAGAGAATCCCGCTGCCCTAAGCGGCAGGCAGCTTCGCCGGGACAAGCCTTGATGTAGTTTAAGCCGGTGCCTAAGCCATGACCGGGCTCCATCCCCAATTCTTCCCAGACTTTTTCCACATTTTCCGGTTTTACGCCTACCAGGGCGATACGCTGTGCAGAGGTGATTTTCAGCACGGGAATTTCATATTTGCGGGAAACTGCGGCGATCTTTTCCAAATCCTCCGGCGTCATCATCCCGAATTTAATCTCAGGGATTAAGGCTACAGTTTCTTTGTCTTTTTGCACAATACCTGTGCGGGCTGTTTCTTGAATCATGAAAGAACACTCCTTTAAGTTTATATAGTGAATTTAAGAAACAATAAAATGTGAGACTGCGAAAGCACAATAACTGTTTTATTGTGAAATAAGCCGCAAACTCTATTATTATAATACTAAAATACTTTTTGTTGTGCAATGTATAATTCTTAAAAAAATGTTGTGAAAATGCGACATATATGATAGAATAAATATCAAATTTGATGAACAATATAATGATTGTTCATTCACATTTAATTTTTCTTAAGGATTGGGAGGAGTATTCATGGCAGGCAAAACTATGAAAACAATGGATGGCAATGCAGCAGCAGCGCATGTTTCCTATGCATTTACTGATGTTGCGGCAATCTATCCAATTACTCCGTCGTCTACAATGGCAGAGTTGATTGACGAATGGAGTGCGCAAGGAAGAAAAAATATTTTTGGACAACAGGTTAAAGTTGTCGAAATGCAATCGGAGGCTGGCGCGGCAGGTGCGATCCACGGATCCTTGTCC
This sequence comes from uncultured Peptococcaceae bacterium, assembly GCA_910585405.1. Classification (GTDB taxonomy): domain Bacteria; phylum Bacillota; class Peptococcia; order Peptococcales; family Peptococcaceae; genus UBA7185. The sequence goes on along the minus strand of CAJUDO010000022.1, from coordinate 43,961 downwards.
GGCGGTGCTTTTACTTCCACATATACAGCGTCACAGGGCTTGCTGCTAATGCTGCCGACCATGTATAAAATTGCCGGTGAATTTTTACCGTGTGTATTTCATGTAACTGCCAGAACGATAGCTACCCATGCATTGTCTATTTTCGGCGATCAGTCCGATGTGATGGCTTGCCGGCAGACCGGTTTTGCAATGTTGGCTTCCAGCAGTGTACAGGAAGCCATGGATTTGGGGGCAGTTGCCCATTTGGCAACATTAAAGGCGCGGGTACCGTTTATTCATTTCTTTGATGGATTCCGTACTTCCCATGAAATTCAAAAAATCGAAGTGCTGGATTATGATGATCTGGCAAAATTAGTAGATATGGATGCAGTGGAGGATTTCCGCAAACGCAGCTTGAATCCAATGAATCCGAGAGTAAAAGGGACTGCACAGAACCCCGATATCTTCTTCCAGGCCAGAGAAGCAGGCAATGTGTACTACACAGATGTCGTAGACGTGGTAGAAGAATATATGGGCGAGATCTCCAAACTCACAGGCAGAGATTACAAGCCGTTTAACTATTACGGTGCCGCAGATGCGGAAAACGTGGTGATTGCCATGGGTTCTGTATGCGAAGCGCTGGAAGAGGTTGTAGATTATCTGAATGCACAGGGGCAGAAGGTTGGTCTTTTGAAGGTAAGACTGTATCGTCCGTTCTCTGCAAAGCATTTCTTAGCGGCAATGCCTGCTACCGTAAAACGGATTTCTGTATTGGACCGTACAAAAGAACCGGGCGCTGTAGGCGAACCGTTATATGAAGATGTACGCAACGTATACTATGACATGGCAGAGCGTCCGATGATTATCGGCGGCCGCTATGGTTTAGGCTCTAAGGATGTCACACCGGCACAGCTCATTGCCGTATATGAAAACCTGGCTGCGGAAGCACCGAAAAACGGTTTCACCGTCGGCATTGTGGACGATGTGACCAATTTGAGTCTGCCGGTAGGCGCACCTGTGGTGACTGCACCGGAAGGCACAATCAGCTGCAAATTCTGGGGTTACGGCTCCGATGGTACTGTCGGCGCCAATAAAGATGCCATCAAAATTATCGGGGACAACACCGATATGTATGCCCAGGGATACTTTGCCTACGACTCCAAAAAGTCCGGCGGCGTTACCATATCCCATCTGCGCTTTGGTCATTCCAAGATTCGTTCTACCTATTTGATTGACCAGGCTGACTATATTGCTTGCCACAAAACAAGCTATGTCAATCAGTATGAAGTATTGGAAGGCATGAAACCGGGCGGCACCTTCCTTCTGAACTGCCCATGGAATGCGGCAGAGCTGGAAGAAGAACTGCCTGCGAAAATGAAAAAATATATCGCTGAAAATAACATTCAGTTCTATACCATCGACGCTGTAAAAGTAGCCAAAGAGGTTGGTCTGAAAAACAGAATCAACATGGTAACCCAGACTGCATTCTTCAAGCTGACCAATGTCATTCCTTTTGAAAAAGCGACAGAGCTGCTGAAAGCTGCCATCAAAAAGACCTACGGCAAAAAGGGCGACGATGTAGTAAACATGAACTATGCAGCAGTAGACAAAGCTGTAGAAACACTGCATAAAGTAGAAGTACCGGCTTCCTGGGCCAATGCTGCCGATGAAGCTGCTGTGAAGGGTGGCTGTCCTGCTACACCGGCATTCATCAAAGAGGTTGTAAACCCGATGAACGCTCAGCAAGGCGACAAACTGCCAGTCAGCAGTTTCAGCGGTCGTGAAGACGGCTCTTTCCCGATGGGTACTTCCCGTTATGAAAAACGTATGATTGCCATTGATGTACCGCAGTGGAAACCTGAAAACTGCATTCAGTGCAACCAATGCTCCTATGTATGTCCACACGCCTGCGTGCGTCCATTTGTGCTGAACGCAGAGGAAGAGGCCAACAAACCGGAAGGTATGGTAACCATTAAGGCCAACGGCAAAGAATTTGAAGGTATGACCTTCCGCATTCAGGTAAGCCCGATGGATTGTACCGGCTGCGGCAGCTGTGTCAGCGTATGTCCGGCAAAAGAAAAAGCGCTGGTATTCCAGGATGTAGAAGAAGCAGTCAAAGAACAGCGGGCAAACTGGAACTATGCAACCCATAAAATTTCCAACAAAGCAGATCTGGTCAATGTCACAACAGTAAAAGGCTCCCAGTTCCGTCAGCCGTTATTGGAATTCTCCGGTGCGTGCGCCGGCTGCGGGGAAACGCCTTACGCCAAATTGGTAACCCAGCTGTTTGGGGATCATATGGTCATTGCCAATGCCACAGGGTGCTCTTCTATCTGGGGCGCATCTGCACCATGCATGCCGTATTGCACCAACGAACAGGGCAGAGGTCCGGCTTGGGCAAACTCTCTGTTTGAAAATAATGCAGAATTTGGTCTGGGTATGCTGAAAGCCCATCAGCAGTGCCGTGAAAAGCTGGCTGTCCTGATGGCAGAAGCTTTAGAAGCTGATATCCCGGCAGAAGCAAAAGAAGCAATCCAGCTGTGGTTAGACAACAAAGACAACTATGAAGCCAGCAAGAAAGCTACCGATGCATTGCTGCCTATGCTGCAGGATGCGCAGGCTCCGGCTCTGCAGGCCATCAAGGTATATGAGGATCATCTGATTAAACGTTCTCAGTGGATCTTTGGCGGCGACGGCTGGGCTTATGATATCGGTTATGGCGGTCTGGACCATGTACTGGCTTCCGGCGAAAATGTCAACGTGTTGGTATTTGATACCGAAGTGTATTCCAATACCGGCGGTCAGGCTTCCAAAGCAACTCCAACTGCGGCTATTGCCAAATTTGCTGCCAGCGGGAAACGCTCCAAGAAAAAAGACCTGGGTATGATGAATACAGCCTATGGCAATGTATATGTAGCGCAGATCGCACTGGGTGCCAATATGAATCAGGCAATTAAAGCCATCACAGAAGCAGAAGCATATGACGGTCCATCTCTGATTATTGCTTATGCAACCTGCATCAATCATGGCATCAAGGGTGGCCTGAGCAACCCGATGAACCAGATGAAGAAAGCAGTGGAATGCGGTTACTGGCACTTATGGAGATACAATCCAGAGTTGAAAGCTCAAGGCAAAAATCCATTCATTCTGGATTCCAAAGAGCCAAATTCCGATTTGTTCCGTGACTTTATCAACACCGAAACACGGTACACCTCTCTGGCCAAACTGTTCCCAGAACAGGCAGAAGCGCTGTTTGAACAGGCGAAAGAGGACAGCATCGCCAGATACCAGACCTATGTGGAAATGGTCAACAAACAGTAAATTGTTTTTTAAACAGAATATATTCTCTAAATGAAACTGCGCAGAGTGTAAAAAGCTCTGCGCAGTTTTGCTATGTGTAAGGAGCGCTCTGTCACTGCGGTAGTATCCAACCTGGCGCAGTACCCCTGCGTAACAAAACGTTACGTAGGGGAAAGGGAAGTTAAAAACAGCCTTTTTTGTTGAACCATAAACAGAAGCGCATTCTTTTCTATGAGAGAAGCGCACTACAAAGCAAAATTTTCTTGCAATTTTGCTTTGAAAGTGCTATAGTATGTTTCGTTGGGATGATTAGCTCAGTTGGTTAGAGCGCATGCCTCACATGCATGAGGTCGGAGGTTCGAGCCCTCTATCGTCCATCATAATGGTTAAGCGGTTTCTGCGTTTTGCGGAAGCCGCTTTTTTATGTTTTACGCTCTGTTTTACGTCGAAGAAAATTTATGCAGTTTTCCATTTATGGGGTAGATATGCAAGATTATTCAGATTATACAGACAAAAAAACAGGTCTCTATTTCCTAAAGACCTGTAAAAAACTTATAATACATTTTTTCTGTTCAAAAATTCATCCATTTTCTGTGCTGATTCCGCTTCTGAATTGTCAATCAAATGAGAGTAAATGTCTAATGTTGTTGACAATCTGGAATGTCCAACGCGCTTTTGAATTGTCTTTAAGTCGATGCCTTGTTTTAACATGATGGAAACGTGGAGATGGCGCAAGCTGTGAATATCAATTACAGGCAATTCTAGTTTTTTGCATGTTTCTTTGAAATGTCGTAACACGTTACGTGGGAAAAGATAGGTCCCTTCCAGAGAAGTAAAGATCGCGTTATTTTCCGGTCGCAGGCCACGAGCCATATAAAAGGCTAGTTGTTCTTTCCGATGCTGTTGCAGCTGTTTTGACACACTATGTGGGATGGAAGCTATTCTGATGCTGCTTTTTGATTTAACGCCTTTTACTTCACGGTTGGGTGCAAGACTTTTGGTAATAGAAATTGTGCTTTTCTCAGCATCAAAATCAGACCATTCCAGAGCCAATGCTTCCCCGCGCCGCAGTCCTCCGGTGATGATAAGCAGATAAATCAAATAATACATATCTTGCTGAGCGTTGTCTAAAAAATAGAAAAATTCATTTTCAGTCCAAACGATTTTTTCCTTTTTCTCATATTTGGGTAGGTCAATACCGGCGGCTGGATTCTTGGGTATAAGTTCCCAATCCACAGCCATATTTAAGGCATTTCGCAAAATAGAAGTTGAATACTCAATAGTTCTAGATCCTACGTTATCACGTTTTAAATCATTAACATGTTTTTGCACAGTTGCCTTATTGATTTTAGATAATGGAAGATTTCCCAAAGTAGGGCGGACATGATTTTTTAATTGATTTTTGTAAGTTTCTAACGTAGTTAGTTTCTCTACAGTACCAGCCTTGGTTGCCAACCATTCATCAAGGAAATCATTCAAAAGCATGTTGCTGCTGAAAGCGATTTCTTCATGTTCTAGTTCGTTTATTTTCTGGTTTAATAGCTTGGTAGCTTCGCGCATGGTAGGATTGGGTTTACTTAAGAGTTTAGCGACAGAACGGGTAAATTTATTCCCCGCATTATCAACTAAACAAAGATAAAGCCTGCCCTTTCTGGTTTCAATATGACCGCTTGCCATAAAAAATGCACATCCTTTCGGTATTTTTGTTTGCTTAATATCGCTAGGCTGTGCTATACTTTACTTGTTGAGGGTATAAGTATAGGCACGTCCTATCGGTACTTTATAAGAAGCTCTTTCCTGTTGGCGCAGGAGAGGGCTTTTTATTTTGTAAACTTTATGATATAATTCGCAATGTTACCGCCCCTATACTGGTAATGGGAAGGGGGCTTAGATTTGGAAATGCTCACAACATTTATTGTTACTGTCGCGGCAGGTATTGTATGCCACCTTATCTGTAAATGGCTAGATAGTAACGAGAGACGGTAATTAGCCTGGCCTGCTCGGCTCTAAGAGCAAATAAAAACACCCAGTAGATGCCGCTACTGGGTGTTTTGCTTAGATTGGAATTCTGCTCACAACCTTGGAATTCCTTTGCCTAGGCACATTATAGCATATGCAAAGTAGGTTTGCAATATCCCCAGTAGGTATTTTGTTTGTCGTAATTTCATATTTCTTCTTTACAAATAAGAACTAATGTTCTATAATAATCTATACAAGGAACATTTGTTTCTTGTAGGAAGGGGGTTATTATGAATGACAAAGAACTGGTGGCAGAACTCATGAAAGAAATTCTAATTCTGACGGAACAGGAACAAGTCGAATTTCTGAACAGACTTCTAACAATAAAAAAATAATCTTACTTCCTACCAAGAGCAGTCGTAATTTACGGCTGCTTTTTCATTGCTAATAAGATATTTTTAGCCATAGTTAACTCATCGTCACTCATAGTATTTAAGATTGTTTCTATTTCTTCTATGACGGGATTAGGAATGGGTTCTTCCTGCGGCATATTTTGAATAGCGTATTCTCTAGCTAGGGCCTCTTTGTAATCAATTCCATTTTCCATCATATAATTGATTCTTTCCATATTTGGGATAAAACCATCCATGTTTTCGTAGTCATTAGGGTCATCATCCCAGCCCATAAGATATGCTGGCGTAGTGTGTAAAATTTCAGCTAACGGTTCAAGTACACTTGCTGGCATATTTTCGATATCGTTACTTTCATATCTATATACGGTAGCGCGGTTTTTCCCTAATTCAAATGCAACGTCTTCTACAGATAATCCTAACTCCTTTCGGCGTTCTTTGATTCTGTTACCGATAGGTGGCATATGCCCATCGCCTCCTTTCCGATTGGTTTGCAAACATATTATACATTAATCTTCGCAAAAATGCAACATTTTGCGAAGGAAAATATAAAATATTTGCGCTGAATGCGAAAAAAGTGTTGACGAATGAGAAACGCGGGTGTAAACTAAGATAGTCGCATAAAGTGCGACAAACGAAAAGGAGGTGGAATAGAGTGGTTAATGTTAATAAATTGCGTGGAAAAATTGTAGAGTTGGGCTTAACTACAGCTGATGTAGCAGAAAAGATGGGGATAGACCGCAGCACTTTATATCGTAAGCTTAATGAGCCAGATGAAGGTTTTACGGTAAAAGAAGTAGCGGACCTCGCCAAAATATTAAATTTGACGGCGAATGAGCTCAATACAATTTTTTTTGCCCATATTGTCGCATAAAATGCGATAGAAAAAGGAGCGTGAGAAAGAATTATGAATGATTTGCAAATTTTTAAAAATGAAAAACTTGGATTGCAGATTCGTTGTATTTTGAACGAAGATGGCAGTATCTCTATGAATGCGGAGGATACCGCGATTGGTTTTGGATTTATCCAGAAACAGATAAAAAACGGAAAAGAATATGTGTCGGTAAGATGGGAGCGCATGAAGGGGTATTTAGAAGAATTTGGGCTTCCCCCACAAGTGGGGGAAAATGATTACATCCCTGAAAGCCTATTTTATATGCTAGGCATGAAAGCCAGCAATGAAGTCGCAAAAGAATTTCAGAAGTGGTTGGCAGTAGATGTGATTCCTACTTTGCGAAAGGAAGGCAGCTACTCTATGCATAAGAAATCTCCTGCTGAAATGCTGCTGGCGCAGGCACAGTTTATGGTGGAACTGGAACAAAAGCAGAATGAAATGCAGCAGGATATTGAGAAGGTCAATCAAAGAGTGGATGGCATTCGGGATGTGGTTGCGCTAAATGCACTTAGCTGGCGGGAAGATGCAAAGAAACTGATTGTAAAAATCGCGCAAGTCTGGGGCGGCAATGACTATATTGCTCAGGTAAACCAAACAATCTATGCAGAACTGAATCAGCGGATGGGCGTTAATCTAAAGCAGCGCCGCACGAACAAACGCCGTAAGATGGCAGAGGAAGGCGTCAGCAAAACAAGGCAGGAGAAAGTAACCTATGTGGATGTCATTGCCGATGATAAGAAACTGATTGAAGGTTATCTGGCTATCGTAAAAGAGCTGGCAATTAAATATGGTGTAGCAGATACGGAAAGAAGTTAAATTGATGGAGAAAATTACAGTAGCCGAAGCGGTTGGCTTGGGTTATGAATTGCTGATGAAACAATTGGAGGCGTGATAATTATGAAAGATTTACCTTGTGTAGATTTGATGTCGCCGAGCGAGTTTGCCGAATGGTCAGGACTTAACATTAATACAGTCTATCGATTAAAAAATGCAGGAAAACTTCCGGTTATTCAGATGTCAGAACGGCGTTACTTTATTGATATTAAGAAATTTATGGAACAAGCTGGTTTTCAATTAGGTACTTTGGGGCAAAAGGCAGGTGCATTACAGCGTGGGTAATGGTGCTATGACGGAATCAGAAAAAGTCATATTTTTGCTACAAGGAGCGTGAAAGAAATATGAACCCTAAACCATTATTTATTAGCAGCTTAATCGCTACGCTGCTTGCAGCAATGGCGCTGGAAGGAGATGCTCTATCGCTTGGACAGGCTGTCGTAGTGTTGGTACCAGCGGGTGTACTGATGGTGTGGAGTTTTATGCAGACAGATTGGTGGGAAGGTGGTGAGAAAGATGGAAGCAGTAGTAGATAAATTGGAAAATATTTCAGAACAGACGCGTATAGCATTAGATTTGTTAGATTATGTGTTAGAAGGTGTAAATGCTAGCAGAGAAGTTGTTTTAGGCAACTTGAGTAGGATAACAAATATTCTGAATGTTTTACAGGAAAGACTTTGTTCATTAGATGAAATGCAGCAGGAGCTGATACATGAACTATTGCAAAAGAAAATGCCCCAGCAGAGCGGCAACTCTAGCAAGGGCAAAAGCAAATACACAATTACAAAATAAAACAGAAAGGCGGTTTTGTCAAGTGAAAATGAATTTTGCGAAAATTCAAATGGATGCCATTAAGAAGCTGGAAAAGAAGGAAGATCACAATATCGCGCTTGGTGTGTATCAAGACAGTTATGGATTAACCCTAGATGGTTTTACCCTAGTTTTTATTCCGAAATGCAAATGGTATCTAAATGAAACAGCAGTTGAGGGAGAACGAGGGCTGATGGATGTCGGGCGGATTGTTTATGCCGAAAACAGCTTGGTTGAAATTAAAAAGACTAATCGGCGTATTGCCGATAACGCTAAGATTAAAGATACTCTGGTTGTCTTTGAAAATGAGGGCAAGGAACTATTTGTTTCAGAAAAGAGATTGGCCTATTTTCCGAAAGAAGGATGCGTATATAAAACACGGCCGGGAAACCAAATCGGATTTGTGTATATCTACGAGGGTAAGCAATTAATCGGGGTTGTAACTGTTGTACCACCAAAAAGTCTATAAATTTTCTAAGGAGGAAACACATCATGAATCCAATTACAATTAATGTCCATGTAACAATCGAGGCGCCAGCACTGGTTGAAATGCTTGGCAAGCTGGTGGGCGGTGTGGCCGTACCCGCAGCGCCTGCAGGGCCGCAGCAGCTGGAATTTAACTTTGACCAGACGGTGCAAGAAGAACAGAAAAAAGTGGATGCGGTTTTAGACAGGCTTTATAGCAAACAGGAACCGGTAGAGTCGGCGCCGGCAGAATCGGAAGAAACAGAAGAAACGCCAGCTCCAACTGTAGAGAACGAAACATACACGGTTGAAGAAGTGCGGGCAGAGCTGGCTAGTCTCTCTAAGACAAAAGGCAGAGAGGCAGCGAAAGGGATTTTGACTGCCTTGGGTGTGAAAAGCGTATCGAATTTGCAGCCGGAGCAATTTGCACAGGCTATGCAAATGATAAAAGGGGTGTAAACATGCCGGATGTTCATGCAAAGCTAAGCGCATCAGGCGCAAAAAAATGGCTCCATTGTCCCGGCTCCATCGCTATGGAAGCGGGTTTCCCTAACGAAACAAGCAGTTATGCCAAAGAGGGTACCAATGCACACAGCTTAGGGGAAGCCAAAATCAGACTGGCAATCAAAGAGCTGACCAAGGCCAAATATGCAAAAGCCATTAAGGACTTGGAGATTACAGAGGATATGGAAAGCTATACCGATGATTATCGCGATTTTGTTTTAGAACGGTTTTATGCGGCCAAAGTGAAAACACCGGACGCTGTATTACTCTTAGAGCAGCGTTTGGATTTCTCTCACTGGGTACCGGACGGCTTTGGCACAGGAGACTGCGTTATCGTAGCCAGCGGATATCTGGAAATTATTGATCTGAAATATGGCGCTGGTGTTGTGGTACCAGTGGAAGATAATCCGCAGCTGCGTTTGTACGCCTTAGGAGCTGTCGAGGCATGGGATTATCTTTATGGAATTGAAGAGGTCACCATGACTATCTATCAACCGCGACGGGATAATATTAGTACAGAAACTATTGGCGCCGATGAATTATATTTGTGGGCAGAATGGGTGAAGGAACGGGCGGAACTTGCAAACGGCGGTTCAGAGGATTGTGTTGCCGGTTGCCATTGTGATGATGGCTTCTGTAAGGCTCGACCTGTTTGCAGGGCTTATGCCGATAGTTGTAATCAACTGGCGGCTTTAGATTTTAAACGGCCTAATCTGTTGAATGCAGAAGAAATTTCTGAAGTATTGGAATTGTCCGGCCGTCTGGTGAAGTGGGCGGAATTGGTAAAAGCGTATGCGCTGGATGAGGCCAAGCAGGGCATGAAATTTCCTGGGTATAAGCTGGTGGAAGGCCGGAGCAGCCGTTCTTTCTCTGTATCGGAGGGCGTGATTTTAGGTGTGCTGCGCGGTTCCGAGCTAAATGAGGAAAACGCGATGGTGCATAAGCTGCGCACAGTGGCCGATATGGAAAAGGTGTACGGGAAGAAAGAGTTTGAACAGGTATTGGGTCAGTATGTGGTGAAGGAAGCGGGTTCTCCTACCTTGGTACCCATTACCGATAAACGGCCGGAAATTGGTTCTGCAGCATCGGCGGCAGAAGATTTTAAAACAGTAATCAATGAATAGGAGAGAAAAAATTATGACAAATCAAGCAAATAACACAAAGGTAATTACAGGGGTAGTACGGTTCAGCTATGCACATGTATGGGAACCGGTCAGCATTAACGGTGGGGATGAAAAGTATTCGGTAAGTATTCTGATTCCCAAGAACGACAAAAAGACTTTGAAAGCGATTGAGAAGGCGATTGAAGCGGCAAAAGAAGCCGGCAAGTCCAGCAAATTCGGCGGTAAGATTCCGGCTAATTTGAAGCTACCATTAAGAGATGGCGATGAAGACCGTCCTGATGATGAAGTGTATGCGGGGCACTACTTTGTCAATGCCAATGCCAACACCAAGCCGGGGTTGGTGTACCAAAATGGACAACCCATTATCGATAGTACCGACTTTTATTCCGGGTGCTATGGGTATGCCTCCATTACCTTCTATCCCTTTAATTCTAACGGCAATCGGGGAATAGCCTGCGGATTGAATAATCTAATGAAAACCATGGATGGAGAACCGTTAGGTGGACGGTCAAAAGCGGAAGATGATTTTAAGGACCTGATTGACGATGGAGAAGAAGACGACAATTTCTTGAACTAAAAAGGGTGAGGCTGTATGTGGGAATTAAGTATTGATATTGAGACATACAGCAGTGTGGATTTGGTGAAGTCAGGCGTGTATGCGTATACCAGCGCGCCTGACTTTCAAATTCTGCTATTTGCGTATGCCTTTGAGGATGAGCCAGTCACGGTGATAGATTTAACCAGCGAAGCTTTGCCGCCTGAAATAGAAAAAGCGCTGGTGGCGCCGGATATTGTGAAAACGGCCTACAATGCCAACTTCGAACGAACCTGCATCCAAAAGTATTTCAGGCTAGAGCTGCCGGTGGGGCAATGGCGCTGTTCAGCAGTAGCCGCTTCTGAATTAGGCTTGCCGCAGACGTTGGCGGGAGTGGCCGAAGCACTAGGATTATCGAAGCAAAAAGACAGTCGGGGGAAATTATTAATCAATTACTTTTCAAAGCCTTGTAAACCGACAGAAACCAATGGCGGCAGAACCAGAAATCTGCCTGAACACGATAGAGAAAAGTGGCAGACCTTTATAGAATACTGCCGTCAGGATGTAGAGGTAGAGCGGGCGATTAAGAGAAGGATTGCCAAATTTCCGATAAAGGCCGGCGAACAACAGCTTTGGGAGTATGACCAGCGCATTAATGACAGAGGTGTGCGAGTGGATTTGACCATGGTGAGGAATGCAATTTTGTTTAATCAATGGTTCGTGGGTGCGTGCAGAGAGCAGGCAAAGAAAATAACAGGACTGGAAAATCCAAACTCCCTGATTCAACTGAAAGGTTGGATAGAGGAGCGCACAGGGATGAAAGTGAAAAGCCTGCGTAAAGACGATTTAGAAGCGCTGATTCCATCTGTGAAGGATGAGAAAGTAAAAGAAGTATTAGAGCTTAGACAAAAAACCTCTAAAACGTCAACCGCCAAATATGAAGCTATGGAACGCTCTGTTTGTCCCGACGGCAGGATTCGCGGCATGCTGCAGTTTTATGGGGCGAACCGTACAGGCCGGTGGGCAGGCAGAACGATTCAACCGCAAAATTTGCCGCAAAACCACATGAAAGATTTGGACTCTGCCCGAAAAAACCTGATAGATGGCGATTATGAACTGTTTGAAATGCTTTATGGGAATGTGCCGCAGGTGTTATCAGAATTGACACGCACAGCCATCATTCCTTCTGATGGCAGACGTTTTATTGTATCAGATTTTTCAGCCATAGAAGCGCGCGTATTATCCTATTTGGCAGATGAAACGTGGCGGCTGGAGGTATTCCGCACTCATGGAAAAATTTATGAAGCGTCGGCTGCGCAGATGTTTAAGGTGCCGGCGGAGAGTATCAAAAAAGGCGACCCATTGCGGCAGAAAGGAAAGATCGCAGAATTGGCGTTGGGCTATGGCGGCAGTGTAGGCGCTATGATTTCTATGGGTGCATTAAAGCAAGGATTGCAAGAGGAAGAGCTACAGCCTATCGTGGATAGCTGGCGGGCTGCAAATCCGAGGATAAAGGCTTTTTGGCAAGCAGTGGAGAAAGCAGCGCTGGATGCCGTAGAGGGAAAGGCAAGTACACTGCCCCATGGACTTAGTTTTATCAAGCAATCGGGTATTTTGTTTGTTGGTCTACCGTCAGGCAGGCGCATTGCTTACGTGAAGCCTAGAATTGCAATAAATAAATACGGGAGAAAGGCCCTTACTTATGAGGGGATGAACCAGACGAAGAAAAGCTGGGAAAGGATCGAAACCTTTGGCGGAAAACTGGTAGAAAATATTGTACAGGCTTTTTCCAGGGATTGTCTAGCGGAAAGCATTATCCGGCTAGAAGACTTAGGCTATGAAGTCAATTTTCATGTACACGATGAAGTCATTCTGGATGTGCCGGTTGGTAGGAGTTCGGCAGAAGAAGTGGCAGAGATTATGGCACAGCCTATTAGTTGGGCGCCGGGCTTACCGTTAAAAGCGGATGCCTATGAAACGCTGTATTATAAAAAAGACTGACAAGTGGGGAAGGTGATAAGATGCAAAAAATAATCTTAGCAATTGGCAGCAGTCGAACAACAAAAATATGGAAAAACACAGCTTTTACCTGGGAAGGGCTGGTAAAACGGCTGCAGACGACTGCCAGAACCACAGAGACGCAGGGCGAATACCGGAATTTTTCCAAAAACCAGCAAGACGCCATTAAGGATGTGGGCGGTTTTGTAGGTGGAAAGCTGAGAGAAGGCAAGCGTCGGGCAGGATATATCGAGAGCCGTTATCTGCTGACGCTAGACGCCGACTATGCCACAGAGGATTTTATTGACCAGCTTTTCTTTTTTCATGATTTTACCTGGTGTGTGTACTCTACACATAAGCATACACCGGAAAAACCTCGTTACAGACTATTGATACCATTGTCAAGACCTTGCGGGCCCGATGAATATGAGGCAGTGGCCAGGAAGGTGGCAGAGGATATCGGCATTGATCTGTTTGATGATACGACCTATCAGCCTCACCGATTGATGTATTGGCCTAGCACCAGTATAGACGGGGAGTATGTATTAGAACATAACGAAAATACCTTGCTGGATGTAGATAAAACGCTGGCAAGGTATGAGGATTGGCATGACGTATCCAGTTGGCCATCATCTTCGCGAGCTGTAAAATCCCGTGAAACGCTTTTAAAAAAGCAGGAGGACCCAACGGTCAAAAGAGGGATTATCGGAGCTTTTTGCCGTACTTATGATATCGACAGCGCTATTGCAGCCTTCCTATCTGATGTATATGTTCCCTGTGGAATACCTGGGTGATATACTTATGCAGAGGGCAGTACGGCGGCGGGACTGGTGCTGTATGAGGATGGCAAGTTCGCTTACTCCAATCATGCTACAGACCCCTGCGGCGGGTTGCTGTGCAATGCATTCGATTTGGTAAGGCTGCATAAATTCGCCGGTTTGGATGATGAAGCAATGGACGGAACGCCGGTTGTGAAGCTTCCGTCTTATCAGGCTATGCAGGAATTTGCTGCGTCTGATGCCGGTGTGAGAAAGCTGTTATACCGGGAACGCATGGAGGCAGCACGTGATGATTTTGTGGGAGTTGAAAAGGAGCAGGAGCTTGAAGATGAAGATTGGGTTGCACAGCTGGAAGTTGATAAGCAGGGCAACACCAAGGCAAATTTAGATAATCTGGTTCTGATTCTTCGTAAGGATAGAAATTTACAGCATATTGCTTTTAACCAGCACAGAGATGGGATAGATGCCAAGGGCGGCCTGCCCTGGAAACAGATAAAAGATGGGTGGAACGATTCAGATTATGCAGCCTTGAAAGTATATTTGAGTAAGCATTATGGAGTATATAGCCCAGGAAGGACGAAAGATGCCATGGTAGCAGTCGCAACAGAACGGGCTTACCATCCAGTAAAGGGATATTTGGATGGGCTGCCCGAGTGGGACGGTATAGCGCGTGTGGATACGCTATTGATAGATTATTTTGGAGCGGAGGATAATGCGTATACCAGAGCGGCAATCAGGAAAACCATGGTTGCAGCAGTGGCAAGAATTTATCATCCAGGGACGAAGTTTGACAGTGTACTCATTTTAAACGGGCCGCAGGGAATCGGAAAAAGCACTTTTTTCTCGAAACTGGCGGGCGATTGGTTTTCTGACAGCCTGACTATTGGCGATATGAAGGATAAGGCAGGACCTGAGAAGATGCAGGGGTATTGGATTCTGGAATTGGGAGAACTGGCTGGTATGCGGAAGGTGGATACAGAGCTGTTGAAATCTTTTATTTCCAGGGTGGACGATAAATACCGGGCGAGCTATGGGTTAGCGGTAGAAAACCATCCGCGGCAGTGCGTAATTGTAGGATCTACCAATGCGGAGAATGGATTCTTACGGGATATAACGGGTAATCGCAGGTTTTGGCCTGTGCGGGTCAGCGGAAGGTCAGAAAAACGTTCCTGGCAGCTTACAGAGGAAGAAGTTGAGCAGATATGGGCGGAGGCGCTGGGATTATACCGCAAAGGCGAGAAGCTATATTTGAATGAGGAAGAAAACCGGATTGCTTTTCGGGAACAAAAGGAAGCTATGGAAAGCGATGAGCGTGAGGGCTTGGTGCGTGCTTACCTTGATATATTGCTGCCGGAGAATTGGGCAGAACTGAGCATATATGAACGCAGAAACTTTATAACTGGCGGGGATTTTGATGTGGAAGCCAAGGGAACCGTGCAGCGTACCATGGTTTGCAATATGGAAATCTGGTGTGAGTGTTTTGGCAGAGAGCAGGCGGCGATGAAAAAAAGCGATTCTTACGAAATCAGTGCTATTATGCAAAAGATTGAAGGTTGGGAGAAAGCAGAACGGATCAACTTCCCGTTGTATGGGCGACAAAGGGCTTATATTTTAAATATGAAGCCACGATAACGGGACAAGAATTGCGGCTTGTCCCGTAGGTTGTCCCATCAAAGAATATTCATTTCAATATGTCTTCGGGCTATTTGGGGACAAGTGGACAAGATTTTCTATATAGATATATAAAATATAGATAATATAGAGTAGGTTGTACCCTATACGCGCTATAATGCGCGCACGTATATAGGGATTTTTTGTCCGGCTTGTCCAAGAATCCCAGTGAAAACCCGATATATCCGGGATTGCGGGTGGGACAAGAAATTGAAAAATTGTCCCGCCGGTGAATCTTGTCCCAAAAATGAAATAAGAAGGTTGAGAAGATATGCAGGAAAAAGACATTGAGAAGTATCTGGTAGAACAGGTGAAAAAGCAGGGCGGATGGGCTTTGAAGTTTATTAGTCCCGGGGTATCAGGCGTACCGGACAGGATTGTGCTGCTACCTGATGGCCGTATGTTCTTTGCAGAAGTAAAACGGCCCGGTGCAAAAGCAAGGCCCCTGCAATTGGCTATCCATAAAAAATTAAAGATGCTGGGGTTTACGGTTTATGTGTTGGATGACCGTGAACAGATTGAAACAATTTTGAGCATGTATCGGAGGTGAAGCCAGATGAAATTTGTTCCACATACGTATCAACAGATGGCTATTGATAAAATTTTAGATACGCCGAAAGCAGGATTATTTTTAGATATGGGTCTCGGCAAAACAGTAATCACACTTACGGCGATTGAAGAACTAATGAATAACCGTTTTGAAATCGACAGGGTACTGGTGATTGCGCCATTACGGGTGGCAGAGGATACTTGGAGTAGAGAAAGTCAAAAGTGGGATCATCTGAAACATTTACGAATTTCTAAGGTTTTAGGTTCTGCCAGGGAACGCAGAAAAGCATTAGCCAGGGAGGCCGATATCTACATCGTCAATCGGGAAAACGTAGTTTGGCTGACCGATGAACTATCCCAAGTGGGTGACGGTTGGGACTTTGATATGGTGGTGATTGATGAGCTATCCAGTTTTAAGTCCCACAGTGCGAAACGATTTAAAGCATTACGTAAATACATTACTCGCAGTTCCAGGGTAGTGGGTTTAACCGGTACGCCAGCGCCCAACGGTCTGATAGACCTGTGGAGCCAGATTTATTTACTGGATGGTGGGGAACGCCTGGGAAAAACCATTACAGGGTTTCGGGAACGGTACTTCTTACCAAACCAGCGCAATCAGACTATGATTTATAATTATAAGCCAAAGGAAGAAGCAGAGCGGGCGATCAATGCTAAAATTGCGGATATTTGTATCAGTATGCGGGCCGAGGATTGGTTGGAAATGCCGGAACGCATTGATAATGTGCAATCAGTAAAACTGAGCGCGACGGAGCTGGCCAAATATTATCAATTTGAGCATGATTGTTATATGGAGTTTCTGGAAGGGGAAGTGACGGCGGCGTCAGCTGCCGCGTTATCTAATAAACTTTTGCAATATTCCAACGGCGCTATGTATCTGCCAGATGGCGGCTATGTGAAAACAAGTGACGCCAAGCTGGAAATGCTGGAAGAAATCATAGAAGTATCAGGCGGTAAACCGATTCTCTGTTTTTACTCCTACCGGCATGACTTAGAACGCATCATGGAGCGGTTCAAATATGCTAAGAAGCTGGAAGGGTCAGACGATATTGAAAAATGGAACAACGGAGAAATTCCACTGTTGCTTGCCCATCCGGCGGGAGCGGGGCATGGATTAAACTTACAGGCCGGCGGAAATATCATCGTTTGGTTTGGGCTTACGTGGAGCCTGGAACTATACCAGCAGGCCAACGCCCGACTATACCGGCAAGGGCAGGAAAATGCAGTGATTATTCATCATCTGATTACAGAAGGTACCGCAGACGAAAGTGTATTGAAAAGTTTGCAGGGCAAAAAGGACGTACAGGATGAATTATTGGATTCCCTGAAAGCGAAGTACGGAGGTGCAGTCCATGGAAAAGTTATGTGACAGCTGCCAGTATTATGCAGATAAGTTTGGCTTTTGTAGTAGGCTGTGTATCAAAGTTGGCAAGAATTTAGTGAATTATTGTAAAGAGTATAGGCGGTTTAGAAAAAAGAGGTGGTAGTAAGGGATGGAAGAAAAGATTCAAAATGAGCCGTGGTATCATGAAATTGCTGGTGAATTGCGGCAATATAAAAAATACAAGGCGCGGATCGGCGTACTGGAAGCAAGAATGATTCGGCAGACAGGACCAGTCAATAATCTTTCAGCCAGGTATGGTGAGGATGGGGCAACCGTAGAGGATACGGATGAGGAAGAACTGGAACAACTGAAAATCAAAGTGGCCAGTATCGAATTTGCCTTGGGAGCATTGACCACAACGGAAAGAAAAATCATAGAACTGAAGTTTTTTGAACGGCATAGAGATGTAATTATCTATGAAATGGATATGTTGATGGCGCCTGCTACGTTTTATAAAACGTTGAATCAGGCAATGAAAACAATGAAAGAAATTTTAAGTGAAGAAAAATTGAAGAGTTTTTGAAGAATAGGGGCCTTGTCAAGTGGTAAAATTGATATAGTGGCCGAAAGGCGACAACGGGAATAGCCTCCTTTCTTCAGAGAGCTGCCAGTGGCGGCTCTTTTTTGTGTTGTCAGATCGTATCAAATGATAGTATGATATGCAGGGAGGGAATAAAAATAATGAAAAAAGAAGATGTAATTGCTGGGATAGTTTATGGGATATTATGTATGGTTATCTTTGTAGTTTTTTTGTCACATTTTAATTGGGGTAGTAATTGGGTAAGCTTCTTAGGGAGTTTGCTGGGTGGAATGATTACATTGGTAGTTATGTATTGTACAAATAAAGCGGGGAAAGAGAATGTAGAGCAGACGTTAAAACTTAGTAAAGATATACATAATGATGGAAAGCGACTAGACGTGATGCCGTATGTGGCGTTGAAATATGTTAAGTCGATGGAAGAAACTCCTCAAGAACTATCTGGAGATGATATAGGAAATATTGTTAAATATGAATTTTGGGGTAAACCTAAAAACAACAGTATTGACTTGATAGCCGAATTTAATCTTCAAAATATTGGTAATGGAACGGCGGTTGCAGTCAGAATAGCAAAATTGGAATCAACGATTAGAAACAGATTATATGCTTCGAAGTCTCTAGTGCATTTGCCCGTGATGAGTGATAATATTATGCCAGGTGATAAGTTAAGAATAATAGTGGAATTATCAATAATGAACGATAATCCGGACAAGAATTCTGATTATACCGAGATACCACTAGAAAGAAATATTGATGATATCTGTATGTATATTGAATTTGATGATCTATTAGGAAAGCATTATAGTCAGCATTTTAAAATTGAAATAAAGGCAGGTCATATTATTGTTCGGAATATATCTATTCCGCAACTAATAGAAAAAAGAAGTGTAGATATTTTTAATTTATTATGATTATGCTAGAGGCACCTTCGGGTGTCTTTTTTCATGGAAAAAAGGAGGTGGCATTGACGATAACAGAAAAGCAAAAGGCGTTTGTGGAAGAGTATCTGGTAGACCTGAATGCCACCAGGGCATATAAGGCGGTATACAAAAGCTGCAAGAAAGATGAAACGGCGCGGGTGAATGGCAGCCGTCTGCTAACAAATGCTAACGTTGCAGCCTATTTGGCCGAGCGTCAAAAGGAACTGCGGAAACGCACAGAGGTTACTCAGGAGCGTGTGATTGGAGAACTGGCAGCCATTGCCTTTGCCGATGTGGCAGACTATGTACAGATAATCAATGAAGATGGTTTCCCTATGGTGCAGCTGACGCCTACAAAAGATATTCCAGCCAATAAGCGGGCTGCCATTGCCGGCATCAAGCAGGGTAACAATGGCATTGAGGTGAAGCTGCATAACAAGCTGGATGCTCTGGATAAGCTGGGCCGCCATTTGGGATTATTCAAAGAGCATGACCAGGACGCTGAAGAAACCGCCGATGATGGCTTCCTCGAAGCATTATCGGGCAAGGCGGGGGAGGTATGGAGCGATGAAGCCGCAGAAGCAGGCGATATTCCGCTTTCAGCCGTTCAGTAACAAACAGCTGAAAATCCTGACCTGGTGGCTGCCCGATTCGCCGGTAAAGGCGCTGGACGGCATCATAGCAGACGGCGCGATCCGTTCCGGAAAGACCTTATCCATGTCCTTATCCTTTGTGATGTGGGCCATGGACAGTTTTCAAGGCAAAAACTTTGCCCTGTGCGGCAAAACCATCGGCTCCTTGCGGCGCAATGTCATCACCACCTTGAAGCTGATGTTAAAAGCCAGGGGGTACCGCGTTACCGACAAACGGGCGGATAACATGCTCATCATCAGGCGAAATAGCACAGAAAATTATTTCTATCTTTTTGGTGGCCGAGATGAAAGCAGTCAAGACCTTGTGCAGGGTGTGACTCTGGCCGGGGTCTTTTTTGATGAAGTGGCATTGATGCCCGAATCCTTTGTCAACCAAGCCACTGGCCGCTGCTCCGTAGATGGCAGTAAGTTCTGGTTCAACTGTAACCCCGCCAATCCCTTGCACTGGTTCAAGGTCAACTGGATTGACGCCATCCATGCCGAGGATGAAGCAAAACGCAAGCGACTGGTCTATCTTCACTTTACCATGGAGGACAACCTGTCCCTGACAGAAGAAGTCAAGCGCCGCTATCGCAGCATGTATGTGGGCGTGTTCTATAAGCGCTACATTGAGGGCCGGTGGGTATCGGCGGACGGCCTGATTTATGATATGTTCAGCGACGCGAATATTGTAAAAGACAGTGATGTGCCGGTAGGCATGATACATCATCCCCATACCCGCCGCTATGTGGCCATCGACTACGGCACCAGTAACGCCTGCGCCTTCCTGGATATCTATGACGACGGTAAGACAATCTGGGTGCTCAGAGAATATTACTACAGCGGCCGGGAAAAAGGAAAACAAAAAACAGACAGCGAGTATGCCCAGGACCTAATCCAATTTGCCAGTAGCGAGGTCCTTTCTTATATTCTGGACCCTTCGGCCCTCTCCTTTAAGACCGAGCTTCGCAAGCGGGGCTTACGGGTGAAGGACGCAGACAATGAAGTATTAGACGGAATCCGTATAACCGCCTCCCTCTTTGCCAGCGGAAAGCTTCGGGTGCATGAGCGGTGCAAGCGGCTCATTGCAGAATTACAGGGCTATATCTGGGATGAGAAGGCGGCGCTTCGGGGCGTAGAGCAGCCAGTCAAGGTCAATGACCATGCCTGTGACGCGCTGCGCTATTTTTGTAAGACTATGATTCATCCAAGGAGGTTATAAAAGTGGAACAAGAAGAAGCAAGAGCACAGCCAGCAAAACAGGACAACGCCGTTTACACAGCGGACAGCTTTCAGAACGTGCTGGCAAGGCTGGGCGTCGGTATGCCCAATCTGCTGGAAGCCACCAGCTATCCGCTGACCAGGCTGACTCAGGACTATACAACGCTGAACAGTCTCTACCGCAATCACTGGATTGTCCGCAAGATTGTGGACGTCATACCGGAGGATATGTGTAAGAACTGGATCAAGCTGAAAACCCAGGTTGCGCCGGAGCAGCTGAGCAAGCTGGAAAAGGTGCTGCGCCGCACTCAGACCAAGGCCCGCATCCTGGAAGGGCTCAAATGGGGCAGGCTCTACGGCGGTGCAGCTGGCATTATCCTGATAGACGGTGAGAGTAATTATATGGAAGAACCCTTGGACTGTCGGTTCATCATGCCAGGCAGCTATAAAGGGCTCTTGATTTTAGATCGCTGGAGCGGGATTAGTCCAGATATGGAGCTGGTCAGCGATATCACCAGCCCTGATTTTGGCCTGCCTAAATACTATCAGATGACCCTGCAGGACGGCCGCATGCTGCGGGTGCATCACAGCCGGGTATTGCGCTTTACAGGAAATACCTTGCCCCTATGGGAAGCATGGGCTGAGCAACAGTGGGGCGCGTCGGTGGTGGAAGCAGTCTTTGACGAACTGAAAAAGCGGGACAATACCAGCTTTAATATTGCTAATCTGGTCTTTCTGGCCAATCTGCGCATTTACAAAACCAGCATGACTGATTTGCTGAGCCTGGGTGACACCCAGCTGCAGCAGGACTTCTACAACGCCATGCAGACCATCAACTGGATGATGAACAACTCAGGCATGACCATCATCGGCAAGGATGATGAGTTCGACAGTAAGCAGTATACCTTTACAGGGCTTAATGATGTGTATGAAAGCTTTATGCTGGATATTGCCGGGGCCTGTGAAATTCCGGTAACCCGCTTATTTGGCCGGAGCCCGGCCGGATTCAATGCTACAGGGGAAAGTGATTTGACCAACTATTATGACAGCATTGAAGAGAAGCAGGAGGCCTATCTGGCGCCCATTTTAGATAAGCTGCTGCCAGTGATTGCGCTATCTACATGGGGCATGGTGCCCGATGACTTGGATTATGAATTTAATCCGCTCCGCAAGGCCGACCCCAAGGAAAATGCAGATCTGGCCAAATCTATGACCGAATCGGTGATCACCGTGTTTAATGCCAACCTGATCAGTCAACAGACAGCACTCAAAGAATTGCGGCAGCAAAGCGAAATGACCGGCATGTGGAGCAATATCACTGATGAGGATATCGCCGGCGCAGATACCAGCACTGACTTTGGTGGGGAAGTGCCTGGCATGGAAGGGCTGCTGCCTGATTTTACAGGGGATGCCCATTGGGACGAAGCCAAGCATCCCAGGCGTAAGGATGGCAAATTCGGCAATGGCGGCGGTGGAAGCGAAGAAGAAAAGCCGCAGACAAAAAGCGAAAAGTATGCTAGAATAAAAGCAGAATTCAGCTATACGGATATGGATGCCGCTGAGAATATGCTTATTGAAGAAGAAACCCTTTGGATGAAAGGCATTACCCATGAAGAATCCAGAGGTATTTATGATTACACAAATTCGGGGTATGAAGCAATCAATTGTGCTTTGCGAGATGGGAAAGAAAATGCTGACGTTATAGCACAAGTTAAAAGGCTGGATAGCGCTATTGCACAGTTTGATTTGAAACACAGCTTGTCTGTGATTCGCGGGACGTCAAGTGTAACGTTAGAAAAAATGGGACTTGCGCTGAAAAACATTGTAGGAGCTTCCTACTCAGATAAGGGATATCAAAGCGCGTCCATTGCCCTCGAAGAAGTGGCAGGAGAATTTGCGAAAAATAATGCAGAAGAACATGGCGGGGATCCAGTGCTGATTCAACTGGATATCCCAAAAGGAAAAGGGCGGGGCGCCTATATAGACAACCTATCTGAGTGGAATGGGGAAAAGGAATTTTTGATAAAGCGGGATGCCTCCTTTGAGTTCTACGAAAAAACGAAGCATGAAAATGGTATGGTACTGTTAAAAGCGAGGTGGAAGGAATGAGAGCAATTCGTGCAGCGCACTGGGATGTCACAAGATATTGTCAAATATTTAAAGAGATTGCAGGAAAAGACCCATCAGATATTTTACCGGAGCGGTATACATGGCAGGTTGCCGGTGGAACCAATAAATTGACAAAGCGGCGTGAATATTTAGCAGAACATGGTTATGCAGAAGCTGTAGCAGAGGCAGACAGACGATTTTTAGCTGAACGGGCGGCAAAATATACGCCAGAAGAATTTGAAAAACGTTGGCAAGAGCATATTCAGCATATGCCTCAGACCTACCCTAAAGATGCATTATAATCACACCAGAGCACCCAACTAAAGAGGGTGCTTTTTTGATGCGTGAAATGAGGTGGTAGTATGGCAGCCTTGTGGGCGCCTAAGCGAATAATCGAAAAGCGATACATCCGCTCTATACAGAAAATTATGAAACAATTTGAGCTGTTGGCCCAGGGGAAGCATGAGCCGGAAGAAATTCTAAAGGCCTGGAAAGAATATGCCCAATCAGCAGCTTTTCAGAAAGCAGCGGAAGATATTGCCTGTAGGATGGTAACCAACCTTTTCAGCGACGGTCAGAAAAGCTGGCGGGAAGCGGCTCGAGTCAACAGCAGGGGCAGGGCCATCTATGAAGCGTTAAAAGAGGAGCTTACCGGTCCAGTGGGCGCCGTGTATGGCAGCCTGATTTCTCAAAACAGCAAACTGATTCGCACCCTGCCGGAAGCTGTGGCGGAGCAAGTCACAGCATATATCGCCAAAGAGCAGCAGAAAGGCCGCAGAGCCAGCGAAATTGCCGGAGAGATTACCAGGCTGTTTCCGGAGAAAACCAGAGCCCGTGCGGAGCTGATTGCCCGAACTGAGGTATCCAAGGCCTCCACTGCACTGATACAGGCCCGCAGCGAGCTGTTAGGACTGCGCTGGTATGTATGGCGCACTTCGGAAGACCAGCGGGTGCGGGACAGTCACGAGCTGATGGAAGGCGTTATAATCGCCTGGAGCAATCCGCCCAGCCCCGAAGCGCTGAACCAGGAGCGCAGCTATGGACATTATCATGCCGGCAATACCTTTAACTGCCGCTGTTATCCAGAGCCTTTGGTGGAAGCAGAAGCGATTGGCTGGCCCCATAAAGTATATTACCAGAACCGTATACAGATGATGACGCTGGCGCAATTCAAGCGGATTGCTTGAGTGTCTTTTTTATTGACAATCTTAGAAATCAGTGAAAGGTGGTGATTAAGACGCGCAAGACGATCTATTACGGCTCAAAATTATCAGAGAATATGACAGAAACGCCGGAGGGATTTCTGCTATGCCTGAATGTACCCATTGGCCGTACCGGCAGCCAGGAATATCTGGGTCAGGAGCTTGGCATGGAATATGGCAAACGCTATGAGGTGCTCCGGACAGAAGAGGAAGTGTTCTCTGTGGCGGCTATGGCCAGCTTTGAGGGCAAGCCCTTCTGCGATGAACATCCCTCAAACGAAGTGACGCCGGAAAACGCCACGCAATATACAAAGGGGAATGTGCGCAATGTCCGCCGGGGAAGCGGCGAACAGTCAGATTTATTGCTGGCAGATATTATTGTGTATGATAAGGCTGTCATTCAGGCCATCAGGCAAGGTAAGCGGGAGGTCAGCTGCGGATATAACTGCCTGTATGAGCCGGCAGGAGAATACCAATTAAAGCAGACAAGTATCATCGGTAACCATGTGGCTCTTGTAGAAAAAGGAAGGGCCGGCAGCAGGGTTGCCATAAAAGATGAATTACCAGAAAAAAGGAGAGGAAAACAGATGGAAACAAAAAGCAAGAAGAGCATTTTGGGCAGAATGTTTGGGGCCTATGCCCAGGACGCAACGCCGGAAGAGCTGGAGCTGGCAGTGGATGAAATCGTAAAGGCCTGTACTGATGAGGAAACTGCGCCGACAGAGCCAGTAAAAGAAACGCCAGTACAGGATGAAGGAGAAGAAAATTCACTGGAAGCACGGATGGACCGGCTGGAAGTTGTGGTGGGAAAACTGGTGCAGGCTCTGGCGCCTAAGGAAGGGCCGAACGCGCTGGATGCACTGGAAACCGAGCTTTCCGGAAAAGTAGAAGAAGCAGAAAGCGCCGATGAGGAAAGTGTGACTGTAGAGCCGGAAACGGTAAACCAGGAAAATCAGACAGTGGATCATGCTGCCTTACTAGCACAGATTGGCACCCTAAAGCCCATTGTGGCGCAAATCAAGGACCCGACAGAGCGCAAGAGGACTGCAGATACTTTGGCCAGCATCCTGCGGCAGAGCGCAGGCGTTCGTAAATCAACCGACAATCAGGGATATTTGGATTTATACCAGGCCAGTATGCAACATGTGGAGAAAGCCAGAAAGACAATGGATGCTGTTGGGGATGAGCGGGAGCTGGGACGCAAAATTGCCAGAGAATATAACCCGCATTACAAGAAGGAGGAGAAATAAGTATGCCAGGACAAGTGATTGGAATTGAATTACCTTTAGGATATCCGGGGAGTTTTGCCAGAACGCCGGACTGTATTATTATGAACCGTTTGGTTCATGCGGAGAGTGGGGCAGTGGCTTTTGGTGCTCCGGTAGTATTAAACAGTGATAACACTTACAGCGCCTTTGGTGCAGAGAATACAGCGGCAGAATTTGCCGGTATTGCCGTAAGAGAAGTAAAAATGGCTACCAGTTATCTCAATCAGAACGAGGTAGTTTATTTGGCGGGACAGCCTTGTGATGTTTTAGAACGGGGCAATATTGTAGTGGTCTGCAAAAAGGGAACGCCGACAGCCGGAGGTAAGGTATATATCCGTATTGCGAAAAATGAAACCTATCCAGGCAGTCAGATTGGAGACTTTGAAGCGGAAGCGGATCCAAAGACAGGGGATAGTGGTAGCGATAAAACTATTGAATTGTCCGGTGTTTGCTGGACAACCGGCAGGATTGATGCCAATGGGTGTGCAGAATTAACGATCAAGAATCGTGTATAGGAGGGAACTTAGATGACAACAGGAATGACATTAAACGGCATGAGTGTAATGCCCATGACCAATCTGCAGGGCCTGTCGGCACTTAGAGGGCGAGGCAAAGCTATTTATACAGGGGATGCTGCTTTAGACAGCGGTATGGCCTTTTTACTGGGGGAACTGGAAAAACAGGATCCAAAAATCAGAGAACCGCTTTCAGCAGTAACCTGGCCCCGAGACATTGTGAGTAAAACAGGAGGAGGCTGGGTAGAATTTACCAGTATGATGAATGTGGGGTATGCCTCAGTAGGCGGTAACGCGAATGGCATTATCGGCGGGCAGACCAACGCCATCCCGATCATGCAGGCGGATTTGGGCAAAGACTTATTTAAGGTATTCACCTTCGGCCACATTCTGAAAGTACCGTTTATTGACCAGGCCAAGCTGCAGCAGATTGGCCGCAGTCTGCCAGAATTATTGGAGCAGGGAATTCAGCTGAACTATCAGAAGGCATTGGATCAGAATGTGTATACCGGCTATGCGGAATTAGGTACCGAGGGGATTGTGAATCATTCCCAAATTGCCATTACTTCCGCTGCCTCAGTGACAGTAGGTTCCACAACCAGCACCTTATGGAAGAACAAAACGGCTGATGAAATTTTAGATGACATCAATCAGGCTATTACCGATACCTGGGTAGCTGCAGAATATGATTTGTCGGGGATGCCCAACCATATTCTGATTCCGCCGGAGCAATATGCGCTTCTGGTGAGCCGCAAGGTGAGTGAGGCGGGCAATGTGTCGTTACTAACTTATCTGATGGAAAACAATATTGCTAAAAATCAAGGTATAGAAATTTCCATTCAGCCCTGCAGATGGTGCATCGGTGCTGGGACCAATGGCAAAGACCGCATGGTAGTTTATGTGAATGATGAGAGGATGCTCTACTTCGATATCACAGTGCCCTTAACTCGAGTGATTACCCAGCCTTCTGTAACGGATATGGCCTATATGACAGCCTATGCCGGGCAGCATGGGGAAGTGAAGTTTGCCTATTATGAAACTGCCCGTTATGTAGATGGGATTTAAGGAGGAGAAATTGATGCGTGTATTCAGCAAAAAGAATTTTACCTTTACCAATCCAGAAAGTAAGGAAAAGGCCAGTGTAAAAGCGTTGGTCTTTTCTAATCTGCCTGATTGGGTGCAGCATGACCCACTGTTTGGTTGGGCAAAACAGGAAGGCAGTCTTGAGGTGTTTGGAGAAGACAGGCACGCCGGAAAAAATATCAGAGGAAAGCAAAAGCTAAAACCAGCAGAATCAGAGGAATTAGCAGAGCCATCAACTGAGGTTGCAGAATGAGCAGCGTAGATTCCTATACGCTGGAAGACTTAAAAGCCATCTATCCGCAGTTTGCTGGTGACGGGATTCCAGACAGCGTATTAGAGATGTATCTGGACTTGGCCCATGAGACAATTCAAAAGACCCGTTGGCGTAGCTACTGGAAGCTAGCCATGGGTCTTTTTGTTGCTCACTTTGCGACGCTATGGGCAATGGGCGTGACTAATGAAGCAGGCAATGCCGCAGAGCTGGCAAGCGCCGGAGGAAACAAGGGCGTTATGAGCAGCAAATCAGCTGGTGGCGTTTCCGTAACTCGAGACTTTAGTTTAACCAGCCAAGGAATTAGTGACTGGGCCGGCTGGAATCAGACCCAATATGGCACCCAGTTGGCCACCTTGGCCAAGCTTGTGGGCAAGGGTGGGATGCATATATGGTAGTCAAATTAGAAACCATCGTAGACCATATGCCGGAGCTAGAGGAGATTTTAGAGGAATTTAAACAAAGCGATGTGCTGGTGGGTATTCCAGAACGCAGAGGAAGCCGGGGAAGTGGAGCATTAAACAATGCAGAGCTTCTCTTTATACATACCCATGGGGTGCGCAAAAAGGCCATGCGAGAGGAAATGCAGGAGAATATGGATACTGGCAGCCCTTACAGCGAAGCCTATCAACTCTATATTCAGGAGCATGGTTCTCCATTGTGGCATTCTCCGCCGCGTCCGGTGCTGGAACCGGCCATTACAGACAGAAAAGAGGAAATTGCTGGAGAACTCAGTAAAGCAGCGGCATCGCTTTTGGAGCGAAACCCAATCGGCTTTCAAATTGGCCTGCATCGTGCAGGGCAAGTAGCGGAAAACGCAGCCCGGGACTGGTTTACCAATCCTAAAAACGGCTGGGCGCCTAATTCTCCACTGACAGTGGAGGAAAAGGGAAGCAGTAATCCCTTAATTGATACAGGTCAAATGCGTAAGGCTATCACCCATGTGGTGCGACAGAAGGAGGCAGAGGAATATGCTTGATGTCAGCCAGCTACTCTATGATGTAGATTTTTGTGAATCTTTTGCCATTCGTCATCGTAAGGGTGCGTGGCAGGATGGGGAATTTATTGTAAGCGGAGAGGAAAAAAAGGTACTGGGCATTGTGGAGCCGACAAGCGGAGAGGATTTGCAGCAGCTGCCGGAAGCGGACAGAATAGGAGGTCTGGTGACCTTTTATAGTAAGGAGCCCCTTTCTTTAGGCGATACAGACCAGGTGAGTGATGAGATCATAAGCCGAGGCAAGGTTTATCAACTTTTACAGGTACAGGATTGGAGCAGGCATGGATTTTATAAGGCCATTGCCAGCCTATCGGGGAGGGATGGGGATGGCACAGCTTAGCCTGAAAGAACTACAAGATATGTTTAAAGCGTATTTGCAGGATTTACTGGGCAAGGATGGTGTGCGTCAAACTTATCCGCAGGCAGATGCGGCAACAGGGCGGGTTAATAGCCAGCCCTTTCAGAATCCGGCAGAAGATATTTGTTATTGTACGGTGCTGCCGGCAGATAACGCAATTAACCGGCAGATGGATACCCGCTATGAAGCACTCGGTGAGAATGCAGCCAAGCAGATTCACAGCTATACCCGAGTGTTTTTACTGCAGCTGACTTTTTATGGACCTAATTCTTATGACAATGCCTGCAAGGTGCGCATGGAGCTGATAAGCGGCGGCAGGGATAACCTGCTGGCCAAAAGGGGGCTGCATATTGTGCCTGATATAGCCGAGCCCAATCTTACCTGGGAGCTTTATCAAAATAGATGGCTCATGCGCTCCGATTTAGCAGCTCAGTTCAATAACCGAGTGACAGATGAGGGTCGGCATACCGTGGGATATATTCAGGCTGTGCCTATTACCGTGATAGGCACAGCGGAAGAACGAGTGATTGAGATTAAGGAAGGTGAAGAAGGTTGAGTTTACCATTAAGTGATATTGTGAATGTGAAAGCAGAAGTAAGCGCCATGAGCGCGCCCAGAAAGGAATTTAATATCGGGCTGTTGATTGGCAGTAACAGTACTGTGAATCAGGACGGGGAAGTGGTCTTTTACAGCAGCGTGGACGCTATGGCCGAGGCAGGCTTTACCACAAACAGCGCCGAGTATCAGGCGGCAGTATTATACTTCGCCCAGTCTCCTGCGCCGGATTTGCTGGCAGTAGGACTGATTGGGGAGGATGAGACAGCTTTAGAAGCGCTGCAGGCCTGTCGCGCAGCCAACAGTGAGTGGTATGTGGCGACCTTTACTAAAGCGGTAGCTGATACGCTCTCCATAGAGGATGCAGATGCCATTGCCGCCTATGTGGAAAGCTGCAGTGTCAGCAGCGTCTGGTTTTATCAGGTAAGTGACAAAGAAACATACCTAGCTGCTATGAAAGCCATGCAGGCAAAAAAATATAGCCGGACGCTGACGTTATACGCCAGTCAGGAAAGTGCAACAGCGGCATTAATGGGTTATGCTATGGGCGCAAACTATAAAGGTTCCGCAGCTTATACCCTAGCTTTAAAATCATTGGTGGGGGTAAAGCCGGAAGGAGACATGGACAGCAATCTGTTAAGCAATATCTTATCTGCAGGCGGCAATGTCTATGTGACCCAGGGCTATTATTATACGGTGCTGCGCAGTGGCAAGATGGTCAATGGCATCAGCTTCGATGATGTAATCTATTTGGATATGCTAGTCAATCATATCGAGCTTGCCATTATGGACCAGCTGACCACACTGCCCAAGATAGCACAGACTCAGGATGGAGTGGAAATTCTGATCAGCGCCATCACAGACCCCTGCGAAGAGATGGTAACAAAGGGTTATTTGGCGCCTGGAAATTGGACAGGACGCAAGGTTCTGACCTTGGAAGCGGGCGATACGCTGAGCAAAGGTTATTTGATTTTGGCCGAGGATATCAATGCGCAGTCCCAGGCCGACAGAGATGCCCGCATTGCGCCCAATCTGTATGTCTGTGTGAAAACTGCCGGTGCCATCGAAAGTGTGGTCATTGGCGTTGTAGTGAATCGTTAGGAGGTGTGAGACTTGAGTGTATATTCTTTTACCGATTGCGTTTTAACTCTGCGGCATCCGTCCTTGGGTGTGCTGACCTTAACCGGGCAGGGCCTGGGCTCTATAGCAATCAATATGCGCAATGACAGAACCGCCATGGATACGGCGGCGGATGGCAGGGTGATGACGAGCAAAATCAAGGACCGCTCCGCCACAGCGACCTTGCAGCTGCAGCAGGATTCAGAGGCCAATCAAACACTGCTAAAGTGGTATAACTATCTGGAAACAGCGGCGACAATTGAGTGGGCCCAGATGACAGGTACCCTGTCTAGTCCCACTACTCATGAGCAGATTGTCATGAAAGAAATGGCCTTTCAGAAGCTGCCGGACCGCAACTATGCAGCCCAGGGACAGCATAACAGTTATAGTCTGATGATTGCCGATTGTCAGCAGAACGTGGCATAAGGAGGAAAAATAATGGTAGAACGTACAAAACAGATTATCGTAGAGGGCCGGAGCTTTCGGCTGCAAAAATTACCGGCGGCCAGAGCCTATGCCATTTTGGTGGAACTTCTGACCAAAGCTCTGCCGGCAGATTTCTTAATCGCCGCTTTGGGGGATTTCCTGCCGGCAAGGCTCCAGAATGGAAGAGAAAAGTCCATGATGAGCATGGAAGACTTGGAAGGGCTGCAGATGAAATTGCTGTCGGCAGTCAGCGAGGAATTAAAAGGCGGCTGGACACCTGTGGTGGATAGCAATGGGCATTTTCAAGTGGAAGACTTGGAGGATGATATGCTGTTATTCGGCACACTTTTAGCTAGGGTGATGGAGTTTCAGTATGGGGATTTTTTTACAGGGCTCCTCTCCTGGCTGGGGATTACTCTGGAAGAGCCGGAGGAATTGCCGGAGAACTCGATGGAATCCTTTACAGAGCAGGGAATGTCAGCGAATACCTCTTTAGTCCCGTAATCGCCGGATACTGGAAGCAGCATGAACTGTGGGACGGTACCTATACCTTAGACGATTTGGCGGACATTCATGAGATGATGGCGATACAAAGCGCCAATGAGCAGGTTATCAGCGAATATGTGAGAGCGCGTGAGGGGGTGCAGGGATAATGGCGCGCAATATCTTAAAAGAGTTCTTAGTCAGCCTGGGTTTTGAAGTAGATGAGGGAGCCTATCAGGCGGCCAGCAGAAAAGTAAAGGCCTTTGAGGAAAAGGCGGCCAAGATGACAGAAGCTATCGGTAAAAACGCAGAGAAGGGCGCCAAGGTTACTGTAGCAGCCCTTAGCAGTATGACTGCCGGTGTGGCTGCCTATGTGGCAGGTGTGGCCAAGGCGGATTTGGAGACTGAGAAGTTTGCCCGTCGTATGTGGATGACGGAAGAAAATGCCCGCAGCTTACAGAATAGTTTGGCCGCTATGGGCGAGAGTATGGACAGTATCTATGATGTAGCTGCCAATCCCGAGCTCCGGACGCGATTTCTAAGGCTGCGCAGCGATGCTGCCAAACTAGAAGGCGGGGCTGAGATTGACGAGGAGCTGAAAAGGCTCAGAGATATACAGTTTGAGTTCCAGCGGTTGCAGCTTTTGCTGCGCTATATGGGGCGCTATATTGCCTACTATCTCAGTAAGTATCTAGAGGGGCCACTGTCCCGGATTCAGGCTAAGCTGAAAAGCATCAATGACAATGGCCGAAACGTGGCGGAGGAATGGGGCGCAAAGGTGGCACAGGTATTTTCTTGGATTCTGCGTCTTGTTCTGGCTGGTGTGGAAGGCGCTGGCGACCTCATTGATATGATTCAACGGCTGCCGGCTGAAATGCAGCTTGCCATGGCGGCCATTGCCGCTTTGGGGTTTACGGCACTCAACCCATTTACCCTGATGATTGCCGCCATTGGTGCGGTATTGTTATTGTTAGATGATTTCTATACCTGGAAGCGGGGTGGCCAAAGTCTGTTGGGCGATACCTGGTTCCAGCTGGACCAATTGGATTTTGGCAGCAAGAGCTTTCAGAGCATACAGAAGCTTTTAGAGAATACCGGCAATCTTTTTGATACCTTGGGAAAAAAGTGGAAGGCCTTAAACGAAACAGTGAAGGAAAAGACGGGCTTCACCATATTGGAAAATGCCCTGCTGGGTGTGGATACGGTGGTTTCTACGATTGCCGACGGCTTAGCCTTTATTGTGGAGTTGCTGGATAAGATTTTAAAGAATGAACCGCCGGAGTGGCTCAAGCGTGTTCTCTATGCCATAAATGGCACGACCGAAGCTGCGGAGCTGGAACGGTTAGAGCGATATGGTGGAGGAAAGACACAAATAGAAAAAACGGAAACTGCAGAGAGTAAAAACATGAATCAGTGGAATCCGTTTTCCTGGCTGCAGATGCTGAATCATCAAGAACAGCCAAAGCAGCTTACTTTGCCCGTTGTGGCAGGGCCTACTGTGCCGGCGAAGCAGGTAAAGCAGGCCATCACCAATGATAACCGCAGAGAAATTAATCAGGAGAATAAGGCAGAGATAAACAATACTTTTGTGGTAAACGGGACGGATGCCAATGCCATTGCTTATGGGGTGGCAAGTCAGCTGCAGCAGACCATCTTAAATCAGTTCAGCGGCGGGTGGTTTCAAAATGCAGTGAAGGTGCCGGAATAGGAGGAATAGCTTATGTCAGAGGGCAGCGAATTAATTTATGTGAAAACTAATATTGCCGGCTATTTCTTTGATGCTTTTTTGGATATGGAGCATACCAGTGAGATGAAGATCACCAGTCATCCGGTGCAGCAGGGCGCTAACGTGGCGGACCATGCGTATTTGGAACCCAAAACGTTGACCATGCATATCAAGATGAGTGATGCGGTGGAATCTGTGATTCCCAGTCAGTTTACCAGAGCCTATACTAAGTCGGTATCGGCTTATCGGGTATTGTTGGAGCTGCAGGCTTCCCGTATCCCCTTTCGGGTGCATACCAGGTTACAGGCCTATGACAATATGCTGATCAAGAGTATTGTGGCGCCTGATGATGTCAATACCATTTATGGCATGGAGTGTACTGTGACGATGCAGGAGCTGTTGGTGACGCAGGTGCAGACGGTGAAGATATCCAAGCGCACCCAGACCACCGGCAGCACTGATAATGGCGTCATTGCCATGCAGCCGGCAGACCAGTCTATATTAAGCCAGCTATTTGGTTAGGAGGCGTGAGATGTTACAAAATCCTTATGTATTGCCGGTGACCAGCCAGCCCAATCAGACCTTTAAGACGGTGCTGCCCTTATGGGAGCACAATGTGGAGCTGACCATCGGCTTATCATTTCGGGAAGTGCCCGGCTATTGGACCATGGATATTACCGGAAAGGACGGCGTCATGCTCTTATCCAATCTGCCGCTGTTAAAGGGCGGCAATCTGTTGGCCCAGTACGGCTATTTGGGGTTAGGCTATCTGACGGTAGTAGAGGTCAATCCCACCGGAGCGGAATATCCGGGCGCCAGTCAGCTGGGCAGTGATTTTGTATTGGTTTGGGGGGAAGATGGTGGCTAGTTATTTATTTCCCTTATCCTCCGGGATGGCAAACAGCAGAGTGACCAGCAAGTATAATATTCGCCGGGCCCAGTTTGGCAATGCCATTCACGGCGGCATTGATTTGGTGGCCGATGGCGGCTGGGTCAGCAAAAACGGCCAGCCCGATTTGCTGGCAACCATCGGCGGAACTATTTATCTGGTGAAGTATGAAGCCAAGGGTTTTGGCAACTACTGTGTAATTCGGGGTAATGACGGTTATTATCATATTTATGGTCATATGAGGAATCCGGCACCCTGGCAGGTAGGGCAGAGTATCGGACGGGGGCAGAAGGTGGGCGATATTGGCAGTACCGGTCATTCTACCGGAATTCACCTACACTATGAGGTACGGCAGAATTTCGCCGATAAGGCCACCCGTTTAGACCCTTGTCAGCTGTTAGGTATTGCCAATGAAACAGGTAAGGTGCAGGAGACGGGCAAGGGTATGGTGCAGGTAAGCAGCAGTACAAACAATCATGCCGGCTATACGGCAACGGTTCCCTATGATTACACCTATGAGGAACTGACACCTCTTGCAGATACACTGCAAAAAGGAGATTATCTGTTTGGCCGTCGCTGCCGCATTCTTGTCAGTGATGATAACGGAAACGGTCGGGACTTTACCGATCTGCATATCACCTTTCAGATTGTAAAGACCTATCTGATGGACATTCAATATTCAGTGATAAAAATTTATAATGTAAATCGGGACGCCGAATCCTTCATTTTGCGCAAGGCCACGACTATCCATGTGGAGGCTGGTTATGAAGGTGCCTATTATGGGGAAATTTTTCAGGGCGATATCATCCAGGCTTTTGGCCATTGGGATGGCACTGATTTTATCATGGAAATTCTGGCGGCTGACAGTGAGCGGTTTCTGAATGCTGGCTTTATCGCGAACAATATAGAGCGGGGGATGACCCAGCGGCAGGCGGTGGAGCAAATTGCAGCCAAGGCCAGCATTCCGGTCAAAATAAACAGCATATCCGATGGCTTAAAGGAAAGCACCCTGCCCCGCGGCAAGGTGTTTTTTGGTATGGCCAAGGATTATTTGGACCAGATTGCCCAGGGTTCTGCGGCCACGCTTTATATGCATAACGGTGAGGTGAACATTATAAAAGCTACCGATTTGCCGAAGGACAGGATCTTGAAGCTGTCTCCGTCAAGCGGGCTTATCGGACAACCCCAGCAGACGGAGCTGGGAATCAAGGCGAAATGCTTGCTATTGCCACAGCTTAAGGTGGAGCGTTGTGTACAGATTGACAGCCAATACATCAAGGAGCGGCAGCTGTCTATCGGCACCTTACAGACCAGGCTGGACCCGCAGGGGGTTTATAAGCTTGCCAAGGTGACCTATAGCGGTGATAACCGAGGCAATGACTGGTATGCCGAGTTTGAAGCCATGACCCAGTCAGGCTATTTGCCAGCCCTGCTGACTAATTCCGGCGGCAATCCGTTTTAAGAAAGAGAAGGTGATTTGATGGCGCAGAATATTAGCCAGGCAATTGGCGGTGAGCTGAACAGGCAAAAAAAGAATGAGGATAATTTGTCGGCCAATTTACGGGTAGCAGTGCCTGGGATTATTCAGGCCTTTGACAGTGTGGAGCAGACGGTTAGAGTGCAGCCGGCTATTCGGGAGCTGGTGACGGGCAGCGATTATACACCGGTATCCATCCCGCTGCCGGAGCTTTTAGACGTTCCCATCGTGCTGCCCAGGGCCGGGGCTTATGTGATTACCTTGCCAATTCAGGCAGGCGATGAATGTCTGGTAATTTTTGCGGACCAGTGCATAGATGCCTGGTGGCAAAACGGCGGGGTGCAAAACCAGATGGAGAAGCGACGTCATGATTTAAGCGACGGTTTTGCCATCTTGGGTACCTGGAGCCAGCCCAGGAGATTAGTACAGTATAGTAGGAATAGTATGCAGCTTCTTCATGAGAAAACCGGTGTCGGCATTGATATAAATGGAGAGGGTGTAACGATTAAAGGAAAGCTGACTGTAACTGGTGACAGCACTATGGAGGGCGCTTTGGTGGCCGGCGGTGTGGATATGGTAAGCCATACACACACTTGTCCCGATGGCCAGACAGGAGGACCTCAGTGAGATACAGACAATTGACAAGTACTGGAGACTATACCTTTGGCCAGGGTAATCTCAACTATGTAGAGAAGCAGGAGGCTGTAAGCCAAGCGGTAAAGACCAGACTCAAATTGCTTTTGGGCGAATGGTGGGAGGATTTGGAGGACGGTCTGCCGTTGTTTCAGGTGATTTTGCTGCAGCGGGGCAATGAGGATGGCCGTCAAACCATAGACCTTTTGGTGCAGGAAAGAATTCTTGGCACAGCGCATGTAACCGGTATCAGCAGCTTTCAAAGTGAGATATCGGGGAGGGTATACAAAGCGGAGGCCGTTATTGATACCGAGTTTGGCCAGATTACAGAAACAATGGGATTGGAGGTGGGAGTATGAGCTATGAAGCGCCATATATCGATGAGGCGGGCTTGCATATTGCAAGCTATCATGACATCCGGGATTCTTTGATGGAAGATATGAAGCGGATATTCGGCCAGGATATCTATTTGGAAAATGACAGCCAGGACTATCAGTTGATTTCAGCCTTTGCCTTAATGCTTTATGACACGCAGCAGGCCTTATTGCTGGCCTATAATAATAATTCGCCTGCTACCGCTGTCGGAAAAGGATTAGACAGGATTGTAGCGTTAAATGGGATTCACCGCACCAGCGCCAGCTATTCCAGCTGCACAGTGAAGGTGAGCGGAACGCCCTATACGAAAATTATCAATGGCATTGTGGCTGACAGCCGGGGTTATCAGTGGACACTGCCGGAGCCGGTGACCATCGGTGCCACCGGCAGTGTTGCGGTTACTGCTGTCTGTAGAACCGTGGGGCGGATTTTAGCCAGTCCTGGAGATATTACTACCATTGTCACGCCAACCAAAGGATGGACGGCGGTGGAAAATCTGGCTGCAGCTACAGCAGGGGCAGAGCAGGAGAGTGACAGTGCGTTGAGAGTAAAACAGGCAGCCAGTGTGGCCAATCCCAGCCGCAGTGTGTTTGACGGTACCATTGGTGCCATTGTAAATGCTGAAGGGGTATCTCGCTATGCGGCCTATGAAAACGATACCAGCGAGACGGTAGACGGCCTGCCGCCCCATTCGATCACGCTGGTCATTGAGGGCGGCGAGGAAGCAGAGCTGGCCAATCTGATTTATTTGCATAAAACGCCGGGCTGCTATACCAACGGCGATGTGGTGGTGGAGATTGTGGGCGCTTATGGCGTGACCACGCCCATCCGCTTTTACCGGCCGCAGCCTGTGGATCTTGCGGTCAGTGTGCAGGTGCATGGGCTGGATGGCTATACTGATGATACCACAGAAACAATTCGGAAGAATATTTATGCGTACATCAACAATCTGGCCATCGGGCAGAGTGCTTATACGGCCAATCTCAATGCGCCTGTGCTGGAAGCGCTGGGCCAGCCGCCTAATTTCTACGTGGAAAGTCTGACGGCGGGCCGGAAGGGAGCGGAGGCTACTCTGGTGCTGGAAATTGGCCGGATGGAAGCGGCCCGTATCAGTATGGAGGATATTGCAGTAGAGGTGGTCACATGATAGAGGAGTACTTGGATGTCATTACTTCAGAGCACAGAGAGCAGCCCAAATATATGGCGATGCTTTCGGTTTATCTGGAAAAGCTGCAGCATGTGATGAATATACTGAATGCCTGGAATGAACATTTTCATTTGGAGGATGCGGTGGGCAATCAGTTGGATATGCTGGGGGAGATTGTAGGCCGCAGACGGGTGCTGAATTTTCAGCCGGAAGGGTATTCGGCCCGGCTGGATGATGAGAATTACCGGCTGATTTTAAAGGCGAAGATTTTGCAGAATCAGTGGGACGGTACCATTGCTGGTATGCAGGAAATGTTTCGGAGTATTTTCCCGGACCAGACATTGGTGTTGATAGACAATCAGGATATGACCATGCGGGCTACCGTTGTGGGCCTGGCTGATTCCTTACAGGTGCAGCTGTTAAATCACGGCTATATCCTGCCCAAGCCTGAGGGAGTACGGCTTCATGTGACCACCATCCAGAATAAAATATTTGCTTATGACCGGCAGACGGAAGCCTTTGGCGGTTATGATGAAGGGGAGTGGTTATAAGGTGGCGACTAATGAATTTCTGGTATTTGATGAAAGCCAGACCAATACGCTGACACAGGAGGAATATGCATCAGACAGCCAGCGTATCGGCGGTGTATCAAGCGGCATGGCCCGCTCGGATTTGCACAATAAGGTGTTGCATCAGGTTTCTATGATGGCAGCTGCACTGGCCCAGGTGATTGCCGATACAGGCAGGGACGTCAGCGATCAGGATTTAGTGCTGCTGATCGAACAGCTGAAATCAGTGCTAGGCGGCGAAGAGGTTTATATTATATCTGATGATGGAACTAGGAAATATCGGCTAGGGATTGATGATATTGGTGTTTATTATGAAGAAGTAACAGAAGCAGAGGAGGCGGAAATGTGAGCAATGGAAAGAACCATATAGCAGATAAGGAAACACTGGATGCGGTAAACGGTAAAGTGGGCAGCAGTGGAGATGCCCAGTCTACCGCTCCAACCACATTGTTTTCTGGTATTAAGGGGATTTTGAATCTGCTGACTGAACTAAAAAACTTGCTCAGTGATGGCAAAACCTTAGTTGCCAATGCCATCACTGCAAAAGGAGTTACAACGGCGGCAAGTGCAGCCTTTGCAACTATGGCAACGAATATCGGAAAAATATCTACCTTAGCCACCGACACTGCCGATGCTAATGCGACAGCAGCGCAGATTTTATCTGGCAAAACGGCTTATGTCAAAGGGGCTAAGGTAACGGGAACAATTGCCAGTAAGGCAGCAGCCACATACACGCCGAAAACAACGAATCAGATCATTGCTGCGGGACAATATTTAGGCGGCGCACAGACGATTGCCGGCAGTGCTAACCTAAAGGCAGAAAATATCAAGTCTGGAGTTAACATATTTGGTATTATCGGAAGTCTTGCAACAGGACTTGATTCTATAGAACTAAAAATGGCGGTTTTTACTTATAATGTCACAGGATACAAAAAACAAAGCTTTACATTGCCAGGAAAAGCCGTATTAATTGCAAGCGCTTATAGTAGTGGTCGAATATACTCGTCCTACGGCGTTGTATGGATACCAGGGCTTGGCTATTGGTACAGTGGAAGTGCATCTTCTACCGTAATGAATTTCTTTGAAAAAACTACATTGACCGAATGGACGCCTAGAAGTTCCGATAGTTATCCTCGTTATTATGCTTTAAGTGATGACAAGAAAACGCTAACATATCAAGAATATTTGAGAACAGGTGACGATCCTGTATATCTTACAGTGATTTACAGTACAACATAAAAATCACAATAAGCTAAACATAAGCAATTGCCATTCCATAACCATAGTCCTTGCCCCATCCTGAACCAGCTGATTTAATTGTAATGGAAGATTCACTTTCTGAAACAGAAACATTTGATATTGCAGGATTTTGATAATAGTATACAAAAAATTGTGTTCCGTTTACTGTATCAATATTTTTTATTTTAAGCCAATCATCTCCAGAAATATCAACGTATGTGTTGGTTTTTGTAAATAACGTCATACCTTTTGAATAACCACCATTACCATTTCCAATCGAGATGCCAATGATTCTACCTGGAATTTCTATTATATCACCATCGTGATAGCTACTAGGTTTTAAGACATTAATATTCTGCAAATTGCCTATATCTTTTAAGCTTCCGATAATACCAATTAAGTAATCTGAAAAATCGGATGTATAAATGAAATAAGGAGGAAAACCAAGATGAAAAATACCAATAAATTCCATCGGGGGGGGGTACTGCGATTAGTCGTCAGTGCCCTTTATAGAGCCTTTTTTGGGGGTGTCTTGTATGTCTAAAGTATATTTAGCAGATAAAGACACCCTTGATAGTGTCAATGAAAAAGTAGGAACTGGAAGTGATACAGAATCATCTGCACCTACTACCTTATTTGCGGGAATCAAGCATTTGATTAGCACTTTAGCGACCCATGTAGCCAACTGGACAGCGGCAAGAGCTGCAAAGATTGATAGTATAGATACAAATACTGCGAGGATTACGGTGACAAGAGCAGGATATATCGACTTACTGGGAAATGCTACGAATGGTTTGGCTGCTATTAAGACGGCTGCCTTATCAGCAAAAAGCTGGTACGCTGGATATGGTAATACAATAACGGCTGCAAGCAAAACAACAGAAACAAAAGTTATTTCAGACGGGAAAAATTGTAGCGGAAATTCTAAAACGATAACCATATTAACTTTTGAAATACCGGAAAATGGAGTTTATAGAATTGATGCAACTTTTAAGACGGGGTTAAGTAGTCAAGCTGGGGCATATAACCACGATGCAACAGATTATACAGAAGGTACTTTGAAAATTGGAGTGAGACGAGCGACATTGAGGATAGGGGAAACAAGTGGTGATTCAACAATTTTTGATGGTAGAGCGACGGCAAACGTCGCAACTACAAAAACAGGATACGCATATTTCTTCAAGGGAGAGAGAATATCTATTACCGCGTTAGTAGGAAATTGGTGCGTGGGATACTATCAATGGGCCATAATTTCCTCTGTAACAGTGAAATACGTGAAAAAAGAAATTTGATAGAAAAGGGGAGAAGAAAAAATGCCTTTTGTAGCAATATTAGAAGATGAAAACGATGTTACCAAAGTGATTGAAATACAGGATGTCGAAAGTATAAGTGACACTGTACAAGCACTTATGCTGTCAAGCGAATTAGTTGTAGATATATCAGAACTTGAAATATATCCAGAATACTACAATAAAAATGATTTTACAGTATTTTATAATAGAAATACACATACTTTAACAGCAGTTGCGGTTGATGAATATGAAAATATTGGTTTACAGGCGGAGGAAATTCAGGCTATGCAGCTATTAGAACAGCAAAGAATTAAAACTAGGTTAGATAGCATTGAAGAAACACAAGCATTGATTTTATTAAGTATCCAGAAAGGGGAATGAAGATGTCTATTGCTTATTATCATATGGTGTTACGTTATTACAAGAAAGGATTCTACACGGATAGTGATGTGAAGGAGTTTGTAGCAGCAAAGAATCTCACAACAGACGAATACAAACAAATCACTGGTAAAGAGTATAGGGCAGCCGAATAGGCTGCTTTTTCTTATGCCGCAAAAGGGGGTGATAGTGTGTGACAGTACAAGAATTTTTGCCGTATATCACGGTGGCATTGGCCTTGCTGACCTTTTTTCTAGGAAGGATATCGGTTAGCAAGGATGAAGGTAAACGAGATGGAGCGATGCTGACGGAAATCGGCTATGTAAAGTCAGGGATAGACGATATCAAACGCTGGCAGCGGGAACAGGAGCAGCAGAGCATAGATATCTTATCGAGACTTAGCGCAGTTGAGCAGTCGGCGAAGCAGGCCCATCACAGAATTGATGAAATCCGCGAACACTGTTGCGGAGACTAAATTTAAAAATTAAAGGGAGAGAATGAAAATGACAACAACAATTAAACACAACAAATATGACAATGCAGGGAATGTAATCGGTACTTTTAATGTAGAGGTAAAGCCATCCAATGAAACAGAAACGGATATCTATATTACTGATGAATTTTTGCGGAACACTGCTAAACAGATGAGCAAAAACAGCACATCTGGCAGTAACTACAGCAGCTACGAAAAAGCGGTGTGGTACAAGCCAGGCCATGGCGAAGCGGTACGCATTAAACGGATGGAATGTGAAAAACGCGAGGAAAAGCTTGATGTTACCTTCACCCGCCTGGATGACAAGAAAATCCATATCACACTGTAATTAATTCAGGGTGCTGGCATCATGCTAGTGCCCTTTATCTTTGGAGGTGTAAAAGGTGGACAAGAATGTAGTAAATTGGATAAAGGCAGCAGGTGTGCGGGCTGTCAAAACGGTAGCACAGACGGCAGTGGCAACCATTGGCACTGCTGCAGTAATGGATGAAGTAAATTGGATGATGGTAGGAAGTGCGGCTCTGTTAGCTGGTGTGTTATCGTTGCTCACATCTGTAGCAGGCCTGCCGGAATTATCTGACGAATAGTGATTGTAGAACACCTGATTGTGTGGTAAAATGTGTAATAGAGAGTAGCCATAACGGTAGGCGGTTTCCTCCCTGAGTAAGGGAGGTGATAACTATGACTTTAGAGTTATATGGAGCGATTATCGCAACATTGACGTTGATTGTCACTGTTATCGCCTTGGTACGTAAGTAGCAAGGTAGTAGAATCTTTTTATAAAAAAAGATTACCCGCCTCAATCCTCGCAAGATAGGCGGGTAATCCTGTCCAATCATAGGGGAGATAAACCGTTTGCCGGTGTACGCCAATACACCGTGGCTTACTCTCTTTATATTAATATCCTAACATGAAGAAAAATATTCGTCAAGCGTTCATCGAAAGATGAGCGTTATTTTTTATGTGAAAAGTAGGTGTAGAATGATGGAACAGCTGAAAATAAAGCTGAATGAGATAGACCGTATCCGGTTGGTAGGCGGTACAGTACGGCGGACGGCTGCGCAGGTATTCAAAATGTTGCCGGAAAAGCCTGATTATCTGATAAATGCTGGTATGTATGATATGAGGTCAGGGCTTACTGTGTGCGATACCATTGTAGATGGCGTGCTGCTGAATGGGGGAAACTATACAGACAAAGGCTTTGCCTGGGATGACAACAACCTGGAACCGGAGGACACAGCGGCAGCTAAGGTCAGGGGCTACAGATATTTTCTGGGCGGCAGTCCGTCATTGCTTTGGAATGGCAGGCTGAATATTGACGGCAAGGGGTTTGACAAGTATTTCCTGAACAGTGCCAAGTCGGTGCGCATTGGTATGGGCATCACGGATAAAGAATTGGTTATCTGCTTTCCTGCAGCTGCAAAAACGCTGGGGAGCTTTGCGGGAATGATGGCTGCTGTCGGTTGTAAGTATGCCATTAATCTGGATGGCGGTGGTTCTACCAGGGTGATGCAGAATGTTGGAGGGAAGCTGCGGCAGCTGTCCAGCAATCGGGAAAACAGGGCGAACAGTACATGGTTGGCCATTTATTTGAAGAAGAGAGGAGAAAATCCGGTGAGTAAGAAAAAGGTTTGCATTGACCCAGGCCATGGCGGGACGGATTCAGGCGCAGTTGGCCAGAATGGAGCGAAAGAAAAAGATGTGGTGCTGCAGATTGGTTTGATGGTAAAGGCGGCATTGGAGCGCAACGGGATTGATGTGGTAATGACCAGGGAGAAGGATATTGCATCCGGTAAGCTGGTGATTGCGGACCGCTGCAGGATTGCGAATAATGCCGGTGTAGATTATCTGGTGAGTATCCATGCTAATGCTGATAGCGATCGGGATGATAAGACAGGCTTTGGCACAGAGACATGGGCATATAGTACAACCAGCACCGGTTATCCACTGGCCAAGGCGGTACAGAAGGAGTTGATTGCCGCCAATGGGCTGACGGACCGTGGAGTAAAAGCGAAAGTCTGGGATATCCTGAAAGGGACAAAAGCGCCGGCCATTCTGGTGGAAACGGCATTCATCAACAACAGTGCGGAAGAAAGGTTGCTGACTGATATAGCGTTTCAGAAGTTGACGGCGGAAGCCATTGCGAAAGGGATTGTGCAGCAGATTGGGCAGA
Organism: uncultured Peptococcaceae bacterium; assembly: GCA_910585405.1. Taxonomy (GTDB): domain Bacteria; phylum Bacillota; class Peptococcia; order Peptococcales; family Peptococcaceae; genus UBA7185. The sequence continues at coordinate 659 of CAJUDO010000022.1, read as the reverse complement.
AGTGGGTACCAGCTGCAGCTCCGGAAATAAAATGCAATCTGAAAATAGTGGATAAGGACGCGGGAACGGTGGAGGAATGCGTCATTGAGCAGGAAAACCGCAATGGTACCGTTTGGGCGCCAGTACGTCAAGTGGCGGAAACATTAGGGTGCCAAGTTGGATATGATAGCGCGGATAAGTGTGTAGTGGTTTATAGGTAAATGGAACAGCCCAGCGGTTATGTGTAAAAGCATAGCTGCTGGGCTTTTGTTTTTATTTTAAAGTTGACCATGCATAGATAATGATTTATAATAGAAACAAATTTCATCAATATGCATAAAATAAGAGCTGAAAATGTAGACAGAGCGTAAAAAAAGTACGTTTTATTTACGTTCTTATTCAGATTTTTTAAATGCTGCTAGTGCATTTTAAAGTCGTAAATAAGCCGCGAAAATAGGCGATATAGAGCGGTTTAAATAAGATAAGAGATTTTGAAATATTTTAATTGATTCCACAAAGTTATAGCTCACATGCATGAGGTCGGAGGTTCGAGCCCTCTATCGTCCATTACGTTGATTAAGCGGTTTCTGCTTTGTGCGGAAGCCGCTTTTTGCATGAAGAAAATCCCCAGCTAGGCTGGGGGTTCCGGAAAGCTTAAAGCTATGAGTGTGACAAAAAAA
>CAJUDO010000021.1 GCA_910585405.1 uncultured Peptococcaceae bacterium | reverse complement strand
CATGTAAAAACCCTCCTTACTGGATTTTGTCCAGCAAAGAGGGTACATATCAATTCACAGCCAAGGGCGTTATCGTATAAATTTATTTCTCAAAGAAAGCCTTCCGCTCCCAATATCTTTCTACTCAATCATAAAAGTGTTTTTCTGAGCTCTTCCGCAGTCTGCGGATGCAAATATGCAGGCGCAATATCAAACAACGTCTTGCAACCGCGCATTCCTTCCTGATTCATCCTGTATGCTGCTCTTGCGCAAGCAACCAGAACCCCTGCGGTAAATTCAGGATTAGAGTCTAAGGTCAAACGATACTCTATAATATGCTTATGCTTTTGGTTTTCTCCTGTAGTACCGCTTCGGAAAACAAACCCGCCATGAGAAATCCCCATATGGTTTGCTTCAAATTCCTCTTTGCTGATAAAATGAACCGTAGTTTCATATTCTGCAAAGTAATTGGGCATTGACTTGATTTCATGCGCAATGCGCTCCAAATCAGCACCTTCCTCAGCAACCACATAGCAGTCCCTTGTATGTTTTTCCCGCACAGTAAGCTGAGGCTGCTCACCGCTTCTTACGCGATTCAGCGCTTCCTCAGAAGGAATGGTATACTGCTTGGCATTTACAACTCCTTCAATTCTTCTCACCGCATCAGAATGTCCTTGGCTGACCCCAGGTCCCCAAAAAGTATAATCTGCACCGTTAGGCAAAATTGCCTGAGCATACAAACGGTTTAGGGAAAACATTCCCGGATCCCATCCGGCGGAAATAATGCTGACCTTTCCGCTCTTTGTACTGATTTCATCGACATTGGCAAAATGCTCGGGTATTTTTGCGTGTGTGTCAAAGCTGTCAACAAGATTAAAATGCGCCGCCAGCTGCGCTGTCTGCACCGGCAAATCGTTGGCGCTGCCGCCACAGACGATCATGACGTCAATTTGCTCTTTCATCTGCTCTGCCTGCTGCATTGAATAAACAGGGACTCCTGTCCTTACATTTACCTGATCTGGACTACGTCGTGAGAACACGCCTACCAATTCCATATCATCCACATTTTCCAACGCATATTCTACGCCTTTTCCCAAATTGCCATAACCTGTAATGCCAACTCTTATTTTTTTCATGCTCATTCATTCCTCCACCTTAATTCAAGTTTACAGATTCAATGTGCGCTCTTAACATGATACCTGTCCTTGCAAAAATTCAAATCAACATCTATCTGCTTTTCCTGCAAATATACGCCGCATTGTGCTTTTCTGATTTCTTTATTATAACAAATCTAATTAAATTGACAATATCTTTTTGCCTTACTTTGCCCATTTTTAAGCAAGTATAATGTATTATCCTCCCATTTATATTCGCTCTTGTATAATAAAAAACAGCTGCAAAATGGAGTGAAAATCCCCCATCTTGCAACTATTTTTAGAAATTTGTACTTATTTTTTTGCAGCGGTATTCAATATATCTGCGTTTCGCAAGCACTCGCTGTATTTTTTCATCGGCCCGCTTGCAAACAATCAATCATCTAATTTCAGCACAGCCATGAAGGCCTCCTGCGGGATCTCTACACGGCCTACCTGCTTCATCCGCTTTTTCCCTTCCTTTTGCTTTTCCAAAAGCTTGCGTTTGCGTGAAATATCACCGCCGTAGCATTTATCCAACACGCTTTTGCGCAAGGCTTTTACTGTTTCACGGGCAATAATTTTATTGCCGATGGCGGCCTGAATAGGCACCTCAAACATCTGCCGTGGAATAATGCCCCGCAGCTTGCCCACCAAGGTGCGCCCTTGATTATATGCTTTGTCTTTATGCACAATACAAGAAAGAGCATCTACCAATTCCCCGTTTACCAATACATCCAGCTTTACTAATTTGGATTCCCGATAACCAATCATTTCATAATCCAGAGAAGCATAGCCTTTTGTCTGCGTTTTTAGTTGGTCAAAAAAGTCGTACACGATTTCGCTGAGAGGCAGCTCGTATTTAATATTGACACGAGTCTCCGTCATGTACTCCATATTCACAAAGGTTCCCCGCTTGTCCTGCGCAATTTTCATCACTGCGCCTACAAAATCAGTAGGTACCATGATGGAAGCTGCTACATAAGGCTCCTCTATCATTTGAATACTAGACGGGTCCGGCATTTGCGCCGGATTATCTATCTGAATAACAGTACCGTCGGTTTTTGTAATCTGATAAATTACACTGGGCGCTGTCGTGATTAAATCCAAATCGTACTCTCTCTCCAACCGCTCCTGAATGATTTCCATGTGCAAAAGCCCCAAGAAACCACAGCGGAAACCAAATCCCAACGCGGAAGATGTTTCCGGTTCAAAGATGAGCGAGGCATCATTCAGGCGTAGCTTTTCCAACGCATCCCGCAATTCTGTATATTGATTGTTTTCCACCGGATACAATCCACAATAAACCATAGGCACAGCCTTCCGATAACCTGACAGCGGCTCCGCTGCCGGCGCATCAGCATCCGTAATGGTATCGCCCACCTCTGTATCTGTTACGTTTTTAATGCTGGCCGCCACATACCCAACTTCGCCGGGCAGTAACTGGGACACCTGTTTCATAGAAGGCGTAAATACACCCACTTCTGTCACATCAAATTCTTTGCCGTTGGCCATCATACGAATTTTCATATCACTGCGCAAAGTACCTTCCACCACGCGTACATGGGACAACGCACCGCGATAGGAGTCGTAAAGAGAATCAAAGATTAAAGCCTGCAAAGGTTTTTTCTCATCCCCTTGCGGTGCGGGTACCTTTTGCACAATGGCTTCCAGAATTTCTTTAATACCAATCCCTTCTTTGGCTGAGCACAAAATCGCCTCGCTGGCATCTAGGCCAATCACATCTTCAATTTCCTGCCGCACCCGTTCTGGCTCTGCACTGGGTAAATCTATTTTGTTGATGACAGGAATAATTTCCAAATCATTCTCCAAGGCCAGATACACATTGGCCAAGGTCTGCGCTTCAATCCCCTGCGCAGCATCTACTACCAGTATTGCACCCTCACAGGCAGCCAAGCTGCGGGAAACTTCATAGGTGAAGTCTACATGACCCGGCGTATCTATCAAATTAATAATATAGTCCTTGCCATCATCCGCCTTATAATTGAGCCGAACTGTCTGCAGCTTAATCGTAATACCCCGTTCCCGTTCCAACTCCATATTATCAAGTACCTGGTCTACCATCTCCCGTTTGGTAAGGGCACCCGTGTATTCCAAAATCCGGTCAGCCAAGGTAGATTTTCCATGATCGATATGCGCTATAATACAAAAATTACGAATTCGCTCCTGCATAATTTTTTCCTCCTCTAGTTTGCTGCAACACACATCACCGCCTGCATCTATTTTGTACCCGCTGATCTGTATTGCCACCAAAATGTCATAGTTTATATTATATCTTTTTTTGACCAGCGCTGCAATGTGTAGTTTTCTTGCATTTCTACAAATTGCATTTCGCGGAAAAAAATGGCCTTTCAGAACTGAAAACTCTTTGAAAGCCGTCAATACTGTATGAGACAAAAGAAAATACTGTTGTACCGCTACTGGCTTTCAAAGAGGAAAACTTGTTCCGATTTGAAAAAATTTTTTTCTTTTATATTTCTTGCCCAATTAAATAATACGAAAGCTCAAGGGGAAAGGTTTTTCTTCTCCAATCGTTTCCCTGCCCAACCGCTCAACAACTTATACATCACCGTAAATATTGGCACACCTAAAAGCATTCCCAGCACACCGCCTAAGCCGCCACCTACTACGATTCCCATAAGCACCCATAGCGGCGGCAGTCCCACCGACTCGCCTACCACTTTCGGATAAATGAGATTGCCTTCTATCTGCTGCAGCACAATAATAAACACCACAAACCATACAGCCTGCATTGGATTCACTAAAAAAAGTAAAAACGCAGACGGTACTGTCCCAATAAAGGCACCTACCACTGGTACAATTGCAGATACGCCCACCAACAAACTAATCAGAAAAGCATACTCAAAACGGAAAATACTCATACCGATAAAACATAAAAATCCTAATATGCACGCCTCCAGCAATTGACCGCTGATAAAATTGCTGAAGCATTGGCTAATAAGCCGCGCGATGTCCACACAGTCATCGGCCCAGCGCTTTGGCAAACAAGCGTAAACGATACGACGCGTTTGACGGCATAATATTTCTTTGCTGGATAACAAATACACAGATACAATCAATCCAATAAATACATTGGCTAAACCCTGAATAATGTTGGTAGTCACATTAAAAATCTGCGGAAATAATACAGACATCGCATTGATTGTCTGCTCCATCAATGTTTTTAACTCCTTTTCCAAACCAATCAGAATTTGATTGAAATCCAATTCTGTGAACTTAGGCAGAGGAAAACGTTCCAGCCATTGCAAAAAAGATTGTATATTTTTCACATACACGTCGCTGTTGCTGATTAGCAAATTGACACTGCGCACCAGTTCTGGTATCACAATGGCTATCACACCGCCTAAAATTCCTACACTTAACGCATAAGCGCCTATAATCGCAATAGGCTTGCAAAATTTTTGCAAAAAACGGCTCTGATATTTGCATAGCGCGCGATGAATTGCTTCATAAGGAATATTTAGCACAAAAGCAATCGCAAATCCAATAAAAAAGGGTTTCAACAAACGTAACAGTACAGCCGCACCACTCGCAAGCAAATCAATTTTATTTACAAGCAGTACTAACGCTACCGCATAAGTGATCAGCCATAAACAACTTCGGAAAAATTTTTTCTCCATTTTTTCACCCCCAACAGGCATCATGTCTCAATCCTTCTCAAACTTATATAAAATGGGTTGTCGCAAAATTTTCTTTTACAACAACCCATTTCCAAAACCATGTCTGGATGCTGTATCTATCACACAAATCATTCATGACAGGCCTATTTTGTAGTATCTCTCGCTCTGGCTTTAATCATACATCCCGGTTCTTTCTACTGAATTCCGCCCAGCAAAAGAAAAATCTTTTTCTTTTTGATATACCTTTTTCACACTATATATAAACTTTTACGACTGTTCACCAGCCTTAACTTTAATCCACAGCTCTGTGAGCCGTTCTTTCAGCACCTGATTGTCGTTAAATACCTCGTCTTTGTCGTAACCGTCACGAGGCAAATAGGCCTCATTTCCTTCAAACAATCCACCTTCTCCACTGAGCTCATCCAATACCTCTTGGTTAGAAGACGCATATCCTACTGTTTCACTGTTATCCAAAGATGCGTCATAAGAAAGGATATAGTTGATAAACTCGTGAGCCAGTTTTGGATTTTCTGCATTGGCCGGAATCACCATACAATCACTCCACATATTGGTGCCTTCCGTTGGCATAAAGAATCCCATATCTTCATTTTCGCTTAAAATAGTAGCAGCATCACCACTATACACTACTGCCATATCTTTATTGCCGTTCATCATGCCGTCAATTACTTCATCAATCACATAAATCGGATCCATCGTTTGACGTTGTTCCATCAGCCACTGATACGCTGCTTGAATTTCATCCTCATTCTGTGTATTCATAGAGTAGCCTAATGCTTTAAAGGCTACCATAAACGCATCCCGCTCCGAATCATACATATAGATTTTTCCAGCATATTTTGTATCTTTTAGAATATTCCAGCCTTCTGCTTCCAAATCTGCCTGATCCACATTGTTTTTGTTATACACAATCCCTACACTGCCCCAGAAATACGGCACAGAGTATGTATTTTCCGGGTCATAAGGCATATTGCGCACCTGTTCAGCCAAATTGCTGATATTAGGAATCAACTCCAAATCCAACTCCTGCAATGCATTTTCTTTGATCAACCGCTCAATCATATAATCAGAGGGCACTAAAATATCATAACTGTCACCGGCCTGCAGCTTGGTATACATCATTTCATTAGAATCAAATACTTCGTATATTACTTTTACACCAAATTCTTTCTCAAAATTGGAAATAACATCTTCACCGATATATTCCCCTACATTATACACCTTCAATATATCGCTGCCATATTTCTCTATGGCATCTGCGGAGGGATTCCCACCGCATCCAGTCAACAATAGCATGACTGTCAATAATACTGCAACTACTTTCTTCATTTACAGCACTCCTTTGCTTTCAAGATGAAATTTCCCAACCTTTGTGAACCGGAACATTGGCAGAATTACCATAAGCAATATAGCATATTTTACTAGGAATTACAATAAAAAAATATTGCTTAGTACATGGCATAAAATAGAATAGAGTATGTTACACAAAAATATACTAAACAATATTATTTAATTACATATAAAAGTTAATTGAATGGGAAAAGGCACCGATACCCAATGTCCAATCGTGCGCAACACCTATTACTTCAGCAGTGCATAATTCATTTGTATGAGTGAATGGACAATCGACTACTACTGCAATATCGCCAGAATAAGTCTCAAAAGTACTTACATCTTCTTGCTTACCAGATTCTGTATACCAATAAACTTTACCATCAATTTTTGCTCCTGGATGGTCAAAAAATGTAATAGAGATAGCTACAGATCTATTTGTAGGCATCCATACAACTTCAATACGTCCTGCATTAGGATCGATTATGGAACGGGTTCTAGCATCAGTCGCAACTAATCGGAACACATCTTCATCGTCTGTCGGTTGTGCTAAATAAATAATTGAAGGTTCGTTTTCATTATTAACACTGGGTTGACTAGAAACATCAGCAAATGCTGCTATTGGAAATAAATTAGCCATAAATAGAGATAAAATAATCAATGGAAGAATTTTTTTCATTTCAAAAAACATTCCTTTCTTTATTTAAGAGTTAAATATATCTATGTGATAATACTCTATTCTTCATTATTTAATCTAAATAGTGCAAGTATATATTTCACAAAATTAATACTATTTTTAGACTCAATATCTTGGGCAGAAAGTCCCCAAAGTAAATAAATTTCCCCTTCTAATATATCAAATTTTGAAGATCTTGTTGGGACACCATCTTTCAAAAAAGAAACAAAAATATTTTGATTTCCATATTTGATCTTTATCATTAAATCTTGATATTTAAAACAACAATATGATGAATGACTAATAATAGTAGTGTGAAAATGTTCATTTAGTGATGTTTCAAATTCATCTCTTGTCTTTCGGTTAGGTTTTAACGTAGTTAAAGAGTCAAAAGTTGGATTTTTGATCCAGATAATCTTATCCATAAATCCTCCAAACAAATTTATTTAGTATATTACTATAAAACTATTAATAGAAATTGTCAAGGAATAAACTCTTGAGTTTCCGTATTTTTTCTGAAACCCCTATATTCATGCAGGTTTCGAGGCATAATCGTCTAACATTTCACAAAGCGTCTAAAATGCTGACATTTCAAGGCGTTGCTAGCTGAGTGCTTTTGATTTTTATGGAAACTCAAGATAAACTATATTGTTAATAGGATGCCGTAGGTATTACAATATAACTTATCATGACAGACAGTCTTGCCATCTGCTTGCCACACCAAAACGCATAGCATTTTTAAATCTTGTCCCCTCATCCTTCCATAAAAAAACAGGGGAAGATTCTGTCTCACCCTGTCTGTTTCTGCTATAAAAAAGCTGTTAAAGATGTACAAAAAACTACATCTGCTCCAAATATAATTCCCGCATTTTTGCCAATTGTTCATCTGTTAAGCCTAATGCATTTTTCAGATATCCTTCTGTGCCGCCCCAATGGGTATCCACTTCATCAAAAAATGCAGCTAAATACTCTTCATGCACTTTTGTCAATGCCTCGAACAGTTTCAATTGTTCTGGCGGAATTTCTATTTTCTCTCCTGCTGCAACCTCTGTCAACTTATTCACCGACAATCTATTATAATTACTCAGTAAATAATCCTGCATGATCACGTCTCTAGGTACACCCAATGCCATCAATAAAGTAGCTGCTCCCACACCTACACGGTCTTTCCCTGCAGTACAATGCTGCACTACTGGTACCTGCTCCTGCTCCAGAGCAATCAGCACCAACTGTCGGTACACCTCATTGCAATGAGGGTGGCCGGCTAACGTGCGATTAATCGTAGTCAGCATACGAATAGCTTCCTCTACAGATGTATGCTCAAACTGCGCCAAATCCAAAATATTCGTGGCATTGCTATCCTCAAAGGGACGCAGTGCCTGATAAGTAACGCCAGCAATTTGTCTATCAGGATGCCCATTTACTTCATAACTGGAGCGATAATCTACCACCGTTTTCAATCCAATCTTCTGCAAAAAGGCCACATCATGGTCACTGATATTATCATGGGCGGCAGACCGCAATAATTTTCCCCATTTGGTACGCCGTCCGTCAATTGTCAAATATCCGCCTAAGTCACGGAAATTAACCAGCCCTTCCATTTGTATTACCCTCTCTGCTATGCGAATGCGGGCTCCATTCTCCCCTACCAGTAAAAAATACGGCCTTGTCCCTGCTACCACCGGTACTATATAGTTTTCCTCATTCGTGCTTCCCAGCAACGTATCTGCCGTTTCTTGAAAATCCGGATCCTCCGCCCGATAAATTTTTACTTCTCCTAAGTTTTCACCATGCCAAGATAAACGAATGTTTCCGTCTTGTTGTTCCGCCGCTGCTTGCTGAAATCCTTCCATAACACTCACTCCTATTAAATATTTAGAATTTATTAATATATTCTATAGTATACATTATTTTAGTAAGAAAATCTACCGCACATACTTTCATACACCTGTAAAATATTTTTTTCAACTTTTTATCAGCATCAAAATATTTTTGTATCCTTTTCGGAGAATCTTCCCGCCCCGAACAGCAGAAAAGGGACCTCCATTTCTTTAGAAGTCCCTTCTGTTTATTTAAGATATTATTTTCTTGCTATCACAGCTTTTGCTTTCTTTATAATATTTTCCACAGTGAGTCCGTATTTTTCCAGCAGCTGATCTGGCAAACCTGATTCGCCAAAGCTATCCTCCACACCCACACGCGCCATAGGCACCGGACAATTTTCCACCAATACTTCAGCAACTGCACTGCCCAAACCACCATAAATGTTATGCTCTTCACAAGTAACCACTGCGCCGGTTTTCTGTGCCATTGCAACAAGCACTGCATCATCTAAAGGCTTAATTGTGCTAATGTTCACCACAGCGGCGGTTACTCCCTCAGTAGCCAACGCTTCTGCAGCTTCCACTGCTTTGCTGACCATAATACCGGTGGCTACCAACGTCACGTCACTGCCATCACGTAGCACAACGCCTTTCCCAATCTCAAATTCGTAATCTTCCCCAAAAAGTACTGGTACCTTTGGTCGACCCAAACGAATATAAACCGGTCCATCATAAGCAGCGGCAGCAAGCACAGCCTGCCTCGTTTCCACACCATCGGCAGGTACAATGACAGTCATGTTCGGCACAGCACGCATCAGAGCAATATCCTCCAACATCTGATGAGAGCCACCGTCCTCCCCTACTGTCAAACCAGCATGGGTAGCAGCAATTTTTACATTTAATCGAGGATATGCAATGGAATTGCGTATCTGGTCGTAAGCCCGGCCCACTGCAAACACCGCAAAGCTGCTGGCAAAAGGAATTTTACCTGTCGCAGCAAACCCTGCCGCTGTTCCCATCAAGTTCTGCTCAGCAATCCCAATATTAAAAAATCGTTCTGGAAATAATTTTTTGAAGTCATTGGTTTTCGTAGATTTGGACAGATCGGCATCCAGTACGACAACCTTATCATTTATTGCGCCCAACTCAGCCAAAGCCTGGCCATAAGCATCCCTTGTTGCAATATTCGCCATTTCTCCGTTCCTCCTCTAATTCAGCTCCGCCATAGCCTGTGCAACCTGTCCTTCATTTGGCGCACTGCCATGCCATCCGGCCTGATTTTCCATATAAGATACCCCTTTGCCTTTTACCGTTTTCGCCACAATCATTGTTGGCCGGCCCTTTTCTGCCTTTGCCGCAGCCACAGCGTCAGCAATCTGTTTAAAATCATGACCGTCAATCACCAACACATGCCATCCAAAGGCAGCAAATTTGGCGTCAATTGGATTTGGTGATAATACATCATCAATATTGCCATCTATCTGTAAACCGTTGTTATCCAAAAAGGCAATCAAATTATCCAATTTATAATGGGCAGCAGACATAGCTGCTTCCCATACTTGACCTTCCTGTATTTCTCCATCGCCCAAAAGTGTATACACATAATTCTCTTTTTTATCCAACTTGCAAGCCATTGCAATCCCTGTTGCAGCAGAGAATCCCGTTCCCAAAGAGCCTGTAGACATATCGACACCAGGTACCTTTTTCATGTCGGGATGCCCTTGTAAGTGAGAGCCGATTTTTCGCAAAGTAGATAATTCTTCCGTCGGGAAAAATCCTCTGCGAGCTAACGCTGCATATAGCACAGGAGCCGCATGCCCCTTCGATAAGATAAACCTATCTCTATCGTCCCACTTAGGATTCGTCGGATCAATTCTCAACTCCTCAAAGTAAAGGTAGGTTACAATTTCAGTAGCCGACAGAGAACCGCCGGGATGCCCTGATTTTGCCTGTCCGATCATCGTTACAATGTCTTTTCTGATTTCCTTTGCCTGTTCTTTCAGCATTTGCTCATTCACTGACATATCCTCCTAATATAGAATCTGCCGGTTTGTCGTACCAGCTTATGTAAATACACACTAGATATTTTTTTATTATACCATCAATCGGCTTGCTTGTTTAGTATGAAATTTACTCTTAGACAAAATATTTTTACGATTTCTTTTTATCCAACCCATTCATTGTCTTACAAAAGAATAATTTTGGTTGTTTTTTCCAAAAATAGTTGGACATCGCTTGTGAAAAGTGTATAATAGAACATAATCTTGACGAAAGGATGTTTTACTGTGAGTCATTTCTTGCCCATTTTTCTCGATACCTTTCTGGATACTCTGGCAATCTTTCCCCTGCTGCTTTTGGTTTATATATTATTGGAAGTGTTAGAGCATCGATGGGATTTATCCCAAAGTGCCCATCTACTTACCGGTCCTGTGGGACCATTGCTGGGTGCCATTGCCGGTTGCGTGCCCCAATGTGGCTTTTCTGCCGCCGCAGCGACTCTATTTAATTATAAACGTATCAGCGGCGGTGCTTTGGTTGCCGTTTTTCTGGCTACCTCTGATGAGGCCTTACCTATTTTGTTAGCCCATCCCGAACACTTTACTACCGTTTTACAGCTTCTACTCTGCAAAATAGGAATCGCCCTGTTTTGGGGTTACTGCCTTTGGTTTGTTACCTGGCTTCGTTATCGTCGTTATCCTGTTTTACAGCCTGTATTGCTCACAGAAGAATGTCATCATGAGAAAACAGAGCACTTCTCTTTTTTTCATGTCCTACAGCATACTGCCTATATCACTATCTATCTTTTTGTCACAATGCTGATTATCAATAGCATCACTGCATGGCTGGGAGCAGAGCGTATCGGCGCATTACTTTTATCGCACAGCATCTGGCAACCTGTGTTGGCTGCTATTGTAGGATTGATTCCGGGATGCGGCACTTCTATCTTATTGGTGTCGCTCTTTCTGCAAGGCAGTCTCTCCTTTGGCTCTGTTACTGCAGGATTATGTTCCTCTGCAGGCTTCAGCTACCTGATTTTATTACAAAAACGCAATTCTCGTACACTTTTGGCCATCATCTGCACCTTTTTCGCCGCAGCCGTATCCGGTTTACTGTTAGAACTCATCTTATAACAAAAGAAACGGTTTATCGCCTAGTGACATGATACCTCTTCAGTAAACAACAGAAATAGCTTCTAAAATATAAAGAGAAATGGTGTGTATAGAAAAATGCCTACACTTCAAAATGAACTGTAGGCACCATCTGCACTCGATTTTTAATATTTACTACTTGACAAGAGGCATATCATAGTGAACAAACCGTTTCTTTCTTTTTTGCTATAATCGACAAAAACAGAAGGCCCTTTTCATTCCTACCCGTCCTTGTCCTAGTTCTATAGTTTCAATGCACCCTTTGGACATTCCTCTACACATCTCATACACAAAATACATTCTGTTGCATTTCTTTTCTTTCGAGAATTGCTCGGAACTTCTACATTCATAGGACATACCCTTTTACACTTTCCACAGGAAACACACTTATCTTCATCAACCCGAATCCGAAAAAGCGAAAAATAGCTCATGGGCTTCAAAAATATCGTAACAGGGCAGACATATTTACAAAAAGCCCTGTTGTCCTTGCATTTGAAGGCCAGCATAATACCGACGGCGTAGTAAAGAATATTACCAACGATAAAACTCCACCACATAATATTCTCCTTATTCGGAACTTGGAAAAGAAAGAGGAATCCAACAAATACAAGTGAAACAGCAAAAACAATATATCGAACAAAGCCCCACCGTTTACGGGCAGCGGCAGGTGTTTTGAATGGTAACAAATCTAAAACCATCGCTGTCCAGCAGGCATAGCCGCACCATCCACGCCCAAACAACAACGGACCAAATATTTTGGCAACGACATAGTGAATTGTTGCCGCTTCAAATACTCCGAGAAACAAATAATACCAAAATCCTTCTATCTGCATATTTTCCCTGCAAAGAAAACCTAAATACACAAGCATATACAGGCCAACCGCAAACTGCACGATATTCCGGGCATATTTTTTCTTTTGTGTATATAAAATTAACCCCAGGGCTATCGCTGTGCCAATATAGGAAAAATTAAAAAGATAGAATAAATTATCTAGCGCAAGCCATAAAACTACGGCAATCACTTCAAATATAAGCCACATCGCAATAGGTGCTAAATATTTTTTAATTTTCATATTCATTCCCCGCCCATTTCATCTGCTTTTTGGAGAGCCACCGAAATTCCCTGGCTCTCCCTCTACACATTATATCAATAAAACCCTATCCAATCAAACTCCGCTATATTCATTTCTCCTTCTCTGAAAATAAAAAAGAGCATTCTGAATTTATCAAAATGCTCTCAAACCTACGATATAACTGGCTTTGCGCCTATGACATCTATTATGGACAATAAAAAATGCGGGCGAGAGGACTTGAACCTCCACGAGATTGCTCCCACTAGAACCTGAATCTAGCGCGTCTGCCAATTCCGCCACGCCCGCTTGTCTTGACGACTTTGTTATAATATCACGATTCAGGGCGTAGGTCAAGCCCTTTTTTACTTTTATTACTTTCTTTTTTTCATTTTTGTCTGGGATGGCATTTCCTGTCCGCGTTTTTTCTTATTGGCTGCAATCGCTTCTGCTTCCCGTTTATGATAATCACGATAATACATATATACCGCCAACAGGCAGGATGCCAGAGTCAACAAACGATAACACACGAAAAACGCTTCTCCATAGGGCGTACCCTGCAGAATCGAGCCCCAGCCCTGGTTTAACCCGACAACCAATAAAATCGGCAACAAAAACCACAAATGACCGGTTGCTTTGGTACGTACATATTTTAATCCCAAAAAAGCGGCAAAAAATGCGGCGATGATATAGTCTATAGAACCTGACATCTTGACCCTCCCGTGTTTGTTTAGTTTTCTGTAATGGTGATGGTGCGCGTTGCATTATCAAAGTTTACGGACAGCCCCAATCCTTCTGCTACTGCACGCAGTGGAATCATAGTTCTGCCGTCCAGTAACTGTGACGGCGTATCAATGGTTACCGCTTCTCCGTTTACATGTATGATATCCGCATCAATAGCGATCTCTACCATATTATCGTTATAAACAATGTATGCCGTCTGATTCTCTGCATTCCAATCTACTGTCCCTTCAAAAGCTTCCGCAATAAAACGCACTGGCACCATAGTCCTGTCGTTGACAATAGTAGGTGCTACGTCCATTGCTTGTGTCTGACCGTTTTTCAATAACGTCTTACTGTCTATTGTAAGCTGTATCTTCTTGTCTTCTACAAATTTCAATTTCAGTGTAGCTTCAAATCCATCATAGGATGCTTTTACAATTCCCTCTTTGGTATCGCCTAAAGAACCAATGGTGAGTTTACCATTGCTGTCAATGGTACCATCAAACCCTTCCAGGCTCCATTGCAATGCACTGGCGTGTACATCTTTGGCCGTTCCATCCGTAAGTGTTGCTTTCGCGCTCAGCTGGTGTGTGCTGCCATCTGCATAATTTTTCTGGTCAATGTTCAATTTTAACGCGCTAAGCCCTTCTTTACCAATAATATTGACATCCAAGGTATTTTTGCTGCTTCCATTTACAGCCGTCAATGTAGTGGTGCCAGCCTGTTCAGCCGTAAATTTGTTGCCGTTTATTTTGCCAAAGCCAGCTTCTTCTGTCAGCTCAATGACGCTGGTATCTTTCACCGGATTGTAGTATTGGTCATATGCCTTAAAGGTATATTCACCTGTCTCGCCGATCATCAATGTCTTTGGTCCATTGATGAAAATTCCCTTTACCATTCCTTCCGGTGCATTGGAGAATACACCCAGACCCTCTACTACACTGCGCTCTGCGCCATTTCTCTCTGGATTGATAATCCGTTTGCGCTCTGTTTCTGCCAGCGGCCGATACACCATAGTCGTAGAGCCGCCGCCATCCAGATTCACTGCTTTCCAAACACCCAGCTTTGTCATCAGAAGTGACAAATTTCCCAGTGTAATACCTTTGCTTTCCGACGTGCGCCCTTCTACGGCGATAATATAAACCGTCTTGCCGTCTTTCGAAATTCCCGCCGCAGTGCGTGCCCGTACACCGCCTAACGCTGACAAATCCTTGGTATAAGGTACTGTTTGTCCATTATCTACCAGCAATGCATGACCACCAATTACCATTTGCCAGTCTTTTTCCGGCTTGTAGGAATAATTGATTTGAATGATATCCCCTACTTTCATATTTTCACGCAGATAATCAGCAGCGCCGCCGTCACCGTGCAAAATATAGCAGCCTTCTGGAACTGCCGAATCAAAACCGCCGTCAAAAGCTACTGCTGTTACCTGGTTATCCTTTACCATAACTTCTGCCGGTGTCCCAACATAAGAATCCATGCCCCGTTTGCTGCCACCCCACAAATCGCTGTATAGATGCAGCCGACCAATATGACTGTGCAAGCCTGTGGTTTCTTCCCAATAAAAGGTTTTATTCAAACCAGAAAGATTACGCTTTTCTCCATTGGCAGCTATCACGCTGCCGCTAAAAGAAAACTCATCTACAAATGCTGTACGGTCACTTGTAATCCCCAAGCAATATACGCCGGTCAAATAGGATTGCGATGATACCAGCTCCCCATCTATCACAGTTGTTCCGATAGGTGCGCCTTCCGCTTTCATATTGTAATAATCTCCGTTTACCATAGCAATCGCGTCTGTACGATTCGCCATGTTGGATACGGTAGCACGCTGTGTAAACTTTCCTTTTCCCGGTACCACTTCCAACTGCACATATGGATCATTCAAATCAATTTCCAGCACGGAAGCCTTTACGTTTCCATCTGCAATATCCCACGTATAGTTTTTAAGGATTGCACCCGATGTAATGGGTGTGGAACTTGTCATAGTCAATGTATTCGTCGCTGCTGTTGCCGGTACGCAGGATAAAAATACCATAGCACCCGCCAACAACAAACTAATCAATTTTTTCATAATTTTCTTCTGCTCCTCTCTTCTGTCCATTTAAAACTGTTTCTTATTATAACACGCACGGCTTAATTTACCAACCCTCATTTGCTGGAAAATTTTCTTTTTGTAAAACTTCACCTCGCCGCCCTTTCCTGCATACAGTATCAGTATAAACTTATTATTCTCTTAGAAAGAGGTGCTTGTTATGTCTCTCACCACAGGTCAACACCAATACCTGTTAGAATTGCTGAGTCATGAATATGTTTTGGAGCAAACACACCATTTTGCAGTTCGTCAGGCAATCTGCCGTTATGCTACCACTGCCTATGACCAAAGCGAACTGGATTTTCTGCTGAATCTGGCGCAAAGCCCCGCTGCCTGTTTGTACTATCACAGCAGCAAGCAGGGATTTGCCTGTCAGTACGGCTTGTGGCTTAACTGTTTAGAGCACAGTATTTATCAGAAAATAGATGGTTTGCAAGCTGTGTTGCTGAATCCTGATCCCACCGGAAGTGAAAAACTGTTGGCCGTGATTCAAAAAGAAAACTGCGAGATAGAGGTCCTGCCGTTACCACAGCTTCCATTCAGCAACCAGCCTCATACCGCCAATTGCTCCCGCTGGACATTGCAGGATGCTCGTATGTCTATGCAGCAATTTCTACGGTATGCCAAAAGCGGCGCCGCCTGCCAATGCGATGCAGAACCCCTCACCTGGTGCGAGCTTTTACAACAGGCCCGTTTATTTCCTATGGTCAAAGAAAACTACCAGTTTACCTGTCTCCCTGCTGGCACAGCCACACCTTTATGGTGGCAACAGCTTCAAAGTTTGCCGCAGCCACAGAAACGACCACACCCGCAACGGGGATGGATTCATCAACCACCGGCAAATCCTTTTGCCCCTGAAATGAAACTGATGAAACATATGAAACAGTCCTTCTCGCATCTACAACAAACCCGGCCAATCTCTTTCCCGCCTTTTCCTACACTGTCACAGCCATCTCATGTCTCCCTTCACACGGGAAACCCGTTCTTCCCGTTCGGGAAACAGCAAAAGAAATTTTAAAAATACCGCTACCCTTGTAGATGCATTCTGCACCGGAAAAGTTGCGAATCATTTATAAAAATTTTTTGTTTTTTCTCATGCAAAAAATACTTCTATATTTGAAAGAAAACCGCTCTTTTACACGAGATAAAACCATTCCAAATATCAACATCAAAAATCATACTGGCACTAAAAATCCAGCTTCTATAGAAAAATGGGATACACATCTTTTGTGCATCCCATTTAAAAAACTTTTATACAATTTTTTGTGTGCAGTTTATTCTTTCCAGAAATCTAACCGATTGATTGCCGCGCACAGCGCTTCTATCGAAGACTCAATGATATCCTCGTCAATCCCAATCCCCCAAACCATTTTACCCTTCTGGGTAATGGCCACATATGACATTGCTTTTGAAGAAGACCCTCTGGATAAAGAATGTTCCTTATAATCCGTCAATTCATAAGAAAAACCTAGTCCTACTTTCAGCGCTTTGCTCACCGCATCTAAGCGGCCGTTCCCCTCTGCCTCAATCGTCTTGGTATCCCCTTTCAACGTCATTGTGACAGTTGCCGCAATTCCGCCGTCGAGTTTTTGACGGAAATGGAATTCATTTACCTTGAAATGCTCTGCAACATGAATATACTTCTCTTCCAAAATAGAATAAATCCATTCCGGTGTCAATTCCTTATGCTCTTTGTCAGACACATCCTTGACTGCATAACCGAATTCCTCTTTCATCTTATCCGGCAGGGTAATTCCATAGCTCTGTTTCAAAATATAGCTTACACCGCCCTTACCGGACTGGCTGTTGATACGGATTACATCAGAATCATAGGTGCGGCCCACATCTTGCGGGTCAATAGGCAAATATGGTACAGACCATGTGTCGAGATGTTTCTCCTGCCGCCAATTCATCCCCTTGGCAATCGCATCCTGATGAGAGCCTGAGAATGCGGTAAACACCAAAGCGCCGCCGTACGGTTGCCTCGGATGTACCTGCATACGAGTCAATCGTTCATAGGTTTCACTGATATGCGCCATATCATGGAAATTTAATTCAGGATCAACACCATGGGCAAACATATTCATAGCCAATGTGATAATGTCCACATTTCCAGTGCGTTCCCCATTGCCGAACAAAGTTCCTTCAATACGGTCTGCTCCGGCTAATAAACCCAGTTCTCCATCGGCTACACCGCAGCCGCGGTCATTATGGGGGTGCAGCGAAATAATCACATTTTCTCTGTATTTCAAATTTTTGTGCATATATTCAATTTGACTGGCATAGACATGAGGCAGCGAAGTTTCAATAGTCGCTGGCAAATTAATAATAATTTTGCGTTCTGGACGCGGCTGCCAGATATCCAGCACTGCGTTGCACACTTCCAGAGCATACTCCATCTCCGTACCTGTGAAGCTTTCCGGACTGTATTCAAAGGTAATGTCGCCATGTACTTCTTTTGCCAGCTCATTTAACAGCGTCGCACCCTCTATGGCAATCTGCTTGATCTGCTCCTTGCTCTTGCGGAACACCTGCTCCCGCTGGTTTACCGAAGTAGAATTGTACATGTGCACCACCGCATGAGGCGCACCGTCAATCGCCTCAAAGGTTTTGCGAATAATATGCTCTCTGGCCTGCGTCAGCACCTGAATGGTTACATCATCGGGAATCATATTCCGCTCTATCAAAGTACGCAAAAACTGATACTCTGTCTCCGAAGCAGCAGGAAATCCTACTTCGATTTCTTTAAAACCTACTTCCAGCAGCAGTTGGAAAAATTCCAGCTTTTCATCTAAGCTCATCGGCTCAATCAATGCCTGATTGCCATCACGCAAATCCACGCTGCACCAAGCCGGCGCTTTGTCAATTGCATCTTTTTTTACCCAGTCATAGCAAGACTCTGGCGGCATAAAATATGATTTTTTGTACTTCTGATATCCTTCCATCGTTTCTCTTCCTCCTAATTCAATTTCATGCAAAGTTTCTGTATAAAAGATCCTGCGTTTGTTTTTGCAGAGTCGATAAACCTGCAGCGTAGCTTTCCTCTATATCTACATCTTACTGCAATAAAAAAGCCCTTCCCGACCCTGTTGCCAGAGACGAAAAAGGACATGATTCCGCGGTACCACTCTATTTGGCGCAACTGCCTACACAGCCGACACCCACTTGATCCTCATAACGGCGAGATTCCGGTCAGACCTACTACCCAATACACCCTTCAGCCTGACGACTCCAAGGCCAGTTCATCAACCTGCCGCAACCGTTTCACACCATCCAACGGCTCTCTGTATGCTTTCAGCTCACTACTCTTCCTTATCACAGTCATTTCTGTATGAAATTATCCTTTATTATAGACAAATGCTCTCGAATTGTCAACCGTAAACTTTTCGCAAAACGTACGCGTCAAACGCTCTGTAAAAATTCCTGGTTGCCCTTTTTCCCTCAGAAGCACATTTTTCTCCACTATAACTGTTGCTTCTGGTGTTCCGGAGCCCAGCAAGCTGTAAGCGCATCCAATAAACATTCTCCATTGACTCTCTGCTGCCGCAGGCTCCCCGTTACAACCCGCCGCAATTTGTGCGGAATGATCCTGTCTGCCGCCGGCAACCCCAACGCATACACACTATGTAAAATTTCCAACTCCTGACCTCTGCGGCCCAAATAAAGCATTGCATGCCCCGGGAAATAAAGTACTGCCCCCGGCATCAACGCCGAAATAAACTGATAGCGCTGTTCACGTTTCACCGGCAATCGCTCCACACCAAACATTTGCAGCTGCTGTGTACTGTTGCGCGGAAACTGCAATCCAAAAGTTGAAAACACATCGCCTACCAGTGAGGTACAATCTCTGTGATAACCAGTTCCGCCCCATCCATAAGGCTCACCCAGCATTTTTTTGGCCTGGCTGATAATGTTTTGTGCAGACAACGGTAAATTTCCCGGAACCAAACTGCCATTTCGCCGCAAAACCAACTGTATATTTGCCAAATTTCCCCGCCGGTCTTTTACAGGCAAACCCACCAAAAACGTATCCCGCGTGGTATCATAAAGAGCCAGACAAGTACCCATGAATAGATTTTTGGATTGCGAAATACCGTCAAAGTCAGTATAGTCCAATGTGAAACAGCTGTCTGTTACAACAGCCTGCATCCTGTTGGCGCAATATTGCCGCCACCGGAAAAAATCTGTTTCCCAGGCAATCCGCTCAGACAGCATCCACCCGATAGCCTGCCTGCTGCGCACAAAGGACCAAAGTCCGCTTTCATCCTGCCCATATACCAACACCGGCTCGCCTAGCTTCAGCATCGTTACCGCAAACCTATCAATTTCCCCAATTTGTTCCTTTCGGTAGCTTCCGGCCATCGTGGGAAAAGAACGCAAAAAACTATTGTCTATCACCACACCACACCGCACAGCAATGCTCTCTGAAGCAATAGCAGTTTCCATACGCCGCTGCAGAGAAACATAGAAATTCTCCTCATACAAATTGCCCTGCTCGTCAAAACGTGCCTCCTCGGGAAAGCCCTCGCTGTATATCATTTTTTGGAGCTGCTCTGAAGTAACCTCCATCGGCTCGCAAATTAAATCGCTCAGCCCCGTCCTCAGAGATTGCAGGTTTCTCCAGTTAATTGCTTCAATTTGTTGTTGGTTTAACGCAATTCTACTCAGCGACATGATCCGTTTCCTCCTCAGAATATTCTGCTTTCTATCAGCATATTCAAAAAATAACCCCATGTTGCATCAATAATATATAAAAAGAAAAACCAACTCACAAAATCTAAATGCGCCTTACCAATAAATACCATTTTTCACAATGACCTCTCTTTCTGTTTATCATTCCTGTGCCAACGCCAAAAGCTCCTCACAGGAATAGGTCTGAGTTGTAATCTGCTCCGTATCATGGACAATTCCTGTAACTTGAACTGCCTGCTGCTCTTTTTGCAGAGAGATAATTTCTACAAAGGGCAGGTAGATTCTTTTAGCGGTTTCTGTGCTGCACTGCTGTGCAAGCAGATAATCAATACCGGCATCATATTCAACAGAAAAACACCACTCCCCTACAATGGCATAGGTATTTCTATCTTCAGAAGCTAACCTGGCTACTGGTAATAAAGCTTTTTCGGTAAGTTGATATAGATAAACGGTGGAGCTGCTTCCCCAATCAGTAGATATCTTTTGTATCCGTGAATACGTTTTTCCATCCTCAATATAGAAACGGTTTCGTTTATCGCGCACGATTAGACCTTCCTCACAGAAGGAGGCCTGCAGCAGTTGGACGGCTGTGCCATCCAAATTGGCACGGTACAAATCATATTGGTTTGTGCTCTCATTCTTTGAGATATAATAGACCTGCGCTTGCCAAATACCAATAACCTGCGTTAGATTGGGAATAGAAACAGTGTGCAGTTCTTGATGATCGGTACGCCAAAATAACTTGTCTATGCCATAGGGAAATTGTTGGGAAAGATATTCGACTTGATTGTATTTGTAAAGCGATACCAATGGTATGGCCTCACCATCCTCATAAATTATGTTATAGGGCTCTGTGCTGAGAGCGGAATGATTGGCCTGTAAGTCGGTATAAATTTGCCGGAACCAGTCCTGTTGCTGTTCTGCCTTGGAGATGGGCGTCTCTGCATAATAGATTACACCATCCTTGTATAATACATAAGAGTCTGTCAACTGTGCCAGGGTACGCAAAGGAATCAGAGAACGGCCTTCCTGTATGATAGGCGCGATATCAATCGCTTGCTCCTGTTGATTTACCATGGCAACAGGGCTGTCTACTGTCAAGACAATCACCCGCTCTTCATCGGACAATCGTATAGTTTGAGTATCCGGCTGCCATTGCACCTGAAAACCGAACAATTCACTGATGATGCGGATGGGAAAGTACGTATGACCGGCATAATTGACAGTATGCCATTGCTGCTCTCCTGTGTTGACCAGCGTTCCGTTCAAGTAGTAACAGTCCTGTCCTTCCGGCAAAAAAGCCAGCAACTGCCCGGCAGCATATACCGGCTGTATGCCAACCATACAAAAAATGCCAAACAACAAAGAAAATAATATTTTTTTCACAACAATTCCTCCTTCAAACAACAATACCTCCTATGGAGACTATTGAACAAGAACCGTGCGGGGCCAGCGTTCTGCAAAATCGGCCAATTCAATTGGATACGGCGCCGAAAGGCTCCGCAAATGATGTTTTTCATTGTAAAATTCATAGTAATAAATGACTTCGGGTAGATCAATCCCAATTCGCAAAATATATTTTCCCTTTTGTAAATTGGGCTTGCTCCAATAAGAGATTGGGGTTGTGATCATATTCATACATTCCATCTCAGAGTTTCCAGGAAAAATAGGAAGCTGTTTTCGATATACCAATTCTTCACGTTGTCCAATCGCCTTGTATGTCTCATACTGCATAGATAAATTTTCAACATATCTCAAAGCGGAAATTTCTATAAACTTAATTTTTCCTGGATTCAGTTCGTTTTCTTGTGTAGTCTGAAGCTCCTCTAACCGGACTACAATGGGCTCCTCCTCATTATCCCGCCAACTATTTTGTATTGAATAATAGCCTCTGCCCAAACCCATTACGGTACCACATGGTTGTTTTTCCCACCCTTCATTCTCCGGATTCTCCAGCTTCACCTTATCATTTTGAATCACCAGCCCATCTTTCTGGTCAAAGTGATAATCCCAGCCGAATCCATTCACGGCAAAACGCCAGGTGAGAGGAAAATATGTGATATCACGGAACATCAGCAACGGATATTCCTCTTTACTGTTGTCGATAACCTTCCCGTTGACGGTGATTTTTTCATCGGCAATTTTTGCAGTCTGCTTTTTGGCATTCTTGCTGTTATTTACTTCCCGCAGATATTCATAGAAATAATCCTCGTTTTTATCAATGACCAAACCAGTTTCCGCTGTCCAGTCGGTTTTCAAGCCCAACAAGCGGCAGTCATAATAAGTCATGGGAAAATACGTGATATCTTTATAGACAATGAGCGGATACTTGCTGTACTCATTGCTGGTACTCTGTCCATTCAGCGTCACAGTAAAGCCAGGTAATGTTACCTGCACTGTATTCGCTGCCCAAGCCTGCTGTACGGGCGATATAGTCAGCAGAAATACTGACAATAGACTTGCAGCAATCATTTTTTTACGCATAGGAAGTCCTCCTTTTTGATTTTTATTTTATAGGTTCAAATTCAGTATAGCAGGGGAAACCATGTCCCACAAGCAAAATAGAGTGAACGGTAATTGAACTGTCATAGTCGGCAGAAATATAACAGCAGCGGCTATTTGACGAATATCTTAAGATGTTAAAATTATTTTTTCAAAAATAAATTTTATATTTAGACCATGTAAATATTTTTAGTATACCCTTTAAATGCGTGTTCTCAACATTTCATATATTTTTAACGCATTTCATACACTTTTAACGTAACATGCCGCTTTATTCCTCATTTTTACTTTCCTGATAAGCTTAATAGTTCAACTTTTATAAACTGTTCTTTAAATAGTCGCACATACAAATGTGATTGAAAAAAAGGATATAAAGGCTATAATAATTCTATGACTTAAAAATATCAAGATTATTCGTAACAAGTGATATTCCAAAGGAGGTTTTTAGTATGCTTCGTATTGCAATCTGCGATGATCAGACTGAATTTACTGAACATTTATACAAGCTAATCAAAGAATCTTTTGCAAAATACGATTATGATTTGGCTGGTATCCAAATTTATCAAAATGGACACACATTGCTCCAAGATTATGACACCGGAACTAAATTTGACATTATCTTTTTAGATATTGAAATGTCCTCTGTTTCTGGAATGGAAGTGGCAGATAAAATTCGAAAAATGGATTCAGACGTATTTTTAATTTTTGTAACCAATTTTTCAGATTTTATGGCTGCTTCTTTTAAAGTTGAAGCATTCGATTTTTTAGTAAAACCAATTTTCCAAGAAAATATAGACGAAGTACTCACTCGGTGTATTCGCAAATATGAACAACAACACGGACATGTTGTTGTGAAAACCAATTTGGGCATGGCTACCATCTATTTGAATCATGTAGTTTATATCAAGAGCGACTTGCATTATGTGACATTTATATTGCTGCATCAAAAAGAACCCATTCGTTCTAAAATGACATTAAATGAGGTACAGCAACTGCTGCATCCATTTCGGCAATTTATACGCTGCCATCAGAGTTATATTGTGAATTTGGACTATGTCCAGGAAATCACACCACAAAAGTTATTTTTAAATATAAACGACCTTGTCCCTATGGACTATCTTCCCATCAGTCGGAAATATACAGATTCCGTAAAAAAACAGTTTTTACTTTTTAATTTAAAAACGGGGAGGTTTTCATCTTGAATTTAGTAGCTAACTTTTTTATCAGTATTGTAGAAACTGCATTGTTGTTTTACTTTTATAATTTTTTCTTAAAAAATCTCAAAGTAGAGAAAAAAACGTTGTTGTTTATCTACGTTTTAGATTTTCTCTTTTGTTTCACCTATTCTTATTTTTCGCAAGTGCCGGCTCAAAGAACAAGATGTTTCGTATTATTTACGCTTCTCCCTTTATGTTTTTATCGCGAAAAATTCTTTTTTAAGCTCACCATAACAATTATATATTTCTTCGTAATTGGACTATCTGAGTTGCTGGTAAAATCTGTATTATTAGGTTATCGCGGAGGCTTTTTAGCTTATTATACCTCTTATGAATACAATTATCTAATAGGCGCCATTGTTTCCAAAACGATAGGGTTTCTACTCATTTATCTTTGTACCTTTTTATACAAAATAAAAGAAGAACGCTTGCCTCTTTTTTTATATCCGTTATTGCTGAGCGTTCCGGTATGTTCTGTAATTATCTTTTACTATCTGCAAGATCTTGTATTTGCAGTAAATCAAAAAGATGTCTACCTTGGCTACATCGTAATCACACTTGCATTGTTAATTTTCAATTTACTTTTTTTCTTTCTATTTTCTCAGGCAAGTCAAGCCAGCTGGCTGCAAGCGAAACTGACCTATGAAAAAAAGATTGTGCAGGAACAGCAAAATTATTTTAAAGAACTTTCCCTGCATCACAAGGAAATACGACAATTAAACCATGATATAAAGAATCATTTTTTAATCATCTATCATGCGCTTATGCAAAAGGACATCAAACAGGCTGCAAAGTATATCGAACAGCAATTAGAAATTCTCTCTATGCACAAAGTGACTTATTCCGGTTATCTGTTATTGGACACCGTACTGCTTTATAAAAAACAGCTTGCAGCGCAACAACAAACCAAATGCACGATTATTTCAGAATTAACAATTGAGCAAGAGCTTTCGGAAGAATTCCTGAATGATATGGCGCTCATATTGGCCAGCTGTTTTGACAATGCTTTAGAAGCAACCGCTAAAATAACACAATATCCGAAACGTTGGATTAAAATTCGTATGTATAATGACCAAACCTATATATACTTACAACTTGAAAATAGTGTAGAAAAAGACATCATACTCCATGAATATGATCTGCCAAAAACTACAAAACAAGAAAGCCGACTACATGGGTTCGGCCTAAGTCAAGTAAAGAACGTGACAGAATCCTATCAAGGGCAGATGGCTTTATCTTGCAACGATAATGTCTTTACAATAGGTTTGATGTTAAAGTATCACAGCACTGCAATACCATAGAGGTTATTTCTGCCTAAATCCTGTTAAAAATGTACAATTATTATTCTTTGATTAAATTTCTGCTATGATAACCACAACGGAGGGAACATCACATGATACTTCAACTGGCAAATTATCTTACAGATTTTTTTTTAAAGAAATCCTTTATAACAATAGAAGATAGGGAAAGTTATGCTTATTCCTTTGAAGTTATTTTCTCAGCAATTTTTTCTTGGGGAAGTATTTTTCTGATAGCAGTTTTAACAAAAACCTTCGGTACAACTTTTTGCTATATTATAAGTTTTTGCTGTTTTCGTGGAACGGCCGGCGGATACCATGCATCTACGCATTTAAAGTGTTACTTACTCTCAATGATAACGTTTCTAATTTTCTTGTTAGCACAATTTTTATTACCTGAACAATATATCACAGAAGTTTGTTGTTTTTTGACATGCATTAGTTCTGTAATCCTGTTTCTTTTTTCTCCTGTAGAACATAAAAACAATCCTTTTACACATCAACAAAAAATACGCTTTCGCAAACAGACCATTAAACTGTTATGTATTTTCTACGTAGTATTGTCTCTTTTTCTTTATAGAAATTTCTTTAACGTAGCATTTGCAATTGCTTGGGGATGTTTTCAGGCCACCTTCTCTGTACTTGCAGCCATTTATCTAAGACCAATCAACGGAGGTGAAAACGTATGAAAAAACTGATCTCCAAATTAACAGGCGTTTTTTTGGTAGCAGTGCTGATAGTTGGTCAGATAAGTGCAAATTTACCATGCGCATTTGAGTACTACCAACCAAAAGTTCCTGCTCAGTTAAAAGCGAAACACTAGCTTTTCTCAAATCAGCTAGAACTAAATAATACAAATATTTCTATTTTCTACTTTAAACAATGGAGTTGATTGGCAATTACATAGAATCTGTGTTGACACAACTTCATTGTTCATTTTACATAATGTTTTAATAGCTTCAGCCAATCCTCTAACTCTTCATCCGTCATTCGCTCTGTCAATTTCTGAAATTCTTGACGTATCAAAGATACTGGTTGTACTGAAAAAAATTCTTGCGGCGTAATTTCAAAATAATTGCAGATTTCAAAGAACATCTCCATAGAAGGAAATGCTCTCCCAGAAGTTATGTTTTGTAAATAACCTTTATCCTTTCCAAGCTCTCTTGATAGCAATGCTTCACTCTTTCCTAATTGCATACGCAAAGCAGTGATACGATTTCCAATAAGCATTTTGCGCTCTTGCTGTAGCCTTTTTTCTTCCCGCTCTTGTTGCAACTTCTTTTCTTCCCGCTCTTGTTCTGCCAATGTCATAATTGTTTCACTCTCTTCATCCGTTTTCTTTTATGATAAACGAAAGAAATTCGGTATATACGAATTGAAAATGTCATTAATCCTTGATAATCTTTTAAAAATCGTTTACAATTCGTATATTGACGAAATAGAAAGGAAACAATAAAATGGATACCAATATTATCATACTTAAATTATATCTGCCTCTCTTAAAAGAAGAATCACTTTTAGAATTTTTGTCTCTATTGAATATTACTTTTCCTCCAAAAACAGCTCAAACGTCCTTCAAACAATTAAATTACAAAGTCAGCAATGATATTATATATCATCCCACCTTAAAGAAATGGAAATATTTATTGCAGAATCCTTCTTTTTTTAAGAAAGATGTTTTTTTTCAAGCACAAAATAAAAATTATTATTTCGATTATCTGACAGTTAAGCCTTTCACCGTTGCATCTTTTCTTTTACCAAGAAATCGTTTTTTCAAATATCAACAGCCAATAGAAGAGTTGTATCAGCAAATTTTTTTAAAAAATAACGGTTATTTAATTTTTTGCTGCCCCCTACCTCACTGGCTGACAAATTACTATCAAAACCCTTTTAAATTTATGAGTTATGCGGACCGACAATGCTATAAATATTTGGCGAATCATGTAGAGAAATCCCATTTTTATCACGAAATGACTAATTTATTTTTTGCACAACCTAATACTTGTTTTCCCGTTTTACAAAGTACATGCCATTTTAATTAACAATTAAATCTCTCTTCTCTGTACATATTCTGCACAAAAAGCGTTGTTTATGTACATTACAAAATAACAAAACATTTTGTTGTATACTTAACTTAGAAGCAAAATTATATATCATCTTTAAAATATGCTATGAATCTTAAAAAGAAAAAAGAATTTGAATCCATGTTATACAATTTTTCACTTATACACAAATAGGGTTAGAATACATTGTTTAAAATATATTCCAACCCTATCGCTTAAATTCTGTACAACAATTTTTATCCGCAAATCTGCAAGGCTAAGTTTACCTTGTTTCTGGGAAACGAACCCTAATTTGTCTTTCCAATATCGTGCAGATCATCTTTAATTTCTGCCAGTGCTTCCTTGATGGATTCTAAAGTATCCAGTTTTTCTGTTAATGCTAAAATGATATCCTGGAAGCTTTGCTCCCGTTTGCTATTTTCTTTCAGCACATAAAACAACAGACAAACAAACAGCATCGCCCATAAGCCCTGACTGGCAGCCAATTGTAATACTTCATTTTCCACAACAGTTTCCTCCTTTCTGCGTTGAGATGCAAATGCACAAATTAGGAAGAAAATGCAGGAAAATAACACTTACATCTAAACACTCAATCAGTACCTAACACAAGGAAAATCTCATGTCAGACCTCCATCTGCCGGTTTTGGCCCCAAAGATGCTGTTGCACACTCGCATCCAAAACCACCGCTGTCACCCGGCCATGTGTCTCCGCAATGCAATAGGTACAAATTCGAGGTCGATCAATGTTGCCTGAATCCGCTTAAATGCTGCAGCAACTGCACCATAGGCAAAGATAGACCATTTCGTCGGAGCTGCTGCAAAACCATATCCAATACCAATATTGACACCTTGTCCATTTTTGTCCCAGATTGAATAAATAAACTCTGGATACGATTCGCTGGACAAATCTGCTTGTACCAAATCAGTCACCCAAAATAACTGTTAATTGCCCAATAGTTATACTTTGCATGTTCTGTCGGACCAGAAGATTCTCTCCCAGTAACATGATAGCCATAATTCGCCACAAATATCTCTCCTAAATTGTTACTTGTAATTCGTAGCATTGGCCAATGTACCCTTTACAATTAATATAAAGAAACAGGAGCGAATTTTGTAAACCTAATTTTCTGGCGAATTCAGAATCATTTTCAAATACACTTAAAAATTTACTATCTAAAAACTCAATGAAAGAAGGACCATTATGAAAAATTATTATTTTCTTTGCTGCTTGGCATTCTCTGTATGGTGGGCATACAGCCGGTGTACGCCGCTGGACAGCTGTTGGCTTTTTGCCGGAAGTACAAGACCGTTACTACCTGAACGGAACACTGGTCACCGCAGGAGAGCAGCAATGGCAGCCGGATACTCAAACCATACGATTATCCGACGAGAAGCAGATTACAGCCCAGACCTATTCCTGTGAGGAGCTTTTGGCACTGGCACAGGAATGATAAACAGAAAGAGAGGGCATTATGAAAAATAAGGAGCGTGTCTCAAAAAAATATCTTCTATCAGCGATTCTGGTAGTGGTTTTAATTGGCAGTATGTTTTACCGCACAGTTCCCCGTTGGGATATATGCTATAGCGCCGACTTTCCTGGTATGCATGTAGAGCTTTATCCGCAAAAATCGGCGTCAAGAGAATCGTATCATTACCGTGATTTCATTTTGCAGTTGAACGACATTTCTATGCGAAAAAATTGGGAATGGAGAGCCGGAATTGATGAAGACGATATCTGCGCACCTTCAATATATTATGCAGATATCAATGATGATCGGGAAAAAGAGTTGATTTTTGTTTTCTGGAATAGAATTGATCGCGGCACCGGCGTACTTTTAAACCATATCTATATAGTTGATTCTGCCGGAAAGGACCATCAAACAGAAAACCCTGTGCAATATCTACAGGAACATCTGCAAAGCTCTTTACATCGTACAGAAACAGAGATTGTCGTTGACATTTCGATAGATGAAAATGCGTATCAATTATTTTATAATAGCGAATGTTTTCCAGATTTAGAAACGCTGGACTCCCACGTGGGCTATCTTGATTGGACAGAGTATCATATAGACAATCAAACACTATATGCAAAGATTCCATTTATCGTTTATCAAGGAATGGTAATAGGGTATTATCATCTGCAATATACAGAAATAGATGGCACCTATGTTATTACAAACGTATTCATTGAACAGCTATCCGAAGAAGAAATTGATTAAAAATATTCCATAAAAGAGTTTACAAAAATGACATGAATCCGCTTTATATTAATTGAAAGTGAAAAATTTGGCCAAAATAAAAACTTTCAATTAACTTACTAAAAAGGAGAAATGTCTTATGTCGTACAACTATGGCGCACCATTAAACAGTGTAAACGATTTAAAAGGAAGGGACAGCGTTGATATATTGATGTTTTGTACAATGATGCTATGCCAAGCGGAAAAACAACTGTGATCTTTGACATGGTCGTTCCGGCTACTTCCAGCGCTCCGGTATATGTTGGAGCTCGTTGGGTATGAGCATAATACTAGATTTAATGTATTCTTTCTAAAACAAAAAACGAAAACTTTTTGTACCGTCAATCTATTCAATATATTGACGGTACATTTACATATTTATAACGGCAAATAGCTAGTATATCTTCTGAAAACTATTGAACAAGGACCGCACGGGGCCAGCGTTCTGCAAAATTAGCCAATTCAATCGGATACGGTGCCGAAAGGCTCCGCAAATGATCTTCTTCATTGTAAAATTCATAGTAATAAATAACTTCAGGCAAGTCTATTCCAATTCTTAAAATATATTTCCCTTTTTGTAAATTGGGCTTGCTCCAATAAGAGATTGGGGTTGTGATCACATTTAGACATTCTTTTTCTAAATTCCCAGGAAAAATGGGGAGTTGTTTTCGGTACACCAATTCTTCACGTTGTCCAATCGCCTTGTATATCTCATACTGCATAGATAAATTTTCAACATATCTCAAAGCAGAAGCTTCTATGAACTCAATTTTTCCTGGATTCAGTTCGTTTTCTTGTGTAGTCTGAAGTTCCTCTAATTGGATTCTAATTGGATTATCCTCATCTTTCAGCCAACTATTCTGTATTGAATAATGCCCAGCACCATAACCTACCACACTGCCAAGATGATGCTTTTTCCACCCTTCATCCACCGGATTCTCTAACTTCACCTTGTCATTTTGAATCACCAGCCCCTCTTTCTGGTCAAAGTGATAGTCCCAGCCAAACTCATTCACAGCAAACCGCCAGGTGAGAGGAAAATAGGTGATATCTCGGAACACCAGCAGCGGATACTCCTCTTTGCTGTTGTCAATGCCCTTACCATTGACGGTGATTTTTCCGTCGGTCAGTTTTGCAGTCTGCTTTTTAGCATTCTTGCTGTTGTTTACTTCCCGCAGATATTCATAGAAATAATCCTCATTTTTGTCAATGACCAAACCGGTGTCCGCTGTCCAGTTAGTTTTCAAGCCCAACAAGCGGCAATCATAATAAGTCATGGGAAAATAGGTAATATCTTTGTAGACAATGAGCGGAT
This sequence comes from uncultured Peptococcaceae bacterium, assembly GCA_910585405.1. Classification (GTDB taxonomy): domain Bacteria; phylum Bacillota; class Peptococcia; order Peptococcales; family Peptococcaceae; genus UBA7185. Next base: position 26,504 of record CAJUDO010000021.1, on the reverse strand, counting down.
ATTTGCTGTAGTCATTGCCGGTACTCTGTCCATTCAGCGTCACAGTAAAGCCAGGTAATGTCACCTGCACCGTATTCGCTGCCCAAGCCTGCTGTATGGATGACATAGTCAACAAGAATACTGATAATATACTCGCAGCAATCATTTTTTTGCACATAGAAAAGTCCTCCTCATGAATCTTATCATTTCATAAATCAAAACACATTATCAATATACCCTAACTTTAAACTTAGCGTAAAGTTAGTACCCTTATCAGTGTATCCCATTCATAATCTCCATATTTAATCCACAAATTATTATCTCAGTTTTTCAAAAAATGTCTTTATTTTCAAAATAAAACAACAGGGTTGTCGCTTTCATAGCTCTGCTAGTTTTACAACAACCCTGTTTTCCACTCAATTATACATATTTGAGCCAATAATTTTTCATATTATATTTTCTTTCTCAGACGATACATGCCCCATAGATTGCACGATAAGCCTAAGACAATTTGTCCAACCGATACTACGATGAATCTATATTTCTTATACTCTATCATAAAAATCGGCATCAAGCTATATAAAAAAACGAGCGCAAATAGACTATAATACACCCCCATAGTATAAAGAAACTTTTTTTCTTTTTTGTTTAGGTTCTCTCCAATATATCCTAGGCCAGCCATAATCAATGCTAAAAAAACATTTATTTCGAAAGACAGCATATGCCACGCTGGCTCTTCTTTTGTCCCCAAGAATAAAAAGAAAGGAATACTTATGAAAAACAAAAACAATTTTTTCCCCATATGCTCAATTTCTTTGGTTAGTTAGAGTTATCCGGTTTTTCGGGCACTGCAACATAAGATATTGGCACATTTTTTCTTTGAGCCGTTTGTTCAGCATTTGGATAATTATAAACATCTACAAAATCAACTATATCCCTTTGGGTAGCTTCCGCAATCGTTGCGTTTGTTGTTTCAATCGTGATAGCAAAAATTTGAGAATTATTCTTGTAATTCAGCAATTCTTGCTTCATATCATCATCTTGTTCTTCTTCTATCATGCCATCAAAATTTTCCGCAACTCTTTCTGAGACAGTTCCTGTTCCTGCTTTTCCAATAATAGTTCTGCCATCCACGTTGGGAATCCCTAAAAAAATCTGCTTCACTTCACAGTTTCCTAATGTATCTACAAAGGAATCTACAGCTTCTGTTGTCATATATTGATTAAAAGTAATTAACGCCGTTTCCTGTGTTTGCGGGTTTTCTGCCCCATTTTCCATAATAAATTCTGTTCGCCCATCTATAAAAGAATTTCTTGTAAATGCATGATTTTGACTCACTGCACCAACAAAAACTTTTACGCCATCTTGCTCAGTTACCACATTTGTATCTGCTAATACAGCCATGCTACCTAATGTAAAAGATATTAATAAAGTTCCTGCAATCGTTGCCAATTTCCATTTTTTCATTTTCATTCCTCCTCTAATTATTTTACCATCTATCATAATTCCCAATAGGAATATATTTCCATTGTGCATACCTTAACGGCAAACCATCCATACCTAACCAAGTTCCATATTCACTTTCAATCAAAGCTGAATATTCTGTTGTATTAGCTCCTGATTTTGGGGTAACCGATAATTTCCCAAAATATGAAAGAGTTGTAACTAAATTTGAACAATTAGAACATCCTATAGAGACATCTTCTGCATCATACGTTGAATATTCGTAATAAGCATTAGGTAAATTTGTGTATAGATTTGCCCCAGCATTTACATCATAAATATCTGTAGATTTAGCAGCAACTCCATTTTTATAAATTCTAAACTCCAGCTCCCAAAAATGTGTGCTACTAAAATTATTCAAAGCCGAAGTGGGCCATTTCATACTTTGTCCATAAACGTTATCATTATAGAATCCAGCTTTCCCTTCGGTTGGTGTATACCAGGCATTTCCCCACGCATCTGCTGTCGCTGCTATTGCGGGCAATCCTATTGAAAATGCAATTGCTACCGCTGATATTATTGCAGCTATTTTTTTTAATCTTTTTTTCATTTAATGTTCCTCTCTTTCTCTTTTGATCTTATTCACTTTCTTTTTTAATCTTGTTTTTTTACTTGGCCTCGTAAACGTTCAGAAAACTTTCTGGTTATTTCATTATATCTGATTTTGATAAAGAAATATTTTTTTTGCAGATTTAACATAGATTTAGTCAGAATTAACTTATTATTTAATGGCATTTGCTATTCATGGCATAAAAATAAGAACAATCTGCATCGTCCCTTTTGTGACATATATTAACTATTCAGTGATAAATGTAGCTCAAAAATTATAATGACAAAATATCTGCTTCTTATTTCTATCTGATACAATATTTATTTCTGCACAGGAACCGCAAAAAATGCATCTTATACCACAAAGTAGCAAAGATGTGCTAAAATATTATTCGTAATCAAGGATATAATTTGCGCAAATATATCACTACATCAATATTCGAGGAGAGATCATAATGAAGAGGAAAATAATAACTGTGTTATTAGGCATAACACTCGTATTCTTGCCTACATTCGCATACGCAAATAATGAAGTCACAGAAAATCTGGATAATGATTACATCATTTCTACACAACAGTTTTTAGCTGAAAAAGGATTTACTGACGCTGAAATTGCCGCTTTAGAAGATGATATTTTCCAGGTTGCAAATTTAATTGAAATCGAAAATATGAATGAAGAAGAAATTAGCATACTAAAGAATGGTTTTCTTAATTCAAGTGCATTATTAATTAATAGTGAACAAAATAGTTATGACGTAAAGGAGGATGGCATTGTAACTTTTGAAGATGGAAATCAAACTATTGCACCACATAGAAATTTTAATAGCAATGATGCAAACACTGTACTTAGAACTCCAGTGGGATCTACTGGTCCGCATGCAATTACGTATACCCTTTCAAATTATAAATTTTATGAAGCAACAGGATATGTAGAGTTCCCAACAGTAAGCATTTCTGGTTCGGGGTCAGGTGGAACCGGAAATGGTCAAATTGATTCTAGACCATATATGATGTTTGGAGCTTATCAACAAACTTCACCATATAAAGGTTGCGATGCAGGGCTTGCATATTATAAAGAATATGGTGGTTGGGTTCTGTTTGTAAATACTGGTGGTACAAACGGATGGCACCAAAATAATAGTAATGGGAAACCTATCCATGTAATTACCAAAAACAAAGTTTATTTAGATATGAAACTTGTTAATGGTGGTGTTACATTAATTGTTCGAGACCCTAGTACATGGACAATCATTGATCAGTTGGTTATTCCAATCAATTCAGGATTTAATGATACGCCAAGCAATATAGAATTGACTCGTGAAGTCGCCCTTGCCCAGTTCGAACGTAGAGATAATGGTGATAGATTAAGTAATGCACATTGGAGTCAAGTTTATGTCTATAGTAAAGCTAATAGCTTAACAGTTCCAACTACTGCCCAATATTTACAATCATCACATCCAGATAGATATTCATACAGCGATTCACTTCCACGTTTTTTAATCGGCGATGTTAAGGAAGAAATAGACTATATTAAAATTACTCCAATTTCAAATTATTATGAGGAGAAAATCAGTATCAGCGTTTGAGTTTTTTATTACAATTATAATTAGAGTTTATCTTTAGATGAACTCTAATTATTTTTTAAGAATTGATGAGGTAAAAACTATGAAGTCTTCTAAAATAGCATTACAAAATAAGATGATTTTTGCTTTCATATTGTTACTTGAATTTTTTTCTGGCACTGCTTTTGCCAGCAATTTACCACAACAAACATGGGTAATAGACAAACCTGTTGTCATTGAAGATCTGAATGAATTAGAAGGCAAATCTATTGAAACGTTTCAATGGAATCACATTACTTATGTACCTGCAAGAATGTTAGCAAATGAATTTGAAGTTAGTATAGAATATATACCCGTTTCCCAAGAAATTATTTTGAATAATGGTCATGCAGAACTGAAATTTTTGTTAAATAATGAATCTGCATTAATTTTAAACAGTCAAGGTGCTAAAACAATACCTGTAAATAGTTATTGTTTAGGAGAAATTTCATATATTCCTTTACGGTTTGCTGCTGAAACTCTAAGCCTGGATGTTGTATATAATGCGCAAAATGGTACGATAGAGATTAGCGGCAGGACCGGTAATCCAAAAGAAAAGTTTACTTATTCTTTAGATAAAGATCTGTCTAAAATCCTTAATGCTATTGATGAATATAATAAAGCTGCTATCGTAGAATTAAAGAGTACCCAAACTCCCCAGCAATCGATTACTCTTCAAAGAGATGGCTTGAATATAACCATGCACGTTTTAGAAGATGAAAAGGAATATCAAGTCGTAGAACGAAATCAATGGAATTCTATAACAGGAAATATACAATCGGCCCGAACAATATATGAAATTCAAGATGGAAAACTGACGCCTATGAGATTATTAGGCGGAGAAACATTTTTTAATATTGGTAATCTGGGAATTGATAACTATCAGTGTTACTGTATATCAGAGTGGGCAAAAGAAAGTATTGAAACTGGCGGTTACAAGTACAATATTAAAAAAATAGGAGATACAGAGGTAAACATATCACTATTTTTAAATGAAGATGGGCAAATTTATCGTTATATCATATGCGAATCATCCGATAACATAATAAGTGATTTTACAGTAAAGATTTTAGAATGATGTAAAGTAATGCACTTTCATAACAACAATTACCTTTTCTACTCTTGTTACCGCTATGTCAAGCTCCCCATACTTTATCGGCGTAAGAACTATCTAACAAGATATAATGCTAGTGCAATAAAAGGAAGAGGAACAAAAACCTCTTCCTTCTTTCTCTTTACATCAGTTTTTGGTGATTTCATAAGTAAAATTATGAATCGGTTCGAAATAATAGATATCATCCAACCTCAATTTGCTCACCTCTTGACTGCCATCCATATAACACTCAAAATATTCCGGTAAGCCAAAGCGGAATTTATATGTGCCCGGTGTAATATTCAGCCAAAAATTTGTCGCAAATGTGTAATCCGCCCAGTTAGTAATCCCAATATCTCCATTCAAAGGTGGAAGGGTATACTGATAAACAAGCTCCTCTTTTGTACCTACCTCTTTATAAATTTGATACGCCATCCGTGCATCAATCCAATTGCATCTTTCTTCTAACATATCACTCACTTCAACCGTAAACGATTCAGCCAATTTTAAATGTTGAAGTCCCCGCCATTCCGTTTCATTTTCATAGTCATGATCATATACATAGCCTATCAGCTGTTCAAGTTCTTGCTTAGAAAAAAGTTTTCCGTTGTTATATTTTTGCAACATTTCTTTTGCCTGTTGAAAATGTGTGCTGGGAACTGTTAGAGTTTTATCTTCAAAGGCAAAATAATTCCCAGAGACGGGTACTGATACTTGAATTCGCAGACTACTGCCGCGGCCTAATGTTCCAGCTCCCGTAAATTTATGGAACTCCCATTCCTCTGGATTCTCCAGCTTCACCTTGTCATTTTGAATCACTAGTCCATCTTTCTGGTCAAAGTGATAGTTCCAGCCAAATTCCTCCGCGGCAAACCGCCAGGTGAGAGGAAAGTACGTAATATCGCGGAACACCAGCAGCGGATATTCCTCTTTACTATTGTCAATAACCTTGCCATTGACGGTGATTTTTTCATCGGCAATCTTAGCAATCTGCTTTTTGGCATTCTTGCTGTTATTTACTTCCCGCAGATATTCATAGAAATAATCCTCGTTTTTATCAATGACCAAACCAGTTTCCGCTGTCCAGTCGGTTTTCAAGCCCAACAAGCGGCAGTCATAATAAGTCATGGGAAAATACGTGATATCTTTATAGACAATGAGCGGATACTTGCTGTACTCATTGCTGGTACTCTGTCCATTCAGCGTCACAGTAAAGCCCGGCAATGTCACCTGCACTGCATTTGCTGCCCAAGTCTGCTGTACGGGCGATATAGTCAGCAGAAATACTGACAATAGACTCGCAGCGATTATTTTTTTGCACATAGGAAAGCCTCCTTATTTTAGTTTTATAACTTTAAATTCAGTATAGCAGTGGAAATCATGTCCCACAAGCAAAATAGAGTGAAAGGTAATTGAACTGTCATACTCAACAGAAAAAATATTTGCATTTCGGTTTACAAATTGCCTCCTAAATCTCTTTCTAATAACTGTAATCACAAGTTGGCCAAGCACTGATTGCAAAAACAAATTTAGGAGGGCTTTACCATGACAGCAACTATAACCCCAAGTACAGATTTAACCCCTAAAACTATTGCGGCATCTGAACTTGAATTGAAAACAGATGGATATTGTACAACAAATACAAGTAGAAATTTATTTTACTGCAATTCCCCAGAAAGATTAGAAACAGGCTATGCTCAACTAGCAGATGATGGAAAATATTTTGCAAAAGAAACTGTAACAGGTATTGGACGTATTTATACATGGCATGAGAATCAAACAGGCAAAACAATTACTTCAGATATTTTGGCATATAATGCTGGCACCAAAACCGTCACCATTACGATTAGTAATAGAGGTTTGACTAACGGAACAACATATAGCGATGTAGTGGCATGGAAAAACTTCTTTGCCGGCAGCACAGCTATTACTTACACAGTTGCCCCAAAAGCATACGTATCGTTAGCAACATTAAAACAAGTAGTTACAACTGGTAAGTGTTTTGGTATAATTGCAAACTTTTCGATTGTTGATAGCAGCGGTGCTAATGCCAGTCTTGTTTTGTGCGATTATGCCTACGCCAATGCAGCAAATCAAAGTAATGCAACTGCCCTCGCCGTAGAACAAAGCCCAGGAACAAATCGACGTAGAGGTGTTGGCAATGGAGTGTATACTTATATGTACGCTCCTACTTTAGAAGTAACCAATTCAAATAAAAAGCCTGGATATAAATATGGTGTTCTAGCAAGTGCTGGTAGCGGTTTTGGCGGACAAGATCTACGTACTATTTCTGGATCTGGTTCCGGTCCTTTAGTAGGTGATTTTGGCATTCAATTGAATATGCAATTAACAGTAAAAAATAGCACCGGTTCAACTGGAAACTTCAAAATTGCTTTAGGAAGCAATGGTAATCATTTTTATCCTATCATCAATAAAAATGGCGCATCTTATTATAGGACTAGTGACTCTGGAGCACGAAAATTTAGTGATGTAATGGTAATTAATAATTTATCAGCTGGAGAATCCGTAACTGTAAACTTCTTTACTGTAATTCCTGCTGGCTGTGACGCGCCGGTTGTGGTTTGTGCATATAGAGCATAATAGAAGAAGGGACATTTTCATCATGAACGAACATTTAGAGTAAAAATATCCCTTCCCTGCTTTAGCTTGTTAAAGAAATATTTCCGCTAGAAATATCATATCTATAATGCAATTCTCCTTGTACTCTTTCTTCACTTATTAGATCACGATATATGCAATGTGGAGCAGTTATCAATTTTACTGTATAATTACCATTCGGCGCATTTAACCAATATTTCATATTCCATTCATAATCTGTATAATGAGAGGCAGATAGTTTGCCTTGATAAGAAGGGGTTAATCGCCAATATGTCAATTCCTCCTGTGCACCTATATTTCGATAAATACAAAATTTTATGGCTGGAAATATTTCCATATATAGATCATGCCCCGTTGTATTACAGAAACCAACATTTGGATGACCCAACCAGCCATCTTTGTCGTTTCTTTTGGAAAACACCTGATGATCAGGTATCCCATTAAGCATAATCGGCAATCGTTCTCCCATGCCTCCACCATAATCTTCATCTACATATGTCCATTCCTCCGGATTCTCCAGCTTCACCTTGTCATTTTGAATCACTAGTCCATCCTTCTGGTCAAAGTGATAGTCCCAGCCGAACTCCTCCGCAGCAAACCGCCAGGTGAGGGGAAAATAGGTGATATCACGGAACACCAGCAGCGGGTACTCCTCTTTGCGGTTGTCAACGACCTTTCCATTGACGGTGATTTTTTCATCGGCAATTTTAGCAGTCTGCTTTTTGGCATTCTTGCTGTTATTTACTTCCCGCAGATACTCATAAAAGTACTCCTCGTTTTTATCAATGACCAAACCAGTTTCCGCTGTCCAGTCGGTTTTCAAGCCCAACAAGCGGCAGTCATAATAAGTCATGGGAAAATACGTAATATCCTTATAGACAATGAGCGGATATTTGCTGTACTCATTGCCGGTACTCTGTCCATTCAGCGTCACAGTAAAACCAGGCAATGTCACCTGCACCGTATTCGCTGCCCAAGCCTGCTGCATAGGCGATATAGTCAACAGAAACACTGATAATAGACTCGCCGCAATCATTTTTTTACACATAGGAAAGCCTCCTTTTTGATTTTCATTTTGATTTTCATTTTACAGGTTCAAATTCAGTATAACAGTGGAAAATCATTCCCCACAAGCAAAATGGAGTGAACGGTAATTGAACTGTCATAATCGGCAGAAAAAAATATTTGTGTTTTGGTTTACAAATTGCTCCTAAATCTCTTTTTAATAACTGTAATCACAAATTGGCCAAGCACTGATTGCAAAAACAAACTCAATTTTATTTTTAATTTTCAAAGGAGAGATTTATTATGTCAGGTTATAGAATGAGACGTAAAACACGAGGAGCAAACTATATCGCAGCAAACAGTTCACTTACTTTACCATGGGCATATAGCAATAGTGTCGATGATGGTACACATGGTGTTTTTCCCGAATTTTTTTACAATTTCAGTAATACAAGTGGTTTTAACGCCGATCTTGGAATTGTTTTTCGAGGAAATAACGGTTGGCATATTTTTGCTTATGGAAATGGAACAATTGATGGTTATGAGGGATGGTACGATAAAAAAATTAGTTTATCTCCAGGTGCTACAATAGATTGCGCCGTTTATACCGAAAATAACAAACTAATTTTGAAAGTAAATGGTACAGCTTATTCCATTCCAATTGTAACAGATGCCATCACAAAACTAAAAAAAGGATGCGTTGTCAGCCGAGAAGCCAATTTAGTTCCTCAAATGAGTATTTCGCAAATGACACCCTGTACATTGCTGAAAACAAACGCTTACTTTACCGGAGCCGCTTGGAGTAATACCACTCTTACTACAACTAGCAGCACTTATGTAAAAATGGATTCGGGCAATACACTTTTTGATACAGAATTGGATAAAAATGATCCAACAGTAGTAGATTCTGGTTGTCTGTCACATCTAGTCAGCACTGTGAACGGTTATGTAAAAGATGAATGTTCTATTGATTTTAGAAAGCGCATTTGTTGTCTAAAATAAGAAAAACTTTTTTTAAAAAGCGGCTCATCTGTTTTCAAAACGGTGAGCCGCTTTTTCCTTACCTATCCTCTACTGGTAAATGCACAATTCCTACTTTTCCATAATTTTTGCACTGGCAAATCGCTGTGCCATCCGTGACATCTGAAATATACCGATAATCAAAATCAAGAATTGTCTTTCCATAAGAATCTATCAAACCATACTGTTCATCTCGGTTCACGGCAACAGCATATCCCTCATGGAAATCTTTCGCATAGGTGAATAAAAAGTCAATACATTGTTGACCATTGGTATCAAAATAACCGTAATATTCTCCATTTTGTACACAAATACGACCATCGCAAGCACTTTGTACCTGTTGGTACTGGCATGGTATCAAGATTTCTCCCCGCTGATTGAGAACTCCCCATTGCTCATCCTGTTTTACAGCAGCTGTTTCCTCGTGAAAACCTTTCACTTCACTATATTGCGGAACGATTACCACCTTGCCAGATACGTCGACAAATCCCCACTGCCCGTTTTGTTTCACTGCAGCGAGCCCTTCGCTGAAGGATTGCACCTCTTCATAAGTTGGCGCTATAACCATCGTGCCTTCACGATTTATAAATCCCCATTTACCATTTTGCCGTACAGCAGCCATACCCTCTGAGAAAGTTTGCGCATTCTCATATTGGGCTGGAATAACCGCATTGCCCTCTGTATCATAGAATCCAAATTTGTTATTTATCTTCGCCGTGCAGAGTCCTTCCTGCGGCAAGGAAAGCTTTTGATATATTGGCGGAAAAATTTCTTCTCCGTCACAATCATACAATCCAAAGGTCCATGTAGGCGGTGTAAAGGGATCATCGCTTTCGACACGCTTCCCGCAACGAAAAAATACGCCATCGGTTTCCTGACAAAAAATGTTTTCCTGAACAAGCTGAGTAAAAGCGGGATTCACCTGACCTTTTTTGTCAATAATCTGCCACACCTGCTGCTTCTCCTCTTCATTGCCGGAAATAATACTGACAATTGCCCAGTTCTGGACAAATGGCGTTGTAGTCGTATACTGAGGCTGCAGCAGCCATTTGCCGTATTGATCCACATAGCCATAGAGAAAATCGCCAGACATACCACCATTTGACGACGGATTTCCCGTACCATCCTCTAATATAGCCACCTGATAAAGTCCGTCAGCATAATTGGCAACGGGATAGGGATGAGAAATATGCCAACCTTGTGCGGCAGGTTGCTCTACCCAAAAAATCTCGGCATGAGAAGTATTGGTACAAGCAGTAAAAAGTAAAAATGTCGATAACAAAGTTGCAGCAATCATTTTTTTACACATAGGAAATCCTCCTTATTTTGGTTTTGTAGGTTCAAATTCAGTATAGCAGGGGAAAATTATTCTGTATTGGTAAAATAGAGTAAAAAATATTTACTAATCATACGATCAGTGATATCGCCGATACAAATGTTTGCCATCCGTATAGATAATACAATTCCTGTCAACAGCTACCTTCGCCAGCATAGGCAGCGCTAAGATTTCTTTACCGTTTTGCTCAAGCACAACGGTTCGATATGCTCCACGTTTATTTTGCAAAACTGCGACTATAAATTGGTCCTGCTGCTGCAGAAAACAGAGCGTATCTGTATAAAGCGGCGCAGATTGTGCCAGCAGACAAAGCTGCCGTTTGGGATTGACGTAAAAAATGTCATCCTCCAAAGCAATGATAGAAACAGAATGATCGCAGGAAGCATGATTGAGATACGCATCTACAGCTTCTGGACAGTGCAGAATTTGACAGGCAGCCAGCTCCGAACACTGTTGTGTATCCAGATTGTAGTGGCATAATTTACCGTGGGCAATATAATACAAATTCTTATCTTCTACGACAAAATCCCCTACAATCGTGTCTATTAACGGTTGAAAATCTCCTGTCAGGCAATCCAGTTGATATAAATTGGCCTGTATGCGTCCCTTTTCCCGGCTGACAAAGCAATATACATAATCACCGTATTGAAAAAGGCGATTATTTTTCCCTGAAGGCTGATAAGCAAAAAGATACGGCGGTTGGTGAAATCGCCGTTGTTGCCCACTGTGTTTATCTGTAACCAAAACAGCGCTTGCGACAAAGATGGCGTACGGCCAGCTTGCAAATACAGTGGTATCTTCAAATTCACGATAACAGCCTGCTCCATCACCGACAACAGCCTGTAAAAGCGGCTCCTCCGATATAATAGCGCGATTTAAAAGCATGGTAGTCGGTAATAGCGCATGAAAAATAAAATAACTTACCGTGACATTGCCATGGTTATTTTCCATATAGACAAAAGGTTCACCGACTGCCGAGTAATTTTCAACGCCGCTCTCTGGAAAAGGGACAAGACATCGAGGATTATCCGGATGAGAAACATCAATACAATAGATACCATCTTTTCTACAGAAAACAAGATTGCCATCCACCAAGGCAAAATCAAGCGACAAATCCATACCTGGCTGGTCAAATCGGTCCCGCGTGCGGCAGCTGTCACAAGCTGTGACAAAAATAAAAATACTGATCATGAAAAAGCATGCTATTTTTTTCAACATAAGCTTCCTTAACTTTCCTTTTTGATAAATACAAGCTGATATTTTACGATTCAATTCTAAACTCGACTTAAGACAATATAACTAATTATCTATTTTAAAATATTTGACCAACGTATTTTTCCGTTGTACAGAAATAACCTCTTAGAGGCAGAATTCACATTGATCTATGATAGGAATACCGCATTTCCAGAGGCATTGTTGGATTCATATGCGCAGCGGCATTTGTTCATATGTATTAATACAAATCGTTCATAACATCGCAACAGTTTCTTGATAATAAACGAGATGCACACAAATCAAAAAAAATACTAACAGGACTAGATATATAGACAGGTACGCATCACCATTAAAAATAACTTCTCTTGCCTGAAAAGAAAATAGTTTTTCAGACTTTTGGGAAAGGGCAAACAAACAAATAAATATAATTTGTAAAGAAACGGAAACTCCGATAAAGAAACGCACGGCAAAAGGATAGAGAGTCCATACTTTGGTAATTTGGACAAATCCAAAAACGGAGCAAAAGACACGAAATAAAGCAGTGAATTGGTCAGACATTGAACTTCCCCCCTTTTCATCATATTACAGCCCCCTGTCCCTTACTCCTTAAGTGCACGCTGTAGGAATCCGCTTTCCATTGTACTTGCAGAGCAAATTGTTCAGCCACAAACCGCAGCGGCACCATAGTGCGTCCGTTGATGACTTGTGCTGATGTGTCCAACAGCACTTTCTCTCCGTTTACCGTGGCAGCTGTGCTGTCAGTCGGTAACTGCATAGTTATTTCATCTGTAGTAATGATTGCTGCTTTGGCAGTTTTATCCCACCGCACATCCGCATTCAGAGCCTCGGCTATCGTGCGCAGCGGCACCATGGTACGCCCATTTTTGAGGACCGGACTTTGGTCTGTACTGAGCAACTCATCATTCAAATATAAGCGAATAAAGCTTCGTTTTCCCGGATCTGTTTCCTGCACGGCTGGCGCCTGGATAATCCCAACTTTTTTGTCTCGGTTTCTCTGACAGATGGCCGTTCCATCCTCAAAGTCGGAAATACAGAGATATTCTTCCGGCAAAACCTCATTGCCCCACCGGTCAATCACACCAAATTGGTTATTTTTGTAGCTTGTCGTAAGACCGGCCCCAACAAACCAATATTTGTCATCCTCAACACCGGCAAAATTGCCGCTGGATACTACAGCAAGCCCCTCGTGAAAGTTTTTTGCTCCGCCATAGAAAAAATCAATCACTTTTTCTCCGTTTTTATCAAAATAGCCATAACGATTTTGCCATTTTACGGCAATGCGACTGTCGCTGCAGGGACGCACTTCTTCATACTTGCAAGCTAAAATCAGCTCCCCTTTTTGGTCAATACAACCCCATGTATCATTTTGTGCCACAGGGGCAACACCTTCGCTGAAATTTTGCACTGTATCATATTGAGCCGGAATTACTAATTCACCGGAAGTATTGAGGAATCCCCATAAGCCGTTAAGTTTCACGGCAGCCATGCCTTCATGGAAAGATTGTGCTTCCTCATAGGTCGGCGCGATGATCATTTGTCCTGTTTTATCAATAAATCCCCATTTGCCATCCTGCTGTACTGCTGCCAATCCCTCAGAAAAATCCTGCGCATTTTCATATTGAGGCAGAATCACGGCCTGGCCCGTCGTATCCCAAAAGCCATAGCCTTTTTCTCCCTGTGCCAGACATAGCCCTTCCTGCGGAAGGTGCGCTTCTAGAAATACGGTGGGTAATATTATCTTGCCTGCCGTATCCGCTATCCCGTGATAACTGGGCGGCATGGGACCAACTCGATGAGAGAGCAGAACATAACTGTCTTGTATTCGGTCTATGCTGTAACCTTGCAGCTTCAATTCATCCAAGGCAGTAATCGTTTTCCCAGTCATGTCAATTGCATGGGTGCTGCCATTCTCTAAGTTTCCTATCATCGCAATACCCTGGGAAAATGGAGCAGCCCACATATAAGCAGGTAAAATGACCCATTCTCCTTGCTGATTTACATAGCCGGTTAAAAAGGTACCCGCGCCATCTGGAGAAAGTGCTGTATAGATGCGTTCTCCTTCTTCTACATTAACAGCATAACGCCCTTCACCATAACAGGCCGGTGCATAATAAGGCGCTTCGCTATAATTCGTAATCTGTTGGTCTGCAGCAGGAGCTTTCAGCCAGATGATTTCCGGCTGGGCTGCCAATGCCGGACTGATTGTCAAGAAAAAGACTATTGTGATAATAAAAAGTCCAAGTTGTTTTTTTTGCATAGAAATCTCTCCTTTAGGTTTACAAAATGTGATAAATTTTCTTTCTATTAACTTCGTTTCTTTTTCTCGATCAAACTTCGATATTTTCAAAATTAAAATAATGATTTAGAGTGAGCATAACATCGCAACAGTTTCCTGATAATAGATGAGATGCACACAAATCAAAAAGAATACCAATAGAACTAGATATATGGACAGGTACTCATCCCCATTAGAAATAAATTCTCTTGTCTGAGAAGAAAATAACTTTTCAGACTTTTGCGAAATGGCAAACAAGCAAGTAAATATGATTTGTAAAGAAATGGAGACTCCGATAAAGAAACGTACAGCTGAAGGATAGAGCGTCCACACTTTTGTAATTTGAAAAAATCCAAAAACGGACAAAAAGACACGAAATAACGCAGTGAATTGTTCCAACATAGAAATCCCACCTTTTTCATCATATTGCAGCCCTTATCCCTTACTCCTACCGTGTGGATAACTGCACGCTGTAGGAATCCTCTTTCCATTGCACTTGCAAGGCAAATTGCTCAGCCACAAACCGCAACGGCACCATCGTGCGTCCGTGAATGACTTGTGCTGATGTGTCTAACAGCACTTTCTCTCCGTTCACTGTAGCAGTTGTACTGTCAATCGGTAACTGCATTGTGATCTCATCTATGGTAATGATCGCTGCTTTGGCAGTTTCGTCCCACCGCACATCTGCATCTAAAGCCTCTGCAATCGTGCGCAGCGGCACCATGGTACGCTCATTTTTGATGACCGGATCCTGATCTGTACCGAGCAATTCATCATCCAAATATAACCGAATAAAGCTTCGTTTCCCCGGATCTGTCTCCTGTACGGCAGGCGCTTGGATAATCCCAACTTTTTTATCCCGTGCTCTCTGACAGATTGCCGTTCCATCTTCAAAGTCGGAAATACAGAGATATTCTTCTGGCAAAACTCGATTGCCCCAGCGATCTATCACGCCAAATTGGTTATTTTTATAAACAGCGGACCCTATGCCAATATGCCAATAACTCTCCCACTGGTAATCGGAAAAATCTCCAGAGGACACTACAGCAAAGCCTTCATGAAAATCTGTTGCAGCACCATAGAGAAAATCTATGATTTTTTCCCCGTTTTTATCAAAATAACCATAACGATTTTGCCATTTTACCGCAATGCGATTGTCACTGCAAATTTCTACAGCCTGATACTGACAAGGTAAAATTTCATTTCCACATTTATCCACACATCCCCATGAATTTCCCTTACGCACTGAAGCAATTCCTTCTGAAAAATGTTGTACTTCATCATAGATCGGTTCAATCGTAATGTGTCCTAATAAATCTAAAAATCCCCACTTTCCATTAAGCTGTACTGCAGCTAGACCATCCTCAAAAGGAAATGCATATTCATACTTTAGATCAATTACTTTTTTCCCTGTTTTATCAATATAACCCCATTTGCCGTTTTGTTGTACAGCCGCTAACCCTTGAGAGAAATCGCTTCCATTCTGATACTGCAACGGAATAACGATTTTGCCATCCAAATCAGAAAAACCATAGCCTTTGTCTGTTTGCACCAGACATAATCCTTCGGAAGGTAAATGTATATCCAAAAAGATAGCAGGCAATAAGAGCGTTCCTTCTAAATTTGCTAAGGCAAAATATGGTGTGCTGTTAAATTTCTCGCGAATTGATAATACAACATAGCAATCACCGACAGCATCAATTGTATATCCCTGCTGTACTAAATTGTCTACTGCAGGAATTGACTTCCCATTGCGGTTAATGATGTGATCCATATCATAATAATACGTAAGACCGTTTTGTTGTTTGATATTTGGTTGGTTAACTTGCACAATTCCATCATTAAAGGTATCTCCTATATTATAAATAGGTGGAAGAATCCAACTTCCAGACTGATTCACATATCCTTGATAAAAATTTCCGCATCCATCTGGAGAAAGCGCTGTATAATCCAGTTCACCTTTTAAGCAAATTACAGAGTACAATCCTTCGCCATATTCAGCGGGTTGATAGCGCAACTCGCTATAAGGATCATATCCATAATAGTAAACTGTATCCTCCTCTGAGGGATTTTCAATCCAAATAATCTCTGGTTGCATTGCCCACAACGGATTACTCCCCCAAAAAAAGAATATAGCAATTAAAGAAAGTACAATTCGTGTCTTTTGCATAAAAATCTCCCCTTGTCAGTTTACAAAAAGTGACCTTTTTTCTTTCTATTGATTGAATTACTTAGTCGACCAAGTAAAACAAATTAAAAATAACGAAAAGAGGTCTTTAAAATGAGTGGTATTCATGTTGCATATCGCAAATCAACAGGTAAAAATTTTAATCGAGTAGAAAGTACAATTGTTTTGCCCACAAGTTGCACATATCGTGCGAATCGGCCAGTAACTGTGGGGGGTACTGTAAAATATTGCGATGGAGCATTTCCTGAATTCTTTCACGGTTTTTATCAAGGAAGCACCTACGGATTGGATATCGGAATCCTATATCAAGCAGGTGTGTATAAGTTGTTCTTTTATTGTTATGCCAATGTAGCATCTCAAGTTGACTCCAGTGGGAATAAAATTACTTGGTATACTTCTAGCAAATCTTTTGTACCAGCAAGTAACAGCACAATAGATAGAACTTTTACTTTAAAGTCTCATTTTGAAAATGGATATTTAGTTACAAGATGCTGCAATTCCAACGGAACTACTGTAGCCAGTTTAGATGTGTATTTAAACCCCACAGCATATACTGCAATGAAAAACAACGGCTGCACAATTAATCGCGAATTATGTTTAGCAATTAACAAAAATGAAAAAGGAACATGTACATTCCCAGCTGGAGTATCCTTTACTAATACCAAATTTACAAAAACAAAAATGACCACAGTTAACGGCACTATAATCGAAATGACCGCTAGCAATACAACAACAAACCATAATAAACGCGATATCGGTTGTGAAGAAGCAATAACACAACCATATTATAACGGTAACACAGTTCCCACTACTGAGAATGGTTACGTCGCTGATACTGCATACGCCAGTGTTTAAAATTTAGTATAAATAACACAGAAGAATGAAAGTTCAAGGGGCTGTCTGAAAGTAGACAGCCCCGCTCTCTTACTCCTACTGTGTGGATAACTGCACGCTGTAGGAATCCTCTTTCCACTGTACTTGCAGAGCAAATTGTTCAGCCACAAATCGCAACGGCACCATCGTGCGTCCGTTGATGACTTGTGCTGATGTGTCTAACAGCACTTTCTCTCCGTTTACCGTGGCAGCTGTGCTGTCAGTCGGTAACTGCATAGTTATTTCATCTGTAGTAATGATTGCTGCTTTGGCAGTTTTATCCCACCGCACATCCGCATTCAAAGCTTCTGCTATCGTGCGCAGCGGCACCATGGTACGCTCATTTTTGATGACCGGATCCTGATCTGTATCAAGCAATTCATCATCCAAGTACAATCGAATAAAGCTTCTTTTTCCCGGATCTGTCTCCTGTACGCTAGGCGCTTGGATAATCCCAACTTTTTTATCCCGTACTCTCTGACAGATTGCTGTTCCATCTTCAAAATCGGAAATGCAGAGATATTCTTCCGGCAAAACTCGATTGCCCCAGCGATCTATCACGCCAAATTGGTTATTTTTGTAGCTCGTCGTAAGACCGGCCCCAACAAACCAATATTTGTCATCCTCAACACCGGCAAAATTACCGCCAGATACTACAGCAAGTCCCTCATGAAAGTTTCTTGCTCCACCATAGAGAAAATCAATCACTTTTTCCCCGTTTTTATCAAAATAGCCGTAACGATTTTGCCATTTTACCGCAATGCGATTATCGCTGCAGGGACGCACTTCTTCATACTTGCAGGCTAAAATAAGCGCTCCCTTTTGATCTATACAACCCCACTTACCGTTTTGCGCCACAGCGGCAACCCCTTCGCTGAAATTTTGCACTGTATCATATTGAGCCGAAATTACTAATTCACCGGCGGTATTGAGGAATCCCCATAAACCATTGATTTTTACAGCAGCCAAGCCTTCATGGAAAGATTGTACTTCCTCATAGGTTGGCGCGATGATCATTTGTCCCGTCTTGTCGATGAATCCCCATTTGCCATCCTGCTGTACTGCTGCCATTCCTTCAGAAAAATCCTGTGCATTTTCATATTGGGGCAAAATCACTGCTTGACCCTTCGTATCCCAAAAGCCATAACCTTTTTCACCCTGTGCCAGACATAACCCTTCTTGCGGAAGGTGCGCTTCTAAAAATACGGTGGGTAATATTATCTTGCCGGCCATATTCGCTATCCCGTAACAGGAATCATGGGAAAGCTGTATATAACCATCCTGCATCTGGGGCATACTGTAGCCTTGCCGATCCAATTCGTCAAAAGCAACAATGGGTGTTCCATTCTTATCAATTACCCGATCCGCTGTCCAACCATAAATCAAGCCGTCTCGTTTTTCTTCTAGCTCCTGCACAACGAAAGCAACGCCCTGTACAAAGGATTGTCCATTAAAATAAATAGGTGTAATCATCCACTCGCCTTTTTGATTTACATAACCGGTTAAAAAGGTCCCCGCACCATCCGGGGAAAGAGCCGTGTAAATACGTTCTCCTTCTTCCACCTTCACTGCATAGAGACCATCACCATAGCCTTCCGGATCAAAATTGGTAACACGTACGTCCTTTGAAAAATCCTCTAGCCAGATAATTTCCGGTTGGGCTGCCAATGCCGGCGTGGCGATCAAGAAGAATACCAGCATAATAAGAAAAAATCCAAGTTGTTTTTTGGTCATAAAAATCTCTCCTTTAGGTTTACAAAATGTGATAAATTTTCTTTCTATTGATTGCATTACTTAGTCGACCAAGTAAAACAAATCAAAATTAACGAAAAGGGGTTTTTTTAATGAGTGGTATTCATACCGTATATCGCAAATCAATAGGAACAAATTTTGTAGAAGTTGAAAGTAAGATTTATTTACCAGTTACTTGCTACTGCAGAGAAAATAGCCCTGTCAACAGTGGCTACAATGGCGCATTTCCAGAATTCTTCCATGGCTTTTATAAAGGCTCTTCTTATGGATTAGACATTGGAATTATGTATAGAAATGGGTCGTATAGATTGTTTTTTTATAGCTATAAGAATACACAATCTACTCAATGGTTCACTTCTTCCAAGACATTTAACATCGGAGACACCTATGAGTCCAGATTGTTTACTTTAAAATCTTTTTTCCAAAATGGTTATTTGGTAACCCGGTGTTACAATTCCAGTGGTACCTTAGTAGCATCTTTGGACGTGTTCTTAGAGCCCGCTGCTTATGCAAGTATGTCCCAAGGCTGCACAATTAACCGAGAAATGTGCTTAGCTCTTAATAAAAACAGTGCCGGAGAATATACACTGCCTGCTCCTTGTTACTTCAGTCAAGCAAAATGGACCCAGACAAAAATGAAAACAGCCAGTGGCACTGTAGTCGCTATGACAAATAGCAACACTACTACACAACATGGCAAAAAGGATAATGGAACTCCAGACAATACTTATGCAAAAAATGACTCGTTAAACGTAATGGAAGGTGGATATGTTGCTGATGTTGCTACAGCGACATTTGACAAAGAACATGAACCGTATAAAGTTAAACCAATTTCTTAAGCCGCAAAAATTTCAAAATTAAACAGCAGCGAAAAGGAACTGTAAAAAAGTCTTGCAATCGTCATGCTAGTCACGATCTGGCTAGCATGACTTATTTACATGAATTGACCATTTTTAGACTAAAACACTATAATAAGCTGAATTTCAGCATCCCTGTTTTTATTTATCACGGTCCATCCCCTTTATTTTCTCCTTAACTATCCTGAGCTTACAGCATAGGCATATAAACTTAGAAGACATTATACCATACTACTATCCATTTACAAGCAAACTGCAGTAAAAATGTTCCAAGCGGTAAGATTCTGCGCAACACATTTCCAGAGTGTTGTTTACGATTCCATATCCCCATATTCGTAGTCCCATTGTCATGTTTTCTTTTATAAAACAATTTTTGATATTCCATTCAAAAAAATGTATAGATATTTACTTGAACCCTCTTTACATTTCTCCATAAATAATCTTTTTTACTTTTGAGGTACCTGTATCCTAAAAAGAAAGAGAGGTGTTCGCCATGGAACCGGATGTATTGCAATTAGCCGCCAGCCAAGGTCTGTGGGCAGTACTCTTTGTAGCGCTGTTATTTTACGTGCTCAAGGAGAACAGCCAACGTGAACAGAATTTCCAAGAAATTATTCTGGCACTCACAGAAAAACTGGATACATTAGAATCCATCAAAGAAGATTTGGTTGAGATTCGTGACAATTTGCAAAATGTAATTACAAAAACATAGCCAATTTGTTTTGTGAAAACAATGCATATTAAAGTAATACTTTGAGGGTCATCCTATACAGAACGACCCTCAAACTGCTTATATAAAGACAACCAAAGGAAATAAATGAACAATCTGATTTTAATATTGAGCTAACAAATCTGTCACTGTCCCTTGACAGCTTAGGTGAGAGATTCTTTATTCTTTTTAATGCTTTAGTTGTTTTTGTAAAATGTCGAGTGCTTGTACTTTCACTTTGTTAACTGCTTGTCTTGATTTCCCATAGATTTTGGCAATTTCCTGAATAGAATAGCCTTGCAGATAATGCATTACTAACACTGTTTTTTGCCAGCTGCTTAATTGGGTAAAGGCTTCCTGCAACATCATTCTTTGTTCTGTACCGATATTGCGCGCTGCTCTGTCCATAATCTCTGGATTAAATTCCAACAAATAATTCTCTCGAAAGCTATTGTGTTTGGATAACTTAATGTAATACGTATAAATTGCTTTCGCAATGTAATTGACAATTTGACCATCGTTCCAATCATCTGCAATGAGCGGAAAGTTTTTGATAAGTTGAATCAAATATAACTGTAATTCCGCAAAGGTATCTTCATATTCAAATTTACGCGCGTATTTTCTGAGTAAAGGAGTAAAACATTCCAACAATTGCAGCAATGCTTCTTCTGACCCAGCAGCAGCTTGCGCAATGTAGCAATTTTGTCTTGTTCCATGGTAAAATCCCGCCCTTTTTTCTTTTTAAAGTTAAAAAGAAAAAAGATTAAGATTTGTAAACCACAAAATGAAACACAATTGCTCTCACACGCAAGAGTATACGAGCAATCTTAAAAAAGAACTATATTTTTGTAAAAACGAACTGCAAAATTGTCATAACCGTTCCACACAAAAACCTGATAATACAGCTTTCTTGTTTTTTATGACACTTTTGCTGAATTCTTCTATGCACCCTTTTATAATATTTTATAATCAAAAAGGAGTTATCCTAAGAATATCCTCTTAGAATAACTCCTTTTACAAATTATATATCAATCCCTAACGGTAGCTGAATAGCTGAGCTACTTCAACTTCCAGCGCATCAGCAATCAAAAATAATGTGTACAGCGTTGTACTATTTTGAGATTTTGGAGACTCAATCCTACTGATCTGCTGTGGTGAGATATGAATTTTTTCAGCTAATTGTTCCTGCGTTAAGCCCTTTCTAATGCGGTAATGTTTTATAGCTAAACCTAGTTCGATAAATTGTTCCTTGTATTTTTCAGTATTCATAGAAAAACCTCCTTATTATTATTGTAAGAGTTTTTTCTATATCGAATTATGGCTTAAAATGTTATAAAATATACATACAATGTTTATTCTTTAATCATTGGAGGTGAGAAACGAATGAATGCCGTGGTGCTCAGAGAGGCCGTAGAGAACTATAAAAAAATACAGCTATATGCGGTAGATGATCGTGCCATTGAACAATCCATCATCCAAGAGCTGAAAATGAACATCTTGGAAAACGACCGCAAATGTCCGGATTTCTTTCTACGCACACAATTGCTGGCCAAAGTCATCAGCTATATAGAATTTGGATTTGCCTATGAAGCTTACACTGCCGTATTTGACCAAGTACTGACGCTTTGTGCGATCAATAAAAAAGAGCTAAACGCCTATATCGATAAAGAAGCACAATACGTAAAATTATCCAGAGAAAATTTGCAGAAAATTGTCGTGTGGAAAACGGAGCAAAAACAAAAATATCGCAAAAAAGGGGAAGTCATCGCAGAAATTTTGTCATTGTGTAAACAACGCTGTATCGGACGTTATTCTTATGCAACAGAAAAAAGTGCATTTCTGCTGGAAATCGAGTCCGATTTAATTATCTTGCGCAATACGGGAAAGGGAATTTTTTATTATCTAATCTGATTGTAAAATATTGTAACCGGAAAATACATTTTTTCCGGTTATTTTTACGTTTTTGTTGATTCTTTCTTCAGAATTCTCTATACTAAGATTCAACTAAGGAGGGATACAAATGCTCATTGGAATTTGTGAGGACAACCCTGTCATCCGCGAGGAACTGACAGAAGAACTCCAAAAGCAACAAACAGGAATTACGGTCCAACTTCATACCTTCACCTCCGGCGAGGCTATGCTGCAAAGCAACCTATCCTTTGACCTGGTCTTTCTGGATATTGAACTGGAAGGAGAGTTGACCGGTCTGGAAGTTGCACAGATCCTGCAAAATCAGCTGTCTGACATTATTTTAATCTTTATTTCCGGCTACACAAAATATATTACCTCAGCGCTGCATTTACACACCTTTCAATTTTTGTTAAAGCCTTTGGATTCACAACTTTTTCAGGAAGAATTCCAACGCTGTGTAGCGCAGTATCGTTCCGCACATGATATTTTTCAAATTCCGCAAAACAGAGAAATAATTGAAGTGGAGATGAAGGATATCGTCTACATTGAATCCAATAAACGAAAGCTGATCGTCCACCACAAAAATGGCAAGGCTTTTGAAATGTATGGTAAAATCAGCGAGCAGGAGACCTACCTTGCGGAACACTTTTTTGTACGGATTCACAAAAGCTTTTTGGTAAACTGCCGTTATATTAAAAAATTTCAAGATGAGGTGGTACAACTGGGATACGCCGGCTCCAAGGAATTGCTCACGCTGCCTGTCAGCAGACGATGCAAAAAACATGCACAGGAACAATATCATCGCTATTTTTTTGAGGTATAACGATGGATCCAAAATTTATTTTAGATACAATCGGCGTTTTCTTTGAAATACTACTGGCATATCTATTTTTTCAAGTTTTTTTTAGTGGATGGCGCGTGCCAAAAAAATTAGCAAGCATTATCTTTATACTGATTTTCACTTGTAAATTAGCCGGATCTTACTATTTACCGGAAGCCTGGATGAAAACTGCATGTTCATTGCTTTGTTATCTAACAATCACGTTTTGTTATCACGGTGCTTTTTTGTCCAAAATATTTATGACACTTTTTTTCTGGGCGATTGATGTAATCGTCGAATACGGTGTACATGGTTTTTTAATGTTCTCAGCAGGAGAAATCTATGCAACAGGCAACAACCGCCTACAAGATTATGCAATCGGTTTAATGCTATCAAAATTAATAGTAATGATTTTTTACTTTCTGCTATTCTATTATATGAAACATAGACATGAGCAAATATTGGCAACGTTAGAACGTAAGTGGTACTTTGCATTTCTACTTTACCCGTCAATCACTGTGATTATTTTAATTCAACAATATTATTTAATTTTGGAAAGCCAAAATATTGATTCCTTGAATCGTTTTCTGCTTACCAGCGTGTTGTTAATTTTATCAAACTTAATTATTTTCCGTATTTTGAATGAAATGCACCATTTACAGGCTGCGAAATTGCAAGCTGAGTTTGCAGAGCAGCAATTAAATAGTCAGGAAAAACATTATGCGGAGTTGGTGGAAAAAAACAGCACCATCAAAAAGCAAGTACATGATACCAAAAATTTTCTGCTGATTTTGCAAAGCTATATTCAGCAAAACAAAACGCAGCAGGCCTTGGACCAGTTGCAATCTATGTTAAATACAGTCGGTGACGATCTCATCGAATACACAGAAAATATTGTCTTGGATACGGTGCTTTCCGCTAAAATACACGAGGCCAACCGGCAGCAAATCAACATCATTCCGGCAGTAGCACTATATGGAACACTGGCAATCAAGACCATCGACCTGGCCCTTTTGCTGGGAAATGCTCTGGATAACGCCATCGAGGCCACTGTCAAAGTGCCTGAGCCCGAACGGAAAAAAATATGGCTTACCATGAAATTGCAGGAAAATATTCTGCATATTGTAATCAAAAATCCTGTAAAAGAAAAAGTCCCTATTTCTAATCAAAGTATCACCACCAGCAAGCCAAACGAAGAACTGCATGGTTTAGGCATTACCAACATGAAAACCATTGTCGATAAATATCGCGGTACCTTTGATATTCGCTGCAGCGAACAGCAGTTTATTTTAAATATTGTACTGGAAAATGAGGTGGCAAGATGATTATGAAGTGGACAAACCAGTTTTTAAAAATTTTACTGGAAGAACAGAAGATTCAAAAAGAGGAAGTGGAGCTCTATCAATATTGTGTGCAAACCCTGTTCTTCCAATGCTTAGTATATGGCTTGATCTTCTTCCTGGCGGTCAGTATGGATTGTTTTGCGATCACACTTTTTTATTATCTTGGCTTTTTGCCGCTTCGTTATACTGCAGGTGGTTTTCATGCCCGCACACATAGAGGTTGTTTGTTGTTAAGCATCGGAATCTATTGGAGCTCCATGGTGTTACTTACTTGTTTGTCAACACAACTGGAGAAATACTTGGCAGTTGGTATGGGCATATCCATATTGCTAATTGTTTGGAAAACAGCACCCATCGATCACGCCAATCGGCCTTTTCAAAAAGGCGAACTTGTATATTTTCGCAAAAAAAGCTTACAGGCAATCGTTTTCATAGCGATATGCAGTCTATTCATCAGTTTTTTGTCTGTACAGCTTACCCTTGCGATTATATTAGGTGCATTTTGCGCCGCTATATCATTACTGTTAGGAAAAGAACAAAGGAGAAGAGAACTATGCTAAAAAAATTTATCACCCGTCACAGCACCATGCTTTTATCCGCCGCTTTATTCATCG
This sequence comes from uncultured Peptococcaceae bacterium, assembly GCA_910585405.1. Lineage (GTDB taxonomy): Bacteria > Bacillota > Peptococcia > Peptococcales > Peptococcaceae > UBA7185. The sequence continues at coordinate 1,221 of CAJUDO010000021.1, read as the reverse complement.
GACAGGTATCCGCCAATTTTGCTTGTAGTGGACCATTTTATCAGCCTAAAGTTCCGGCACAATTATTAAAAAACAGATAATAACCTTACAAACGATAAGGAGCTCAGAAGACCGCGAAAGCAGTTACTGGGCTCCTTATCGTTTATAGAAAATTAAAAAAACTCTCTAAAAATCTTATATTCATAGGCTCCCCCAAACCGAACATCCAATAGAGAGCTCTTTTATGAGCTAGCGTACAAAAATTGGAGATAAATAGGAGTTGTAGTATCTTTTCTATCGAAAAAGCGCAAAAACAAGACAGTGGTGATTCGGAATAAAAAATGTCCTGCAGGGACAGCCATTACCACAATCAATGATTGTTTTTGCTGGAAAAATCATTTATACTGATGATAAAGGGAGAGTGGAAGTATGTGGAGTATTGATTTTTTTCCGGGACTATTTATCCCAGATCATGAGTACAGTGCCTTTCAGCGGGAATTCTGGCCGGGACAGATTATCTCGGTAGGGAAGATGTGCGGATACGAAGACTCACCGATTATGCAGTCGGAAATCTTTGTCCGAATCGTCTCTAAGACGTCTCCGAAGAAGGGTTTTTTCAAATTTCAAGACCATCCAGGAGAGCTCGTCTGTGAATTGCCAGACGGACGTCAGATGCAACTGTTTAAGGCAAAATACTACACTGACGATGCCATCAGTGTTTTCATCTCTTATGGGATTGATTCCCTGCTGTTTGACTCGGAAAATCAAATTGCAGACTCACAGGAAAAGAGCCTCGGCGTTCGTGTGACGACCTACGATGACAATCTCGAGCTGACCCAAGCGATGTCGAATCTGCAAACACTGAGACAAAATTATCAGGATGTTCTACGTCGGCGGGCACAGGAAGAAGCACAGCGCATAGAAGCGGAGAAGCGACAGGCAGCACAGTACGCACGGGACAATGAAGCCGCAGGCCAGCACATCAACGAGCTGTTCCGAAAACTTTAAAAATTGCTATGTATACAGCATTTCCAGACAAAAGTAAGAACCGCAATTTTGATACACATTGTATCGAAATTGCGGTTCTTGTTTGGTGGAGGGAGAAGGATTCGAACCTTCGAAGGCGGAGCCAACGGATTTACAGTCCGTCCCCTTTGGCCGCTCGGGAACCCCTCCAAAAGAATAAAAAAATGGCTCCCCAAACTGGACTCGAACCAGTGACATCATGATTAACAGTCATGC
>CAJUDO010000020.1 GCA_910585405.1 uncultured Peptococcaceae bacterium | reverse complement strand
GCTTTAAGCTTTCCGGAACCCCCAGCCTAGCTGGGGGTTTTCTTCATACAAGCAGGCGGCAGCACTCCTTGCTGTCGCCCTTTTCTTGCCCAATATAAAAGTATTTTTATCATTTTTCCTAAAACAGAGCTACTCACATTATCACCGCAGCTATACAGTGCGTTAGAGAAGAGCCCCACACGCTGCCATCACCACTCTTTTGTCCTTGCCTCCCGTCTGTTCGCCCAGATTTGTGACTGATATATCAGGATCGGAAGCAGACAAATCACTGCAAGTACACTCAAAATGGCAGAGCCATTGGCGACGGCAAATGCCGCAAGCATCATCAGCAACAAAAGCCAAGGATTTCGCAATGTGGTGTAATAGCTTTCTTTGTCCTCATGGGAAGTGTGAAGCGCAAACGCTTTTCCGTCATTCTCTTTTTCTACAAGCAGTAGCTCGCGATTGAAGGTACTTGCGTTTGTCGCTATCCGGCCACCTTTTTCAGCCCACGGTCTCCAACGCACTTTGCCGATAGAATAATTGAGATTAATATTTTTATAAAATACTTTGTAGCCCATCTCTTCCAAAAAATCGCGATAGGCTTCTGCGTGTTCTCTGGACTTCTGCCCGACAAACTCCACGCAGTATGTTACCTCATTGGGTTGGCATGCTTCAAACTCGTACAACAGTTTTTCTGTCCTGACAAGGCGATAGCCTCTCGCGGACATTTTGTTCAGCCAACGCGCCTGTGCATTCAACAGACCGCCAAAAAAGCGATAATATTTTTTACTCATACTGCACCTCCAACAATTTCCTTTGCAATGGTTACAAGTTCCCTGAGCCTTGCCAGCTCTTTTTCCGCAACCTTCTTCCCCTGTAGGGTAATGAGATATTCCTTCTTTCTGTCCCCGCTGTCCCCATAAGGCGCAATCCAACCCTTTTCCAGCAGCGAGTTCAATGCGCCATACAGCGTACCTGCGCCCAAAGAAAGCCGCCCGCCTGTCTTTTCTTCAATAAATTGCATAACTGCATATCCGTGTTTCGGCGTATAAAGCGCAAGCAAAATATAAAAAGTCACTTCGGTGAGTGCGCCGCCTTTGGTATGATCCCGCATGATTTTCCCTCCTTATTACGATTACTGTAATAAATATATCACTAACCGTAATAAAAAGCAATCCTGTCAGAAAAAATTTTTTCGACTGCAAATAAAAATACCGACCCCCTCTGGTTAGATTTTGGCTCTAACTTTTGAGAATCAGTACAATACAAAACGCCGCTGTTTCTTTTTATGTGGAACAGCGGCAGGACTAAATGGTTCTGATTTATTTTCATTTTATCTGTCGTGCAGGAATCCTATTGTGGGAAAATTTATCGGCGTCTTCTTCATTTATCAGAAGATTGTTTGTAGAGGTTTGCCGTGCGTTTTAATTCCACTGCATGATGCAGCTGAAATTCTTCTTCTCCGCCCAGCATGCGGGCCAGCTCTCGAATCTCTGCTTCTCCATCCAGCGCCGCAACATGGGTAACGGTCTGCTGGTCTTCCACCTGCTTCTGAATTTGAAAATGGCGGTCGGTCATCGCTGCAATCTGAGGCGAATGGGTCACGCAAATAACCTGCGCATGTCTGCTGACTGCCACCAGTTTTTCGCCTACCTTTACCACGATATTGCCGCCGATTCCTGTATCAATTTCGTCGAAAATGAGCGTGCCGATGCTTTCATGCTGCGCCAAAACTGTCTTGAAGGCCAACATAATGCGGGACATCTCCCCACCAGAAGCAATTTCACTCAACTCCCGCAAAGGCTGTCCAGGATTGGCTGACATAAAAAATTCCACCTGGTCGATGCCCTGCAACCCGGCGCCTGCTTCTGCAAACCTTACTTCAAAACGGGTATGGTCCATGGCCAGCTGCGCCAGTTGTTCCAATAGGCCTTGTGTGAGCTGCACTGCCAATTCTTTTCGTTTTTCCCGCAAATGCAGCGCCAGCTGTCGATAATGCGTTTCTTTTTCTGCCGAAAGCAGCGACAAGGTTTCCAATTCTTCATCTGCACACTCCAAAGTGTTGATTTCCTGCTGCAGCCGTCCCTGCTCGGCAATGAGCTGCTCGATAGACATATGATATTTGCGTTTGGCCTTGTCCAGGATATATTTACGTTCATTAAGCCGGTCGCGACGCTGGGCGTCATAATCCACTTTGTCGCCGTAGCTGGAAAGTGTCAGGCCGTAATCCTCCGCGATATAGAGCATACTTTGCAGACCTTCTGTCATTTCTGCCAGACGGCTGTCATATTGGGCAATTCCCTGCATGCCATCCACGGCAGCGGTAAGCAGCGCATAGACGGAGCGACGGTCGCCATAGAGCATTTGATAGGTCTTTTCTGTGACTGAGACAATCCTCTCAAAATTGTCTAACACTGCCAGCTCCTGCTCCAACGCTTCTTCTTCGCCTTCTGTCAGCTGCAGTTCTTCCAGCTCCCGCAATTTGAATTGGAAAAACTCCAGTCGTTCCTGCCGTTCCTGCAAGGATTTTTGCAGAGCGCTTTTCTTTTGCTGTATCTCAGCCCATTGCCGGTATGCCTCTGCCGTCTGCTCCTTTTCCTCTTGAAAGGCGGCGTCGCCCAGACTGTCCAGCAATTCCAGATGATGGTCTTTGTTGGAAATCGCCTGAAAATCATGCTGACCGTAAATATTGATTAATAATTGCCCTACCTGGCGAAAGGTGGCCAAGGTGACGCTGCGGTCATTCATACGGCATACATTTTTCCCGCTGGCCATCAGCTCGCGGCGCAGGATAAGCTGTCGTTCCTCATCCAGTTCACAACCCAAATCTTCTAATAATTGCAACAACTGCGGCTGGTCTCCCACTGTGAAAGTCCCCTCCACAATTGCCCTGTCACAGCCAAACCGAATATCTTTGCTGTTGGCGCGCGCACCTAACAACAAGGATACTGCATCTACAATAATCGACTTGCCTGCGCCGGTTTCCCCGGTTAGCACATTAAAGCGACTGTCGAACTCCAGTTCAATATGCTGAATCAGCGCAAAATCTTTTACCATCAGCCGTACAAGCATACTTTCCACCTGCCATTTCTCAATCCAGATAAGACTCCAGTTTTTCAATAATACACGGGATGTCTTCTTTTTTTCTGGCGACTACCAAAATTGTGTCATCGCCGGCCACTGAGCCCAAAATTTCTCCCCACTGCGCATTGTCCAAGGCAGAAGCAACTGCATTGGCATTGCCCGGCGCTGTGCGCACCAGTAATATATTTTCACTGGCAGCATAATTCAGCACAAACTCCTTCAATAAAAAGCGCAGCCGTGTTTCCGACACTGCAACCTCCATGGGCAGTGCATAGCGATACTGGTCATCACTTGTGGGAATTTTGATCAGAGCCAGCTCTTTAATATCGCGGGAAACTGTAGCCTGGGTCACTGCAAAGCCATCCTGCTTTAACAGATCAGCCAATTCTTCCTGCGTGCCCACTACGTTTTCCTTAATCAACTCTAAAATTTTTCTATGACGTTTTGTTTTCAACTATCTCACCATCCACGTTTATTCCTGTACACCTTTTAACTTTTCCCGCAGTACAGCAAAGAAATTACGTTTTTCCAAAACCAGCAGATAAGTATCATGCTCTGCCTTGCTGATTTGAATCCAATCTCCCTGTTTTAGCTCCACGCCGTTTTGTCCGTCCACAGTCAGCATCGCTGGCGCATTGTTGGCATCCAACCGTAAAGTTAGAGTATGCTCTGGAGAAAAAATCAAAGGCCGTGCAATCAAGCTATGAGGACAGATAGGCGTGACAATACATAAATCCATATTGGGATATACAATAGGACCATTGGCCGATAAGGAATAACCAGTAGAACCGGTAGGTGTGGAAAAAATCAGACCGTCACCGTGATATTTCTCCACCAGCTTGTCCTCCAAGTAGAGCTCCATTTTTATAATACGGGACAGCGCGCCTTTGGTCACGACCAAATCATTCAGCGCACTGACATCGGCAATGCACACGCCATTTCGATACACCTGCGCAGTCAGCATCATACGCCGCTCCACAGTGTACGCGCCTTGGAGCAATTGCTCCAAGCTTTCCGCCAGCTGTTCCACTTCAATTTCTGTCAGAAAACCCAAATATCCTTGGTTGATGCCCAAAATGGCAATTTCCCTGCCGTAGACAGTACGGGCAGCGCGCAGCATAGTACCGTCACCGCCGATAACCAGCACGACCTGTGCCATCTGGCAAAAATCGTCTTTCTCCGTCGGTGCCAGACCCAATGCCTCCGCCTCTTCCCCTATAGCAATGGTTCGCACCTGCCGCGCATTCAGTAATTGAATCACCTGCAGACCAATTTCAATAATAGGTTTTTTGAAAATATTAATAATTAATCCCACTGTTTTTACTGCTTCCATCGTCTTATTCTCCTAAAAAAATTGCCAAAGGCACCATATCAGACTGCCCAGCGCCAAAATCAGCAAAGTGATGCGCAGCCATTTTTTACGCCGCTGCGCTCCATAAGCAAAACGAATTTCCTGTAAATTATGATGCTCCATGTCCAACAGCAAAATGCCATCCGGTTGATACACTAACTTGTATTCCAGTAACTGTCGCCGTACATTGGGCAAACGCACTGTGCCCTGCTGGCCGCTCTTTACTTCTACAATGTAGGTTTTCCATCGGCGACGAACCAAAAAGTCCGCACGTACCATACTTTTTTGTGGCTCACCGTCTACATAGATAAGAATCGGTTCGGACAACTGCGCTGCGATAATTTTATATCCCCTGCGCCTTAAAAATTTCGCGGCCTGTTTTTCCGCCTGAGCTCCTCGTCGAAAGCGAAGGTTGGTACGCCATCTCCGCCAAAGCATCCACAAACTGCGATACAGCAAAGCGCCAGTAAAAAAGGCCAACAAAACTAAGACCCATACAGCCAATTGGGATTGATACTGAAATAAAAAGCGTTCTATAGATTCTTGCGCCGCAAACAGGATTTGTCTGCTCCCCATTGTCATATTTGGCAGACTCCCGTTCATTTATCCAACTGCGCATGGGCAGCAGCTACCACAGCAACTGCATCCGCTGTAAAATCAGTATGGGAATCCTTTCTCCCCCACAAAAGATATTCGATATTGCCCTCTGGTCCCTTTACTGGAGAAAAATCTAATCCCCACACTGTCAAGTCAATCTCCCGGCAAAGCTGCAAAATTTTCTCTATTACTTCCTGATGCACCGCTGTATCCCGTACCACACCTTTTTTGCCTACCTTTTCCCGTCCTGCTTCAAACTGGGGTTTGATCAAAGCCAGCACATGACCGCCATCCTTGAGGAAAGACATGGCCGGCGGCAAAATCTTATCCAGAGAGATAAAGGATACGTCCGTGGTCACAACGTCCACCTGCTCTCCCAAACTATCCGCTTCTAAATAACGGGCATTCGTTTTTTCCATACTGATTACACGCTCATCGGTGCGCAGTTTCCAATCCAATTGGTTGTAGCCTACATCAATGGCAAACACCTTCGCGGCACCGTTCTGCAAAGCGCAGTCCACAAAGCCCCCGGTGGAAGCGCCCAGATCTGCCACAACCGTTCCCGTCAAATCTACTGGAAAAACCTGCAGCGCCTTTTCCAGCTTCAAACCTCCGCGGCTCACATAGGGAATATCCTGCCCCAGTAAACGGATGGGCAGCTCCGAATCCACCTCTGTCCCCGCTTTGTCAATTTTATTTTCATTCACTAAAACTTTACCTGCCATAATCAAAGCTTTCGCTTTTTCTCTGCTGGCAGCCAGCCCTTTTTCTACTAAAACAACATCCAGTCTCTTTTTGGTCACCGTTCACACCTGCAATTCTGCCAGACGGCTGCTGATTTTTTCCGTAATGGATTGGACATCCAGCCCTGCCAGCTGCTTTAACAGTTCCGTATTGCCATGAGGTACAAATTCATCTCCAATACCGATGCGCAGCACGTTGCTGATGTTCACCTGTTCCTGGTTCAGCAATTCCAGCACAGCGGAGCCAAAGCCTCCGGCCAGGCTATGTTCCTCTAAAGTCACCAAAAGCTGACTATTCCGCCCATATTGGAGAATCAGCGTTTCATCCAGAGGCTTTACAAAGCGGGCGTTGATCACGGTAGCTGTGATATTTTTTTCATCCTTCAGCCGCTGTGCTACCTGCCGCGCAACTTCTACCATACTGCCCAAAGCCAACAGCGTAACACGCTCGCCCTCCTGCAGCACTTCCCCTTTGCCTACAGGCAGCACCTGCAATACTTCATCCTGCGCCACGCCTAATCCGGCGCCGCGAGGATAACGAATTGCCACCGGCGCATGATATTGCAGGGCTGAATGCAACATATGGCGCAATTCATTTTCATCCTTCGGCGCCATACAGATCATACCGGGAATATGCCGCAAATAGGCGATGTCAAATACGCCATGATGGGTAGGACCATCATCTCCGACAATTCCGGCGCGGTCCAAACAAAATACTACCGGCGCTTTCTGCAAGGCCACATCATGCAAAATCTGATCATAAGCCCGCTGCAAAAAGGTAGAATAAATTGCCACCACCGGCTTGAAGCCCTCTAAAGCCATCGCGGCAGCCATGGTCACCGCATGTTCCTCGGCAATACCCACATCGATGGTGCGCTCCGGAAATTGCTCCTGAAAAATACAAATGCCAGTGCCCTTTCCCATAGCCGCCGTAATTCCTACTATGCTTTCATCAGCCTTGCCCAGCTCCCTCAAGGTATTTCCAAACACAGAAGTATAGCTGGGAAGGGTTGTTTTCTTTTTGATCTGACCAGTCAGCACATCAAAAGCACCGACACCATGAAACAGGTCTGGATTTTTTTCCGCAGGCGCATAGCCTTTGCCCTTTTGTGTCACCACATGCACCAGTACCGGACAATTCATATTCTTTACATTATCTAATACTGTAAGAAGCGCTGATAAGTCATGTCCATTTACCGGCCCATAATATTTAAAGCCAAATTCCTCAAATAATACGCCGGGAACTAACAGGTATTTCAGAGAATCCTTCAGACGGTCAGCCGCCTTGAACATTTTATCTCCAATAGCGGGGATTTTTTTCAACAATTCCTCTACGTCCTCTTTACTCTTTGTGTAAGAGGGATTGCTGCGCACTCTGCTCAAATATTCTGCCATAGCGCCCACATTGGGGTCTATGGACATCTCATTGTCATTGAGAACCACAATCAGGTTGCTATTTAAGTGTCCCGCATTTTCTAAGGCTTCAAAAGCCATGCCGCCGGTCATCGCGCCATCCCCAATGACTGCAATGACGTTGTGCTTTTCCCCTCGCAGCTCCCTGGCCTTGACCATACCTACTGCTGCCGAAATGGATGTGCTGCTATGCCCTGCACCAAAAGCGTCATGTGCACTTTCACTGCGTTTGGGAAAACCCGACAGCCCTCCGTAGGTACGAATGGTAGAAAATCGCTCATAACGCCCTGTCAATAATTTGTGCACATAGGCCTGATGTCCTACATCCCAAATCAATTTATCCTCCGGCGTATGAAATACGCTGTGCAGAGCCAGCGTTAATTCTACAGCGCCAAGATTTGGAGCCAGATGGCCGCCGTTTTGCGATACGACGCTGATAATTTCCTTGCGGATTTCCTGCGCCAAGATCTTTAATTCTGCTATCTTCAAGGATTTGATATCCTCTGGCGTTTTTATCTGATGTAAATATTGCATACGCTTCACCTTCTTTTTCTCTACACACATACGCCCACGGCAATGCCCAGCAAAGCACCTGCCGCCACTTCCACCGGCGTATGTCCCAACAGTTCTTTCAATTTTTCCTGATCTAAATGATTATCACGATAAATATCCATCACAATCCGATTCAAGAGCTCTGCCTGCTTTCCCGCTTCCCACCGCACATTGGCCGCGTCATACATCACCACGCAAGCTACTACTGCTGCAATAGCAAAGGAAACGCTGGACAGACCTGTATATTTTCCTACAGAAGCAGCCATCGCTACAACAAAAGCAGAATGAGCGCTGGGCATTCCTCCTGAACCTAACATTCTGCTCCAGTCCAACCGTTTTTCCTTCCAAAATACAAGAATCACCTTCAAGCACTGGGCAATCAGCCAGGCAAACAGTGCCGCCTGCAAAACCCGATTGTCCAACACATCAAACCATTTCATCCACAGAACTCCCTTCGGATATCTTCTGCTTGGAAACCGGCATCACTTTGTATTTTATCGTATCCCTAATTTTCCCGTTCCAGCAAATATCGCGCCAGCTCTGTTAAAATATCACCCTTTTCACCAATGGGCTCTAACGCGGCAATGGCTGTTTCCACGGCATCCTGGGCCATTTTGCGGGATTGCTCCAATCCAAATAAAGCGGGAAATGTTGCTTTTTCATTTTTTTCATCACTGCCTACTGGCTTGCCAAGCTTCTTCTCATCGCCTACCACATCCAGAATATCATCGGTAATCTGAAAAGCCAGACCCAACTGACGGGCATAAGCAGTCAACGCTTCTAGCTGTGCTTCATCCGCACCGCCTAATATCGCACCTGTGCGCACAGAAGCGACGAGCAGCGCGCCCGTTTTATGATGGTGAATATACTGCAACAACTGGGCAGTAGGTTTCTCCTGTTCAGATATAATATCTACCACTTGCCCGCCAATCATACCCGCCGTGCCACTGGCCTGACTTATTTCTTTTATAACCTGCAACAGTTTTTCCGGCTTCACACTGCGCTCCAGGCCCGTCAGAATTTCAAAGGCATAGGTAAGCAGCGCATCGCCGGCCAAAATTGCAATGCCGTCGCCAAAGACTTTATGATTGGTCAGCTTGCCCCGACGGTAATCGTCATCATCCATCCCCGGCAAGTCATCGTGAATCAGGGAGTAAGTATGAATGCACTCCAGCGCACAGGCTCCGTCCAATGCCGGCTCCCAGCTGCCGCATACCGCCTGACAGCTGGCCAAACACAGCAATGGCCGAAAACGCTTACCACCAGCAAACACGCTGTATGCCATGGCTTCATGAATGATTTGCGGATAGGTGTCTTCTGTCGGCAAAAGCTCCCGCAAGCGCTGATCAGTAAGCTGCCTTGCCTCCTTCATATAGGCTTTTATCTCCATATCGTACAACTCCTTCGTTGCTTGTCTCCTTTTGTCACCCGTTCTCCTGCCAGTCTACAAATTTTTCTCCGCGAAGCAGCTTTAACTTGCCTTCTGCCCCATTCAATTTCTCCTGACAAATCTTGATATAATTTAAGCCTTCCTGGAAACAGTTCAGCGACTCTTCCAGCGGCAAATCTCCGGCATCCAGGCGATAAAGCGCCTGTTCCAGCCTCTCCATCGCCTGCTCATAAGTCAATTCCTTTTCTTCCATGTCGTTCCTCCCTATCTAGCACACTGGCTGTCAAGCATCCTTTTTCCAGTACAATCTGTACCCTTTCACCCACTGCAGTATCGCTGGCGCTGCGTACCACCTGTCCGTTCTCCTTTTGGCACAGGGCATAACCGCGGCCCAGTACATGAAGGGGACTCAACGCATTGAGCTTTTCCGCACGCGCTGCAAACTCCTGTTTTTTCTGTGCTAAAATCAGTTGTATAGCTTTTTCCAATTTTTCATTTGTTTCATCCAGCAACTGCTGCCGATCTTGTAATAACAATTCCGGCTTTTGCAGCAGACGGTGGCTGGCCAAATGCTCTAAATATTGTTTTTTGTGAAGCAAAAGACTGGAGAAACGCTGCTCCAGCGTGCGCTGCCGCAATGACAATACCTCTTCCAATTGTTTTTTCTCCGGCACAGCCACTTCCGCCGCCATAGAAGGCGTTGCCGCCCGCACATCCGCTGCAAAATCAGCCAGCGTCACATCAGTTTCATGCCCCACTGCGCTGATAATCGGTACCGGGCTGGCTGCAATTTTGCGCACCACTGCTTCTTCATTAAAGCACCACAATTCTTCCAGTGAACCACCGCCTCGGCCTACAATAATAACATCCATATCATGCTGGTAGAGAACCTCCAACGATTGACAAATAGAGGCAATGCCCTCCTGCCCCTGCACAATAGCCGGCACCACATACACCGATATACCGGCATTGCGGCGATGGATAATAGATAATAAGTCCCGTATGGCAGCCCCGGTGGGGGAAGTCACAATGCCCACCTTCCGGGGCAAAAAAGGCAGCGGACGTTTATTCATTTTATCAAACAGCCCTTCCCCTTCCAGCTTTTTCTTCAATTTTTCATAAGCCAAATGCAACGTACCAGCACCAGCTGCCATCATCTGTTCCACATACAGCTGGTATACGCCGTCCCGCTCATACACCGAAACATAACCGGAAACCAGTACTTCCATTCCATGCCCGGGCTGAAATTGCAGTCGCTGGGCATTGCTGCGAAACATCACGCATTTGATCGCTCCTGTCGTATCCTTCAAAGAAAAATAAAGATGTCCCGAGCTGTGCCGTGTAAAATTTGAAATTTCTCCCCGCACCAACACGCTACTCATTCGCCCATCCTGCTGCAAAAGTTTTTTGATATACAAATTAATCTCACTGACCGATAGAATTTCTTTCTGCATCTACCCACCTGCTTATATTATCTGTGTACTGTCCAGCAATAATTGCTCCGCTTCCTTCTCAGATATTTCCCGCGTCACAACCTTCGGTTCCTCCTGCAGCAAAGCAGGTTCCTCTGCTGCCTCTGCCGCAGCTTCTGTCACCAAATCGTCCCGCCGTTCTTCCTGCTTCAGTACCTTGTCCAGTATACTGTTGACAAAGCTTGCGGACTCCTGCTTTCCATACACCTTGGCCATGTCCACTGCTTCATTGATGGCACCTTTCGGGGATATATGGGCGCTGAAAAGCATCTCATATACCGCCAGGCGGAGCAGATTGCGGTCCACGCTCATCATACGTCCTACATGCCAACCAGTAGTATTGCGCTCAATGATCTGGTCAATTTCAGACAATTTATCTTCCACCGCCATCACCAGTTCCTGACAAAATGCCCGTTCTCGCCGATTCAGCCCGTCTTCCTCCATGGTGTGCTGCAAAGCAGTCTCCAAATCATTTTTTCCTATATCCAACTGATAGATTATTTTAAATGCTGTTTCTCTGCTCTGATGTCTCATGACTACACCTCTGTTTCTTTCTTTTCCGCAGAGTCCTCCACCGTTTCCAGGTGATCAAAGGAAATTCCCTGCACATAAATATTCACTTCTTTTACTTTTAAGCCTGTCATCGTCTGTACTGTATCTCTTACCTTATTCTGCATTTCCTGCGCCAGCTGAGGTATTCTCACCCCATATTCCACATTGATATGTAGGGCAATCTTAACGTCCTGTTCTTCTATTTCTACCTTAACTCCCTTAGCCAGGTTTTTCTTGCCCAGTTTTTCCGTAATTCCCGAAGCCATGCTGCCCGACATCGCTGCCACACCTTTAATCTGTGCCGCAGCCAGACTAACAATACCAGCCACTGCATCCTCGGCAATTTTGATACTGCCATAGGCATTGGTCGTCTCACCAACCCCATGCTCCTGATTTTTACCTTCAGGCATATCCTTCACCTCATTTTTTCTCTGAGTCCTTTTAAGTATACCAGCATTTACCCAAAATTGAAACTGAATTTGCATAAATTCTGCATAAAAGGCTAAAAAAAATTCAGAGAGGAAACAATTCGTTCAAAACACCATTGTTTCCTTTCTGAACTTTACCGGCAGGTTTTTCGCTTTATTTTTTCTGTCGGAAAATACTGCCCTTTTCCTATGTTTTATTCATACTTATACGAAATCTCTATGAATTTCCAGCTGTGTTGTTCAAAGGAAGCAGCACAATTTCCTGCGCCGTAAAATCCGTGTTGCGCAAAATTAAATCAAAAATCTTTTCATATTGCTCACTGAGCTCTGCTTCTGCTACAATCACATTGGCCTGCTGTTCCTCCAATATCACAAGGCAGTGGGCAATCCCCTTTGCCTGCAATAAAAGCTCCAAACGCTGTTCCTTATAACGCCGCTGGGCATATTGGGCCAGGTATTCCTCTTTCTCTGCCTGCTCCAGCTCTGTAAGTTGATCCTGCAGCACCTGCCATGCACTGTCCCGCTTCATCCGCAATGCTGCAAATTGCTCTTCCGGTGTGACTTCTTTCACCGCATTTGACGGCATATGGACATTCCCCTCATTGCGCAGCGTAGTTTCCACTGCACTTTGCTGCTCCATGGCATATTGAGCTTCCCATGCCTGTGATTGCTCTGCGGCGCTCATCGCCGATGCTGCCTCCTCTGTGGGCATTGTTCCATAGCAAAGATTCCAGATAAAACCTACGAAAAAGAGCGCAATGCATAGCATCAGAATTAATATGCGCACTGCTTTCCCAAACTCACGCATGGTCCATGCCCCCTTCCCCCGGCAGCACAATAATTTTCTCTCTGGAAAGCTGCAACACCGTAGCCGCTGCCTGCAGCAAACGTTCCTGAATCACTGCGCTGTCTGCGCCGGAAGCCACCACCAAAACACCGCGAATATCAGGCATACTTTCTTCCACCAGCAAAGCGCCCCCTTGCTGCACAACTGTTTGGTTTTCCTGTACTTCTGTAGTCTGCTGACTGCCGTCTCCATTGTTTTGACTGGTGTTTCTCTCCGTCTTCTGGACATCCCGCGCATATTCTTTGCGGCCCAAATCATTTACGGTAATCTGCACTGTCACCGCACCAGCTCCTTCCACCTGCGACAAAGTATAGGCTAACTGTTTCTCCAAGGCAGACACCCTGGTATCGGCACTTTGCTCCATCAATACGTTTTTTTCTTCGCCCAGCAACCCACCGCTTTCCACTTGCTCCGCTGACTGACCGCCCCGACTGCCTGCCAGGAGCAGCGCAACGCCCAAGAGAACCAACAATCCCAGCAGCAACAAATTTTTTTGTTGCTGCTTACTCAGATTCTTCCAGTTCATTCCAACCGTCCTCCTTTATCTCCACGGTAATCTGTTCCGTTGCCAATCCATAATATCCGCTCAATGCCTGCGCAATACGCCGGGAATCCACTTCTTCCCCAAGGGGAATCTGCACTGTGACTTTTTTCAGACACTGCCCTTCCACCGCACAGGCTACCTGAAACTGCTCCAAATCGGTACTCAACAACAACAGGGAAGAAATCTGCTCCTGTAGCTTCTGTTGATAAAGCTGCTCCATCTCCCTGACCTGTGCCTCATAAACTTCACCCTGTACGGCAGCATTGCCCGTTCCCGCTACAGTCGGCACAGACAGCTGCCACTTCTGCGCCATATTGTCCGGATCTGCCAGCTGCAAGACAGGGTGCAGCAGCGTCAGCATCACAAAAAAACCCATGGTCATTTTCAGATAGCTGCGCAGCGACCCTTCTGGCAGCAACAAATCCAAAACTGTCGTAAAAAAAATCATTACCAAAAGATTGATCATCACCACACGCACTGTTTCCATATTGCGCCTCCTGCCCATACACAGTACCCACATATTTTCCTATTTCATCACAAACTTTTTTGGTTCATAAACTGGCCCCACTGGCAGCCAAAACAATGAGCACCATAAAGAAAAACAGTACGCCGGTGAGCGCCACAACTGCAAAGAGCAGCATAAAACTACCCGCCGTCTGCTCCAAAAGCGCAGTCATCCTGCTGTTACCCAAAGGCTGCAAAATCGCTGCAGTAAAGTTATACAGGAAATATAACAAGAGAATTTTCAACGCAGGCAGCACTGTCAAAATTAAAATCACCAACAACCCCACCAATCCCAAAGCACTGCGAATCATCAGCCCACCGCTGAGCAACGTGTCCATTAGTCCAGAGAGCATACCGCCCACCACCGGTACAGCAGAGCCTGTCACATACTTCACCGCACGCAATGACAAACGGTCCAATGCCTGTCCGCTGATACCCTCAATGCTTAGAATGGCCAAAAACAGCATCACACAGAAACTAATACTGGTAAGAATCGCCTTTCGCAGAAAAGCTGCCAAACCACTGAGGTTATAGGTATCACTGAAGCTATTAACCAGTTTTAAGAGCAGCTCCATCGTAATCAGCGGAACCACTATATTTTTAAAGAAAATTGCTGCGCCCTGCACCATAATCACCAGCGACGGCTGCAACAATCCTGCGCTTTTCAAATTTCCCAGTCCAACCATCAACAAAAACTGCACCGGCAGCAAAAGCTCCATGATATCAGTAAGACGAGTCACCGCCGACGCAGCTTCCGTCAACACCTTGGCAGCGCTTTGTATGATGAGTAGCACTGCTACCGCCTGAATGGTCAACGCCGAAATTTTTTGCACATTGCTCTTTGCAAAGCTCCCTTCCAATTGATGCAACAACGCCGCCACTACCGCCAACACAATCAATTGACCCAACACACTGAACTGAGCTGTCGCCGCTTGCACCAGAGCATCACCCAAGGCTTTTCCCAGTTCCAGCCAATCCAGTTGTAAGTTACCCTGCAAAAAATCCTGAAAGAGCTGCTGCAGAGAAAGAGAAGGCCAAATGCTCTCCATCTGTATTTCTATTGCTTGCAGCAGCTCCGCTGTGCCCAGCTCGTCCAGCCACTCCATCGCTTCTCCCTCCTATATAATTGCCAGAACGCTCTCCATCACTGCCGCCAGTACCGGAAAAGCCAGCAGCAAAATGGCAATTTTTGCGGCAAACTCCAATTTCACCGCCAAAGCACCGCTGCCTGCATCGCGGCAAACCTGACAGAGAAATTCGGTGAGCCAAGCAATCCCGGTCATTTTTAAAATGGTGGTCAGATAAATCACATTCACGCCGGCCTCTTGGCTCATTCGCAGCAACGTTTGCAGCATATTTTCCAACTGTCCCGCCATAGATAAAAAAATCAATACGCCAAAGGCAACCACTACAAAAACGCTGATGTTACTTTTATATTGCTGTAATACTAGCCACAACACCAGCACCAGAAAACCGCTTCCCAAAATCTGCAGAATACTCATAATTTGCTCCCGTCAATATAACAAGAATACCGTTTTTACATGAGTAAACAACTCTGCTAACAAATCAATCACTGTAAACAACACAATAGCTAGTCCAGCCAAAGCCGCCAAATTCGCTTGATCTTCCTTCCCCATGGATTTCAGAACACTGTGCAGTACCGCCGTCAAAATACCGATACCGGCAATTTTAAAGATAATATCAATTTGCATACTTGTGCCTCCTAGCATAACAAAATAGCTGCCGCCATACTGATGCAAAAGCCCATATATTGCCAAACCCGTCCCTGTAAGGTTTTCTGCCGTTCTGCATCCTCCAGAGCATATTGCAGACGCTGCTGCAGCAATTGAAAATTTTTCTGCTGCGCCATCAGATCGCCTTCCCCCAGGCTGAGTCCGAAACTGCGCACAGCGCCCAATTCCTCCGCACCGCAAAAGGTCTCCTGCTCCAAAAACTTCAAACCTTGCTCCCAGGCGCGAAATACCGGAAGCTTTTCCTCCTCCATCGCCACCCAAACGCGATGGAAAAACTGCTGCAACATAACCGGCAGTCGTGGTTCTAACTGCTCCAAAGCCGCAGGTACTGGTGAAAGCGTATAAAAAATTTCTGTTTCCAACAGACGAAAGGCATTCTGCAACATGATAATGTCAGCAACGCGTCGACGAAATCCATAGGCCTTATAAAAACCGAAAGCCGTTCCCGCTCCAATCAATAACACCATCCCGCCCAATCTCATAAACAATCTCCCCTTTGGCACTGCGTTACTACCTGTCCATTTTTCCATGCTAAGGTGACAATCCATGTAAAAAATCCCTGCTCCACCAATCTGCCTAAAATGGGATGGCGTCGCAATTCCTCCAAATTGCGGCCATGCACAGTGCTGAGCACATAGACACCACTCTGCAGAGCCTCCTCTAATGCCAGCACATCAGCGGCTGTGCCCAATTCATCTGCTGCCACCACTTGCGGTGCCATAGAGCGAATCAGCATACGCATTCCTTCGCTTTTCGGACAGCCATCTAAGATATCCGTGCGACTGCCGATGTCCAACTGGGGAATACCATTCACACAGCCTGCTAATTCAGAACGCTCGTCCACCACGCCCACGTTTACACCGGCAAAGCCCAGTCGGGGAATGCCGTCACTGAGCTGACGGATGATGTCCCGCAGCAAGGTCGTTTTGCCACAGCCAGGCGGCGAAAGAAGCAGCACATTGTGCAGAGAGCCGTCAGCCAAAATCTGCTCTAAGATTTGGTCGGCGGCGCCGGGCATTGCTCTGGCAATGCGAAAATTCAAACCGCTGATTTGTTTTAAAGTGCGAATCGCACCCTGCTCCAAAACACCTTTTCCCACCAGACCTACGCGATGTCCCTCTGCCAAGGTAAGATAGCCACGACGAAACTCTTCCTCCCAGGCATAAACCGAACCCTGGCTGATTCTCCCAACGATATACTGCAATTGCTCTGTTGACAACTGTTCCAACACGGTCCGTTCCCCGCCACTCTGCAAGCGCAAACGTAAAGGTCGTCCCAAACGGCAGCGAATTTCCTGTACCTGCTCCAGTTCTCCTTGCCAGCGCAGCAACGCTTGCTGTATTTCAAGGGGAAAATATTGTCGCGACAGCGTCTTCACCGTTTCTTCTGTCATCCCTGTCTCCTCCTCTGGGCTCCTGCACCCCTTTTTTGCTACTATATGCAGACAAGCCAAGGATTAGAACAAAATTCAGCCTTGTCCAATTTGTTTTCGTCCTACATTTTCCCCATTTTTTCTACATTATCTCTTGTTTTCTGCCAATCATTCTGGTACACTGTACAACAGAATAAAATCAGGAGGAATTTGTTATGTGGAAAGAATTTAAAGAATTTGCCTTCAAGGGAAATGTACTGGACATGTCCATCGGTGTTATCATTGGCGGAGCCTTTGGAAAAATCGTCAGCTCCCTAGTCAGCGACATCATCATGCCTTTCTTTGGCTTTCTTACCGCTGGCACGGACTTTACCGCACTGAAGTTGGTTTTGAGTCCGGCAGAACTCAGCGCAACCGGTGAAGTCATTAAGGCAGAATCCGCCATCATGTACGGAAACTTTATTCAAAATGTATTTGACTTTTTCATCATCGCTTTCTGCATCTTTTTCTTCGTGCAGCAAATCACAAAATTGCACAAAAAGAAAGAAGAAGAGGTCGCTCCGGCTGCTCCAGCCGGTCCCAGCACAGAAGAATTACTGACAGAAATCCGCGATCTGCTTAAACAGCAGCAGGCAAAATAATCTTATAGAAAACCGCTCCAATGTAAAGCAAATTGGACATGCGCTCTGTCTATAAAGCACACTTTTGAGCAAAATAAAGACGAACGCACGAAAAAGACGGGAAAAAGCGATTGCTTTTCCCCGTCTTTTTATATTCTGTATAGCAGTTTCTGACTTTTTACCTGTCAATATTTTTAGAATTGGCGCTGCATCAAGCTTTTCTTTGCAACAATTTATTTGTCTGCTGTTGAAAACTCTATTCCGCCGTTTATCTGTGATTTTCCTACCAGCTGCCGCAATAAATCAGAGCGGCTCACAACGCCCACCAGTTTGCCCTGCTGCAATACAGGCACCTTTTTGATACGTTTGTCGGAAAATATCTGAAACAGCTTCTGCATATCATCCTCTACATCAATCCCGATTACTCTTTTCGTAGCCAATTCCATCACAGGGAATTGCCCCAAAGCAGCCAACCGGCCATCCAAAGCACCCACATTATACCACAGCGGATACATAGACGCAAAACCATTGGCCTCACTTTCGGGACCGTTCATGTAGCGGATAATATCGCCGTCAGATACAAATCCTTTTACACTGCCGTCCGCCACCACAATAGGCAGACCTGTCGTCTTCTTTTCTACCATGCAGTGCAGCGCATCCAAGGCAGTGGCCTCAGCTGAAATACTATAGGGCTCCGTTTTCATAATCGCAGCGATGCCGACCAATTTTGGTTTTTCCGTTGTCACAATACCGCTGAGACTGTTTTCATACAGTGCCAATCCAATTCCTGCCAAGGCAAATACCGCCGCCAAGAAACATACCACCGTGAAGCCATGGCTGGGCGACTGACAAATGGCATAAATACCTGTAAACAATGACGCACCGATACAGCCGGCAATCTGAAAACCAGTACTCATCACAGTCACACCGTGGGGATTCTCGTCAAAACTCAAATAGGAAAGTGCTAGGCTCTGTACCGGTCCGATAATCAAAGCGGAGCCGCAAATTACAGGAATATACAGCAGAGCCAAGAAGATAATGTTCCCCGTTACATGAACCAATGCCATCCCCACGCTGGCCACACCAATCAATAAAAATCCCAAAGGCAGCAAAATTTTTGCTCCATGCTTATCGTAAATCCGACCAGCCAGCGGTGAAATAACGCAGGACAGCAAAATAGCCGGGAACAATGTCATGGAAGCGGCAAAAGGCGAAATCCCCAACCCGCTCTGCAAAAACATCGGTGTTACAATGTTCATCGCAAAAATGACAATCAGCGAAAACATATTGATGATCACACCCACAGCAAAGGGCTTCACCCTCAGTGGTTGCAGGCGGATTAATGGTTGTTCCAGCTTTTCTTGCCGACTTACAAAGGCAACCAAGAAGAGAAATCCGATGATTACCACACCAATAGCCAGCAAATAATTCCCGGAAAATATAGTAGAAATTCCATATAAAATCCCAATTAAGGCTAAACTGATTTCCACAACAGACAAAAAATCCAGTTTGGGATGGGTTAAATAGGCTATATCATCCAAAAGGCATGCGCCACAGATCATACAAAGCACTGTCAACGCACAGAAAAACCAAAGCATGGCATGCCAACTGGCCACCGCTAAAATCAATCCTGCCAGAATGACACTGGAAGATGGACCCAAAGTTGTCATCGCACCCATAATCCCCATATAGGTGCCCAATTTTCGTTTTGGTGCCACTTCCAATGTAATATTCATCCCAATGGGAATCAACATCCCAGTGCCCAAAGCCTGAATAATACGGCCCAACAATAAAATCATGAAATTTGGCGCCAAACCGCAAACTACACTGCCAACAACCAAAAGCCCTACTGTAAATAAATATAACCGTTTGGTAGGAATACTGCGATACAGAAATGCTGAAATCGGCACCATCACCGCCGCACCCAACATATAGGCAGTGGAAAGCCACTGCACCGTGGCAACGCCAACTCCCAAATCAGCCATAATTGACGTGAAGGCTACATTCAAAAACGTTTCGTTAAATGTAGCCAAAAATGCGGAAAAGGCTGCCACAAAAATCATCAACTCAGGTCTGTGACTGCCTCTGCCTTTCACCTCCTGCTCCATTTGATGCTTCATCACATTGCTCTGTTCCAAAAGAAACTCCTCCTTCTTGATTCAAAAAGGAAAACGGCACCCGTTGGCTCAGCAAAGAAAGACCAATGGATGCCGCTCTATGTTTTTCAGACAAACAAAAACACACGCATCCCGGCCTTCGATCTGCATTACGGTCCCGTAATCAGATTTACAAGCCAAGCTTTACGTGTGTCGTTAACCGTTTTCTTATTTAAGATGGAGTATATTTTAGCATAATTATTTTTGAAAAGTCAAGCAAAAATTATCTCTTGCAAGCTATCTTTCCTGCTCATTCCGCCTTGCGCACGGCTCTTGCTGCCTGCTGCTTGAGATAGCCTTGAATGAAATCATCAATATCCCCATCCATCACTGCCTGAATGTTGCCTTTTTCAATGTTCGTACGATGATCTTTCGCCATGCTATAAGGATGGAATACATATGAACGAATCTGACTGCCCCAACCGATATCTTGCTGTTCTCCTTGCAGCGCAGCCATTTCCTGTTCATGCTCCTTGATTTTCAATTCTACCAGACGGCTGGTCAACATCTTCATGCAAGTAGCTCTGTTCTGAATCTGGGACCGCTCGCTCTGACACTGTACGACGATGCCGGTGGGCATATGGGTAATGCGCACCGCCGAATCTGTCGTGTTGATGTGCTGTCCCCCTGCGCCTGTAGAGCGATACGTATCCACCTTCAAATCTTTTTCATCAATCTGAATGTCATTGTCATGCTCTACCTCTGGCATCACTTCTACCGCAGTAAAGGAGGTATGCCGTCGTCCCGCCGAATCAAAAGGTGAAATCCGCACCAAGCGGTGTACGCCCTTTTCTGCTTTCAAATAGCCGAAGGCATTTTCCCCTTTGATCAGCAAAGTCACACTCTTAATCCCTGCTTCTTCACCGGCTAAATAATCTAAAAGATTTACTCCAAAACCATGCCGTTCTGCCCAACGCACATACATCCGGTAGAGCATATCGGCCCAGTCCTGAGATTCGGTACCGCCAGCACCAGGATGAATAGAAATAATGGCATTGTTGCGGTCATATTTGCCGTTGAGCAAGGTTTCCAGCTCCATCTGCTCCAAAGCCTGCATGGCTTTTTCTGCCGCATCGGCTGCTTCCTGCAGCAATTCCTCATCTTCACCCATTTCCTTACACATCTCATATAACGTTTCGGCATCCTCTACCAAGGTTTTCACACCGTTAAATTGCTCAATTTTGCTACGCAAACCTGTAATTTTCTGCATCACCTGCTGTGCTTCATCGGGCGTATCCCAAAAATCCGGCTCTGCCATTTTTTTCTCTAATTCTGCAATCTGACGTTCTCTGTCGGCAAAGTCAAAGAGACTCCCTCAAATCTTCGAGAATTTTGCGAGCTGCCTCTAACTGTTTTTTTACTTCAAAATCCACAAAAATCACTTCCTCATGTATGAATGTTATTTCAAGTCTCTACTCTTTAACACTTATCTTCCACAGCAATGTTTATACTTTTTCCCCGACCCGCATGGGCACAAGTCATTGCGGCCTATTTTTTCTTTGTTGACCTTTGGTTTCTTCACCGCTTCCTCATCGCCGTGGGAAGCGTTCAAGATATCCGTCCGTTCCTGCGGCTTTTCTACAATGGTCACACGGAAAATTAACCGAATGGTTTCGTACTGGATTTCCGCTATCATTTGCTGGAACATGTCGAAGGCTTCATTTTTGTACTCATCCACAGGATTGCGCTGCGCATAAGCACGCAGATTGATCCCCTGCCGCAGCTGATCCATGGCATCTAGATGTTCCATCCACTTGATATCTACATTCTTTAACAGGATCAGCCGTTCTATTTCATGGAACTGTTCTGCACCCAACTCAGCTTCCCGCTGACGATACCGGTTTAAAGCGGTTTCATGCAGATAGGCTTCCACTTCCTGTTTTTCCATTTTCAAAATCTTTTCTTTATCCAATGGCGCCTGTAGGAAAAATGCTTCATTCATACGTTGCTGCAGCAAATCTAAGTCCCATTCCTCAGGATATTTTCCTGCTGCTGAAATTTCCTCCAAAATTCCCGTAGCAATAGACTCAATCATTCCCTGAATGCTGGCACTCATGTTTTCACCCATCAACACCTGACGACGCTGGGCATAAATGATTTCTCTCTGCTGGTTCATTACATTATCGTATTCCAATACATTTTTACGAATTTCAAAGTTCCGTGATTCTACCCGTTTCTGTGCTGTTTCAATACTCTTGGAAATCATTTTATTTTCAATGGGCATATCGTCATCCATGCCGATTTTATCCATCAAACCGGCAATATTATCTGAGCCAAAACGACGCATCAAATCGTCTTCCAGTGAAATATAAAACTGTGTAAAGCCTGGATCGCCCTGACGTCCGCTACGGCCACGGAGCTGGTTATCAATTCGTCTGGCCTCATGCCGCTCCGTGCCAATGATATACAACCCGCCTAAGTCCTTCACGCCTTCGCCCAACACAATATCTGTCCCACGGCCTGCCATGTTGGTAGCGATGGTTACTGTCTGCCTCTGCCCTGCCTGTGCTACAATCTCGGCTTCTTTTTCATGATACTTGGCATTTAACACCTGATGGGGAATCCCCCGCCGCTTCAGCATCTCGCTGATCAATTCGGAAATCTGAATGGATACAGTACCTACCAATACAGGCTGCCCTGCTCCATAGCGTTCCACTACTTTTTCTACAATTGCATTATATTTTCCCATTTGCGTGCGGTACACTACATCGGGACGGTCCTCACGAATCACTGGTTTGTTGGTTGGAATGATTACCACATCCATACCGTAGATGCTGCGGAACTCATCTTCCTCTGTCTTGGCTGTACCGGTCATGCCCGCCAATTTGTGATACATGCGGAAATAATTCTGGAAGGTAATAGTAGCCAAAGTCTGTGATTCCTTTTCTATTTTTACGCCTTCCTTTGCCTCAATGGCTTGATGCAATCCTTCGCTGTAACGGCGTCCAAACATCAGACGGCCGGTAAATTCATCTACTATGATGACCTGTCCATCTTTTACCACATAATCCCGATCCCGCTTCATGATTACATGGGCACGCAATCCCTGATTTACATGATGAGCCAATTCCATATTGGTTTCATCAGCTAGATTATTGATTCCCAGCAGTTGTTCCACATGGCTGACCCCTTCTTCTGTCAAGGTTACGTTTTTAGCTTTTTCGTCCACCGTATAATCTACCTCAGCCCGCAGACGAGGAATAATCTTCGAAACCATTGTATAATAATCTTTCGGTTTTTCCGCTACGCCGGAAATAATCAACGGTGTTCTCGCTTCATCAATGAGAATGCTGTCCACTTCATCCACCAAGGCAAAATTCAGTTCCCGCTGCACCATGTTTTCAGGACGCATTACCATATTATCCCGCAGATAGTCAAAGCCATATTCATTATTAGTACCATAGGTAATATCGGCATTATATGCTTCTTTTCTCTGGTTGAAATCCAGACCATGTACAATCAAACCGACGCTCAAGCCCAAAAAATTATAGAGTTTTCCCATCTGTTCGCTGTCGCGGGTCGCCAGATAGTCATTCACGGTAATCACGTGAACCCCTTTTCCAGTAAGGGCATTCAAATATACCGGCAACGTAGCCACCAGCGTTTTCCCTTCCCCTGTCTTCATCTCTGCAATACGCCCCTGATGCAAAATGACGCCGCCCATGAGCTGCACATCAAAATGACGCATTCCCAGCACGCGATCCGAAGCTTCCCGCACAACAGCATAGGCCTCCGGCAACAAATCATCCAAGGTTTCTCCTTTTGCCAGACGCTGCTTAAATTCAACCGTCTTTTCCTGCAGCTGTTCATCGGAAAGCTGCGCAACCGCATCGGTGAAGCTATTAATTTTCGCCACAACTTTCTGCAGCTTCTTTATATCTTTTTTCGTATCACTGTTTTCAATATATCCTCTCAAAAATTCAAAAGCCACGTAATTGACCTCCTCAATATATTTGCATCTGCGTTCAGGCAGAGCTTTTCATACTATTCGCAGTTTATATTATATCACAATCAATCTAATCTTGAAACAATCTTTCAGACATAAATTCCCTTTTCAACAGAAGTAGCCCTTCTTTTTTTATATTTTTTTTAAAAAAGCATTTACAAAATCGTCTTTATGGTTCATAATATGAATAACAGATAAATATTTTTTATCCGTCTGTGACACAATTTTTTTAACTCGAAAGGAGCTGGCATTTATGAAAATCACAATAAAAGCCAAGAACACTCAGGTAACAGAACCATTAACCGACTATATCAACAAAAGATTTGCTAAACTTGAAAAATATTTTGTGGACGCTAACTTGAATGTCACTGTTACATTAGTCGTCGAAAAAGGATTACATCGCACAGAAGCTATGATTCCTCTGAACCGCTACATTCTTCGGGCAGAAGATGAAACCAATGATATGTATGCATCCATTGATGGCGTTGTGGACAAACTGGAACGGCAGATTCGCAAATATAAGACTAAAATCAACCGCAAGAGCAAAGTGCAGACCATCAACGAAGTTCCTTCGGATGCTCCTGCTACCGCAGAAGAAGATGGCAAAGTAATTAAAACCAAAACCTTCGTCGTAAAACCTATGGATGAAGAAGAAGCTATTATGCAGATGGAGCTATTGGAGCATGACTTCTTTGTGTTCCTGAACGCAGACACCAACAGCATCAATGTAGTATACAAACGAAAAGATAACCAGTATGGTCTGATTCAGCCTACCCTTGATTAAGGTTTTTTCAGAGGTTTTGAATATTTTTCTAACAAATTACTGAAAAGCCCTTGCCATTTATTTGTGATACCGTTATAATAGATAAGTAGTTACGGTGTGTAACTATGCTATCTATCTTGAAAGGATGATTCACATGCAGGGTAAAGTAAAATGGTTTAATGCAGAAAAAGGTTATGGTTTTATCGAAGGTCAAGACGGTAAAGATGTATTCGTACATTTTTCTGCTATTGAACAAGACGGTTTCAAAACCCTGGACGAAGGCCAGGAAGTTGAATTCGAAGTAGTTGAAGGCGCAAGAGGTCCTCAGGCTGCTAATGTTGTTAAACTTTAATTGTAAATTAATATCTTAGATTTTAATATATATTAAAGATTTGAACACAAACAGGGAGTGCATTGATTGCACTCCCTTTGTTTTGCTCTTTTTTATTTTTTCAGCAAAATAAATTACAATTTCTCCTTCTGCGCGTCCTCCACCCGATCCAGTTTTCCAGTAAGCGGGTCCATAATGAACCCGGCCACCACGACATCCTTGGGCAATAACGGATGATCCTTTACCAACTCCACACTTTGCTGTACCGCTTCCTGCACACAGGAAAAACCAGTCAGCCATTTTTTCACGCTAAAACCACAGTAATCTAGGAAATCAACGCTTTTTTGACTGATGCCCCGTTGCCGCATATGCTCCAGCATCAAATCACCATCCATATGCTGCACACCGCAATCATAATGTCCGATAATCATAATCTCGGTAACGCCCAACTCATATACAGCTACCAAGAGACTGCGCATCACACTGCCGAAAGGTGCCATCACCACACCGCCAGCGTTTTTAATCAGTTTTACGTCACCGTTTTTAATCCCCAATGCCGCTGGCAATAATTCTGTCAGCCTGGTATCCATACAAGCCACAATGGCCACATTGCGGTCGGGATACTTACTGGTTGTATAGCGTTCATACTGTTTATCCGCCACAAAATTTCTGTTGTATTCTAAAAAAGATTCCATGGTATTGCTCACAGGTCATAACCCCTTTCTATTTTCTAGCTGATGTTGATCACCAATTGTTCTGGCGGCTCACAACGTTCCAGTGATTCTACATACAGCACTGGACCTTCTCCTTCATACTCAAACCATTCCTCCACTGCAAAACGCGCCTTCACATGCACCCACTGCTGATCCCGTAACTGATTCTCCTTCTCCCAATAGCAGGGATACCCCAGAAAGGCTACATCCTCTTCGCAACAAACCATGGCAATACGTCCAGGAATGAACCAGCCCTCTGGATATTCCTCACCATGCATCACCATACCGTCGAATTCCACAGTTTTGCCCACATAACGCTCTGCCCGTTCCATGGCATCCAAATACCAGATAGCATAGGTATGATCCTTCAAAGCCAAATGGGACTCCTCTAAATCATAGGGTAAATCCTCTTCCCCTAAATCGTCAATTTCCCCATAAGAATCCTCAAAGATAATATCCCCAAACTGATTCACTGCCCGAATGCTGCGGCGAAAACTAGGTAGATCTTCTACACCGTCACAACGGTTGAACACAACCACATCGGCATTGCGCACCATCTCTCCGATGCGGGATTTCATATTGGCATAATATACTGGAAAGGTTGTAGCGTCAATCAAGGTAATCTGCTCCTCCATATGCCAATCGCGGGGCAGCAAAATATCTTTTGGATTCCACATACCGTTATATTCGATAATAATCCGCTCGGGATCATGTTTTTTGGCCAGCGCAGTCAAATTTTTTATCGTAAATTCTTTCTCCGTCTCTAATCGCTCTAATACCGCATTTCCATTGTGCAGCGCCTCCAAATCATACTCCACTTCCCCATCCTCGCAGGCAATAATCAAGGTCAGCTCATCAATTTTGAAATAATCTTCCTCGATAGTATAATTGATAAACTCGGTCTTGCCGCTTTCCAAAAAGCCATTGATAAAATATACGGGAATCGTCATCCTGTCCACCTTCCTCATGCCCGGAATAATTTTTGCAGCGCGTCCTGTTTTAAAGCAGAACCAATGACACAAATTTTTCCGGTCACAACAGGACTTCCCTGACGAACTTCCCATTCACCCGGCACATAGTCAAAATAAATCCAGTTGCCATCGACGGCAGGCAGCATCCCTTTGGCACGCAATACAATCCCATAAGTTTCTTCCTGCGCCAGCGCCTGCAGCATTTCTTTTACCTGCTCTTCCGCATAAGCTGTCGGCGTTTCCATGCCCCAACTCATAAATACTTCATCGGCATGATGATCATGGCCGCAGCTGCAGTGTTCTCCATGATCGTGATGATGTTCATGATCGCAGTCGTGATGTTCCCCATGGGCATGGTGATGATCATGGCCGCAATCACAATGTTCTCCATGGTCGTGATGATGTTCATGACCGCAGTCACAGTGTTCTCCATGGTCGTGATGATGTTCATGATCGCAATCACAATGTTCTCCATGGTCGTGATGATGCGCTTCCACTTCCGCCAACAAGGTATCCGCCAAATCCACTGCCCGCTCCATTTCCTGCAGTAACGCTTCCCCATCTAACTGTTCCCACGGCGTGGTCACAATCAACGCACGGTCATTGTGACTACGCAATAAATCCACGGCCTGCTGTACTTTCTCCGCGCTGGCAGAATCGGTACGGCTCAGCAAAATAGTATCTGCTTCCTTCACCTGATCCAGGAAAAATTCCCCGAAATTTTTCAGATATAATTTGCATTTGTTGACATCCACCACGGTTATTTTCCCCGAAATGGCAATCTCAGCGTCTACACCGGAAACAGCCTGTACCACCTCCGAAAGCTTCCCTACCCCTGAGGGTTCAATGAGAATCCTCTCCGGCGTATAGGTACGCAGCACTTCCTGCAGTGAAGTCTTAAAATCACCTACCAGCGAGCAGCAAATACAGCCCGAATTCATCTCACGAATTTCCACACCGCTTTCCTGTAAAAATCCGCCGTCAATACCAATTTCGCCGAACTCATTTTCAATGAGCACAACCTTTCTGCCGACCAAAGCTTCCTTTAGCAGCTTCTGAATCAGCGTTGTTTTCCCAGCACCCAGAAATCCTGAAATAATATCTACCTTTACCATAAAATTCATCCTCTTTCCAAAGTTTATTTATCTTATTCTACAATATAACAAAATAGAGAATCAACAGTAATCCTAAAATAATCCGATAATAGCCGAACACCTTAAAATTATGGCGCTGAATATAATTCATTAAAAACCTGATGGCAAATACAGAAACGATAAACGCTACAATTGAGCCCAGCAAAAGCAAAGCCCATTCTGCCAGGGTAAAAGACAGCCCAGCTTTCAAAAGTTTCAGCGCACTAGCTCCCAGCATGGTGGGAATGGCCATAAAAAAAGAAAATTCAGCAGCCACCGAACGGGCTGTTCCCAAAAGCAACGCGCCCACAATCGTAGCACCTGAACGGGATGTCCCCGGAATTAAGGCCAGAGATTGAAAGCAGCCAATCAAAATCGCCGTCCTGTAATCCAGCTGTTCCAGACTCCGATAGGTCGGATAGCGCCGTCCGTTTTCAATCACAATAAATAAAATCCCGTAGACAATCAGCATCACCGCTACAGTGACAGGATTATAAAACATCTCGTTGATGATATCATCAAATAATAACCCTAACACTGCCGCAGGGATGACGGCCACGATAACTTTTTTCCATAAATCAATGGTTTCCTGACGGGCAAAAAAATTTTTGTGTCGAGAAAAGGGATTTAGTTTTTCAAAATAGAGCACAATGACCGCCAGAATGGAGCCCAATTGGATGACCACAAAGAAGGTATTCACAAACACCTCCGACTGCTGCAGCTGCAAAAACGCATCAAACAAAATCAAATGTCCTGTACTGCTTACCGGCAGCCACTCAGTAATCCCCTGCACAAAACCCAGCACAATCACTTTTATAATATCTATAAAACTCATAAACGCCTCCTAAAAATATGATTCGTGTATATTTTACTCCAAGGAACTGGCAGTGACAAGGATTTTTTGCTATACTAGATTTATACCGTTTTAGAATTTCACGAAGAGGTGCTTCCTATGAAAAATTTTCACTATCACATGCCCGTAGACTTATTCTTTGGAGAAGGACAAATCTCCCAGCTGACAAGTCAATTGCAGCGTTTTGGCAATCGCGTGCTCTTGGTTTATGGCGGCGGCAGCATCAAACGCAATGGCATTTATCAAAAAATTATGGATATTTTTGCCGCCGAACATATTTCTTTTTGGGAATTATCGGGAGTAGAGCCCAATCCGCGCTTGGAAACTGTGATACGCGGCGTGAAACTGTGCCGTACCCATCAAATTGATTTGATCCTGGCAGTGGGCGGCGGCAGCAGTATTGACTGCGCCAAAGTGATCGCTGGCAGCGTTCATTATAACGGAAACCCCTGGGATATCGTTTTAGACAGTAACCGTTGCCAAAATGTATTGCCCATCGGCGTGATTTTAACCTTAGCCGCCACCGGTTCAGAGATGGACCCTATGGCTGTCATCACTAACACCGAGCAAAACTTAAAATACGGCGTGGGACATCCTGATTTCATTCCCCGTTTCTCCATTTTGGACCCAACTTATACCTACTCAGTACCCGCTGCGCAGACAGCTGCAGGCACTGCTGATATGATGAGTCACGTATTTGAAAGCTATTTTACCCTGCATGACGGTGCTTTCCTTATCAATCGCTTGGCGGAAGGAATTTTGCAGACCTGTATTCACTATGGGCCCATTGCTATAAAAGAGCCGGAAAATTACGAAGCGCGGGCCAATCTCATGTGGGCCTCCAGCTTGGCCATCAATGGCCTCTTAAAAAACGGAAAGGATTGTCCATGGAGCGTTCATGCAATGGAGCATGCTCTCAGTGCCTATTTCGATGTCACCCACGGTACTGGTCTGGCTATTCTCACACCGGCCTGGATGAAATACATTCTGGACGATTCCACTGCGCAGATGTTCGCCGAATACGGCTGGAATGTCTGGCACTTGGAGCGCAGCTGGGATGCTATGAAAACAGCCAACACCGCCATTGAGAAAACCAGAGAATTTTTCATTTCCTTAGGCATCCCTGCCACATTGCGGGAACTGAATATTCCTGAATCCATGCTGGAAACTATGGCCAAAAGCGCTCCCAAAAATGGAGACACTATCCATGGCGTAAAGCCTTTGCACTGGAAAGATGTCTTAAACATTTACAAATTAGCATATTGAGTGTCAAGAAATATGAAAAACTCGCACATAAAGCAAACCATTCAGCCTCTTTTTCAGCATAAAAACCGCCAGGACCTCCCCGGTTGTTTGGTTTGCCAGATCTTTTATACTTTTCCTATATCCGCTTACTCACTTCTTCACAAAAAAACAGAGAAACAAAAGATTTACCATTTGTTTCTCTGTTTGACTCATGACAGTGAATATATCAGATTACTCATACAACGGTTCTATTTATCATATTCCATCTTTTCCAAGACCTTACAAACATCCGCCTTCTGCCGAGCAATGCAAATCCTCCTGATCAATAATCTGTATCTGATTTTTCTGCAAAGCCGCGATGGCTTTTTCCTCATCATCTACACGGAACACTCTGTACGCCAAACCCTT
Source organism: uncultured Peptococcaceae bacterium (assembly GCA_910585405.1). GTDB lineage: Bacteria > Bacillota > Peptococcia > Peptococcales > Peptococcaceae > UBA7185. The sequence continues at coordinate 29,246 of CAJUDO010000020.1, read as the reverse complement.
CTGCCGCCCGGTAAAAGCATAAGTATATTTCACATTGATGTCTGCCTCGGTAAAGCTATTTAACACCTCATATAGACCGCCTGCGCGGTCAGGAATGGCAACGGCCATCACCGATGTTACCGATGTCACATAACCCGCCATTTTTAAAGCAGCTTGTGTGCGTTCAAAATCATCCACAATCACCCGCGCAATACTGAAATCCGGTGCCTCTGCTATAGAAAACGCACGAATATCAATATCACTCTCCTGCAAAACCTTGGTAAATTCCATCAATCCATCCGTTGTCGTCTCCAAGAATACGGAAATTTGTCTTACTGACATCGCAATCTCTCCTTCACAAGATCAAGTTCTACTGTTATCATATCACTATTTTATGATTATACAAGAGAAAAACGCAGCAGATTGTAAACCAAATTACAAATACTCTCCTGCCTCAACCTTTGAGATTGATAGTTTCTCTGTATATTTCAGCTTTACAATATTCCCATTTCCACTTGATCTGTTATCTTTCTTCTGCGCTTACTGAGCGGCAACTGCTTTCTTCAATGCCTCTACACGATCGGTCCGTTCCCACGGCAAATCCAAATCAGTACGGCCAAAATGTCCGTAAGCAGCGGTTTGTTTATAGATTGGACGGCGCAAATCCAAATCGCGGATGATTCCTGCCGGGCGCAAATCAAAGATCTCCAACACAGCCTTGGCAATTTTCTCTTCATCCACTTTATTGGTGCCAAAGGTATCCACCAGCACTGACATCGGACGGGCCACGCCAATAGCATAAGCCAGCTGCACCTCACAGCGGTCTGCCAAACCTGCAGCCACCACATTTTTCGCTACATACCGCGCCGCATAAGCTCCAGATCGATCCACCTTTGTGCAATCCTTGCCAGAAAAAGCACCGCCGCCGTGCCGCGCCATACCGCCATAAGTGTCCACAATAATCTTGCGGCCGGTCAAACCAGTATCCCCCTGAGGGCCGCCAATCACAAAACGCCCTGTGGGATTCACAAAATATTTTGTATTTTCATCAAGGAATTCTGCAGGAATCACGGGTTTAATCACCTTTTCGATCACATCCTGCCGAATCTGCTCCAAAGTCGCTTCCCCTTTGTGCTGTGTAGAAACAACCACTGCATCCACACGAACTGGTTTATCATCCTCATACTCCACAGTCACTTGTGATTTTCCATCCGGCAGCAAATAAGGAATCTCACCGGATTTACGTAACTCTGTTAAACGCTTTGTCAAACCATGGGCCAAATAAATAGGCATAGGCATATAGCATTCTGTTTCATTGGTGGCATATCCAAACATCATGCCCTGGTCTCCAGCACCAATAGCGTCAATCTCATCAAACTCGCCTTCCCTAGCTTCCAACGCCTTGTCCACGCCCATGGCAATATCCGGGGACTGCTCATCAATGGAAGTCAATACTGCGCTGGTATTGCAGTCGAAACCATATGTCGCATTGGTATAACCGATTTCACGAATGGTTTCCCGTACAATTTTAGGCATATCCACATAACAATTGGTGCTGATTTCACCAGCAATCAATGCCATTCCTGTGGTCAGAAATGTTTCACAGGCCACACGGGCCATAGGGTCTTTTTCCAAAATAGCATCTAAAATTCCGTCGGAAATTTGATCCGCCATCTTATCTGGATGTCCTTCTGTTACAGATTCAGAAGTGAATAATTTTCGCATGTTTCTACAACTCCTTGAGTAAAATCTCTTCTCTGTTTCCACTTAATTTTTTCTATTTGTATGTTTCGTCTGATAAAGCTGCAATACTGCATCCAAAATACGATCCGCAGCATCCTCCTTACGAAGCACTGGCAAATCTATCACGCTGTGATCTGCGCCGTAAAGCGCAATCTTGTTTGTATCCTTCCCAAAGCCGCTATTTGCTTCTGTCACGTCATTCGCGGCAATAAAATCCAAATGCTTGCGCTGCAGTTTTCCCAATGCATTCTGCTCTACATTGTCGGTTTCCGCAGCAAAACCTACCAAGATTTGCTCCGTTTTATGTGCACCCAACCAAGCCAAAATATCCACATTGCGCTCCAATTCCAACGTCAGGTCGCCCTCTGTCTTTTTCAGTTTCCTGTCAAATACCTGCTTTGGCCGATAATCTGCAACTGCCGCCGCCTTAATCACCGCATCGGCCTGTCCATAATATTGCTGTACAGCCAAAAACATCTCCTGTGCAGACTGCACCGGCACATAGATAACCCCCGGCGGAACCTGCTCCTGCGATGGCCCGCTAATCAATATCACCTCTGCACCACGATTGGCGGCCTGTCTGGCAATGGCATAACCCATTTTTCCGCTGCTATGATTGGTCAGATAACGCACTGGGTCAATAGCCTCTCTCGTGGGACCAGCAGTTACCACGACGCGCAAATGTTCCATATCCTGCGTTCTGAGCCGTTCCAACATAGAGGCAATTTTCTGCGGCGCAGCCATACGGCCCTTACCCGACGTGCCACAAGCCAAGGCTCCCTCCTCCGGCTCAATGAAATGATAGCCTACTTCCCTCAGCAGCTGAATATTACGTTGCACCAAAGGATTGGCATACATTTGATCATTCATCGCCAGTGCAAAATACACCGGTGCCTTCGTGGCCATCACGCAAGTACTCAGCAAATCATCGGCCAGACCATGGGCCACCTTCCCCAAAAAATCAGCACTGGCCGGAACAATGAGAATGCAGTCTGCCCAATGGGCCAACCCAACATGCTCTACCTGCCATTCAGGTTCCTCATGCAAGTTAAACAAATCCGTGTAAACTTTGTTACCGGACAGCGTTTGCAAGGTCAGTGGCGTGATAAACTGCCCCGCTGCCTGCGTCATAAGACAGCGCACCGCATGCCCCTGCTTTGTCAGCAGGCTTACCAGTTCCGCAGCTTTATACGCAGCAATGCCACCAGTCACACCCACAATGATATTTGCCATCTTTATCGCTCCCAATGAAAGACTCTGCTACTTGATACCTTCTGTGGTCTGTTCATATTTAATTTTGTCTTCACCGATTTCCTGTAGCGCAATGGTCACAGGTTTTTTTGCATCGCCGCTGTTCAGCGGCTCTGCGCCATCCACTATCTCCCGCGCCCGCTTGGCAGCCGCGCACACCAAAGAATACTTGCTGTCAGCCTTTGTCAATAATTCATCAATCGTCGGTTCTACCATGAAAAACCCTCCATTTTATTTAAGATACCTAATTACAGTGTTGCCTTATTTTATGCTGCATCAAACAGTCTCATACGATTTATTTATCTGATAAACTGCGCACACTGCGGCACTTTTCAGCCAATAAGATCGCTTCCATTTTCATAGCAGCCTTCTCCACATCATCATTGACGATGATGTAATCGTATTTATCCCTGTAGGCCAGCTCCGCTGCAGCACAGCCCAGCCGCTTTTCCACTTCTTCCTCAGACTCGGTGCCTCTTCCCGTCAAGCGACTGCGCAGTTCTTCCAAGGACGGCGGCGCAATAAATACCAAAACCGCTTCATCAGTGGCGTTGCGCACCTGCAGCGCGCCCTGAGGGTCAATTTCCAGAATACAGTCCTTACCAGAGTCCAAAACCTCCTCCACAAACTTTCGCGGTGTACCGTAAAAATTGTCATAGACCTGCGCCCATTCTAAAAATCCATCTTGCTCCCTCAATGCCGCAAATTCCTCTTTGCTGAAGAAAAAATACTCCCGGCCGTGCACTTCACCGGGACGGGGCTGCCGCGTAGTAGCCGAAATAGAATAGCACACACTGTCCCCTAAATGGTCGCGCACCACGGCGCATACTGTCCCTTTTCCTGTACCGGAAGGCCCGGATAACACCAAGAGGACTCCCCGTTTTTTCTGTTGTTCCATTTTTGCCTCCTGTATTGCCAACCTAATCTGTGTCCAGTCTTCCAGTCAAAGTATCCGACTGAATCGCAGACAGAATGATATATTTGCTGTCTGTAAACACCACCGCCCGCGTTTTCCTGCCATGGGTCACATCAATAACATTTCCGTCCTCTTTTGCCGCCTGCACCAGTCGTTTGACAGGCGCACTTTCCGGCGAAACAATAGCCACAATCCGTTCAACCGCCACCATATTGTCAAAACCAATATTCATAAACTGATGCATGATTCTACCCCTTTGCAATTCTATTCAATATTTTGTATCTGTTCCCGCACTTTTTCCAGTTCACTTTTCATTTCCACAACCAATCGACCGATTTCCAAATCGTTTGCCTTAGAACCAATGGTATTGGTCTCTCTATTCATCTCTTGGATTAAAAAGTCCAGCTTACGGCCGATACTTCCGCTCTGGGCAGCAATGGCATAAAACTGCTCAAAATGACTCTGTAGCCGCACCAGTTCCTCATCAATGCAGCTCTTCTCCGCAAAATAAGCAACCTCCTGGGCCAAACGCTCCTCATCAACAGCCGTGCTGTCCAACAACTCCTTGATTCGCGTTGCCAGCTTTTCCTGATACTCGACCAACACCAGAGGGCTGCGCTGCGCCACCTGTGCAGTCAACCGCTGTAAACCCGCTATTTTTTCTAATAAATTTTCACCGATGTGCGTACCTTCCTGCTCCCGCATGGCGACATGCTGCTCCATTGCCTGCCGCAGCACCTGCTCCACCAAGGGCCAAAGCACCTGCACATCAGTTTCCGGTTCTTCCTTCAAAATCACATCCGGCAAAACAATTAGCTGGTAAGGGTCAGCGACATATCTGCCGCCCACAATCCCCGATATCTTCTGCAGCGCCTTATGATAGGCCAACACCCGCTGCTCATCAATCTGCACCGGCTTTTCAGCATCAGCCAATTCCTGCACGCGCAAAAAAATATCTACCTTGCCCCGCTCAATATATTCGCCGACAACCTTTTTCATTTTATCTTCCAACGCCATAAACTGTCTGGGCTGCTTGATGGTAATCTCACCATAGCGATGATTCACCGCTTTTACCTCCACAATTACTTTCAGCGTGCCATTGTCGCCCTCGCCCCGACCATAGCCTGTCATACTTCTCATCCTGCATCTGGCCTCCAGAAAAAATTCTATCTTTTATTGTAACCCATTCCCATCTAAAAAGGAAGGGGCTCTTTTGTTTTTCTCCTTCTTTTTCTCTCATACTATAAATTTTGATATCGAAACCTTACCGTTTTTTCTTGCCCTGGACTTTTTTCTCTGTTCTCTGTGAATGCTTCCCGTTTTCTGTCTCAGATCTCTGCTTTTTACTATTCTTCCTCTCTGCCGTTTTCCCCTTTTTTCCTTCACTATTTGCCTTTGGTTTCAGTTTGGGCTTAACAGGACGAATCAGACATTTTTCGCCAAAGCCGATCAAATCCTCTCTCCCCGCCTTCACCAATGCCTCATGCACCAAATCATAATTCTTAGGATCGCGATATTGCATCAAGGCCCGCTGCATCGCTTTCTCATGGGGATCCTTGGGCACATACACCGGCTTCATGGTACGGGGATCATATCCGCTGTAATACATTGCCGTCGCCATACTACCCGGTGTGGGAATGAAATCCTGCACCTGCTCAGGATTATAGCCGATATCACGAATATACTCTGCCAAAATAACAGCATCCTGCAGCGTGCAGCCCGGATGGCTGGACATAAAATAAGGCACCAGATACTGCTCTTTTCCCACACGGCGATTATAGTCAAAATACCGCTTTACAAAGCGGTCAAACACTTCCCGTTTTGGTTTTCCCATATAGTGCAGCGCATTAGGCGCCACATGCTCCGGCGCCACCTTCAGCAAGCCGCTGATATGAAATTCACACATTTCATCAAAAAAAGTGGGATCGGGATCGGCTAAAATATAATCAAAACGCACTCCAGAACGAATAAATACCTTTTTTACCTTGTCCAGATTGCGCACCGTGCGCAGAATATCCAAATATTCCTTATGGTCCACTTCCAAATTGGGACATAAATCAGGGAATAAGCATTGGCGATCTTTACAGGTTCCTACCTTCAACTGCTTTTTACAGGACATATTGCGAAAGTTCCCCGTAGGGCCTCCCACATCGTGAATATAGCCCTTAAAACTCGGCAAGCGAGTCATCAATTTTGCTTCCTCCACGATAGACTCTTTGCTGCGGTTTTGGATAATCCGTCCCTGATGGAAATTGATTGCACAGAAAGTACATCCGCCAAAGCATCCCCGATGGTCAGTAATGCTAAATTCCACTTCCTTGAGCGCCGGAATCCCACCGGCTTTTTCATAACGAGGATGATAGGTGCGCTGAAAAGGCAGACGATAAACTTCGTCCATTTCCTGCTGACTCAGCGGTTTAGCCGGAGGCAATTGAATGAGATACCTCTCTCCATGGGGCTGTACCAAGATCTTCCCCAAGAAAGGATTCTGCTCCCTGTTTTGGATAGCAAAGGCCTCGGCAAATTTCTTTTTATCCCGCTGCACCTCTTCATAGCTGGGTAAAACCATATATTCACCCTTTTTGGGCAACATATCACTCCAATAACAGGTACCCTGCACATTGCGCATTTTATGCAGCGGCCACCCCCGCTCAAAACCCCGGGCCAATTCTTTGAGCTGATGCTCGCTCATCCCGTACATCAAAAGATCTGCTCCAGAAGTCTGCAAAATAGAAGGTCGCACACCATCCTCCCAATAATCATAATGGGCAAACCGGCGCAGACTGGCCTCCACACCGCCAATCATCAGCGGGACATCGGGATACGCCTCCCGCACCAGCTGACAATACACATCCACCGCATGGTCCGGCCGCAGGCCCTTCTGCCCGCCGGGCGAATAAACATCATTGCTGCGGGGCTTTTTGGCCGCTGTGTAGTGATTCACCATAGAATCAATATTGCCGCTGCCTACCAAAAACGCATAACGGGGCCGACCAAAAGCCATCATACTCTGGCAGCGCGTCACATCAGGCTGGGCAATAATCCCTACACGAAAGCCTTCCTTCTCCAACAGCCTCGCCACCAGAGCCGTGCCAAAGCTGGGATGATCCACATAGGCATCCCCTGACACCACAACAAAGTCCAGCTCATCCCAGCCTCTGCTGTGCGCTTCTTTCTTATTTACCGGTAAAAACAGCTGCTCACTCATGCCGCAACTCCAATTCTTTTTCTATAAAAATTTTCCCAGGGTTGAGAAAACCTTGCGGGTCTAAGGCGTCCTTCACAGACTTTTGCGCCAGATACCCATCTCGCCCCAGCTCCTGCAGTACATACGCCGCCTTCATAAACCCGATACCATGCTCTCCCGACAGGGTACCGCCCAAAGCCAGCGCCCGCGCAAACAGCTCGTCGATGGCCTGATTCACCCGCTCCATTTCCTCTGTGTTGCGTTTATCTGTCATGATATTGGGATGCAAATTGCCGTCGCCGGCGTGCCCGAATACGACCATATTCAGCCGATATTTTTCCGCAATTTCCTTCACCGCCTGAATCATCTTGGGAATATTGGCCGGCGGCACCGCAATATCTTCTCCGATTTTCGTCGGATTGATTTTGCCGCAGGCACCGGAGGTCGATTTCCGTGCCTTCCACAAGGCCGCCCGTTCCCTTTCGTCATGGGCTACCTGTATCTCCACCGCGCCGTTTTCCTTGCAGATTTGGATTACCTGCTCCAGCTGCAGCTCCACTTCCTGAGGCTCACCGTCCACCTCCAGCAGCACAAAGGCCGCCTTGCTGGTGTCCAAGCCAATCTGCAAAAAGTTTTCCACAGCACGCAACGTCATCTGGTCCATAATCTCAATGGTAGTAGGTACAACCCCTGCCCCAATAATGGCGCTCACTGTGTGAGCTGCCGCATCAAGCTGAGCATATTGCACCAAAGCAGTGCGAATTGCCTGTGGTTTGGGCAGAAGGCGCACCGTAATCTGTGTAATAATCGCCAGCGTTCCCTCTGAGCCTGTGAACAGCATGGGCAAGTCCAGCCAACCCGTCAAACCGTCTACCTTATTGCCCACTGTAATACACTGTCCATCGGGCAAAATCAACTGCAACTCCAACACATAATCTCTGGTCACCCCGTACTTCACACCTCGACCGCCGCCAGCACATTCGGCTACATTGCCGCCCACCGTGGACATTCCACTGCTAGAAGGGTCCGGCGGATAAAACAATCCCTTTTCCTCCGCGGCAGCAATGAGCTCGTTGGTCACTACACCGGGTTCGACCACCGCATAGCCTTCCGCTGCATTGATCTCTATAATGCGTTTAAAGGCTGTCATCTCCATCAAAATTCCACCCTCTAAAGCCACCGGCCCGCCGGAAAGACAGGTTCCGGCACCGCGCACTGTGAGGGGAATCCCATATTGGGCCGCCGCCTTCACCACAGCAGCTGTTTCCTCCACCGTGTGCGGCTTTACCAAAACCTCCGGCAGATGATTTTGAAAGGTACTGTCAAAGGAATAGACCATCAGTTTTTCTATTTCCGTGTGTACATGCTCCTTGCCCACGATGCGCCGCAGCTCATCCAGCACAGCCTCTGTCACCGTTGCTCCTACTCTCATGACCGTTCCTCCTTCTGCTGCTCATGAAGTCCATAGCTTTCTGCCAGCAACTCCACAATATGTTTTACTTCCACTTGTATCCCGTCCTGCTCCAAGCCGTCCTGAATGTGCATCAAGCAAGCAGGACAGCCCACTGCCACCACATCGGCGCCGCTTTCGGCAATATAGCCAGTTTTCTTTTGGTTAATCTGACGGGACAACTCATAATATTTCAGATTAAAAGAGCCGCCGGAGCCGCAGCACGCATCGGCCTTTTTCATCTCTACATAATTCTCCCCGGCCAACGCCCGCAAAATCTGACGGGGCTCTTCATGGATTTTCTGCCCTCTGTTCAAGTGACAGGAATCATGATATGTGACCTTTTGCTGCAGCGGTTTCAGTTCTTCCAGATTTAAGCCAATCATGATTAAAAATTCACTGATATCCTTTGTCTTGCGCCCCAATTCCAACGCCAGACCATAATCAGGATGGCTCTCGCCCAATACCTTGGCAAACTCTTCTTTCCAGGCCAGGCCGCCAGAACCGCAGGCAGTAATCACATAATCAATATCCAGACCGCCAAAGGCTGTCAAATTGTTGTGAATCAAATCACGGGCAATTTCCACCTCACCTGAGGTAAACAGCGGCGTTGCGCAGCAATGCTGCTCTCTGGGCGTAATGACTGTCACGCCATGGAGATTCAGCACACGAATCAAATCCTGCCCAATCTGCGGATACACATAATTCAGCATACATCCGGTAAAAAAGCCCACACGATATCGTTCTTTTCCCTGGGCCTTGCTTTCCAGCGGCACCAGTTGCTTCAAATGCCGTTTAGGCAGATTGGGGATAATTCTTCTCTGATTAAACCCGGCCATAGGCAATGGCACCCGTGCCACCTGCCCGGGACCATCCGGTGCCGGTTTAAAAATCAAACGCTGAAACCAAGCCCCGCAGGAAAGCCCAAAGTCAAAAAATTTCCGCCAATGCAGCGCCCTGAAAATGGACTGTTTGGTAAAGGACAATCCTCTCTCCTTGACAATCTCCTGCCGCATCTCCATAAAAATCTGGTATGTGTTGACCCCAGAAGGACAATTGGCCGCACAAGCCTTGCACATAACACATTTACTGATCATCTCTACAAATCCATCACTCAATAAAAAATCGCTGTGCAGCAACTGATCCACTAAATATAATTTTCCTCGCGCCGTATAAGACTCATCATCCAACACCTGATGAATGGGACAAAACTGGCGGCAGGTACCGCAGCGGATACATTTTGATAATTCCCGTTCCCAGTATTCCCGTTTATTGGCATCAATTTTTGTCGTCATGTTCTATCGCACCGCCTATCTCCATTGGATTCAATCGATTCTCACTGTCAAATTTCTCCTTCAGCTTTTGCCAAATAGCCGTTGCCCCCGCAGGCGCAAAGTGGTATTGATATTGGTAGTACCAGTTTCCGCAGCCACCCAATTCCACTGCGCGATTGCACAAGGCTTGATACTGCACACCATCTGCATCTTGCGGCAGAAGATGCAAGCTGCCCTCCAATGGGCTATACCAGCAGCCTATTTTCTGCGCCGCCAGCTCCTCCAGCAACACACCGCAATGCAACGATGGAACCTTTAATCCATCTGCCCAGACAGTATGACTGCGCAGAGTTTTCAGACTCCACCACAACTGTTCCGGCTCTGTGCAAAGCTGCAGACCTATCTGCATTTCTTCGGCCAAATCGCTGATTGCTTCCAACTCCCGCTTTACCTTTGCCTCGTTGCCGCAAAAAGACATCATCAAATGCCCCGCAGCCCCTTCCTGCTTCACTATTTCCGCAGCGGCGGCATTCCAATAAACAAAGACCTGCGGTGTGATCCGCCGTTTTCGTAGTTGCGCAACCAGCGACATGAGTAAATTTTCCTGCTCCAACGCCGCCTCCAACATCACCTGCACCGGCTCTTGGGACACCAATTTTAAGGTAAATGCCATAGGCAAAGCTAAAGTCTCCCGATTGCTGATGTAAAAGCGGCACATATCGTAGCCCGTTACATTTTTCACTGTTTTTCCCGCCACCTGCAGCACTGCGCCATCAGGCAAGAGCACCTCCAGACCCAATACTTGAAAACGGGGATGATTGTAATATCCCACAGTGAGACAGGGCATTTGTTCTGCAAAAAAGTCCCCCAGCGTGACCGTGCGCAAATCCTCCGTCATCGCAGCCACATGCAGACCGCAGCGGTTCACCGCATCCTCCAGTTCCCCCAAGGTCACGCCTCGCTCTGCTGTCACCGTGAGATTATTCTCATCTATTTCACGAATTTTATTCCAATTCTGAAAATCCAGGCCCATACCCTCTTGTCTTTGATGTCGAGTCCACACCGATAACCCTTGTCCTTTCGCCTGCCGTAAAAGCTCCTGCACTTCCTTAATGCCATAAGGTTTATAGGTCGTCATGATACCATCCCCTGTATAAAAATTCTCTTTGCATCAAAATTTACTATGACTGTTTATTATACCATAAGATAAAAGTGAAGAAAACATTTTTCACACAAAAGCCTACGGAAACCTGCTTTGAAACACTTATGCAAATTGCTTCGCTACAAATAGAATGCATCTTTATAACTAATTGTGCGCGTCAATAAAAATGAATTATGTACCCATGAAATTTTGAGCAAACAAACTGCTGCACCACCTCACAAAAAAGACTCCTCCATAGGCTTTTTTCTAGCATACAAAAAGTCTATAGAGAAGTCAAATAAATCGTCCCTCAACCGGCAAAAATTTTACCTGAAAGTATGCTGAATCTTTGCCAGTCCTTTTTTCTGTTCCACCCAGTTTTCCACATACCCGCAGTCACAACATACATAACGGATAACAGGAATTTTTCCCCCCAGCGTTATGGTAGAGGTGTAAATATTATTTCCACTGGCATAGCGGCTCGGGTTATCCGGAATCCGAATGAGATTGACTCCGCCGCATTTTGGGCATTTTCCTGAACACCTCATCAAACTAACACCTCCCACAGTAGAGCAGCAATCCTGCAAGTTCAGCAGCCAGCAAACAAAGCAATAGGAATTGGAACATTGGCATCGTTCCCACGGCAACTGCCAGCAAAAGCATCGTTGCCGGTACGAGATATTTTCTGGGATGATGCCATAAATCACTCTCTAGCTTCCAATCACGAATGGGGCAAAACCATTCCAAGAGAACAGAAAAAATTGCGCTTTGCAGAGCAAAGAAAATGGCAACGGCAATCATTTGCGCAGTGACGCCGCCCAGCTGGATTTGCAGGCTGCAGAGAAAGATTCCATCTGCGCTCAGATTGCACAAGAAAATGAATGCACAATAGGGCACGCAGAAACCTTTCTTCTGATTGGGCAGAAACCGCACGGCCCGCTCTAAAGCGCGGTCGCAGGACAGCAAAATACAAACAGGCGTGTTCAGGGAAAGAAGGGCAAAGCCAAGGGGAATCATAGACCAATCTGCCGTCTGCCTGATAAAGAAAGGAAAGACACAGGCCATACACCACAGAATCACAGTGTTGGCGAGATAGTTTTTATGACTTCCCAAATAGCGTAGGAAATACATCCATAGCCAATAACGTTTGCGCCCCTTTGCCGCCATCCTCCTTTTCTCGCTCTGTAAATAAAAGGCATAACCATCGGCGCTGCGCAGGGATAAAACCGCCAGAATGCTGTTGCACAACAGCAGCGGCAGAAACCACGGCTTCTCCCAGCAAGAAAAGAGGACGGCAAGTACCGCAGCACTCCAAAAAACTCCCCCAGGCCATTTTTGTTTCCAGGAAAAGATAGCAGCAGTCATGAGGATAGCATTCACCGCACAAAGAACACTGCCTAACAATTCTGCCCAGCTCCACACCGACACCGCCAGCACAAGTGCCAGCAAAACCGCTGTTTTCGTCAAAAAAGTATACAGTCCCACTGCAGCTATATAGGAAAACACAAATTCCCGCCCTGCAAAGGGAAGCATGAGCATATGCTGCATGTGCGCGGCACACGTCTCCGAAGAAAGCCCCTGCCACATCACGCCTGCGGTGAAGGTACTTACCATCAGATATAAAATGAACGATTTCATCGGGACCTGAACATCAGCTATCGAGAGACTCCCAAAGAGAATCAGACAGATAATGCCTGTCCGTATGAACGGATTCTGCTTAGTGCCAAATAAATTTTGGAAAAAAACTTTACACATCCTGTTCATAGCGCAAAGCCTCCCGAATACCAACCGCATCAATCTGTCCCTTTTTTAAATTCCGCCGGATTTTTCCATCCTTCAAAACCACTACCCGATCAGCGGTCAGCGCGATGCTTTCCAAAATATGCGAGGAAAACAAAACCGTACCATACTCTTTATAACCAGCAATTTGCTTATACAGATATTCTGTACTTTCAAAATCCAGCCCGTTCACCGGCTCATCAAGCAAAAGCAATTTGGGTTTCAGCGCAAACGCCGTGATCAGAAAAACCTTTTTGCGGTTGCCCGTTGAAAGCTCCTTCAATAAAACGTCTGTATAATCTTCAAAGTGAAAGCCCTGCACCAGCTCTGAAACATCGGGCAGCGCGTTCCCATATGCTGAAAATACATAGGAGAGATATTCACGAAAAGTAAAATACTGAAAGGAATTGTCCTCGGCAAACACACTATAGCGGCAAAGCTTAAAATTCCGCTCCCTGAATGTCACAGAGCGCCCGCAAAACCAGACGCCATCGGAGCGAAACGTGGGCAAGAGACCGGACAAGACCTGCAAAAATGTCGTTTTTCCCGCGCCATTCAGCCCGATTAAGCCCACAACCTCATGTTCAGCCAATTCCAAGGTAAGCCCTTTGAGCGCCATTTTTTCGCTATCATACCATGCGCTCAAATTTTTTATGGACAACAGCGGTACACACATTTTATCGTCCCCCATTCTTGTCCCTTTCCTTTTTCCACGTGGTAAAAGCTGAATACAGGAATACTCCGCCCAACAGAACATAAAAGGCAGCCATTTCAAAATTTTCCGATTGGCCGCTTACCAAAGCAGCCACCAACCACAGCAAACCTAACAATCCACGAATCACAACATGACGCATAGCTTTTTCCTCCTCAAATTTTTCTTTGATTTATCATGTCTTTAGCATAGCGCAAAAACTGCCACTGTGCCCAAATGTCCGTAAACGGCAGGTTTTTGACCGCGAAAAAGCTGCAAAGCATTCCACATGCCTTGCAGCTTCTAATGCATCCTCATTCAACAGATACGCCCTGATAGGATAAGGTGACAATTGCCCGGAAAATATTTCCGGTATAAGATGTCTGTACCATGCCATCATATTTTTCAGCAGCAGTCTGGGCGCTTTTTAGTCCCCATCCGTGCAAGCCCGCTTCAGCTTTTGACGTTTTCAGCTCGCCTTCCTGTTGTTCAGGCGGCGTGAAGAAAGTGTTCTCCACCTTTATGATGAGCATTTGATGGATGCGGCGGATGGTAAGCCTGATGAATCTCTGCTCTGAATCGGGGATCTGCCCTGCGGCTTCCAGTGCATTGTCCAAAAGATTACCCAATATCGCGCACAAGTCGGCACTTCTGAGATTTGTATGGCGGGGAAATTCCGCCTGTACCTGATACGTGATGCCCTGTGCTTCTGCAGCTATGGCTTTGCTGTTGATGAGATAGTCTACCGTTTCCTCTCCTGTCCACACCGTGTCGGTCAATTCTCGCACAGGCGCCTGCAGCGCATCCAAATACTGCACGGCTTCCTCCGTCTTATCATGGACAAGCAGCTGACGCAGCACACCGATATGATTGTGAAAATCATGGAACAATTTTGCATTGATTGCATAAGCGTTGTGCAAGGCTGCATAATCACGCTCCAACAGCTCCGCCTGTTGAGATTTTAGCGCTGCCAGTTCCTTTTCAACCTCATACTGCCGATTCATATTGAACACCAAAACGGCCATCAGCAGAACGACTGCCAAGATGGTCCACATCTCCAAGGTATCATCGGCAATCACCAGAACAGTCTGCTGGGACAAGGAAACCACTGCCAGAAATCCTGCAATGACAATTGCAGATGCAAGACGGAACCCTTCTTTTGCACCCAGATTCGGACGTTTCAAAAGATACAGGAGCAAAACAAACAACGACAAATGGAGACACCAAACTGCGACTTGCCCCGCTCCCGTTCCATAATCAAGAAAAGTGGCAGACCGAAATCCCACGCCCAGCCACGCCGCAAAAAGAAACTGCCAAAAGAAAACAGCAATCTCATAAAAGATTCCCACAAACAGACTCATGCGCCTATCCGCTTTCTGAAAATAGCTGGCACAGCACACGATTAAAAGTATTTCCAGCGTCATGCGATAAAAATCTGACAAGCCTGTCACAGACAGAAGGACAGAAATCACAGCCGCACCGACAGCAACCGTCGTGATACTTTGCTTTGCCGGTTCTTTGACAGAAAGCAGCCTGGACAACAAGAGCAGACAGCCCATCATCCGCACACTGCCCGCTGCAAAGCCTGAAAATACTATCAGCCAAGTCATCATATATGCATCCCCCAGTAGTTGTTGAGCTGCGCCTTCACGCCCTGCAGATGGGTACGGCTTATGGGCAGTGACATGCCATTCTTCAGAACAGCCATCCCATCTCTTATCTGCATAATGTGGATGAGATTCACGATACAGCCCCGGTCAATATAGAGAAATTCTTCCGCGTTTAATTCTTCATAAACCTGCTGTAAACTCTTCCGCACCTTGGACACGCCGCCGGCTGCGGAAATTTTCGCGTTTTTCCCTTCCCGCTCAATATAATAAATCTCCCGATAGGGAATCTTTTCCAGACGACTATTCGTCTGAATGATATAAACCTTACCGTCTTCTAAAGTAATAAGCTTAATAGCGTCCTGAATGGCAGAAAACAGCCGTTTAGCAATTTCATCCTTGGGCACATAGCGAAAAATAGACAGCTCAAAAGCGTCGATTGCATATTCAATATGTGAGGTTATAAAAATTATTTTCACATTAGGCAAACAGGACTTTATATATGCAGCAATCTCCATGCCGGTACTTCCCGGCATTTCTATGTCCAACAAAATCAAATCAAAGAAAAAATCATCTTCAGTGATGTCGTAAAGCAGATTGTCCCCGGCAGTATAGGTAACGATTTCACCTGCACTGCCGCATTGCCGCAAACAGGCTTCTGTAATTTTTTTATGTGCTGCAACTGCACTGTCCTCATCATCACAAATTGCGATACGTAGCATGTTCTCACCTCTCTCGCAAGTGCCATTATACTACTTTTTCGCCCAATTCTCAATAAGACTTGCACAGGCGATGTACGCTCTATGCACCAAACTCCATTTATGTATTCTCCTGACCTGGCTTCCTGTATTCTCAAAAAACACACAAAATACTTCCAGTATAATCTCCCTGTCATTTTCCATACTAAGAGAAAAGGAGCGTGAAGACCATGGATCAAATCAGAAAAATTGACCGCAATCTGGGCACTTGGGCATTTTTTCGTCCCGGCTGGTGGATTTTGCATATTGCCGCCATCGCTTTAATTTTTTGGCTGGGCATGTGGATGGCCGGTAATTATTAATTCTAAGCCTTGCCAGAGATACTTGCCTTTCCTATCTCCAAAACAGGAACCATGTTTGCTGCCAACAGATTTTTTCTGTTGGCATTTTTTCCCTTTTTAAAGAAGCAATAAATAAAAATACATCATTGTCCCACTGAGCTCTTTAAAATTGTACCAATGCAAATACATCATAGCATGATAACGCCCATCTGTCATATTTCGAAGAAGGGAATCCCCGTAAGTTTTCCAACAATTTCTCCTTTTTCTGCTGCGCAAATCATGTATAATGAAAGCAGAACAAAAAGGTTTCTCTCTTCCTTCTCTGACAAAGCTTATAATATTTCTTGATACCTTAGGAAATAGATGTTTATTGTCAAAGTTCGTCGGATTGCAAAAAAGATTTGAAATTGCCTTGCAATTCGGTATAATGGTAGTTAGTAGGATTTTGCGTGAATGACCTTTTGTTTCATACAGCTGTACATCAGGCGGTGCAGTGGGCGGCAAATGGCAGGACGCACAAAACAATTACAAAAAACCAAGGAGGTACTAGAATGATTATTTTAACTATCCTTTGCTGGGTTGCTCTGATTGCATTCATCGGATTGTCTGTAAAGAAATTCATGGATTACGGAAAATTACCTCAGCATGGCAGACAAGACCTGTATCCGATTCCGCTGGAATCAGATGAAAAATTCCGCTATGGCGGTTCTTACATGGAAGAAGACAAATGGTACGAAAAGGAACGGCAGCACAATCTGAAACGCGAACTGATTGATATGTTTGAAGAAATGCTGTTCATCAAAAAACTGTTTATCCATCAGAACAAATTCTGGTGGCTGTCCTACTCTTTACATTTAGGTATGTACGCCGCAATCGCCTGGAGCGTATTGTGCCTGATCGGCGCTTTTGTGCCAGCCGGTGTATTTTCCACCATCATTATTGTCCTGACCACATTGGCAGGGATCGTTGCTGGCGTGCTGATGACCGTCGGAGCTATCGGTCTATTGTGCAAACGTCTCTTTGTCAGAGAGTTCAAGAGCTATACCACACCGCAGGAATATTTCAACCTGGTGATTCTGTTGGCAACCTCTGCTTTTGGTCTGCTCAACTGGCTGGGCGACATGACCTTTGACTTCGGTCGCAACATCGCTCACGCTATGTTTACATTCCAGTCTTTGGAAGTATTCTATCCAGAAGGCGTTCCTGCCGTTTTGGTTCTGTTTATCCTCTGTCTGGCTTTCATCAGCGTATACATTCCGCTGACCAAGCTGAGCCATTATGTGGGAAAATATTATACCTTCCACAAAGTAATCTGGGATAACGCACCAAATATGCCTGGCAGCAAAATTGAAGCAAATATCATCGCTGCATCTCAGAAACCAAAAGATCCAAACGCTTTGAAATGGTCCGCTCCACACGAAAACGGTCCTGTAGAAGCCGAAATGCCTGTACAGAAATAATCAATTGAAACGGAGGAATGTATTGTGAAAAACGGTAAAGAGTTAAGACCGCGCGATATGGGCGACATGTCTGAGCAGTTAATTGAACTGACCGTCGCTGACTTAAAACCGTTGCCGGCTCCTTTTGACAAACCGGAGATGGAACCAGGTTTTAAAGCACCAAAAGCCGAGTGGAATGAAAAATATAACAGTGAACTAGATGGTTTTATCGCCATTGATACCTTTGAAAGACCAAAAACCAAAGAAGAAGAAGACGAACTGGTACAGAAATTTCTGCGCGGCGTGGAAAAAATGCTGTCGCTGGATACCAACGGCGGTATCATGCAGGTATTAAACCTGACCATGGAATATTGCGCTAAATGCAACACCTGTTCCGGCGCTTGCCACATCTTTGAAGCCTCCAACGGCAATGAACTATATCGTCCTACCTACCGCGCTGAAGTATTGCGTATGATTGTGAAAAAATATTTCGACAAAAACGGCAAATTAATTCCTGGCGGCAAAAAAGGCGTTATGGTAAAATTCGTCGGCGGCGATATCGACTTAAACTGGGAAACGGTAGCACGCCTGGGCGAACTGTCCTACCGCTGCAACCTGTGCCGTCGCTGCGCGCAGACCTGTCCATTGGCTTTGGACAATGGTCTGATTGCCCGTGAAATTCGTAAAATTTTCAGCCAGGAAATGGGCTACGCTCCAAAACCATTACATGAAAAAGGAACGCAGCTGCAGTTAAAAACCGGTTCCTCTACCGGTATGTCCAAGGTTCCTTTCCTGGACACTGTAGAATTTTTGGATGAAGACGCTACCGATTTGTTCGGCGAAGGCGTAACCGAATACAAAACACCAATGGACGTAGAAGGCGCTGATATTCTGCTCATCCACAA
Organism: uncultured Peptococcaceae bacterium; assembly: GCA_910585405.1. GTDB lineage: Bacteria > Bacillota > Peptococcia > Peptococcales > Peptococcaceae > UBA7185. The sequence goes on along the minus strand of CAJUDO010000020.1, from coordinate 10,845 downwards.
TGCCGGAGAATTTAACGCATGGCCTGAAAACCCTATGGCATTCACCATGCTGTTCCAGGAAGCCGGTCTGTCCTGGACCTTATCCAGCGATATCTGCGGCTATGACAACGTAAACTACGGCTTGTGGTATGATGACGCACAGTGCAAAAAAGTTGCTGTAAAACAGAACGAAGTTGCTAAAAAATTAGGCGTAAAACGTATCGTCATCGCAGAATGCGGCCATGCCCACAAAGCAGCTGCCATCATGGCAGACCGCTACTATCCAGGCAGCGACCGTGTACCAGTACAGAGCTTCCTGCCTTTGATGCGTGATTTGGTATTGAGCGGCACCTTCCAGATTGACCCGAACCGCAACGACTTCCCTGTTGTATTGCATGACCCATGTAACTATGTTCGTCAGATGGGTATTGTAAAACCACAGCGTGATATCCTGAAAGCAATCATGAAGCCAGGACACTATGGCAACATGGGCCTGCCTTACTACGAAATGAAGGACCACGGTGTAAACAACTACTGCTGCGGCGGCGGTTCCGGTTTCGCAATTATGCAGTCCATGAGCTTCCCACAATGGCGCAACAATATTGCCCATCGTAAAAAATTAGAACAGATTCTGGAAGCATTCGGTCCTGAAGTTATGGAAAACACCGATATTCCAAAATATATCTGTGCACCATGCTCCAACTGCAAAGGCGCTATGCGTGATATCATTGAGCATTATGGTCTGCACCGCTACAACGTTCATTACGGCGGATTGGTGGAACTGATTGTCAATGCCATGACCAAATACAGCTCACCATATATGGAATTCCTGCGTGATGAATAAAATAGTCTATCTTCCATATCCTAATCTCATATAGGAAGGAAAGACAGCCAAAACACCATTCTCTCTTTTTGAGAGAATGGTGTTTTTAAATACATAAAACCTATAGCTTCATTCCTTCACAGCCTTGTAAAAAATATCCTCTTTTCTTTTTTCCCATTCTGTTATAAAATGTTAGATAAGATATTTTACAAACAGAAACTATAAACATGTAGGAGAATCGAAACATGAATTCAAGAGACCCTCACAAAACCACACAAAGGCAATCCCTTCACTATTATAAAGAACAGCGGGAAAACCGCTTGCGGCAACGACAGCGCACCATCATCAAGCGACGAATACTATTGGGCGGTGCCCTCCTCCTCTGCCTGGTATTTGCTATCAGTGCTAAAATAGGCATCTCCCATTTTCTCACAGCCAATCCAACAGAAGCCGCTCATTCGCTTCCCGTTGAGAATGGACCGGTCTATATTGGCGCCACAGAAGTGCAGCGCGGCTATGATTTTTCCGCCACAGAGCAAACTGTCACCCTAAATGACGAGTCTATTGCCAGCACACAAATCCTTTTAATCAACCTAAAAAACAATTCCATTGTAGCGCAAAAAGATGCACAAACCATCATTTCTCCCGCTTCCATGACCAAAGTGCTGACTATCCTGGTGGCTGCCGAACATCTCCAGGATCTCAATGATACCTTTACCATCTCCCGCGAGATTACCGATTATTGCTATCAGCACAAATGCAGCGCTGTAGGCTTCTCAGACGGGGAGACAGTTCCCGTCAAAGACTTATTTTACGGCACCATTTTGCCCTCAGGCGCAGATGCCGCCGTAGCCTTAGCCATCTACACAGCAGGCTCTCACGAAGCATTTATCGACTTGATGAACCAAAAACTGGACGAGCTAGGTCTCTCCCAAACCGCCCATTTCACCAACTGCGTCGGTCTTTACGATGAGCTGCACTACTGTACCGCCGCTGACATGGCCGTCATTATGAAAGCTGCTTTGGAGAATGACTTATGCCGCGAGGTGTTATCCACAAAAAACTACACTACTGCGCGCACCTCACAGCATCCAGATGGCTTAAACATCTCCAACTGGTTCTTGCGCCGCATTGAAGACAAAGAAACCAACGGAAGCGTCATTGCCGCCAAAACAGGCTTCGTCAATCAGTCGGGCAACTGTGCCGTCAGTTACTTTTTGTCTGCCAGCGGCACGCCCTATATCGCTGTCACTGTAAATGCCTTCAGCAGCTGGCGCTGCATTTATGACCATGTAGCTCTGTACAGCACCTATGGCGCATAAAGAAAAGACACATCGTTTTCATAAAATTATGAAATACGGCAACAAACAATAGGGGTTTGATAAACCGCCTCTATAAACGATACCTCCAAATTGGGAAAGGCTTCCTCCATATCAACTAAAAACATACGCAAGAGGATTCCCCTCTCACATAGGTGACGAACTGGCAGCCTGGCACGCTGTCACAGGCGACGCGCGCCACTTCCCGAAAGCTGCTCCAGTCCACGGCGGGAAAGCAGGTATCGCCTTCCGGTCTGCCTGCCACCAGGGTCAAATCCAGCTGCTGTGCCAAGGGCAGCGCTTCTTCATAAAGGCGTGCGCCGCCGATGATAAAAATCTCCCCGCCTGTTTCGCTGGCCAGATGCAGCGCCTCCTGCAAGGAGCCCGCTACGCTGCATCCCTCTAAAGATTGCAATGTGGTGGACACCACGATATTCCGCCGTCCGGGCAACGGGCGGCCAATGCTCTCATAGGTGCGCCGCCCCATAATCACAGTCTGTCCCCATGTAAGCGCCTTAAAATGGGCCAAATCGGCAGGAATATGCCAGGGAATCCCACCGTCTTTGCCGATGATCCCGTTTTCCGCTACTGCTGCGATGAGATGCATCATGTCTGCACCTGCCTTTCCTGTAAATGCTTGCGGATAGTTTCCGCAAAGTCTGCCGCCTGCTCATCAATCCTGTCAATTTTATTGATACTGAAGGGATCGTTGGCCGTGGCCAAAAAGGCGAAATTGGCCGGCAAGTAAAAGGTCTTGTTCATATTCAGAGCGCCCAGCACCTGCTTGGCCACGATATCGCCTCCGCTGTAGCCCGATACCACCATACAAAACACCGCCTTGTCATAAAAGCGCACCTGACTGAACAGCGCTGTCAGCCGATTGATAAAGGCGGAAAGATTGGCGCTCACCGCATCATTATAATTGGGGCACAGCATAATCAGCGCGTCACAATCCAAAATAGCAGGATACACTTCCTCCACGATCACACCGCCATAGAAACAGCTGCAGGTTTCGCCAAAGTGCCGACAGGTCTGATAAGGACAGCCATTGCAATCCACCACCGTTCCATTTTGCAGAGGAATCTCCTGAATGGTACAGCTATCCTCCAAATGCTGCCGCACCTTGCGCCACAGCGTCAACGTGTTGGAGGTGGCCCGATTGCTGGCATGCACGGCCAGAATCTGCGGTTTTCGCCGCAGCGGCAACTGGAAGGCCAGCAGCTGCTCCACCAGCATGCGGGCAGCCTGCCGGTATGCGCCCATGCAATCTACCCCCAGATTACGGGACTGCACCAGAAAATTGTCCAGAGAAGCAGTACCCTCCACCAGCGGTTTCCCGGGAAATATACAGCCCTGCCCATTGGCAGCAAACACCAGCTCCCGCCCCTCTGCTTTGGTGTAGAGCTCGCTGTCTGCGTCAAGCAGCACCGAGCCTACACAACCTTCCAGACATCCGGGATTGCGGCGCAGCCAGCGCAGCAGCCGCTGATATTCCAGATTGACACCGTCTGCACCCAGATTCAGCACAAAAAGGATTCGTCGATTTTTTAAGGGCACAAACTCCCGTTCCTCGTACCAAAACTCCGTATCATATCCGGCAATCGCCTGGGCCAGCACAGCATCCAGCCTTGCATTTTCTGTCTGCTGTGCATCCTTAGGCATGATCACCAATAATGCCTTTTCCGCTCTGCTCATTGGTCACTCATCTCCCGTTCCTTTTTATGCCTGCTGCCTTAGTATTTTTCCAGCTCCGCTGCCACTGCCTCCAAACGGGCCAGAAGCTGCGGCGGCAAAGGCAGCGCCTCCAGCTCCAAACCGTTTCTGGTACTGCGGTTCTTGGCGCCCATATAGATTCCGTGCAAAAAGTTTGAGCTGTAATGCCATTCTCCCCGCAAAGTCAACAAAAGGGAAATGGCCGCCGAGGACACCGCTGGCGCAATATAAGGCTTGTAGCCCAGCGCCCGTATCTCCAGATTGGCCTCTACCGTCAGCCTGGTCAATTCCATGGACAATGCGTGGTCATAGTGGGTTACACTGTTGGCAATGACCAGCTGCTGCCCGTGGGGACCGTATGCTCTGCCCTCAGTGAGAAATGACTGAAACCGTGCATCCTGCTTGGCGTAATAGGCGGCCCTGCTGTTCATCACACCCAGCCCATAGCCCTGGACTTGCTCCGGCCTCAGTCCCTTGCCATCCCAATTTCCCATGGCATCCCGATTGCTGGCGCGCCACACGCTGCAGCACAGCTGGTCCACCGGATCGGACACTACCGCAAACAGGCCCTGAAATCCCGCTTCTCTGGCCAGTACGCCGTAACGGCTGATGATGGCACTGTTGGCCTCATATTGAGCCATGCGCACATCCTGCACATCGGCCCCAATCGCCGGAATGGATTTGGAGGCGCAAAAGACAAAGACATCACACTGAAACAATTGGTCCTCTGTCAGCACCCGCACCGCAGGCAAGCGGTCATAGGCCCACGGATAGGCAATCTGATTGATTTCATGCTCCCAGCGCTGACACAGCCTTTCGTTGAAATCATAGATGCCCAATTCTCGCACACAATCCCCGCCCAAAAGAGCCAGAGCCATCAGTACCGTGCTGCCCACATCGCCCATAGCCAAAATATGTACAACTTTTTTGTCTGCATTCTCCTTTCGCGCCAGCAGCTCCTGTGCCTGGGCCAAATCAGCGCAGACGCCCATCACACCACCAGCGGCAATCTTTTCCTCCAGCCACTGAGGCACATCCTGGACCTGTCGCGCCAACACATCCTGCTGATTACTATCCAGACACCACAGCCCTTCTTCCGCCTCAGCCAAATAGGCTTTGTGGCTCAGCAGCCAGGCCGCCTTGCCTGCGCCTGCCCGCCTGCTCATAAAAATCAACCGCTGCGCCTTGCTGGCCTCCTCCTCTGTGATTTCCCTGACACCCGCCAACGCTTCGCGGGAAACTAAAACCTCATCCTGCACCTGATAGTAAAACATCATTCCGCCTCCCTTTCTCCCATTCCGTTCGCCTTTCCATTCATTGCGATATACGCACGTTCATTTCATACTCTCTATTATACCACAAACTGGTAAACACAGCAGTGCTTTTTCCTCATAAAGTGACAGCGCCGAGTGTATCCCCGGCGCTGTACGGCGCAATTTCCCCTTTTTCTGATTCGCCGCCGAAACTGCGCCCTGTCCCCTAGCGTGCCATAATACTTTCCAGACGCACCAACCGCTGAATATCATCCTGCACATACACAGAAGCAGCAATATTTTTGTCGTAGCTGCCGCAATTCCCCCTGTCAGGACAGCGCGGGGAGATAATGGCCTCCCCTAACCGGCCCAACGTCAGGCGGCGGCCGAAATGCTGCTGGTATTCCTCCTCCAGCACCTGCAAAATTTCATGCACATTTTCCAGACAAGTTAAAGAAAAATAGTACAGCGCTTCCCGGGGCACATCCTTCATATAGCTGGGCATCACATAGGGCAGGATAAAGTTGATCGAGGAAATCAGATTGGCGTCGCTCTCCTCATTGCGCGCTACCATATCGCCGCCGATAAAAGGATACAGCGTGGATTCCACATACCAGCCCTTGAGCCGCGGCAGAAAATAAGCGCTCTCCACAGGGCACGCCCGCTCTGCCATCAAATCCTTGCCCCGAGCCGACAAAATTCCCACTACCATCCGGTCAATCTGCACCTGTTCCTGCCGCAAAATGGGCTCCAGACCGCGAATGCGGTGTCCCTTATGCAGCAAATCATCTACCAAAATGACAGGACGGTCAAAGGATTTGATGGTGCGCACCTGATTTTCCAAGGTAGAATAAAAAGGGAAGTTCTGAATGGTGAACTTTTTGATATCTCCGTCATACACCTTCTCACTGTGCAGCGTTTTGGTCACTGTGTTGGGCACCACCATACCGCGCAGGATTTTGCCAAAGGGCACACACATATTTTTGCCCAGCTTGCGCACCGGCAAGGGTTCATTGGGCACATGGTTGGCCCGCGTGATCTTCTGCAGCATTTTGTGATGCATAATCCCCGCATCTATAGATAACACCAGACTGCCCGGGTAAAGCTCCGTCATAGCCTCCTGCAAACGGCGATGACTTTGCTCCACCACAGCCAGCAAACGCGCATTGCGATTGAAGGGCTCCTTGATGGTGGTTTCAATATTTTTCATCAACGTCAGCGGCCGACGCATATCTACCAGATAAAGTCCCTGCTCCTGTTGGTTCAGCGGCACCGGTAAGAAGCCCTGACGCTGCAGCAATTCTTCCAGCCCCTCAGCCTTCTCGCCCCAATAGAGCGCATAGCCATAATCCTGCTCCAGATAATAGGCCAACACTTCCGTCAGAAGCAGCTGCGAGGCATTTTTTACAGCATGACCGTGCAGCTCATACAAACCGCTCAAAACCATGGTCTTGCCAAAAATACGGCTGCGCAGCCATTCCACCAGCTCCGCGTCATGGAACATCCCGTACATATCCGTCGTTTCCATGGTGTAGGTAAGGGCAAAGGCCACGATGCCATCATTCTGGCTGCCATCCCGCAGCACAGCCAGTGTGGCACCGGGCTTTTGCCAGTGCTCACTGAGCATATCCATCAGCTCATCCATCTGCGCAAAGCTGACCAGGAGCTGATACACCTCAGAAGAGCTCTCCTCGGTCACAAAATCAAACTTGATATTCTTAGCCTGCAAAATAGGTTTATACTGCGGTTCCCGCAGATAGAGCCCATAATGATAGATATAGTTTTGCGCCAGAGGACTGATGAGATTGGAAATATCCCGGTTGCAGTCAATATTTTCCCGAATCCGCGTGGAGCTGATATCCTCCAGATAGGTAGGCAGTGTCAGATAAATAAGCTCTCCCTTGATCGTATTGCGCACCGTTTCCTCCATCTGCTTTTCCACTTCCGCCGCGATGGCTTCCTCTTCCTCCTTGCCCTGCACCCGCCGGAACACAATATGGTTGTAATGATGGATAGAGCCGGGCTTAGCCGGCTTGCGATAGGAGGACGCATTTAAAATGACGTCGCTGCCCACCACAATGTAAACCTCCTTGTCGGGAAACAATCCCTTGAGCCGTGCCATATCGCTGTCATTGGCCAGATTGATGGGAATCTCGTCGGGAAACAGATAGACATTTTCCTCATCGGCCACCGACATGGTGATAATCTGTCGGCGAGTCATCCGCGGCTGGGTTTTCTTGCTCCAGGAAAACTCATCCAGCGCCAGATAAACCTGAAATCCCAAATTGCGAATCTCCTGCACAATCCCCTTGTGGCTGGAGGAAAAGGGGTCAAAGGTGCCCGGGAAGAAGGCCACCCGCTCCAGCTCCGGCACGTCAAATTTCTCATACTCCATCAGATAATCAGAAATAAACCGATAAATATGATTCAGCGACCCAGCCCGATTGAAAAAGGCCAGGCCGCTCATCTCCTTGTCATGAATGAGAATGAGCATCCGCTTATAAATCAGGAAAAAGATTTTATTTTTTTCCTCCAAAGACAACAGCTTTGAGCCGAAGAGCTGATGCCCCAGCACAATAAAGGCTTCCGAGCTCACCTCTTCATCATAGCTGGACAACCCGCTCAACAGCATCCCCAAAATCGTGCTTCGGCGCGTCTCTATCAGTTCGTCCATCTCGCCGAAGCGCTGCTGATAGGCCGGATAATATTCCAAAATCACACCCAATGTATTCAAAGCCACCGATACCACCCGATTATTGGCATTGCGCAGCAGCTTCTGCAAATCCTGCACAATCTCATCCAGCTCCTTCGGATGGAGATACAACGCAATCTGTCCCAGATATTCAGGAATATACTTGGAGAATTCATATTCTCCGATTTCCAGCCCTTTGGTCAGCTCAATGACCAGTTCGTTGCGTTCCTCCAAGGTGAGCAGCGGCGCAATATCCACCAGCCCCTGCCCTGCTCTGTGCCGCACGCTGATGCGCTCTCCCACCTTCAAAATATTGGAAAGATGGGTCGCCACCTGCAAAAGAGAAATGGCGCGGTGCTTGGCAACCTTCAAGAGGAAGTCAATATTGGTCAGCTTCAGCATCCACGGCGTAGCGACCTTCAAATTTTCCAAAAACAGCTCCGACACCGCCTTTTGCTCTTCCTCCTCCGACATATGGAGCGCAGCAGACAAGCTGTCAGCGCCCAAAGCCTGATAAATATTGCGGAGATTATAGTGAAAGCCCAGCGGAACCTTCCCGATTTCCAACGATTCCAGCATAGCGAGAATCTGTCTGTGGAAGCCATCCAGCATCCCCTTAAAGGAAGCCCCATATTCCAGAAAGCGCAGCGCCGCAGCCTGCAGCTCGATATTCCCGCGCCTCAGAATATTTGCGGTGAAATCCAGCAGCTCCTGTATCTGAAAAGGCTCGCAAAGCTCCAGCGGCACAGCAATCAGCGTATCCATGAGAATAAATCCTACCTCATCATCCCAATGGGCTTCATGATAATAATACAGCAGCACATCCAGATAATCATAGCGTTCCTGCTCAGGACAATTCTCCAGCACCGTGGTCACCATATTTTTCAGCGTGTAGCCCAGCCACCGCTTGTGGCGCTCCGTAATCTTATGGTCAGGAATGACAATCATACTCAAATATTTGTGCCAGAGGGACAGCGAAGTAGTCTGTCCTACCGGCAGCGTGATATCCTCCGGCAGCTCCTTGCGGTAAATCTCATCGTAGCGCAGAATAATATGGCCCATCAGCGTAGCTGCCTGGCGGCGAATATCGCCCTCCCGGTGCATCAGGAGCTCATACAGGAAGTTCAGCGTCATGATTTTTTGCCGCTGCGTCATATACGTATAATATTCCTCAAAAATATGAATATAGGCGCGAGTGTTTTTCCAGTCCTTTTCACTGCGCGCCGCTTCCAGCAGCGTCCCGAAAGAAGTTTCTGTATTGAGAAACTCCATCATCCAGATGTTATGGCGAATAGCTAAAAATTTGAAATTGGTGATGGCCTCCTGGGCATCCACCAGAGCGATATGCTTGGGCACAGTGGGCGTCAGCGTGCTGCGGGTGAAATCGGTATTCACCCCCAGACTCTCCATATAATCCTCAAAATCCTTCAGCTTGGCATAGACATAGCGGTAACGCCGCTCCTTGGCCACATCTACATTCTCCAATTTGCTGAGAATGATATGAAAAGAATCCTTCAGCGTAAAGATGCCCATTTTTTCCTTGGGCGCATCGGCAGCATCATCCCGCCGCACACGGAAATCCGCATAAATCAGCACCAGAGATTCCAGCGGCAAATTTTCCAGCTCCAAATCCCATGTAGAATGGTTCACCGCAATATGGGCGATGGTGGGCATATTTTTTTCCTCAAACCACTGCCCGGTATAATAATAATGCAAATGGGCCATCCGCTTCATTTCGCTGGGCTTGCAGCCAAACTTGCCGATATCATGCCCCACTGCCGCACCGCTGACCAGAGCCAGATTGATAGGCACGCCGGCTTCCTTCAGCTGACGGGCCACATGCATGGCCACATAATGCACACCGGCAATATGGCTCAACGTGTTGAAGAAAAAGATTTCCTTGCCGATGTACATCAGCTCATAGATATAATATTTGCGAAAATAGTACAAAAACCGTTCATATTCCTCTTTAATCACATGATCCGGCAGCGTGTCCAGCGGTAAAAACGAAAAATCCGTAAACGGGTCAAATGTCTTGTGCATCGCTCCATAATCCAACGCACAGCGCAGCACCCGCATGAAAAAATGCATCCCCGGCTGAAACCGCTCGGGAAATTCAAGAAACACACTCTCGGGATAGGACCAGCTGATAATATACCAATAGGTAAATTCCAACCAACCCTTCTCCGGTGTCTCCTCATACCACTGGGGACAAATGTCCCGACACAACTCCAATATATCATCGCAAGTCCATTGCCGCTGTTGCCCTAACAACAGCGCCAGGCCCGATTTCAGCTCTTCCTGCTGTGCTTCCGCCTGCCGCAGCAGCAAATCTGGCTGCTGCAAAAAAAACTCGCTGATTACATTTTGCTCAAAAATCCCCTGTAACTCACTGACAATGTTGCCCATCCTGCCACCCTCTTTTTCTGTTTTCCTTCTTTCTATTATGCAAAATTATAAAGAAAATTACAACAGAAAATCGCGAAAAGAACGCTATTCTACTGAAGTTTCGCGAAAGAATACAAAAAACAATTCCACAGAAACTGCTTTGACGGTTGTCCTGTTTCCAGAAGCAAAGTAGATTGCGCGCGCTCATTCTGTTATAGACAGGATACAGGAATAGGATTTCTGAGCGTTATGCAGAGGTATGTTCTTCTCGCAAATACTCCTGCATTTTCGCAGCCAGCTGCAAATTTCCTTTCAGTGTGCGCATACTGTCCAGCACCTCAAGCTCTACCTGATTTTGGAAGCTGATTTTACAACCCATCTGCTCTTTTTGTTGGGAAATTTCTTTCACTTTGTTTAACAGCACATAGCCATTGGCACCATGGTTACGGCTAGAAGTCAGCCGCGCTCTTACAGGAACTAAACAAAAATCTTCTCGTAAGACTAACGGTATTCTGCGTTGATGCCGATTGCCAAGCTGTGCAGCAATCTGACAGCTTTGTTGTTGCAGCAGTACTTTATTACTGCACCAATAAGCTAATAAATCGTCAATTACCCATGAAAGCCTAAAATTCACCTGCTCCACACTGCCATCCTCATAAAGGATATAGCTGCCATTGG
>CAJUDO010000019.1 GCA_910585405.1 uncultured Peptococcaceae bacterium | reverse complement strand
TATAGGGATATCGGCTAATTTATCCTTATACCGTAGCCTAATATTATTGTAGTAGTAGAACCTAAAAAATCCCAGAATAGATATTGAAACCACCAACATCTATTCTGGGACTAAAAATGCAGGGATTAAAAAATCCCCGCATTCACCATCTCAATTAAAAATTGAAATTATATGTTTATCTTATTCAATGATTTTAGAAACAACGCCGGAACCTACTGTACGGCCACCTTCACGAATAGCGAAACGCAATCCTTCTTCCATTGCAATGGTGGTAATCAGGTCGATTTCCATTTTTACGTTATCACCAGGCATTACCATTTCTGTGCCTTCTGGCAATTTGATTACGCCTGTCACGTCTGTTGTTCTGAAATAAAACTGTGGTCTGTATCCATCAAAGAATGGTTTATGACGGCCACCTTCTTCTTTGGTCAATACATATACTTCTGCTGTAAACTTTGTGTGCGGAGTAATGGTTCCTGGTTTTGCCAATACCTGTCCACGTTCGATCTCTTTTCTGTCTACACCACGCAGCAGTGTACCAATGTTATCCCCTGCTTCTGCCTGGTCTAACAACTTACGGAACATTTCTACACCTGTGCATACAGTTTTCTTGATTTCTGGCGCAATCCCTACGATAGCCAGTTCATCCCCTACTTTTACTACGCCGCGTTCTACTCTGCCTGTTGCTACTGTACCACGACCTGTAATGGAGAATACGTCTTCTACTGGCATCAGGAATGGCTTATCAATTGCACGGTCTGGTGTTGGGATATATTCGTCTACTGCATTCATCAATTCCATGATATTTTCTGCCCATGGACCTGTTGGATCCTGCAGTGCCTGATATCCAGATCCACGAATTACTGGAATATCGTCGCCTGGGAAGTCATATTCGCTTAACAGTTCACGAATTTCCATTTCTACTAATTCCAACAGTTCTTCGTCATCTACCATATCGCATTTGTTCATCCATACTACGATATATTTTACACCTACCTGACGAGCCAGCAGAATGTGTTCACGAGTCTGCGGCATTGGACCGTCAGCTGCACTTACTACCAAGATTGCACCATCCATCTGTGCTGCACCTGTGATCATGTTTTTTACATAGTCAGCATGGCCCGGGCAGTCTACGTGGGCATAATGACGTTTGTCTGTTTCATATTCTACGTGTGCAGTATTGATTGTGATACCACGTTCTCTTTCTTCTGGTGCTTTGTCGATTTCATCGAATTTTTCTGCTTTTGCCAAGCCTCTCTGTGCCAGTACTGCTGTGATTGCTGCTGTAGTTGTTGTCTTACCATGGTCTACGTGACCAATGGTACCAATGTTTACGTGCGGTTTTGTACGTTCGTACTTTTCTTTTGCCATTTTCTTTTCCTCCTCAGAATGTAAAGCATATATTTTAAAAAATATAAAACCCTGTATCTTGTCTTATTTTACCGTATTCCCTTTTGACTGTCAATACTTAACGCCAACCTACTCTACCTGCATTTTTACTGGGCTGTCGGGTTCTCACAGCTATCAAAATACTCCTTTTTACCGTCAAAATACTCTTGTCCATTTTCATCGCAAATTCGCTACATTTTTTCTTTATATTTCTATAATTATCTGCATTATTTCCCCAAATTTCCTCTATAAATGTATCGCGCCTCCAATACCCGATCTGTGAGAATGCGGAAATAACCCTTTTCACGAATCACTCGCAAACACATATCTACAGAAATCACCTGCTGTTCTTTTCCTTCACAATATGTTGTCAAAAAGAATGTAACATCCTCCTCTTTTTTATTATTTTCTATACACGTCAATATTTGAAAATCAAAGATACACCAATCCTCTAGCACATGATTCCAACGTAATACATATGCATTTCGTGCTTGCCCATCACGGCTCTGCTCCGCATTCAACTCATACAGCAACACCGCGTCTTTATTGCCGATCGCGCGCAAATATGCCCGAAGTATCGTCTGTATATCCTGCCGACACAATACCCAACTTAAACTACTGTTGATGTCATTATAAAATTCCGGTGACCAAATGCGCTGCAAATGAAGGGATGGATTATTATGAATCTGGTCACTGTCCATGCGATATTTATAATTTTGCCGCACGGCATCACCTAATAATCCCAACGCCTGAAAATAGGTAATGCGATTACATTCATGCCCATCAAGCCACGCCTCTATCTGCATTCGTTGATATAACTGCGTATACCCTGTCATCCCTTTCTGGGAAAAGCTCAAAGAAAACAATTCCCCTCGCTGCTTTCCCCGTTCACAAATCAGCAATTCACAATTGCCTTCCAATCGTCCCAATGTTGCAAAACATTCATACTTTCCATAGCGCTGCAGTTGTCTTCTGCGTTCTAATTCTGAAAATTCTATTAACTCTTTTTTAGATTGTTTCACGGCTACTCCATTTCTGAATGGCACCAATCATTGTTTTTTATCGCGATATACTTATATTATATCAGATTATTCGCATCTTTTTAGGCAGCCTTATTCCGTAATGGCTTAAAAATGTAATGATTTATAAATAAAAAAGGAGTATCAGCTCATAGCTGACACCCCTTTTATTTCAGAAAAGACTAGAAAGATCTTCTCTTGTTGTTTTTTCTAGCAGCTTCAGATTTTTTCTTACGCTTTACGCTTGGTTTTTCATAATGTTCACGTTTGCGGCATTCCGCTAAAACGCCAGATTTCTGGCAGGAACGTTTAAATCTCCGAAGAGCACTATCTAAAGATTCAGTTTTTCCAACATGTACTTCTCCCACTGTTCTTCCCTCCCCTCAATACTACACAACCGCAACTTCACCGGCTGTTATAGGAGACCTTCAAATAAAACATCTATGCTATTATACTAGATATTTTCCAAATAATCAAGAACTTATCCTGCCGGCCACAACATTTCTCTGCCGCCCAGCAAATGGAAATGTAAATGCATGACTGTTTGACCACCCTGTTCACCGCAGTTTGTCACTACACGGTAGCCATCCTCAGCAATCCCCTGCTCTGACGCGATTTTTTGAATGGTTAACATGATTTTTCCCAAAAGCTGCTGATCTTCCTCTGATGCATCATTTAAGCTGGCAATATGCTTCTTGGGGATAACCAGAATATGCACAGGTGCTTCAGGATTTAAGTCATTGAAGGCAATAACATCCTCGTCTTCATAAACAATAGCAGACGGAATTTCTTTGTTTGCAATTTTACAAAAAATGCAATCCACACGATTCACCTCCCATACAAATCCTTTTAATATTGTACAGACTTACACCGGTAAAAGCAAGACACAAAATAAAAATTAATCAATAAATTTTCCTTTGAGCAATTTTCCATCTATTTTATCTAATTGTACCTGCACCATTCTATTCTTTTGGCAGGGGCCTTCTATGGCCACATGCAGATAATTATCCGTGTGGCCCAGCCAAGTGCCATCAGCAGTTTGTTCTTCCACCAGCACTTCCACCTGCTGTCCCAAATGTCGTTCCATATAACGCAGCATATTTTTTTCCGCCACCGCCTGCATTCGCTTGCTGCGTGCTTCTTTCTCTTCATTGCTAATCTGGTCAGGATAGGTCGCAGCAGGTGTTCCCTCCCTGGGTGAATATTTGAATAGATGCATACTGCTAAACGCGATTTCATCACAAAAAGATAGACTGTTAGCAAATTGTTCTTCTGTTTCCCCAGGAAATCCTACCATCAAATCGGTACTCAAAGCAATCCCTGGTACAGCTGTACGAATACGCGCTATTTCTTGGCGATACTGCTCCGTATTATAGGGGCGATGCATCCGTTCCAGAACAGTGTCATCGCCTGCCTGCAATGGCAAATGCAAATGACGGCACATACGGCGATTTTCCGCAAATAAACGCAGCAGGTGATCATCCACCTCCGTAGGCTCAATAGAGCTCAGACGGATGCGGTCAAAAGATGTTTCTGACAACAGCATCTCACACAAATCTGCCAATGTATGCTGTTGGATAGCGCCTTTAGCCTTTTCTTGTTCGCTAACCTTTCCATAAGCACCCAGATGAATTCCTGTAAGAATGATTTCGCGAAATCCTGCCTGTTCCAGCTTTTTTGCTTCACGCAAGGTGTTTTCCATACTGCGGCTGCGCAGCGGCCCCCTCGCATAAGGAATAATACAGTACGTACAAAATTGCTCACAGCCGTCCTGAACTTTCAAATAGGCCCTAGCTTTCTGAATCACCCGTTCCATCGTAATTTCTTCAAAATCAACCAGATTATCTTTTTGCTCCACCATCTGTTGCCTTTTACCATCGAATCGTTCTACCGTGTCTACAATCAAATGTCGTTTGTTGGTACCCAAAATAATATCTACATCCTCGATGGCCGCGACATCTTCCGGCGAGGTTTGCGCATAACAACCCGTGACTACAACAACTGCTTTGGGATTAATATGTTTCGCACGCCGAATCATCTGCCGTGACTTACGATCCCCTGCATGAGTTACCGTGCAGGTATTAATCACATATACATCGCAATACTGCTCGAACTCACCCAGCTCATATCCTCTATGTAAAAATAGCGCCGTCATAGCCTCTGTTTCACTCTGGTTCACCTTACAACCCAAAGTATGAAACCCTACAATTTTTCTCGTTTTCTTTTCCAACTTAGAACGTCCCTCCCCAGTACAACCCTTGCACTGCTTCTATCACATATAAAAAGCCGACTCTGATATTGAAAGTTCTTCTGTAATACAACAAATTTTAGTACAAAATCTGTCATTTCAAAGAAATCATATCATATCTTGAATCGGCATTCCTCTTATTGGCTGCTAACTGCAACAGACATTATCTTTGCAATTCATAATAATATGGCATCAGTAAAACGACTTTTGTCCCTTTTTCTTGAATACTGTCGATAAGCATTTTTCCACCATGCAGCTCCATGATTTCGCTGGCAATAGATAAACCTAAACCTGTACCGCTTTTATTGCTGCTTCCTTTATAGAATTTTTCTTTTACACGCTTTAAATCCTCCGTTGAGATTCCGCTTCCGTTATCCTCAATAATCATAACAATTTGATCATCCAACACTTGGCTGCTGATTTTTATTTCTGCTTTTGGTCTGCCAGCCGTAAATTTTATAGCATTGTCAACAATATTAATAAACACCTGCTTCAAGCGGTTATAGTCAGCAAATACCCAACTTTCCCGATTGTCAGTAAGCAACGTCATTTTTATTTTTTCCTGATGACAACGAATCACAAACTGATTATGTACATCGGTCAACAACTGCTTAATAGAAAATTCTGTTTTTTTCAATTCTATACGGTGCGCTTGCAGTTTTGAAAAGTCTAATAAATCATTCACCAAAATAATCAGCCTATCTGTTTCTCTGCCGATAATAGCTAACCCTTCCTGCGTAACCGCTGGGTCATCTTGCAAATCCTGCAAAGTTTCTGCCCACCCCTTAATAGATGTCAACGGTGTGCGCAATTCATGAGAAATCGACGAAATGAATTCATTTTTTGCCTGATCTGCACGGGTAATTTCCTTGGTCATCACGTTCACCGCATCTACAAGCTGTCCAATTTCATCATTATGATATTTGATAGCTGTCACTTTATAGTTTCCTTGCGCCACTTCTTCTGTCACCCGCACCAATTCTTGAATCGGCACTAAAATCCGTTTGGACATCGCGCGGCTAAACACAAAAGCCATCCCTATCACAAAAAGTCCAAAGACAATCATATAAATCATATACTGAAAGATGATTCGATAGGCAGGTTCTAAGCTTGACACATAGCGCAGCACTCCAACAACGGTATCGTTATCGTAAATAGGCGCCGATACTGCAATGATAAACTCATCCAAGTCACTGCGTCCCCGCCAAGAATTCACGCGCCCGCTTAACGCCTGACTGAAGTCATTTGTAGTTACGATTTCGCCACTGGATGCGCCAGTGCTGTCAATCACTACACGCCCATTGGTATCCAGCACTTCTATCAGTGCATTTTCTTCTACATCCATGTTCTCAAAAATATAATTGGATTTTGTATAAATATCGCCCTGATCGGCATAATGATTAAAAAAGTTAGCCGCCGCTTCCGCATCATTGTTTAAAATACGTTCGACACCGCCCAAATAATATTGGGAGATCACTACCATAAATACACTCTCTAACAATAATACCGTAAACAACGCTACTGCCATATAGTTACCGGTCAGTTTCTTGCGAATGCTCTGCACAGTTTATTCTCCGCCTCCCCACCAACGATATCCATAACCCCATACTTTTTCAATATATTTTGGATTGGAGGGATCATCCTCTATTTTTTGCCGAATGCGGCGGATATTCACATCTACAATTTTAAAATCGCCCACATAATTATATCCCCACACATTGTTTAGTATTTCATCGCGATGTACAGCTTTGTTAGCATTTTCCATAAAATATTTTACTAATGTGAACTCAATAGGAGTCAATTCAATTTCTTTTCCATCCTTCAAAAGCTTGCGCTCATCCTGCAAAATTACAAATTTTCCAGATACAATCTGATTCCCACCCGCTTCATCGCTCTTATCCGATGTATTTAACCGGCGTACTAATGCATTAATGCGCGCCAGCAATTCTTTAGGGCTAAAGGGTTTTACGATATAATCATCTGCACCTAATTCCAAACCCTCAATTTTATTTTCCTCCTGCCCCTTGGCGGTAAGCATAATAATTCCCAGCCCGGGATATTGTTCTCTGGTCCGTTTACATACTTCAAAACCGCTAATTCCAGGCAACATTACATCCAGCAACGCTACAGACACAGTGTTATCCAATTTTTCTAACGCTTCTTCTCCACTGGCAGCCTCTACCACTTCGAAATCATGCCGCTTTAGATTTACTACGATAAAGCTACGAATGGACGCTTCATCTTCTAATACCAGTATTTTTGTCATTTACGTTCTCCTCCTTCAATTTTCAGACAGGAAATCAAACGGCTGGCATCTACTTTAAATCCATTAAATTCTCCTGTATAGATCTCTGCAACGTAAACCTTATTATTTGTGGGATTATTTCCTAATACGATAATAGAGTCTACGTCCTCCATATTCTCCCAAACCAACTGGTCAATCGCTGCAAAGGAAAATACATCTTCATATTGTTGTTCTGCATTTTCGTAATAAAAATCTACCCAATTAACAGCATGCTCATCACGACGGAAGTCATAGTACAGCATATCCATCCACTCCAAAGGGACTCTGAATTGATATCCATCAGAAATATTTTCCAGCACAGCATCTACAGCATACACACTATCCTGTCCATCCCACTGCAACCATACCTGAATATAATCTTTATAAATTTTCCCTACTGCGTTATGCTCCGGTTCCCATAAAGAATTAATCTCTACAATTCCATCGCTGTTTTCATCGTAAAATAATTTCAGATCATTCATATCTTCATAATCATAAGGCAACGGCTGTTCCATCAATACTGCAAAATTTTCTTCTGTTTCTTTTAATAGTAAAATATTTACAAAGTGATTATGTCGCATGGCCAAATACACACCATTCTGTCCTTTTGCCACACAATCAAAATGAATCTCACTGCAATAACCGCTGAAGGTTTCATCGTACAACTGCTGCAAACCTCCATCGCAATAACGATATACAGTAATATTGCTACTGCCTTCCAGTATAGAGGTATCCATACGCGCCGTTACTAACAGCTCTCCTCCATCAACGGTTTGCGCCAGCGTCATTTGATCATAAGTTACTCTATCTCCCTCTGTACTTTCCCGTAGCTCGCCGTCTTCCAATTGGTAGAAATATAACTCCTTTTGGGAACCGTATCCTGTATGTACGCCCAGCATCAGCTCCATCGCACCATCTCCATCCAAATCCTCTGCGGAAAAGAAATGAATATCCATGCCATACGCGATAGCCTTGTGACTCAAATACCATTGCTGATCTCTCTGGTCTAGCACTAGGAAACCCAATATAAAATTATTTTGTCTATTGGCATAAAAAGCTACTATCTCATCTTCACCATCGTTATCCAAATCTACATAACGATATGCTTCATTATGATTCATGTCCTCCGGTACAATCAAGTTCTCTTCTTGCCCTAAAAAAGAAGTAATTAACTGTTTCTTTTGCAGTTTTTCCTGATTTGACTTAGGGGCAGCAATTAGACTATCTGGATTAACTAGTTCCACACTACAACTGCTGAGTAGCAATATAGTCAACAGACAGAACAAAAAAAATACCTTCCGTTTCATTATAATTCTCCCAACATACTTATGTTCCACTATTAATTTACACGTTTCTGTTTGCTATTATAACATAACTTTCCCAGTGATAAAAGATTCATTTATGTACCAAATTTTCTTTGTGTCTAGCGCACAACAAAATAAGTCCAACAACTTGTTTCCTTTCATTGAAAGAACAAAAACTATAAAAAAGGAACTATCCTCAACAAGATAGTTCCTTTCTTCCCACTCTTTAGTTAAGTGCCGCCTTTTTCTTGGCGTGTAAAATCACTTCCGGCTGTTTTCCTTCTGTGATGCAGTTTTCATGAATAATTACCTTCGCGATCTGTGCATTAGAAGGCACCTCATACATAATATCGTTCATCGTTTTTTCAACAATAGACCGCAAGCCCCGCGCACCAGTGTTGCGTTTCAGTGCCGCATCAGCAATGGCAACCAGAGAAGCATCTGTAAATTCCAGCTCTACCTGGTCCATTTTTAGCAAACGTTGATATTGCTTTATTAAAGCGTTTTTAGGCTCTGTCAAAATACGAATCAGTGCATCCTTATCCAGTGCGTCCAAAGTCACAATCACTGGCACACGGCCGATAAATTCTGGAATCAAGCCATATTTCAGCAAATCCTCTGGAATCAAATTTTTCAGCAGATTGTTTTGCTGCTTCTCCTCTTTCGTCTTGACTTCCGCATTGAACCCCAAGCCTTTTTTGCCTACACGATTCTCGATAATTTTTTCCAAGCCATCAAAGGCGCCGCCTAAAATGAACAGAATATTATTGGTGTCCAGCTGAATGAACTCTTGATGGGGATGCTTACGACCACCCTGCGGCGGCACATTGGCAACTGTGCCCTCCACAATTTTCAGCAGCGCCTGCTGAACGCCTTCCCCGGACACATCCCGCGTAATAGACGGATTATCGCTTTTGCGGGCAATTTTGTCGATTTCATCAATGTAGATGATCCCTTTTTGCGCCAGTTCCATATCGTAATCAGCCGCCTGAATAATTTTCAGCAAAATGTTTTCCACATCTTCACCTACATAGCCGGCTTCCGTCAAAGAAGTTGCATCCGCAATGGCGAAAGGAACTTTCAGAATTTTTGCCAATGTCTGAGCTAATAATGTTTTACCGCTGCCGGTAGGTCCAATTAAACAAATATTCGACTTCTGCAGCTCCACATCATCGTTATTCAAAGTGCTGTTAATCCGTTTATAATGATTGTACACAGAAACAGCCAATGTCTTTTTGGCTTCATCCTGCCCAATTACATACGTATCCAGAATTTCCTTTATTTCTGCTGGCTTCAGTATCTCGGAAATGTCCACATCCTGCTCTACACCCAATTCCTCCAACACGATTTCATGGCA
This sequence comes from uncultured Peptococcaceae bacterium, assembly GCA_910585405.1. Lineage (GTDB taxonomy): Bacteria > Bacillota > Peptococcia > Peptococcales > Peptococcaceae > UBA7185. Next base: position 51,589 of record CAJUDO010000019.1, on the reverse strand, counting down.
TAGATTCACACATTCATCGCAGATATACACATTGGGTCCGGCTACGATTTTACGCACTTGGTCCTGCGTTTTTCCACAAAAAGAACAACGAATCAACTCTTCATCATCCTCAAAGTTATGCATATTCTCACCTCATAAAACCCAATTAATGTTTAACCATAACTTCATCGACCAATCCATACTCTTTTGCTTGTTCAGCCGTCATGAAATTATCGCGCTCTGTATCCTGCTTAATCTTTTCCAGACTCTGTCCAGTTCTTTCGGCGAGGATTTTATTCAAATTATCTTTTGTCCGCAGCAAATATTCCGCATGGATAGCTACATCCGTCGCCTGACCACTGGCTCCACCCATGGGCTGATGAATCATAATCTCACTGTTTGGCAATGCAAAACGTTTTCCCTTTGCACCTGCAGCCAGCAAAAAGGCACCCATACTGGCTGCCATACCCAAGCACACAGTGGATACATCAGGCTTGATATAATTCATGGTGTCAAAAATGGCCAAACCAGCAGTCACAGAACCACCAGGGCTATTGATATACAGGAAAATATCCTTATCGGGATCATCCGCTTCCAGGAACAGCAATTGTGCAATAATAGCATTTGCCGTAGCATTATTGACCTCATCCCCTAAAAGAATAATTCTGTCTTTCAATAGTCTGGAATAAATGTCATAAGACCGCTCTCCATGATTGGTCTGTTCTATTACCATTGGAACCAAATAGCTCATCCTGATTATCCTCCTTTAATAATTTGTTATGACTTTATATATCTTAACCAATTTTTGCATTTTCTAAAAGGAAATCAGAAACTTTTTCTAACAGCAGATTTCGTTTGATTAAGCCTACCTGTCCTCTCATGTTGAATACTTCTTTGACAGTTTCCACAGGCTGTTTGTACATCTCTGCCATTTTATTAAATTCTGCTTCCAATTCCTCATCAGAAATTTCAAAGCCTTCCTTTTCAGCAATGGCTTCAAATACAATATTTTGTTTCACAAAGCTTTCTGCTCTGGTTTTACATTCATTTTCAATATCTTCCATATTGCCGTTGGTCAGCTTCACATAATCTTCCAAACTAATCCCCTGCTGGCTCATCTGGAATTTGATATCATTCATAAAATTTTCTGCTTCTGCTTTCACCTGAGATTCTGGCGCTACTACATCACTCTGCTCTGTTACTTTTTGAGCAGCCTCTGCTTTATATCTGTTTTTGATTTCAGCAGCTTTTTCTTCTGTAAGCATTGCCTTGATATCTTCTTTATATGCATCTACTGTTTCAAAATTGCTTACATCTTTTACAAATTCATCGTTCAGTTCTGGCAATGTTTTGCGTTTGATCGCATTCAGGGTAACTTCGAATACCACCGGCTGACCTGCCAGATCTGTCACATAATAATCTTCTGGGAAGTTCAATTCTACATTACGTACTTCGCCTAATTTCATGCCTTCCATTTGTTCTTCAAAGCCTGGAATGAAGGAACCAGAGCCAATTACCAAATCGTAGCCTTGTGCAGAGCCGCCTGCAAATGCTTCACCATCTTTTTTCCCGACAAAGTCAATGTTGGCTGTATCGCCTTTCTGCAATTGTGCATCTGCATCGGTAACATCAGAAACTTCTGCTTGTTTGTCGCGAACAGTATCAATATACTGTTCAATTTCTTTTTCAGAAACTTCGCCGTCAATCTCCTGAATTTCCAATCCTTTATATTCGCCCAACTCAACTTGCTGTTTGGTGTCTACAACTGCTTTAAAAATAAACTCTTTTCCTTTTTCAATCTGCACAATGTCAAATTCAGGACGAGCGATTGGCTGGAAAAATGGATCTGCTTCCACTGCCTCTCTTACAGCATCAATATACTGAGGCATAATCAGATTATTGGCAGCATCTTCATAAAATACTTCTGGACCATACATTTTTTCTACAACCTGCATTGGCACTTTACCTGGTCGAAAACCTGGCACTTTAATTTTAGAAGCCATATCCTTGTATGCCTTTTTCATCGCCTCTTCAAAACCTTCTGCTGGCACGGTAATCGTTAATTCTGCTTTTACCTTATCCAGTTTCTCAATACTTACAGTCATTTCAAAATTCCTCCTAAAAATAATATATTAAACTTTTTATGATTAAACATTGCATACTTAAAATATTATACCGCGAAATACTCTGTTAGAAAAGTTTTTTTTCTCTTTTTAGCAAAATAAATTGCAAAATCTTCAGGTGCCTCCTCTTTTTTACCTATTTACAGCTGGAAAACGCTCTCGGATAAAGAGTTTTTTCAGCTAATTATCTTATCGAGGATGCTCTTCTACATAAACTTTCTGATATTCCCGTAATCGTAAATATAAAGTACTTCGGGATAATCCACAATAATCAGCAAAGTCTTGAACACTTAGCAGTCCTCTATGCCACATTTCATATTTTAGATCAAAATCTTCCGGAAGTTCCAACCGTGGCCGCCCAAAACGAATGCCTTTCGCCTTAGCCGCCGCAATGCCTTCCGCCTGCCGCTGTCGAATATTTTCCCTCTCCATCTGAGCAGTATAGGACATAACGGACAACACTAAATCAGCAATAAACGTACCCAACAGATCCTTACAATAGGTTGTATCCAGTAAAGGGGTATCCAACACTTTGATATCCGCCTGTTTTTCCTTTGTAATGATGCGCCACTGTTCCATGATCTCTTTGTAATTACGCCCCAGTCTGTCGATACTTTTTACAATCAGTACATCATTAGGCTTTAAGCGACGTATCATTTTCCTGTACGCAGGTCGTTTAAAATCCTTTCCGCTCAATTTGTCCATATACAAATTACTCTCTGGAATTTCAAAGGGTGCCAGCGCTGCTAACTGCCTGTCTTCATTTTGTTCTTTTGTTGATACTCTTACATAACCATAGATTGTCATTCTTGTATACCCCCTGTGCTCTGTCTTTTGCTGTGGCTCTTACTCATCTTTACAGTAATGAATAGTAAAAGTTTATCACTATTCTGAGATGAATGGGGAACAATCACTACCACCTATGATATTTTTATACAACAAAACTACCAGAAACCTATGAAAGGCCTTTTTCCCATCCCTATTTTCTCCATAGTTCTGCCCGAAAAAAACAACAATTTCTTGTTATAATTCGCTACAACTGCTTTTTTCTCCAGAAAAAAGTGTAAAATCTCTCATTATCCCCCTGTATACACTCATATAATTTGTGCAAAATACTATAGATACACAAGTTTAGGGTAAAAACCAGTTATTCTATTCCTACTATGGTACATTGAATTCGCAAATATTTATCTTTAATGAAAGAGGTGTTACTATGTCGGAACGCACACCTAAGATCATCCGTGATCTACGTGAAAAACATGAATACAAACAGGAAATTATTGCAAAACATTTGGGTGTGGTACAGCAGACTTACTCCAACTATGAAAAAGGCCATACTTCTTTGCCTCTAGATTACTTAGTAAAATTGGCAAAATTTTATGGCGTCTCTGCTGACTATCTTTTAGGTCTAACTTCATTCCAAAAACCATTTTCTGAGATGGAAAAAATTTATGCACAAAACAAAACACTGGGGGAGGTTTCTTCTGCACTACTTACTCTTTCTGCCGATAGGCGAAAAATGTTGTTAGATTATTTAGGTTACCTACTGGCAAAACAGAAGGAAGACCAATTAAAACAAAAGCTATAATCCCATTCCTGAGTGCAGCAACTAGTAAGATATCGCACCAGCCTTCCGATATAGGCTGGGGAACTTGACACTATCATTTATAGTAAAGTTTTATTGTAATCACAAAGCTTTTTTCCATTGTACTTCTTAAAAGGCAATGAGAAAAAAGCTTTTTATTTTCTTTCTACTCTACTTATGCTAAGATAGAAAAAGAAAGGAATGAAGCATCATGAATATCTATGGACTAACTTTTGCGCAGTTAGAGCAATACCTTTTGCAAATTGGCGAAAAAATCAGTAAAGCTCCAATCATTTTTACCAACCTATATCGAAAACAAATTTCATCTTTACTGGATATTCCTGAAATCCGCCAGTCTTTAAAAGAACAATTGATGCAAGATTTTTCCCTTGCACTCCCGCGGCTTATACAACAAACAAACGGTACAGATACTATAAAATTTCTTTTTGCTTTACAAGATGAAAATCTGATTGAAGCAGTGCTGATGCGGCAGCGTTACGGCAACACGCTTTGTATCTCCAGCCAAGTAGGCTGTAATATGGCTTGTGCTTTTTGTCAAAGTGGTCGTTTCAAAAAAGTACGCAACTTACTACCCCACGAAATGACAGCACAAATTATGGCCATTCAGAGACAGCTTCAAATAAAAATATCTAATATTGTCTTAATGGGAATCGGGGAGCCTTTCGATAATTATGAGAATGTGATGAAATTTTTGGAAATTATCCAGCATCCCCGCGGTTTAGCGTTGGGGCCGCGACATCTTACCGTATCCACCTGTGGTTTAGTTCCGCAAATTATACAATATGCTACTCATCCAAATCACGGTATGTTGGCTATCAGTCTGCACGCCCCAGACGATGAAACTCGCTCCCGTATCATGCCTATCAATCGCCGCTATCCGGTGGCCCAGGTTTTAGAAGCAGCACGCGATTTTATCCAACATACTAATCGTAAGGTAATGCTAGAATATGTCATGCTACAGGAACAGAATGATTTTCCTTGGCAGGCACAGCTGCTAGCCGATTTATTAAAAGATGATGACTTTCACGTAAATCTAATTCCTTACAATACCACACAAAATCTAGGCTTTCAACAGAGTGAACAGACACGCATAGCAACTTTTTACAATATCCTCAAACAAAACCACATTGTTGTCACCATGCGCCGTGAGTTCGGTTCCTCTGTCAATGCCGCCTGTGGGCAATTGCGCGCTGATTATGAAATGCAACAGTAGCGGTCACACCAAGAAGTTCACAAATACGTTATTAAATTATTGTTGTATTCAGCATTCTGATTTAAAACACAAAGGTGGATAGCGTCCTACAAAACCGCTATCCACCTTTGCGCTTTAAATTATCCTAAATTTGAATAATGTTGGTACGCCCTGTAATAAATTTTCTCTTCCTCCTGCCAATAGGCTTGATCCAATCTGTAAATTTTTTCTTTTTCAGCCTCTGTCAAATGACCAAGCAATTCTATAAATGTGCTATTCGGCCAGGTTTGCAGTGCTGACTCCAAAATTTTCTCGCTTTGTTCTAGTAAATTTTTTACTGAAACAGCATTAATTTTGCACAGCACATTATGTACTGCCGCAGCTGACACTCCATGATCATCGCTGAAAAAATGTAAAAAACCTCCCTTACTCATTGAATGAACCAATATACTAAAGGCAATGATATCTCGCTCTTGTTCTCCCACTTGTGCCAAATACTGTTGTCGCGAGTCGTACGTTTCTTGCTGCAAAAACAACCGCATCGTCGGGTGGCACAAATAATTCCAACGTATTTTACAATCTTGCATCATCTAATCCTTTCTTATATGCCGTTTCGCAACAGACTCTTTTCTCCTTCTCTCAGGATTCCACCACCTACCACTGCATAATCTTCTGCAAGGCATATAGAACCAGAAACTGCAGTAATAACAAAGCAGCCGCCAGATGCTTTTGTGCCTGACAAGCTGCCCAATTTTTTACTAATATTTACGATTTTATTATAACATTTTACAAAATATTCGTCAGACAAATACCAATATATTATGTGTTATGTGTCTTTTTACTTATTAAAGTGGTCTTATTTCAAGTCCACATCAACTAGCGTTTACATCATTTTCGGATGTATATTCTCAGAAATATCTATAAAAACCAACAAACGCATTTTCATTACGGAAGAAATGTGTTACACTAGACAACAAACCACTTATCATTTACAGAAGGAGCTTTTTCATATGTTGATTCAAATTATTTTAACTATCTGGCTCTTGGCGCTGATTTTTCTCACTAACAAATTTCGTCGTGAAGGACGAGTTCCTCAGCAGCGCATTTTCAGCGTCTTCCTCATAGTGTGGGCCATTTTAGGCATTATTTACTATGATGTCTGGATTTACACATCTGGACAGTTAGAAAACACATCAAGTCAATGGCAAACTTATTTACCTACGGTGTTCTTTTCTATTTGTGCAGGTCTGGGCACCTACTATTTGATGATGACCTTCGGCAAATTTCGCATGATGGCAGAAAAAAATCAGAAGCAAGCTGACACACAGAGAGCAGGCAAACAACAAGCAAAGAAAAAGGAATCCGCCAACAAAAAGAAAAAATAATCTGGAGCTTTTTTACACATCCTCGCGAATCACAATTTTTATCCAGCGATCATCACGCAAACGGAACAAACAGATAAATAGTTTCATGACAATTTCCAATCGCAACACCAGATACACCATAGGCGGTGACAGCTGCAAGAATACGGCTGCCGCTATACCCACCGGCAAAAACAGCCACAGACAGCCAGCATCTGCCACTGCCGCATACATAATGTCGCCACCACCACGCAAAATCCCAGTAATCATAGGATGACAAAAGCCTGTGCAAAAAATAACCATCGCATATACCAGCATAAACTGCCGCGCCATCACAATGGTGTTGGGTTCGATTTTATAGAATTGAATCACTGGCTCACGCAAAAGTAAAATCAAACCGCAAAGTGCCAAACCTACACAAAAATAGACACGTAACAATTTGTGGGTATATAACGATGTCCGGGCCAGTTCTCCCTGTCCGACCGTTTTCCCAATCATCACTGCGGAAGCGCTGGATACGCCAATAATAAACGACATACTCATTTGAAAAATGACACTGCAAATACTGTTCGCAGCCACTGCCTCCACACCGGCAGGCATATGCCCTAAAATCACCACATGTAGCGAGTGCGCAGCCCCCCACAACAATTCATTGACCATGACAGGCATGCCATATTTTATCAAATCTTTCAGCAAAGCCGGCTCCACCTGCAGCAGCATCGGCAACCGGTAACAAATTTTCTTTTCAAACCGCAGCATATACACTGCCATAATCACAAATTCCAAGGAACGGGCAATCACAGTCCCCACAGCTGCACCAGCCACACCCAGAGCCGGTGCGCCAAACTTACCAAAAATGAACATATAATTAAAGAATACATTTACCACAACGGATAAACTGTAAATGCACATCGCAATTTTTACATTTTCTACACTGCGCAGCACCATCAGACAAGTGGTCGTTAACCCATAAAGAAAATACGCCGCCGCAATAATGCGCAAGTATTCTGCGCCCAACGCAATCACAACCAAATTTGGCGTAAATAAACCCATCAACTGCTGTGGCAGCAGAAAAAGCAGCAGCACAAAAAACAGTCCCGCTGCAGCTGCCAGACGCAAACTCAATGTCAGCACCTTGCAAATAGCGCCCCTATTGCCATTGCCCCAATATTGACTGCATAATATGACTGCAGCGCTGGTAATTCCAAAAATAGCGATACTGTAGAAGAAAAATATTTGATTGGCAATGCTGACAGCAGTCAACGCATTTTCACCTAACCGCCCCACCATCAAACTATCCATCAAATTCACGCTAGTGGAGATTAAATTTTGTAACGCCACTGGCAGACCAATGGACAGCAGCAGCTTATAAAAATTTTCATTCATTGCTTGCTCCTTCTTCTTTCTCAACTGTCATATTCCCTATTATAACACGAAGCATTTTCTACGCCCAGAGTTTCTCTGAATCCCATTCCGCAAAAGAACTGCAGTCATCTGAAACATTTTTTTCAGACGACTGCAGTTCTTTGTTTCATCATAGGCACTTTTTGAAACACAACTTGCTGCAATAATTCCGCACTATCACGTATTATGGTCACTCACATGAAATTGTTTCAAATTTCCAATTTTTTGACGTCGTTCCTCCAATACAGCCTCTACTGCTTCTAATGGAATATTCTGCTCTGCCATCATAACCAACAAATGATAAAGCAAATCGCAAATTTCGCCTACTGTTTCTTCCTGTACTCCGTTTTTAGCGGCAATGATTACTTCGCTGCATTCTTCGCCGCATTTTTTCAAAATTTTGTCCAGCCCTTTTTCAAACAGATAGCAAGTATAGGAACCTTCTTGTGGTTCTGCTTTGCGCTGCTGTACCACAGCATACAATCCTTCTAACACATCCTGCATTTATTTTTCCTCCCAAATAGTTGTATAAAAGCAACTATGATTTCCAGTATGGCAAGCCGCCCCAGTCTGTTCTACAATCACCAATAACGTATCGTTGTCACAATCAGCGCGCACCTCTATCACACGCTGTACATGCCCCGATGTTGCGCCTTTGTTCCAAAGCTCCTGTCGAGACCGGCTGTAAAACCATGTATACCCGGTCTCCATAGTTTTTCGCAGGCTTTCTTCATTCATATAAGCCAGCATCAAGACCTCGCTGGTACTTTTCTCCTGCACAACAGCAGGAATCAACTCGCCTTTTACAAAGTATTTTTTCAAATCATCCTGCACATTCATCTTGTTATCTCCTTACCGGAATATCATGACTACGCAAATGCTCCTTTACCTGCTGCACCGTCAATTCCTTAAAATGAAACAAAGACGCTGCCAATGCCGCATCTGCTCCTGTTTTCTCAAACACTTGCGAGAAATGTTCCAGTTTGCCGCAGCCACCAGAAGCAATCACAGGAATATTCACGACTTTACTGATTGCGTCGGTAAGCTCCAAATCGAACCCTCGTTTGCAGCCATCCGTGTCCATAGATGTGAGCAAAATTTCACCAGCGCCTCTTCGTTCGCACTCCTTTGCCCAGGCAATGGCATCCATTTGCATGTCAATGCGCCCGCCATTCACTACTACGGTAAAACCGCCCTCCGATTTTCTTCTCGCGTCGATAGCTACCACCACACACTGGCTGCCGAACTTATCAGCCGCTTCGCTGATCAACTGCGGATTACGTACCGCTGCCGAATTTACCGAAATCTTGTCGGCACCTGCCCGCAGTAAATCGCGAAAATCATCTACTGTGCGAATGCCGCCGCCTACCGTGAGCGGCACAAAAACATTTTTCGCTGTATTGCGCACCACATCAATCATTGTGCTGCGCCCCTCATGAGTTGCGGTGATATCTAAAAAGGTAATCTCATCCGCTCCCTGTCGATCATAGTCGATAGCACACTGCACAGGGTCGCCTACTTCCTTAATACCAACAAAATTGACCCCTTTCACAACCTTACCATCGCGCACATCCAGACAAGGAATAATCCGTTTCGCTAACATGTCTGCGCACCTGCTTTCGCCACAGCCTCTGCCAAATCCAAACTTCCACTGTAAATAGATTTTCCGCAAATCACACCATATAAATTTAACTGTTTGCATAGCTCAATATCGACGATAGATTTTACACCACCGCTGGCAATGATGTTACAGCTCACTACATTGTTGATTTCTTCCAAATGTGCACCATTTACGCCGGAGAGCATCCCGTCCTTCGAAATATCTGTATAAATAATTGTCTGTACACCTGCTGCCTCCATCATTTTTGCCATCTCAAGAAAATGCACGTTGCTGGTATTCAGCCAACCCTCCGTCGCCACCATACCTTGTTTTGCATCAATGCCTACCGCAATTTGTCCTCCAAAATGCTGTACTGCATCCTTTACCAAGGCCGGATTTTTCACCGCTGCTGAACCCAGGATAATTCTCTGAATGCCCCGCTCTAAATAGAACTCTATTGTGTCCATACTGCGAATCCCGCCGCCCAGTTCTACCTTTAAGCCCGATTCTGCCGCCACAGTGCAAAAGATTTCCCCATTGACCGGTTTGGCGTCTTTCGCGCCGTCCAAATCCACCATATGAACCCATGCCGCTCCGGCCTTTCGAAAACTCGCCGCAGTTTCATAGGGATCGGCAGCTACCTGTTCGGCAGTGGCAAATTCGCCCTTGCGCAGCCGCACACATTTTCCATCCTTAATATCAATTGCCGGTAAAATAATCATGCCGTCACCAACTTTGCAAAATTTTTAAGAATTCCCATACCTACCTGACCACTTTTTTCCGGATGAAACTGGGCTCCGTATACATTGCCGCAAAATACCAGACCGGGAATTTTCTCATTGTACACCGTGTAGCAGCTGATATATCGCTCATCCGTTTCCGCCCGATAAGAATGCACAAAGTAAACGTAGTCCCCATTCTGTACGTCCGCACTCAGAGCACAGTCATGTAATACTGTCAAATCATTCCAACCCATATGGGGAATTTTTAATCCACCACCGTCAATGAGCTGTACACATCCGGGAATCAATCCCAATCCCTCGGTCTCACCAAACTCATAGCCCATTTCAAAAAGCATCTGCATACCCAGACAAATCCCCAGTAATGGTTTTCCCTGGGCAGCTTGCTCTTTAATTGCCTCGGTGAAGCCACTGCGATTTAACATTTGCATCGCATCGCGAAACGCACCCACGCCAGGCAGAATAATGCCGTCTGCTTTGTCAAGCTCTACAGGATCCGCCGTAACCTTATTTTCAATCTGCAGGTAATTCAATGCGTTCTGTACACTGAATAAATTGCCTGCACCGTAATCTACAATCTGAATCATAGCAACCTCCACTACGCTAATACACCTTTAGAAGATAGCACTGTTCCCCGCCGCAAGATCACTGCCTGTTTTAATGCACGGGCAACCGCCTTAAAAATCGCCTCAATTTTGTGATGGTCGTTGCTGCCCCGTTCCAGACGAATATGTAGTGTTATGCCACTGTTCATCGCAAAGGCACGGAAAAATTCTTCTACCAGACAGCAGTCCAATTCCCCTACGCTTTGATTGCTGAACACCGCATCAAAAGCCAGATAAGGGCGGCCGCTGATATCCAGCGCACAAAAAGCCAAGGCCTCATCCATGGGCACATACGCGTTTCCAAAACGCTCAATCTCACCTTTGTTGACCGCCTGCGCAAAAGCCTTGCCCAATACAATTCCCACATCTTCTACACTGTGATGCCCGTCCACATGCAAATCGCCCTGCATATGCAATGTCAGCGCAAAACCGCCATGGACCGCAAAAGCCGTGAGCATATGGTCAAAAAAGCCGATGCCGCTGGTGCCTGTAAAGGTGCCGTTGCCGTCTACATTTAAATTTAACTGAATCTGCGTTTCCTTTGTCTCTCGTGTAATCTCTGCGCTACGCATTAGTTTGCTCCTTTCAGATAACTGCCCAACGCCTGCACAACTGCCGCGTTTTCTTCCTCACTGCCAGCACAAATACGCAGATAATTACCCATCAGTCGAATGGCGATACCTTGCTCTTGCAGCGCGTGATATACACCGGTAGCATTCTCGATTTCAACATAAACAAAATTAGAGCGAGTATTTTGGATTGATTTTATTTTCTCTGTACTCCCTGCTAATGCCTGCAACATACCAAACAAAGCATCACGGGATTCCCTAATCAGCAGCTGGCATTCATCCAAATAAGCGGGATGATCCAACAAAATACCGCCCACCACCTGCGACATGGTATTCACATTATACGGCGATTTCGCCGCCTTCAGCGCAGTAATAATCGTTTTATTGGACACTGCAAAACCCAGTCGAGCAGCAGCCAATCCAAACGCCTTGGAAAAAGTCTTCAATACCATCATGTTCGGATACTTTTCTACTTCCTGCAGTACAGAGCCTTCTGCAAATTCCATATAGGCCTCATCTACTACGACCAATACATCTTCCAGTTCCCGCACAATCTGCAATACATCTTCTTTTGATTCTACCAGAGAAGACGGATTGCACGGATTGGAAAAAATCAGCATCTGCACCTGTTTTTCTTTTGCCGCCGCAATTAGCTCTTCAGGACGGATATGCATATTCTCGTCTTTGTTGAATACTTCTACCTGCATGCCAGCCAGTTCCCCATATACTTTATACATAGAGAAATCCGGTTTCACTACCATCAGCTTATCACCGGCATCGGCAAAACAGGTTGTCAGTAAAAATAATAATTCATCGGAGCCATTGGCCGCCACGACCAAATTAGCAGGCACGCCAAAATAATTGCCAAACTTCTGGCACAGCTCTACCGCATAAGGGTCGGGATAACGATTAAAATCAATTCTTGATACCAATACGCCAATCTCATGACGTATTTCATCAGGTAGGCTCAAGAAGCTTTCATTAGCATCTAAACGCACAGCAAACTTGCCTGTAATAGGCTGGTATGGCTCCATATTTTTCAATTTGTCCGGTAATTGATATGTCATCAGTCTGCAAACCTCACTTTAATAGAATTGGCATGCGCCGTAAGCTGCTCCCGCTCTGCAATACAGACAATATCCTCTTTTGCCTTGAGGAGCGCATCTTCTGTATAATAGATGTAACTGGATTTTTTGATAAAGCTATCTACACCCAACGGGGAAAAGAACCGCGCTGTCCCACTGGTAGGCAATACATGGTTGGGTCCTGCATAATAGTCACCCAGCGGTTCCGGCGCATATTGCCCCAAAAATACCGAACCGGCATTGTCTAACCGTCCCAAATAGCTCATGGGATTCTCCAGCATAACTTCCAGGTGTTCCGGTGCAAGCTCATTGGCCAGCGCTACCATCTCATCTATATTGCGGCACACAATCATGGCACCATAATTGGTCAGCGATTGCTCAATAATTTCTTTGCGGCTTAATGTTTCCATCTGCCGTTTCAATTCCAGCAAAGTAGCCTCTGCAACTGCCCTGTCCGTAGTAAGCAAAATAGAAGATGCCAGTACGTCATGCTCCGCCTGACTCATCAAATCCGCCGCCAAAAACTTGGGATTGGCGCTGCTATCCGCCATAACCAAAATTTCACTGGGACCAGCAATCATATCAATATCCACCGTGCCGTAAAGAATCCTTTTAGCCGTAGCCACATAAATATTGCCCGGACCTACAATCTTATCCACCTTGGGAATAGTCTCTGTTCCATAGGCCAACGCGCCCACTGCCTGCGCACCGCCCATGAGAAAAATACGATCCACACCGGCCAATGCTGCCGCTGTCAAAATATCTGGATTGGCACTGCCATCTTTCAACGGCGGTGTCACCATGATTACTTCCTCTACACCGGCAATTTTTGCCGGAATTGCATTCATCAATACTGAAGATGGATACGCTGCTGTACCACCAGGTACATATAATCCTACCCGTTTCAAGCCACGGATACGCTGCCCCATCAAGACCCCATTAGGTTGGGCATCAATAAAACTCTGTTGTTTTTGGCGACTGTGAAAAGCACGGATGTTTTCCATGGCATTGCGCAGTGCCTGCACAAAACGAGGATCTGCTTGCGCAACAGCTTCTTCCATCTGTTGACGACTTATTTCTGTCTGTTCTGGGCAGCGGCCGTCAAATTTCACAGTGTATTCCCGCACCGCTTCATCGCCGCGCACCTTCACATTTTCCAAAATATCGGTCACCGCTGTCGTCACCTTTTTATCTATTTCCCCGCTGCGCTGCCGCAAATTCTGCAGCAACGTTTTTTCTGTAATACCGTCCGCTATGGTAATGTCAATCATACCTCTGCCGCCCCTTTCTCCTGCGCTTTTTTCCTGTCATCCCGCTCCTGTACAAATGTCTCTATCTTGCCAATCAATTCATCAATCTCTGCTTTGCGCAGCTTCATACTGGCGATATTCACAATGAGTCGTGCGCTCACCTGACAGATTTCCTCTGCCACCACCAAACCATTTTCCCGCAGTGTCGTACCTGTCTCCACAATATCCACAATCGCATCGGACAGTCCTAAAATTGGAGCCAATTCCACCGAACCCTCAATTTTTACAATATCCACATCCATGTTTTTCTTTTCAAAATAGTTACGTGCAACATTCACATATTTGCTGGCAATACAACGGGTGTGATAGCCTTCATAAAAATTCACCCCTGCCGGCAACGCCAGCGCAAACCTGCACCGACCAAATCCTAAATCTGCCACCTCATAAAAAGTGCCGCCCGCCTCCATAATGGTATCCTTACCAACTACGCCCAAATCACATACGCCATTTTCCACATAAGTAATTACATCAGCGGCTTTCGCCAGGACAATCTCAATATTGGCATTCTTGATAGGCAAAATCAGCCGCCGCCCTTTGTCCCGCACTTCACTGCAGTCATAACCCAACTGTTCAAACATTTCAATACTTTTTTCTTCTAAACGGCCTTTTGTCAAGGCAATTCGAATCGGTTTCATATCCTCACTCCGCTCTATATTCCTGCATCAATCTTGTTCAATATCTATAATTTCCGTCGTTTTGCCGATGATGTGCAGCTGCGCAATTCCTAAACGCGCTGCATAAGCAATGGCCTCTTCTCTGTCATCCAGTACACAATTCTCTACCACCTGTCCTTTTGCAATAAGCTGTTTCCGATAAGAAATTGCTTTCACCAGATAGTCATCACCTGCTGCCATCACCAGTACATCTGCCGTCAACGGCGGTTTTTTCTCTACAATATTGCTGGCTAAATCCACATTCACAGCAAAACCAATGGCTGGCTGTGCCGCGCCGAAATCGCTGAGCAGCTTGTCATAACGTCCGCCTGACAGCACTGGCTCCCCTACTTCATCAAAATAACCACGGAAAATGATTCCTGTGTAATATTCTGCTTGGTTTACCAAGCCCAAATCAATGATCACCTTATCTCCCAGTCCTAACTGCTGCAAACAGCCGTAAATATTCTGCAGAGCTTCCAGACTGCGCCGTGCCGCTTCATCATCGAACAACGCATACGCCTTCTCAAAAACTTCCTCGCCGCCAAACAACCGTGGCAAATATTTCAATGCACTGGCCGCTTTATTATCTGGGAATTGCTCCAACAAATCATTAAGCGAGGCGAAATTTTTCTGTTCAATGTGATGCCGTATTTCCTCTTTGACATCATCTTCCGCACCCAAACTATCCATCAGCGCTTTGAAATAACCAATGTGACAGAGCTCTAAACGGTATCCACTACCCGCGCTGATTTCCTCCAGGCTATCCGCCGCCATCTCCATAATTTCCAGGTCACTGCGCATCGTGCCGCTGCCAATCAGCTCTACACCACATTGATAAATTTCACTGCTGCGCCCCCGCAAACCATTGGCCATGCGATACACATTATGACTGTAATAAAGACGCAACGGCATTTCTGCGTGCGCCAGACGTGTCGCAGCCAACCGCGCAATCGGAATCGTCCCATCAGGACAGAGCACCATCAATCTTCCCTTCTGGTCCATTAATTTATACATATTTTCCTGAGGCAAATATGCTGCCGATGCACCAAATACATCATAAAATTCAATCGTAGGCGTCATTACGCGGCGATATCCCCTCGCTCTGAAAATATTCTTTAAAATACCGGTCACCCGCGAACGGCGACCGCACTCATCAAACAAATAATCCTTTGTGCCTTCCGGCGTTACTTTATCATAACGTTTCATAGTCTCACCCGTCTACTCCTATTTTCTTTTTCCTCTGATTTATTTTGCTTTATTATTTTAGCACGCTAAAGCGATAAAATCAATTAAAATCTTTCTATTTTCTTCTGAACACTCTAATTTTTTTCACCTTCCATGCATTAATTTTTTAAGACATATTTGTATTTCCTCACCATTCTTTTCAAACAAAAAACGGGAGTGTCGGCATCATGATTCCAACACTCCTGTTCAGCTGGCTTTATTTCTACGGTTCCAGCAAATCCTCCATTTTCAACTTTAGTACTTGGGATAATGCCCATAATTCATAATCTGACACAATACGATCCAACAACTCAATTCTACTAACAGCTTTCTGATCTAACATCACACCATACACTTGCACTCGCGCACCTAATTCTGCCTGCGTGATACCCAACTTCTTACGATATTCTCTAATTTGAGTACCACAAATATTTTTCTTTTCCTTGTACGAATAAAATTTCATTTTTATCAACCGCCGTTTACTGTGAAAATAAATATTACTGCGATTGAAATTACCATATAATTCTCTTTATTTTACTCTAATAATAAGTATTATTGTTTTTTCTTTTGCTCTTTATTAAATTTTCGGTAAAAATATTTTTCTCACATCTATAAAAATTTTGTATGAGAGCAAAATATTTTATTTTTCACTACTTTATTGCAATAAGTTGTAAATATCGCTACTTTCGTGTCTTTTGAGGGCGATAGAAAAAAATACAAAAAATCAGTATAAAAAATCGTTTTTCAGTAATAAAAAATACCGCTAACAGTCTGTCCAAACTATCAATTTCTTCTTTTGAGCCTACAATCTAATCTATCAATATGGTCTACGGAACGTAGATTGTTTTCGCAGACTGAATACGGTAAAATAGAATCCGAGGTGACAAATATGCATAGCGAAAGAAGAAAAGAACTTTTAGAAGCATGGAAAGACCGTCATCCCGAAATGGGTGTGATCTCCTTTCGGTGTAATCCGACGGACGAAATATTTTTTACAACCGCTACGGACATTCCTGCAAAATTCAATCGAATCCGTTTTCAACTCTCTGCTGGAAACTGCTCAAACAATCAACTGCAAGCGCTTTGGAATCAATATGGAGAAAGAGCTTTTGAATTCCAAACCGTAAAACAACTAAAATATGATGACCCAAAAGAAGATCACACAGAAGAATTGGAGATGCTCTGTGAAATCTGTCTGCTGGAAAACCCAAAAGTCAGGAGGTTTTAAGATTATGAACGAAAAAATTGTCGTTGCTGCCACCAATTATGACCGATTGGATGGCCGCAATGCCTATCACTCTGACATCAAGCGGCTTACCCTTGGCGCACCAACCCTGAACGAAAACAAATCCATACAAATTGCAGCGCAATTGTGGACAGCCCAAGAAGATGGCACATTGAAAATACGTGCCGAGATTCCCATCCATCAAATATTTGATTTGATGATTATACTTAGCCGTACACTGCTGTACTTCAAAGAAGCTTACCGTTTACCTTTGCTGTACGACCCTGACAATCCCACCATTGACCGAATTGGCTTGCAGGGCGAAGCACTGCCTTTGGAAATCTGTATAGATAATCCAAATATCCAGAAAGATATACAGGAGTTCTCTCAGGCGCTGAACGACCTAGGGGAACTGACCGGAGAACGGCTCAGAACATTGAATAGGATCCTTGAAGAATTGAATTGTTATTAAAGATGGAGGTTTGCCGATGGATTGCGCAAAAATCGGGCAACTTATTTTTCAACTCCGCACAGAAAAAGGACTCACACAAAAACAAGTAGCAGATCAGCTGAATATCAGCAATAAAACTGTCTCAAAATGGGAGTGCGGTTCGGGCTGCCCTGACGTTTCCCTTTGGGAAGCGCTTGCCAATGTGCTGGGGGCGGATATCTTGAAATTGTTGCAAGGAGAGTTAGACCCAAACCAACCGGATGCAGGAAAAATTGACAACATCCGATTTTACGTCTGCTCAAGCTGCGGCAACATTTTGACAAGCACAGGGAAGGCAGAGATCGCCTGCTGCGGAAGACGCCTCTCCCCTATGTCGCCAGAGCCTGAATACCAAAATCCCGCAATTTCCGTAGAAGAAACGGATATGGATTATTATGTGACTGTCCAGCATGAAATGTGTAAAGAACACTATATTTCCTTTGTTGCGTATGTCTATAACGACCGCATATGGTTTCAGCGTCTTTATCCAGAACAAAACCCCGCCTTTCACATACCGGCAGCACGAGGTAAAGGAAACCTGTATTTGTATTGTATCAAAGACGGATTATTTAAATATCCCCATTTGTTAAGCAGAGCAAAGTAAATTTTCATGTTTTGCTTTCCAACGCGAAGCTCCTAACAACAACCAATATGCTTTCTTTTAGACCAATGTCATGATGCCGGGGTCAAAACATAGAAAACACTATGTTTTGACCCCGGCATCATGACATTGAGTAAGGGAAGTACATATCATTTTTGTCTTACATCAAGTTATGAGTCTTTGCTCTTTCACCCGGCGGAGTACAAGAAATAGCGATGTCAGCCGATGGGATTATATTTTTTGAAGGGCTCCAAGCCCAGAAGACCTGCAGCGTTATAGTAAAGGACCTTTTCAATAACAGATTCCGGCATCAGATCAATGCAGTTTTGCACGGTATCCTTCAGGTCAATTAAACCCCCGAAGGAAAAAGCGGAACCGAAAATAATCTTGTCCGACAACCAACCCGAAGCTGCGGCAACATAGTCCATATGACCCGGTTGAGTACGACTCAAGTATACATCCGGGGAAATATATAGAAATTCATGGTTATATGCCACATGACAGATTCCAGCAGTCCAGGGCCATCCGCCATGGGAAATAACAATCTTCAGCTTCGGAAAATCATCACAGACATGTGCGATATAGGACGGATTGTAAAGCTCCGGATCGCGACATGCCATGCCGCCGTAAGTTAGGGTCAAAAGTACATTTTCCTTTTCACACTTTTCGTAAATTGGATACATCATCTTATCGTCCGCAGGCATTGGTTTGCGTATAAAAATCTGTCCGGGTTCGGCAATCGCCCCGACCGCAGGACCATTCAAAACATACCTGTCTATTTCTTCCAGGCCTTTCGGGCCGTCCCACGGGTCAACATGAATCAGACTTCTGAAACGATCTGGATATGCTTCAGCAAGTGCAATGCAGTCCGCATTATCCATTCCTTTGCGGAAAGGACAGACACCTATTGAAACATTTGCCTCATCCATCAGTTGAATCGCATCATCCATTGTACGATCTGAGCCGTTCGGATACATCGCACCTCCTAAATAGCTTCCAAACGGCGGTCTGAATCTCCAATCAATAGCACCTTTCATAAAGCAATCACTCCTCCAAATTTATTTAAATTAGAAAAACAAGCTGAACCACGGTAATCCTAGAATTATAGTGATAACCAGCATGATTGTGCCGACAATCAAGGCATGCTTAAACTGAGTATTAAACCTAATCAGTTCCCGCTGCGAATAAAAATATGCGTTCGTTGGGCAACTTGACGGTAAAATATACGCGATATTACAGCAGAATATAATAACTAGTACCAGCGCCGCCAAGCTTATCCCTCCCAGGAAATCGCTCATTAGACCTACAGTGGACGTCATAAGCGCTGCAACAAGCATATTATTCAGAAAATTCGTAAAGATAACGCATGAAACTGCAATCACGATAACAATCAACATTGGGGATAATCCTGACAAGACTGGCGTCAGAACGGTCGTAATCGTTGCCTTGATTCCAGTTACATCCGAAGTCAAAATAGAAGCAACAGGGAAATAATAGGCAATCATAAACAGTATGTCCCAGGATATGCCCTTTGCAGCCTGCGGGATACTCAGAATCGGTTCACCGTCAATATGCACTATAGCCATAATAAACAATGCCAGCAATACTGTACCGCCAAGTCCCAGAGACTGAAGAAACAATTTCAAAAACAGCCCTTCGGGGAGAAAATTCGGTAATACCAGCAAAACTAAAGTGAGCAGGATAAAACCGATTGAAATCATCTGCCGTTTTGTTACACTTTCGTTTCCATAGTTCATATTTGCATTAAGGAGCGCAGAAGCGTCAATACGCAGTACATATTTGCAAAACAAAACATAAACAGCAATCATAAACATTGCCCAGGGCAGAAAGCTCAACAAATATAGACCGAGATCCAAATTTGTTCCGGTCACCGAGTGATATGCGCCACTTACCAAAATAACAGTATTTTGAAACGGAAGCGTACAGTCACCCATCAGTGTTGAAAATGCCATACCAGTAATCATTGCCGTATTCAAACGATTGTATTGCGGCAGTTTTGCGTCTGCGGCCATCTGAATATAAAGCGTTATGCACACTACAGCACTAATGGTTGAATTGGTAACCGATGCAACTGCAAAAATAGCATAGAAAAAACATAAAACAGTGACCCATGGTCTTCCCCTGCTTATCTTTAGAGACATCAATGTTCTGATGATTACCTGGGCCAGATTGTTCTGCGAAATAAATGCCGCAAGAATCATCATACCCATAACCAGAACGAATATCTGACTACCAAAGGCTTTAGTGAAAAACTCTGTTGTTGTGATAACATCTGTGAATCCCGCCACAAGCATACCCAAAAGGCTAGGCAAGAGCAGCCCAATGGTTATCCAGCCGTAGATACCTCCAATAAACACGCCCAAAATCTGCATACCGCCAGGTGTTATCTCACCAAGGGGAGGAAGAAAGCGAAATCCAATCATGATGACCATCACAACAATTAGATGTAAAAAAAATATACGGTTTTTTTCAACGGACATAAGCAAGCAGCCTCCTCAAAACAAAAAGATAAAAATATTTGAGAACGTTCTCTTTTATACATACATTATATAGCTCAGCGATTCATACAAGGAATAAGAAAATTCTTTATAAAAACACAATTGTTTCAAATTATTTCTTATACTGTGAGCCCAATATATGGACTATAATAAAAACCAACACAGTCATATTTAGCAAGCCAGTCACACAACTCCTGCAATCCTTTGTTAAAAAAAGAAAAGCGAGGTTGCCGCTATACAGCCCCGCTATTCACCTCCATGTGTTCTGTAGCGTGTCAATCTTATATAAAACTATATCAAAAGGAAATCCGAATAGAAAAAAGCGAAAGGCGGATTATAAATATGAATATGGAGCAACTTAAATATCTGGTTGCAATCGCAGAGAATGGATCAATTAACAAAGCAAGTAAGCAGTTACTACTTACCCCACAGTCATTAAGCCATTCTATAATTGCACTAGAAAAGGAAATCGGTATAAAACTTTTTATACGTCTTTCAACCGGAGTGTTGCCGACACCAGAAGGAAATCTGATCATTGAAATGGCAAGAAAAATGCTGGCTACATATAACGAGACAATGGACATATTAAACACTTCCGGTAAAAAGTCGCCTGCTACCATTCATCTATACGCTCATAATGTGTATACAGAAGCGTTTCTGAACCATATCGTTATGGAATACATGAATAAAGAGAAAAATATTTTTATTGAAATTCATGAATTCAGTAATACGACTTTGGAACAGGTGAAACGGAAGGAGGCACAGGGAATACATGACTGGGTCGTTTTTACTCACTTTTCAGAAAAGGAAAGACTACCTGCTGTGAAATATCTTTTTAACTTTAAGAAGTTTACTATGGCTGAAGATATAGCTAGCCGGTACATGTTGTGTGTAGGAAAAGACAACATACTTGAAAAACAGAAAAGTATATCCATGAAGATGCTGTCAGAACTACCTCTTGTTAGGTTTAACTCAGATAGCGAGAACGTAGAAAAAGAACTTGATTATTTCGATTTCTATTTCAGGGGGCATCCATTTCAGACCGCCTATAAAATTAACAATTTGGCAGGCTGGATCGCAGCAATTAAAAATGGAAAGGGAGTCGGTCTAATAGACAGTATTGTCACGGGAGCACGCTCAAAATGCAAAACATGGTTTGAGGATATAGCTATTCTGCCTGTTACTGATTCGGTAGAGATTCAGCACGACTTCTTTGCAAGTCTGGATTGTCCAGAGGAAGTGGAGGATTTTGTTGAGATTGCACTGAAGAAAATAAAAGATTTATTGTAGCGAATGTGGCACCGTTACCTGTCAGATGAAAACAGACTCTCCTCTAGAATATTTTTTTGTGGAGCATCTATTTGTTCAATTGTTTTCCCTTAAGTAGAATAAGCTTTGAATTTCGGCCAAGACCACAGGAATATATCTCACAGTTACTAAGGAAAACAGAGGGTTACAGCGCATTATTTCGATCCGTTTTCCGCTTTTGTAGCGACATTACGACTGGAAAAAACCTCAAAATAGTTCTTTACGAAATCCCCCTCTTATGTATTTGTTTATTATCCTACATTCTTGCTTTGCCAGCAACTGAATTTCCAATTGTTATGACAAAATCTCTATGTAAAAGGGCTGTGTTTCTCACAATACACAAAGCCCCCAACAGCAAACACTTTTTCATAAAAAAACAGGTGCCTGCCACTTGGCTGCACCTGTTTCTAAATATAGGGCCGGAGAATTTCGTACTGTGCTCACAGCTTCTAATGAGCACCGCAAAAAGTATTCGCTGTTTTCTCCCGTCTATCTATTCTCTTTTTGTTTGTCCGTTCATCACCGATATTTATAACGAATCGGCAAATTGATACTGCTTGTCCGCCTGATAATCACTTTGTAATGCGCTTACGGCTTTCCCAAAGCGGTAATATTGAATCACGTTGCCGTTACGCTGTGCAATGCGTTGCTCTACCTGCGGGTCGAACAAATAGTCTACGCCGTCAATTCGCACTGTCACCCACACATGACTGCTGTATCCACCGGCAGAAGATTTTGTTTTGCCGCTTACTACCTGTACATCTAATCCTATCGCCTGCAAAATCGCTGCATACGCAGAGGAATAATGATTGCACACACCCTTATGGTCCAGCAAAATAGGCACCGCATATCGCTCTGGATAATGCTGCCAGATTACAGCAGCTTCCTCTTTGCTAAACATACCCATGTCCAGCTGTGTGGCTGTTTCATAAGTCATATTTTGAATAAAATAATCATAAGCAACCCGCACCTTAGTGTAGGTATCCATACTACTGTTAAAATTTTGTGCCATAAAATCATCAATTAAGTTATTCAAAACTGCAAATTGCGTGTACTTTGGCCGCAGTTCTGCACCATTCAGCAATTGCTGTACATCCGTCTGCACCACACCAGTATTCGGTCTGCTCCCAGTTTGTCCAGTCGGTGGTTCCTCTTCCTCCCAATCCTGCCCTGCCTCTGGCTCTACCTCCACATCAAAAGCAGGTAACGTATCCCAATAATCTGGATTGGTAAAACTTTCATCCAGCTCAATCCCGCTGCCATCAGCAGCACCTATTGTGGAATAGCCCTGTGTCGCCGTACTGGTTGTTACCGTATTCGTGTCAATCTCCATCAACTGAACTTCATCATCCCAAGCTACAGAAAATCCCAATACCTCACCGATATCCCGCAGCTTAAAATAATTATTACCCTCGATATTGTACGCATGAATATCCACCGGCTGCCCGTCGCAATAAAGTGCAGCTGCAGAAGCCTCTGCCTCCTTCACTGTTTCCCCTGCCGGAAACTGCAAATCTATATTATCAAGCATAGTGCGTCCCATTGTATTCAAATTAATCGCTTCTTTTTCTCCATCCCATTCCACTGCAAAAGAACTGTTCGTATTTGCTAAAGCTACAGCCAGTTCCCGCAATTTGAAATAGTTGTTCCCTTCAATATTGTACGGATAAATTTCCTGTGCTACACCGTTTACCAGCACTACAGTATTACAACCCTGCGCTGTCACGGCTTCTGCCCCGTAAGCTGGCCCTGTCAATAGACACGCGCACAACAAAGCCATACCAAAAATCCTTTTCTTCACAGTTTTTCCCTCACTTGTTCCAATTTCTTCTATGTACTGTCATTCTTAAAATCTGCATTTGTATTATACTACATCGTCCACTTTTCTGAAAAGACTTTTACAAGCATATATCACATATTTTTCTGTACAGTCCGTATTTCACAGTTCATCTTCCGATTACCTCTGCCGAAATGATACCGACTGTTCGCACATTTTCTCCGCCGCAAACTAATTCACTCCTGAAATTTTCTGCATCTGCAAAATAAATCCTCTCCAAATTTCCGAAAAAATGTGCTACACTGATTTTATTGTGGAGGTCCAATTAGAGATTAACGAAAAACGATTAATTTTTTGAAGAAAAACTTTCTAAGCGGAACTCAAAATATAATGACCACATTGGAATACCGATTGCTCCAGTGTGGTCATTATATTTATCTCAAATACCGAAATGATACTTACGCTATAACTATGACTGTTTTTTGTAAACCGAAATAATAAAATCAGCCATAGTCATCGCTGCATTAACAAAAAGTCTAGCGTGATGTTCATCAATATTTATTCGATTTGAACCTACTCCATGGGCATCACTATCTTTATTCCTCATTTCAGATATTGCAGATACAATGCTATTTAAGCCAGATAAGAGAGTATTTATTCTTCGATCTGTATTTGCATCATTATGCATATTATAAAGAGTTTTGACTTGTTTGTATAGTTTACTCATATCACCGCTGTCGGATGGTACTTCGTTCTTTTTCTCAATCACATAGCAAAATGTCTCTTCTAACAACGTCCGAGCTTTGGTAATTGCGCTGTCAAAATCATTTTGCTCAACGTCTCTCATAGCTCTTGACGAGATGCTTATAATATACTCTCTATCAATCGTTTTTATTGCAGGAGCAACTATCTCAATCTTGCTTTCAATTGGATGTACAATAAAGTTGTTACCAACAATAGCTAATTCATTTCCTCCCCAAACTAGTATTCCATTAATTTCCCCAATAATGGTATTCACAATGACTTTATGAGCATTCTTTATTTCTTCAGCATCATACCCCTTGAGTAGCTTTGAAAATTGATTCAAAGAAAACATATGTGCTAATAGACTCGAACACTTATTATATTTTATACAGTATTCAAATAGCTCATCGAGGTACTGCCATCTGCTTAAAGCTCCACCATTCCATGAATAAGTGACCGGAAGTCCAAACCGCGTGGATAAGGCACATAAATCGGCTCCAGATAGATAAGGCATTGATATCTTTATAGTAGAACCATCTTCAAATTCGTAATCGCCATATTTAATATCACCATCTAGAATTTCGATAATTTTTTTATTTCTTAACAAACCAAACAATTTATTGTTTTGATTCAAACCGTTATCACCCCTTATTTATCACCATATTTTGTACGTTCTTCAGCCACCATCAGTGGTTTCTGAAAATCATACAGTCTATCAAAATATGTCGTGGTTCTTTCTGGAATATTCTCTTCTGAATACTCTTCAAAATTCTCAACCTGCTCCATAACCTTACTAAATACTTCCGGACTATACTGTGGTGGATATCCATTCTTAACCAGACAAACCTTTATTTCAAATTTTAAATCGTTCCGAACATTCTTATTATTAAGCCAATCTGCAAATGAAGACTTTGTATCAATAATTTCCTTAATCTTTTTAGCAAGTGATTTACACTTGTCATTAACCACAATACCGTCAACCTCTTTATCTGTTCCGTATTCAAAATTATACTGGTCACGCAGGGTTATCAGAATATCATAGAAAGCCTTTTCTTCAAAGGTAAGACCAATTTTACGGAAGCTTTGACGATCTTCATTCATCTGAGCAAGGATCTTCAAGGCCTGTTCTGTTGCAATCTTAATAATATCCTCAGATGCTTGTTCCTGTGCTTCTCCGGCTTCTTCAGCGGTGAGGTGTTTTCGTCTTTCATGATACTCTGCAATCGTCTTTTCTAGCATTTCCTGAAATGTCTTTGCAGCTAACTGATTTACTTTTCCATATTCCTTAATCTGCTTACGCAGCATTTTCACAAGAAGTTCCAGCTTGGTTGCCGGCATTTTGACATCAGATAATTTTTCAAAGTATTCCGGAGAAAAGATATCTTCTTCCTCGCCACTTTCAAGAACACTTTCCACCTGGTTATATTTCAATGCTTCTTCCACCATCTTGGAAACTGCCCGATTCATGGTATCGGTATCCACTTCACTTGTCCCACTCCATTTACGAACAAGACCAGCTACAGCCATAAAGCATTGTGCAAGTGCAGATTCCTCTTCTCCAAGATCACCGGAAGGCTGGCAGATATCAAAAGCCGCCCTCATTCGTTTTACAGTCTTTAAGAAGTAGGTTTTGAAGGAAACTTTCTTAGAACCTTTATTTCCTTCTGTTTGTAATTCCTGCGTTGACACAAATACATGCTCGGCAGCTTTCGCAAGAAGTCTGTAACGCTCGACAGGGTCACAATTCGGATTTAAGAATGGTGATAAATCATAATCATGAAACAGTGTTTTTAAGATTTCTAACTCTTCTCTGAACACAGATGCAGCCTGCTCTACATCATCAGATGTAGGAGCAACAGATGTATCTCCACCATAAACTTTCATTGCTTCACGCATATTGTCACGAATACCTATATAGTCAATTATCATTCCAAATTCTTTTCCGGGATATTTTCTGTTTACACGGCTGATTGTCTGTATCAGCAAATGCTTCTTAAGCGGTTTGTCGTTGTACAAGTATGTAAGACAAGGAACGTCAAAGCCTGTAATCCACATATCTACAACAATAGCGATATGGAAGTTTGATTTTTCCTGTTTAAAAGCAGCATCCATTTCTTCCGAACGCTTATCATTTTTAACACCGCCCAAATAATTATACATATCTTCTTCATCGTTACTACCGACACTAGACACCATTGCGATAAATGGCATTGGCTTCAATTCTTTTAACTCATCTTCGGTTACATAAACTCCATCAGGTGATTTCTTTTCTTCAAACCATTCTGGATATTTATCCCTGAATTTCTGAAGTAACGCATATGCAATCTTTCTGTTTGAACAAACAACCATTGCTTTCTGTATTCTGTCCGGATCGCCTGCACAGGAAGAAATATAATGATCATGGATATCTATAGCAAGTCGCTCAAGTCTGGAAGGCTCACCGAGAATTACCTCCATAGAACTCATAGCCTTTTTGCTTGCTTCAACATCCTCATAAGTTGCAGCATCATCAGCACATTTTTTATAGTAATCTTCAATCTCTTTTACTTTTACCTTATCAAGCAAAACCTTTGCAATACGAGGGTGATATTTGATAGAAACCGTCAATCCGTCTGCAACTGCCTGATCCATTGTATATCGGTCAATTTCGTCACCAAAGGTCTGATAAGTTTCTGCAATTGGAGTGCCTGTAAAGCCAACAAAAGTAGCCTGCGGAAATGCTTCTTTTAACACCTTTGCATACGGCTTTGAAACCATGGCTTTCATATTTTTATCAGCATCCTCGCTGAATTGAATCTTCTTAGAATGTTCAAGCTGAGTTCTATGTGCTTCATCAGAAAAACATATAATATTCTTTCTGTCATTGATAAGACCGATTTTGTCATCTTCCCGGTCGCAGAACTTTTGAATGGTACAGATGTAGAAACCGCCACTTTGTCTTGCTCCCAGTTCCTGTCTTAACTGTGCTCTGTTTTTTACAACAGATACTTCACCAAGGTTCAAAAATTCCTTACTCTTTGTAAAAAGTTTTGCCCCCTGCTTTTGCAGTTCATCACGATCAACAATCAAAATAATTGTCGGTGAGCCGATTTCCGGTATATCTGTACAACGAAGTGCAAGCTGGCGGGCAAGAAAAGCCATCGTGTATGTTTTTCCACATCCTGTCGCACCGAAATATGTTCCACCTTTACCGTTTTTTTGAACAACAGAATTTACTATACTTTGTTTCAGTAATCTTGTTGCAAAGAACTGCGGATAACGACATACAATTTCAACTTCGTCACTATCGTAAATACTATCTTGAAAATAAATATAATCTCTGAAAATCTCTAAGAAACGCTCAGGTGCATAAACACCCTTTATCATCGTTTCAGTTTCTTCAAAAGGCAGCGTAGATACTGCATCTCCTTCGTTCACCCGTCTCCATGCATAAAAATGCTCATAAGGAGTACGAACCGTTCCAAGCCTTGTTTTCACACCATCAGAGATGCAAGCTAATGGACAGTAATGCAATAAATGCGGAATGTCTCTCCAGTAACGGATATTAATTT
Organism: uncultured Peptococcaceae bacterium; assembly: GCA_910585405.1. GTDB lineage: Bacteria > Bacillota > Peptococcia > Peptococcales > Peptococcaceae > UBA7185. The sequence goes on along the minus strand of CAJUDO010000019.1, from coordinate 23,920 downwards.
GTTCCCACGCATCATAAATTGTTGCATTCGCATCAGCAGGATTTTTCAATTCAATTACGCATAACGGCATACCATTTACAAATAAGAGTACATCCGGTCTGCGATTTTCTTTCTGACCGTTGTTTGTATATTCTACTGTGAACTGGTTTACCACGCGGAATATGTTCTTGTCCCAATTTTCAAAATCAATGAGCTGTATCATTCTCGCCAATCCGCCTTGCGATGTAAACTGAACCCCATCAACCATCCAGCCATATACCTTGTGTAAAGTAGCGAAGTCACTTTCGCTACCTACAAGACGCACGTTATCAAAAATTTGGGTAACTTCTTCTTCGGTTAAATCAGTATTTGTGTCGACTATGAACTTCTTGAAATCATCAGCAATCAGCACATCTCTTTTGGTTACACGAGAAATGTTGTTACCAGAAGAATAAATCCAGCCCTCAGCCTCCAAAAATCCAATGAAGGCATATTCATATTCTGATTCACAGTAATGACCATTGTATTCTTTTAACCTAGCCATAGATTACGCCTCCTTTGTTTTTCTTGCCTCTTCGATAGAGCCCTTAATAAGAATCGGGCAGATATCTTTTATTTGTGCTTTGAGCTTTTCGTTTATGTCTCTACGAGTATTATATGCTTTAAAAATATTAACGATATCTTGTTGTATTTCAATATCAGGAACAGGAATTCTGACATCACACATTTCTTCCCAATCAAATGTTTCTCGTGCACTTCCCCATGAATTAAAACGAGAATACCGATTAAACTCACTACGTTCAAATAACATTGATAGATATTCCGGTAATAATTCTCTTGTATCATTAACCTTAAATACAATATAAGAAGAAGAGCAAATATAAACTTTATTACTATTGTTACGAGCAAGAGAAATTTTTTCTCCATTTCTTGAAGTTACAGTTACATACGCAAATTCATTAGGTTTAACAATTGCATATGGTTTAAGAGATACCCCCTCCATATTTGCCTTTGTATCAATAAATTTCTTTTCAATCGAAATGCCTCGTACAGCATCGATTCCATATGCCAAGTCATCATTTTTATTTTCACACATCGAAATATAACTTCCCAACTTTCTATGTGATAGTTTCTTTCTGAGGTCGTCAATATACGCATCACAAACTAGCTTCAAATCCTCCAACCCACGCTCATAGCTTTGCCGATTTGCAAGCATAGCATTATAGATTTTCACATATTTTTGTTGAATTTCAATTGATGGAACATTTAATTCTACATTACATAGATCATCCCATGTCATACCATCACGAATGGAAGCATCAGTATTGAACCAAAAATAACGATCCCTTTCCGGACACTTTAATAAGATAAAGAAATAATCAGCAAGTAATACCGGATTTTCAACTATCTTAAAAATAAAGTAAGCAGGACTGACTATTTTATTTTTTTCACTATGATTTAAAGCAATGGGAAGAACCCGGTCTCTACCCACATGCATTAAATTGCAAGCAAAATGCATTGGAGGAACAATTTTATAATTTGATGTGTCTTTTCCAACTTGGTTAGACGGCTCAAAAAATTCTTTATCTTTGTTTATTCCAGATATTTCATCGTTAGTTAAATTTGGAATATTACACTTCTCAGAGTATTGCTCGAAGTAATTCCCTAATCGTATCTTAGTCAATCCCATAGCCAATCCCCCTAAATGCGTCTTCCAGCATCTGCTGGGATTTCTTTTCCTGCTTTATAACCTCTTTTATTTCCGCCTGAATACGAGCCATTTCCTTTTCGTAGTCAATTTCTAAGTCATGATCTACAAACCCGATATATTTACTCGGTGTGAGAGTCCAACCTTTGCTTTCAATCTCAGCAATACCAACGCTACGGTATAGTTCCGCAACTTCATAATTAGCGCCGTCTGTGCCTTCACTTTGCCAATCATGGTAAATTTTTGTTGCTCTTTCGATTTGTCCAGGAACATTAAATTCTTCTTTATTCTGAGTCGACGAAAGAATCACTTTCTTTTTATTCTCACCCTTTACCGGATTTTCAGTCCACTGACGCAGATCCATGAATAAAATTTCATGTTCACGATTACGCAGATTTCTTCCGTGATATTTTCCGCCTTTTTTATTCTGGTTCAATATCCAAAGAGTAACACTGATATCTGTGGTAATAAAAAGTTCTCTTGGCAGGACGATGATTGCTTCAACCTTGTCATTTTGAATCAACTTTTTACGTATTTCTAGAGTGTCACTATCGTTTAATGCACCGTTAGCAAGAAGGAATCCTGCAACACCATTAGTAGGCTTCAAATGAGAAAGCATATGCAGAATCCATGCATAGTTTGCATTACTTTCTGGAGGTGTTTGATAATCAGCCCAACGAGGATCATTTGCCAGATTACTATCATACCAACCTTTAAGATTAAATGGTGGATTTGCCATTATATAATCAAAATAAAGACCTTTATGAAAATCATGGATAAAAGAAGAATCGTTTGTTTCTCCAAGATTGTGGCTAAGACCACGAAGAGCAAGATTCATTTTGGCAAGACGATAAGTAGCAGCATCCTTTTCCTGCCCATAAATATTAATACGATTAATATCGCCCTGATTTGATTTCACAAGAGCCGCACTCTGAATAAACATACCACCCGAACCACAGCACGGATCATATAAAGTGCCATCATAAGGCTCAATCATCGTTGCAATCAACTGAACCACATCATGAGGAGTATAGAATTCTCCCTCTTCCTTTGTTGCGTTCACCGCAAATTCTTTGAGGAAGTATTCATATACACGTCCGATAAGATCCTTTTCCTCGCCAAATGCCTTGTGACTGATTTTATTTACTTCATCCACAAGTTTCTTAATATCATTCGGAGCAAGGTTACGTGCAGTAAATGTACCCTCGATAAAACAGCCCTTCAAATCCTTGGAACCTGTTGCAATACTATGGAGTGCCGTATCAAGCGCAACATTAAGTCCTGGAGCAGGCGTATTGATAATAGTTGACCACCTTGCTTCAGGTAACAAGTTATATGTTCCGTCTGTAAAAGTAGCATCATCAAAAAATGCTGCCCTAATATTTTCATCCTCCGGGTCAAGGCCTTGATCAATTAAAGTCTGACGAAGCTTTTCAATTCCATCTTCGTATTTTTCACCAATAAAACGTAAAAATACAAGTGTAAGCATCATATCGCGCTTCTCAAAAAACGAACCGGAATTGCGTGCCGCACGCAGGATATCTCTGCATTTAAACAGTATATTATCTACATTTAACGCCTTTTCCGCAGCTTTCTTCCTTGCCATATTACCTTTCTCCCTCTCCTGTTTACTCCACTGTTCTTCTAATACGTCAAAATCCAGATGATGAAATTCACAAAAATCCTTAATCTTTTTCATTGCAGACATATTTGTTTTGATTTTCCGTCTTCCCAACGATTGATTGATGAAAAAGATTCCCCCATTTCATGGCATAATTATAGCATTTATTTATGAATATTTCTACCATCACTCCCCCTGTCACTACGACTTGAAAAATTTTTGGTTTTTATCGAAATTTCATTACTTGAATCCTCTTAGGAAGTTTTATAAAGAGGTGACGTTATTCTAACAGATTTTTTCCTGATGAATCTTTTTTATCTGTTTAATTTGATTTTACAATCTACCAAAATAAATCCTCTCCAAATTTCCGAAAAAATGTGCTACACTGATTTTATTGAAATAAAAGGAGGAGTCATTTGTGGAGCATATTTTTCTCTTAGAAGACGACAGCACATTGCGCCATGGGATTGCTCTGGCGCTGGAAACTACACAGCGCGTAATCACCCAAGCTGAAACCTTGGCACAGGCTACAAAAATTCTCGCTGCTGAAACGTTTTCTCTTTTGATTTTAGATATCAATCTGCCTGACGGCAGTGGATTGGATTTATTGCACAATCTGCGGAACAATGGAGATCTGACGCCGGTCATTCTGCTCACTGCCAACGATTTGGAGCTTGACGAGGTGATTGGACTGGAAACAGGTGCAGACGATTATATCACCAAGCCGTTTTCTCTGGCGGTTCTCCGTGCCCGTGTAAACGCACAGCTGCGCCGCAGTGTGCCACAGACAATAGGTGCTCTTACTTTGGGACCTTTTTCTTTTGACTTTGAGCGAATGGATTTTCGCCGTGATGGGGCGACAATTGAATTGTCCAAGACCGAGCAAAGACTGCTGCGGGTACTGGTGGAAAATCGCGGGCATACCGTGCCCAGAGATGTTTTAGTAGAGCGCATATGGACCGACGGCGCAGAATTCGTCGAGGAAAACGCGCTCTCCGTCACAATGAAGCGTCTGCGCTCCAAATTGGAAACCAATCCAGCCAAACCTGATTATTTGAAAACGGTATACGGCATTGGGTACACTTGGGCGGTGCGCTTATGAGTGGATATCTTATCGCAGCCAGCTCCATTCTTACCGCACTGGCATTGCTTCTCTACAATCGGCGGCAAACTGTTCAAACGATGAAACGCTTGGACGCCATGCTCACGGCTGCCATGGACGGCAGCTTTTCTGAAAAAGCATTTGACGAGAGCCGCCTTTCTGCACTGGAAAGCCGTATGGCCCAATACCTTGCATCCTGCACCGTTTCCGCGCGAAATTTGCAAACACAGAAAAACCAAATCAGCACTCTGGTCTCCGACATTTCCCATCAAACCAAAACACCGGTGACCAACCTTCGGCTCTATACTCAACTGCTGTCTGAACAGCCCCTTACCGAGCAAGGTCGTGACTGTGTCCAGGCGCTCGCCGCTCAGACAGACAAACTTCAGACGCTTATTGACGCATTAGTCAAAACATCTCGGCTGGAGACAGGCATTCTCGTACTTCATCCTGAGGAATCTGATATCGCGCCCATCGCGGAACGCGCTGTGTCCCAGTATATTCCCAAAGCACAGGAAAAAAATATTCAACTGGTGCTTGAACAAACAGCAGGAAGGGCAGTTTTTGATTCCAAATGGACTGAAGAAGCGCTTTGCAATCTCTTAGATAATGCAATAAAATATACACCAGAAAAGGGAACCGTGGCAATAAACGTGAAAAATTATGAAATGTTTTCTGCACTCTGCGTGTCCGATACTGGTCCTGGTATTCCTGAAGAAGAACACGCTAAAATTTTCAGTCGCTTTTACCGCAGTCCTCACGCCTATCAAGCACAGGGCGTGGGAATCGGACTCTATCTCACAAGGCAGATCATGGACCGCCAAGGGGGATATGTAAAACTGAACAGTGCACCGGAACAGGGCAGCGTTTTTTCCTTATATCTTCCTCGGAATTCATGAACTTCTGTCAAAACTGTCACTTTTGAGAAAGGAACAGGAAAGATTCCCATGATAAAGTTTGTATTGTCGAAATGCAATACAAACTTTAATTTTGGAGGAAATGACTATGAGCATTTTACAAACAAAAGATCTGAAGAAATATTACGGCTCCGGCGAGACACAGGTAAAAGCGCTGGACGGCGTCGACCTGACTGTAGAAAACGGTGAATTTGTAGCCATTGTAGGTACCTCCGGCTCAGGCAAGACTACTTTGCTGCATATGCTGGGTGGTTTGGACCGTCCTACCTCAGGAGAAATCATTGTCGACGGTCAGAACCTTCTCACGCTGAAGGACGAGGCCTTAACCATCTTTCGCCGAAGAAAAATTGGCTTTGTGTTCCAATCCTATAACCTGGTTCCGGTGCTCAGCGTATGGGAAAATATTATTCTGCCTGTTCAGCTGGATGGCAGAAAGGTAGATATGTCTTATGTGGAGGAACTCATCAGCACCCTGGGACTGGAGAAAAAGCTCCACAACCTTCCCAATCAGCTCTCCGGCGGGCAGCAGCAAAGAGTGGCCATCGCCCGCGCAATGGCGGCCAAACCAGCCATACTTTTGGCAGATGAACCGACAGGAAATCTGGACAGCAAGACCAGCCAGGATGTATTGAGTCTGATGAAGGTCACAGGACAAAAATTTTCTCAAACCATGGTCATGATTACACACAACGAAGAAATCGCTCAGATGGCGCACCGTATCGTCCGTGTTGAAGACGGACAAATTGTGACACAATAAGGAGGCGAACAAAATGAAAGTTGCCAATTCTCAATGTATTCGCCGCCTTAGCCTGCGCACCCTACGGGCCAACGGTACCCGCAATCTTATCGCGATATTCGCCATCGCGCTCACCGCGCTGTTGTTTACCTCTCTGTTCACTGTCACCCTTTCTATCAATGAAGGCTTTCAGCAAGCAAATTTTCGCCAGGTAGGGGGATTCTCCCATGGGGGATTTAAATATCTTACCCAAGAACAGTTTACAGAGTTGAAAGAGGACCCGCTCATCCAGTCCTACGGCCTGCGACGCTTTTTAGGAATGCCGCAGGATTTCCCATTCCAAAAATCGCATGTGGAGCTGGGCTACTCTGACGCAAATCAAGCCCACTGGATGTACTGCGACCCGGTGGAGGGGCGTCTGCCAGAGGAACATACCAACGAAGCCGCTACCGACACCCACGTCCTGGAGCTATTGGGCGTAACTCCCGAACTGGGCGCCTCCTTCACCATCACTTTTGACATAGACGGTCATGAAACTACGCAGACATTTACCTTATGCGGCTGGTGGAAGTGGGATGAAGCAGTCACAGCAAACCACGTACTTCTGCCAGAAAGCAGAGTCAATACCATTTTAACAGAGGTAAGCGTAGATCCTGCACACAGCACTTCTCCCCAAACCGGCACTTGGAATATGGACGTCATGCTGAAGAGCGGCTCTCTGCATATTGAACAGGATATCGAGCAAATTCTCGCCAATCACGGATATCAGAGCCAAAGCCCAGCGCAGCCCGATTATATCGCCACCGGCATTAACTGGGGATACAGCGGAGCGCAGCTTTATAATCACATGGATGCTGATACATCAGCAATCATTGCTTTCATGCTGCTGCTCATCCTGCTCACCGGCTATCTGATTATCTATAATGTATTTCAAATCTCTGTAGCGCGAGATATTCGTTTCTATGGCCTGCTCAAAACCATTGGCACTACCCCGCGGCAGTTGAAACGAATTGTCCGTCTGCAAGCGTTCTTGCTCAGTGCAGCGGGTATCCCTCTGGGACTGCTGCTGGGCTGGCTGATCGGCGGACGGCTTGTTCCGGTGATTACGGCACAATTAAACGGTGTGATTCCAGTGGTATCTTTTTCTCCGCAGCTTTTCTTGGGGGCCGCGACCTTTTCGCTGGTGACCGTGATGCTCTCCTGCCGCCGCCCGGAGCGAATGGCCGCCAAAGTTTCCCCTGTGGAAGCGTTACGCTACACGGAAGGTGAAAACAGCACACACAAAAAGAAACGCATCGTCAAAGAAACCTCTCTGTGGTCTATGGCCTGGGCAAACCTGGGCCGCAGCCGGAGCAAAACAGCAGTGACTGTGCTCTCACTGTCGCTGGCAGTGATGTTATATACTTTCACTGTAATCATCGCCAATGGTTTTGACATGGACAAATATCTTGCCTCTTCCGTCGTCAGCGATTTTCTGGTAGCAGACGCAGGAAAATTGCAGCATGATGGTTTCTTCAGCGGAGAGCAGGCAATCTCAGAAAATACCATCGCCGCTATTCAGGCTGGAGGAACAATTGGTGACAGCGGACGCGTATACGGTCAAGTTTCCGGTGTCCAGGAATTTGTAGATGAAACCTATTTTCGCCAGAAAGCTGGCTATTTCACAAATCAGGAAAACATTGACCAGATGGTGCAATTCCGTGAGCGAAATGAAGATGGATTGCTGGCGGGCGACACGCAGCTCTACGGTATGGAGCCCTTTGCCCTGCAGCATCTGACCGTGATAGACGGCGACCTGAACAAGCTCTATGAGGACGGCGCACACAATATCGCTGCGGTCTGTATGCAGGATGAGTATGGAAATATGATTGCAAGCAGCTACCCTGGCGATACGGTCACCTTACGTTATGTAGAAGAATATGAATACTACTTCTTGGATACAGGAGAATTGATTCCTGTGTTGGATGAAACGGTAACCAATGGTAACCGCCCCTGGTCCAGCCGCGTAAAGCGCTACCGAGACATCGAATATCAGGTCGTGGCTCTGGTCGCTGTTCCCAATGCATTAGGCTACCGTTATTATACGCTGGGCAGCGATGCCTTTGTGATGAACGCCAAGACCTTTTTACAGGACAGCAGTACGAACTCTATCATGTACTATTGTTTCGATATGGCGAATGGGGACACTTCCTCCATGGAAGCCTTTTTGCAGGACTATACAACAAATATTGACCCTATGCTGGACTATGAAAGCAAGACTACCTATGCCGCCCACTTCTACAGCTTCCGTTCTATGTTTATGCTGCTGGGCGGAGCACTGAGCTTTATCGTTGGGCTGGTAGGCGTACTGAACTTTTTTAACAGCATTGTCACTGGAATCACCGCCCGCCGCCGAGAGCTGGCAGTGCTCCAATCCATCGGCATGACAGACCGGCAGCTGCAGACCATGTTGGCTCTGGAAGGGCTTCTGTACACCTTGGGCGCCGCAGCCTTAGCACTGGTGCTGATTTTGCTCACCGCACCTCTGTTTGGCAATGCCTTGAGCGACCTGTTCTGGTTTTTCTCTTACCGTCTTACCCTTTGGCCCATAGCTATCATTGTCCCGGTTTTTGCATTACTGGGCATCGCCATCCCTGTTCTGAACTGCCGCGCTGTGCAACGACGCCCGATAGTAGAACGGCTGCGCACAGAATAGCTTTTTCACTCATGTATAGGTAAAACCAAAGCCTCCAGTTCAAGTGGGGGCTTTATCTCGAATGCTATTTTTTATTTTCGTTAAACCATTTAACAACCTCAATGAAAACAGCAAGAACAATATTAGTTGCCAATTTGAAAGAAACTCTCTATAATAAGTACGGGATGTCCTACAAAACTACACATAGAAAGCCGAGGAACATTATGGAGAAAACAAAACAAAATAAAACCTTACTCTTAGCTGTAGCAGTGCTAGCCATTGCAATGGCAGCTTTTTTCATGGTTCACGCAGTCTTTGCACCTACAGCAGCTGAGGGCGCAAAAGCGGTTACCATTGAAGTGATTGATAATGAAGAAGCATCTACTTCCTACGAACTGCACACGGATGCTCTTTATCTGCGGCAGGCATTGGAAGAAGCTGAAGGCCTGACCTTCAGCGGCACAGAAGGCAGCTATGGGCTCATGATAGAAACCGTTAATGATTGTACCGCAGACTGGGACAAAGATCATGCTTGGTGGAGCGTTTACGTAAACGGCGAATTGGCCAATTACGGCGTCGATCAACAGCCGGTAAATGACGGCGACGTATTCCGTTTACAGTATACCACAGAAGCAAATGCTTAAAGTGGGGGAGATCGCCCGTTTAGGGCTAATGGTAGCTGTGATGGAAGTGAGCAAACTGGCCTTGGCCGCTTTACCCAATATCGAGCTGGTCAGCTTTTGGATTATTCTGTTCACACTCAGTATGGGCTATCGCACGCTCTACGCATTGTACGCCTTTGTCTTATTAGAGGGCATCCTCTACGGCGTGCATTTTTGGTGGGTCGCCTATCTGTATGTCTGGACGCTCCTGCTGCTTTTGACCAGACTTTTCCACGCACAACAATCAGCACTGTTTTGGAGTATTCTCTCCGGCGCTTTCGGATTATGCTTTGGCGCACTTTGCGCGCTTCCTTATTGTTTTGCTGGAGTACTCAACGGCGGTTTGCAGAATGGTCTATTGGCGGGATTTTCCTGGTGGGTTGCCGGCATTCCTTATGATTTGCTGCACTGCGCCGGCAATTTCGCCGTAATGCTATTATTGTACAAGCCCATCCGCGCGGTCACCACTCGCATCTTCACATCATCAGCAGACAACAAAACCCCTGACAGCCGATAAAATAAGGCGTCAGGGATTTTTCATCTCATTATTTTATTTTGTTTTCTAATACTATCCGATAATCAGTCCCGGGAAAATTAACGGCAGATACACAATCATCAAGAATACAAAGAGCAGACCCACTAAGTAGGGAATAACCGCTTTGGCAATCAGTTCTATCGGTTTTCCGGTAATTCCTGAAGCCACAAACAGATTGATGGCAACCGGCGGCGTAATCATCCCGATAGCGATGCCTACCACAAACATAATCCCAAAGTGTACCAAATCAATGCCCAATCCGCTCACCAGCGGCAGCAATACTGGCGTCAAGATGATGATAGCTGAGGAAGTTTCCATAAACACGCCAGCAATAATAATAACCAATGCGATCATGAACATCAAAATATATTTATTTGTGGAGATGCTCAAGATGCTGCTGGCAATGGTTCCCGGAATGCTGTAATATGCCAGTACCCAGCCAAAAGGACCGCTACAGGCAATAATAATCATAATCACTGCTGATGTTTTTGCACTGCCCGCCATAATCTTAAATAGCTTTTCCAGAGTCATATCCCGATATACAAAGAAAGATACCAGCATCGCATACACCACTGCGACTGCAGCTGCTTCCGATGCGGTAAACTTACCGGAAAAGATTCCGCCCAAAATAATCGCTGGCATAATCAAACCAGGCACCGCTTTGACAAAAGTGACCACTACATTTTTTAGAGTAATTCCATTGCCTTTCGGGTAATTATTTTTATATGCCTGCACCAACGCAATGGCAATTAAGATAGCACCCATCAGCATCCCCGGACCAAATCCGTTGGTAAACAATGCATTCAGCGTCACGCCTTGCCCAGCTGCTACCGCATACAATACCATAGGCACTGACGGCGGAATCACAACCCCAATAGTACCGGCCGCAGCAATTAACGCTGCCGAAGTGTCTTCATCATAACCGCGTTCTTTCAGCTGCGGAATCAGCGTTGCACCTACCGCTGCCGTGGTCGCAGCACCGGAGCCAGAGATTGCTGCGAAAAACATAGCAACCACAACAGAAACAATGGACAACCCGCCTTTAATAATGCCCAGAAAGGATTCGGCAAACTCTACCAGATATTTGGAGATTGCCCCCTGAGCCAGCAAATCGCCAGCTAAAATAAAGAAAGGAACTGCAATCAACGGAAAAGAGTTGATGCTCTCAAACATTCTCTGCGCCACCATACCCAAGCTCACATCACCAGCCAATAGTACAGAGATTGCTGCCAGCATAACAGAGAACGCTACCGGAATGCCAATCAATAATGTGATAATAAAAACACCGAATAATAACAAGCTCATTCCGCTTTCCCTCCTTTCGCGGTTAGCAGCTGCAGTACTTCATTGACCGCATGCACAATCATAAAACTAAATCCAATCGGAATGGACATATACATATACTTCATCGGAATTCGCAGAGACGGAGCCAACTGATTTTGCCTCAAACCAAACGTAAAACTATAATATACCACAGTAAAGAATACAAGAATACACACAATATGCACAAAAATGCGGATTTTCCGCTGCACTTTAGGCGGAAATAATCCCTGTATAAAGGTAATCGTAATATGGGAACCCTCTTTATACACGCAGCTGGCGCCCAAAAATGTAGTCCAAATCAATAAATACCGGCAAACCTCTTCACTCCACTGCAGCGCTTTAAAATTGCGGCAAATAATCTGCGCAATGGTGACGCCTACCATAACTGCAAGCATGATAACTACAACTGCGATACATAGTTTATCAAGACCATCACTGAATTTTTTGAATCCTTTGACAAAACTCATTCATTTCAACTCCTTATCGGCATCAAAAACCCTGTATGTAAATAAAAAGCAAGGCAGACAAGTGGTTGCCTGCCTTGCTGATGTATGTTTTTCTTTTTATTACATTGCGTCTGTTACAGCCTGGATTCTGCTCAGATAATCAGCATACTGTGGATATGCGTCATATACAACCTGTACAGCAGATTTGAAGCTGTCCAGATCTGGCTCTTCTACAACCTCCATGCCATTATCTTTCATTTCCTGCAGCTGTGTTGCTTCGTTTTCTGCAACCCAAGCGCGTTCATATTCTGCAGCTTCCTGAGCGGCTTCTTTGAAGATACCCTGAACATCTTCAGGCAGTTCATTGAATTTATCCAAACTCATGGTGATGATTGCTGTAGAGTAGGAATGACGAGTCAGAGTTGCATATTTCTGATTGGAATCCCACAGAGCGTAAGAGCAAATTACGTTTACTGGGTTTTCCTGACCTTCAATGGCACCGTTCTGCAATGCAGTCAGAGTGTCCTGCCAACCCATCGGTGTTGCATTGGTTCCCAGTGCTTCGAAGGTTTTTGCATATACTTCATTTTCCATAACACGCAGTTTCAGACCTGCCATGTCAGCAACTGTTGTAACTGGTCTTACACTATTGGTCAGATTGCGGAAGCCACGTTCTGCATAAGCCAGACCTTTCAGGTTTGCACTTTCCAGAGTACCCAGCAATTCCTGTCCCACTTCACCGTCCAATACGGCATAAGCTTCTTCATTGCTGCCAAACAGGAACGGCATATCCAGTACACCCATATCCTGCGCATAGTTTACAAACGGACCGCTTGTCACAATCCCCATATCCAGTGTGCCGGCTGCCATACTGGACAGCATCGCATTTTCGTCGCCCAATTCACCGTTTGGATGAATTTCGATGGTGTAAGCGCCATCTGTTCTTTCAGATACCAATTCAGCAAATTTTTCTGCTGCAATCTGGAAGCTGTCCTGTTCATTTACAGTCGTAGCCAGTTTCAATACAACTGGTTCTGCATTTGTGTTTTCCTCTTGTTTTGCATTGTTGCCACCGCCGCAGGCTGTCAGTGTGAAAGCCATTGCACATACGGTCAATGCGGCAACCAATTTACGTGCTCTTTTCATCGGTAAATCTCCCCCATAAATATAAATGTTCTCTTCTGGATAGTGAATTTATCCATGCACAGAGTATAGCACCGGAATGCCAAGAAGTCAATCATCTGTTAGATAAAAGTTTCAAAAAATTAAAAATAGTTATAGTACAGTTTATTTTTCTGTTTCTTAGTCCCTTCTGACTCCTTCATTCTGTATATGTTCCCAGCAAAAAGCCGTCTGTTCCGTTTGATTTGGAATAGACGGCCTAACTGTTCCGGCTTTTTCTGTCTGCAAACTATGGAGTGCTTCCACTAAGCAGTCATGTATCCGTTTTTCTTTTCTATACAGGTTTATAGATTTTCCAGCGCCTCTTTTGCTTCGGCAATCCCGGCGTCAGCAGCCTGCTGGTACAATTCCTTTGCTTTCGCCAGATCCTGCGCGACGCCTTCGCTCTGGGCGTAGCACTGCGCCAGTAAAAACTGCGCATCAGGCATATATTCCGCTGCTTCTGTCAATAGCTGAACTGCTTTCTCTTTGTCCTGCTCCACGCCTTCCCCTTCGTAATAGGAAATCGCGAGGTTCATCTTGCCAGCAGGATGGCCGGCTTCCGCCGCCTTTTGGAACCACTGCAGAGCTTCCTCATCATTTTTCTCTACGCCTAAGCCCTGGCTGTAGCAAATACCCAGATTAACCTGCGCTTCCAGAGAGCCCCGCATGGCAGCTTTCAGATACCATTCGGCAGCCTCTTCCAAATTTTGCTCCGTACCCTGCCCAAAAGTGTAGCACTCGCCCAAAAACTGCTGGGCAATGATATGCCCCTTTTGCGCGGCTATTTTGAAGTTTTCAAAAGCCTTTTCAAAATCCTGTTCTACGCCATCTCCATTATAGTAACGGCTGCCCAGCAAATAACAAGCATTCAGATTGCCCTGTTCAGCCGATTTTTTATACCATTCAATGGCTTTTTCCATGTCCTGCTCTACCCATTTGCCCTGTTCATAGCACACAGCCAGATTAAACTGCGCGCGGGCAAAACCCTCTTTGGCTGCCTCCTCCAACTCCTGCAGCTTTTCCTTGCTGTCAATCAACTCGGCCTGCGGCATGCAAATCCCTCCCTACTTCATATCTTACTGCTGAGATGCATCCTCGCCTTCATCATCGGCAGGAGCATCTGTATCACTGTCATCTGCATTTTCGTTATTTGTATTACCATCATCCGTATTGCCGCCATCTGTATTGTCAGCGGCAGGAGTTTCTGGCACACTTTCCATATCCAGAAGAATTTCTATATCGGCATCCTCCTGCAAACTCATGGCTAGATTCTGCAAGCCATAACCATAAATGCCCTGCAGTACACTTTCATATTTTTCTGGATCATCCAGCAAGTTCACATTGTCCTGTTTATCTTCCACTAAAATAATGTGATAGCCAAACTGGCTCTGTACCGGTGTTTTGGAATATTCCCCGATTTCCAGCGCTTTTGCAGCTTCGGCAAACTCATCTACCATTTTAGAAGTCGTCAAACCTGTTACTGCGAAATACCCCAGCTCGCCGCCATCAGCCGCCGAACCAGCATCGGTGGAATTTTCCGTTGCCAACGTCGCAAAGTCAGCGCCATTGTCCAACTGGGCAATCAAATCAGCAGCAACCTGCTCCGCATTCTCTGTTTCATTACCAATCAAAATGTGACGCGCCTTGATTACGTCTACTGTTTCTGGTTCATTCACCAGATTTTCCTGCAGCTTGGTCAGCTGTAGATCATCTCTCTGCGCTTCCCGGAAATAGTCCATCGTCATGCCAGCCTGTTCTACCGCAGCTTCCAGATCAGCCATGCTACCGCCGTACTGATTTTCTACCAAATCATTGATACTGCTTTCCAGTTCCTCATCGGTTACCTCCAAGCCTCTCTTTGCAGCTTCCTGCAGCAATAATTCCTGCGTAATCATGTTGTTCAACATGCCATTTCTAGCCTGAATTTTCACAGTGTCATCAGTCACATCATAACCGTAGAACTGATACATCTGCAGCATCTGCTGATAGTTGACATCCAGTTCTTCTTGCGAAATTGGTTCCCCGTTTACTGTAGCTACTGTGCCCTCAGGCACTTTTGGCCCGCAGCCAAAAAGACCACCTACCAGAAACATTCCCAAAACTAATACTGCCATCTTTTTCTTCATTGTTATTTTCTCTCCTTCAATTCAATGCTGTCACATTTGACATGGTATCATTATATCAGACCTGCTCTGATTTCACAATGGTAAGCATATCTAATAAAATTTTCTTTATCAACTCCAAACAGTTCTCCGCATCGGCACTACCTACCATGATGCGCACTACCAGTTCGCCGCCGTCACTGCCGTAGGTGAGCTGCCGTTTGTATTTCTGCACCAGCTGCATCAATTTGGACAAGTCCATGGCAGTGTCCGCTTCAAACAGCGCATTTATCACGCCGCCCTTCTGCTTCAGGCTGCGAATACCGATTTGCATACAATAAATTTTTAGTTCTGCGACCCGCAGCAAATTCCATGTTTCCGGCGGCACATCACCGAATCGGTCTACTAACTCATCCTCCAGCAAATGCAGCCGGTCAATTACTCGAGCCTGCTGAATACGCTGATAAAATCCCAATTTCACTGCACTGTCTCGAATATAATATTCGGGAATAAAAGCACTCACCTGCAAATCCAGCTCCACTTCCCGTCGTTTCCCTGTCTTCTCACCCTTAAGCTCCCGAATGGCGTCATCCAGCATACTGCAGTACAAATCAAATCCTACGGCAGCCACATGCCCGTGCTGCTCTGCCCCCAGCAAATTGCCGGCGCCGCGAATCTCCAAATCCCGCATTGCAATCTTAAAGCCCGAACCCAACTCGGTATATTCCCGAATCGCCGCCAGACGTTTTTCCGCCAACTGGCTCAGTGTCTTATCCTTCTTATAGGTCAAATACGCATAGGCAATGCGGTTGCTGCGTCCCACACGGCCCCGCAGCTGATAAAGCTGGGCCAGACCCATTTTGTCAGCCTCGTCTACAATCATAGTGTTGGCATTGGAAATGTCCAATCCGGTTTCAATGATTGTGGTACAAATCAAAACGTCTGCCTGATGGGCAATAAATTCCATCATGATCTGCTCCAGCTGATGCTCCTTCATCTGTCCGTGTCCCACTAGAATGCGAGCTTCCGGCACCAGCTCCCGAATCTCCTCTGCCAGACTCTCAATATCCTCCACACGGTTGTGCACGACATACACCTGACCGCCTCTGCCCAACTCCCTGCGAATGCTGTCCTTGAGCAGTTCCGGAGTGCGCTCCACAATATAAGTCTGAATGGGATAACGGTCTTGCGGCGGCGTCTCGATGACACTCATATCCCGAATGCCCACCAAAGACATATGCAGCGTACGCGGAATAGGCGTCGCCGATAACGTTAAGACATCCACCTGGGAACGCAGGCTTTTAATCTTTTCTTTATGGGTCACACCGAAACGCTGCTCCTCATCCACCACCAAAAGACCCAAATCGTGGAAACTTACTGTTTTGCCCAACAGCTTATGCGTGCCCACTACAATATCCACCGCACCGCTCTTTAAACCTTCTATCGTCACTTTCTGCTGTTTGGCTGTACTGAAACGGCTCAGCATTTCTACCCGTATCCCATAGGGATGAAAACGCTCCAAAAATGTATTATAATGCTGTTGCGCCAGCACAGTCGTCGGTACCAATATTGCCACCTGTTTCCCATCATTCACCGCTTTGAAGGCAGCACGGATGGCCACCTCCGTTTTGCCGTATCCCACATCACCGCAAATCAGACGGTCCATCACATGGGGTGACATCATGTCCCGTTTCACGTCTTCAATTGCCCGCAGCTGATCCTCTGTTTCCACATAAGGGAACGCATCCTCAAACTCCTTTTGCCACTGGTCATCCGGCGAAAACGCATAGCCTTCCTCGCTTTTGCGTCGGGCATAAATCTGCAAAAGTCCCTCTGCCAATTGCTCTACAGAAGCGCGCACCTTATTTTTAGTGCGTTGCCATTCATTGCCGCCCAGCTTGTTCACCTTAGGCGCAACGCCCTCATTGACCGTATATTTCTGCAGCAAATCAAACTGCTCTACCGGTATATACAGCTTGCCGTCGTCAGAATACTTTACAATGAGGTAGTCGCGCTCCACATCCTGCACCTTGAGCCGTTCAATCCCCATATAACGTCCGATGCCGTGATTCATGTGGACCACATAGTCGCCCACCTTCAAATCATCCAGCTGCGAGATTTTCTGTCCGTCCTCCTGGAAAAACTTCTTCCCGACCTGTTTTTTCTGCTGCCGGAATACCTCTGTTTCACTGACCAGTACCAGGTGGCTCTGTGGAAACCGCGCGCCATGGCTGATATTTCCGTAAGCAAGATAAATTTGTCCTGGGTCGGCCTGATACCGGTCAGCAATCCAGCTGCACAAAATCTCATTGTCGCCCAGCATTTGCTGCAGCCGCAGCGCCTTTGCCGCAGACGTCAGCAAAATCAAAATCCGATAATTTTGTTTCTGCCAGGTCTGCAGTTCCTCCACCAAAAGCTGCGGATTTCCAAAAAAGGAAGATATATTTTGAATATCCAGCGCCATACGGGAGTCCATCTCCTGAAAGGCTGACCGCTTCGGCAGCAAAGAAAAGCTCAAATGCAGTCCATGATTGACCATCTGCGCCATTTCATCCAACTCGTAGAAATATTCTCCCTGTCCTGGCAACACATTACCCTTTAACAGCAACTCACTGAAAGTCTGCCGCCGTTCTTTTTCCAGATACTCCTGCGCCTCCTGAATGCGGTTGGCTTCATCCAGCACCACCAGCATTCCATTTCCCATATAATCCAGCACACTTGCACATTCAGGATAAAAGAAGGTCTGATATTGCTCTAAGCCATTGAAATACAAATCCTGTTGCAGCTTTTCCAGCACCTCGCCGACCTTACTCTGCAGCCGTTCTAACGGCTCGCGGCTTTTGCGTTTGGACATCTGCTCCACCTGCTGGGTAAACTGCTGGTGAATCTTTTTTATACCCACCTCCTTGCATTGGGGCATCAGAAAAAATTCCCGTCCCGGCACTAAACAAACCTGGTTCACCTTTTCCACCGAACATTGGCTGGCAGTGTCAAACAAACGAATCGAATCAATTTCATCATCAAAAAATTCCAGCCGCAACGGATTTTTATAATTCACCGAATAAATATCAAAAATACCGCCCCGCACAGAAAACTGTCCCGGTCGTTCCACCTGTTCTGCATATTCATAGCCAAAGGTCACCAGATGCGCTTTCAATTGTTGCTGCTCCATTTGCTGCCCTACTTCCAAAGGCAACAGCCCCTGGCAGAAATCTCCCCTGGGGAGCAATTTTTTACTAATCCCCTCAATCGTTGTCACCACGATAAAACGCCGTTGCCGTTCCAGCACCAGCTGACTCAATACCTCCAAGCGCTTTTGCTCCAGCTCGCCGCTCTGTGCCACAACTTCATAGGGGATCATCTCCAACGCCGGAAAATACAACACCTCATAACCCGGCAGCAAGTCCACAAAATCCTCCCACAGTTCCTTCGCCCGTTTCTGCGTGTCACACAGCACCAGCACATTTCCCTGTGCCCATTGCTGTGCCAATGACGCGGTCACCAACATACGCTGTCCTTCATACAAACCATATACGACCGCCTCTCCGCTCATAAGCAAACGATCCCGCACCTTGCTCACTTCCGGTTCCTGCCGCAAAAAATCCAAAAGCTCTGTCTTTTGCGTTTCCATCTCCAACCTTCCCTTCTGATTGCCTCATAAAACCCATCATTCAAAGATGGCGTCTTTAACGTGTTTTGGTATTGTACCGGTTCATGGCCGGTCCTACGCCTTCTTCCAGCCACGTTTTCACTGCGCCCACCGATAACGCGACTGCTTCCTCTATCGCCTTTTTATCTGCACCGCCAAAAGGCGTCAATACATAATCCTTGGTATCATATTTCGCTTTGCCGATGCCGATTTTCAAGCGGTCGAAATCATTGGAGTTCAAATGCGCGATAATATTTTTGATGCCGTTGTGTCCTCCGGCTCCGCCGCCCTGCTTAAACCGCAGCTGCCCCGGCGGCAAATCCAAATCATCATGGATCACCAGCAAATCGTCGATGCGGTCCTTATAATAATTCAGCAGCTCCATCACAGCCTGCCCGCTCAGATTCATAAAAGTCTGTGGCTTTACCAGCAAAATTTTCTCTCCGTCCCATGCAGCCGTCTGCGTGAGTGCCTGACACTGCTTCTTTTCCACTGCAATATGCAGCTCATCGGCTATAGCGTCAATTACCATAAAACCTACATTATGTTTTGTCTGCGCATATTCCTTTCCCGGATTGCCCAGACCGATTATCATTTTCACTGAAACAGCTCCCCCTTTTCCTATATTGCACTTTTTCAAAAAATATGCCGATTCTTCATATCCTGCCTTCAAAAATATTGATAAACACAGCAAAGCCGAGGAATCGCCCAACGATTCTTCGACTTTTTCATTTACATCTTATTGTGCTGCATACGCCTGCACGCTACAATAATTAATTCGCCATCCGCGAAAAAATTCCTGTTTTATTTTTGTGTTTCAGCGAAAAATTCCGACCTAGCATTCCTCGCACCGCCATACAGCAAAAAGCTGTCGTAATCACATTACGGCAGCTTTTTCCTTCCTATTTCAAAGTGAAAAACTATTCAAATAATTCGCTCACAGAATTGTCCAAATGAATTCGCAAAATCGCTTCTCCGATAATAGGAGCTACAGACAGCACTTTAATCTTATCGCATTTCTTATCACCCATTGGAATGGTATTGGTGGTAACCAGTTCCTGAATCGGTGATTTTTCAATACGTTCAATAGCCGGGCCACTGAGTACGGCATGGGTACAGCAAGCGTCCACACATTTTGCCCCGCGATCCATCAAAGCCTGGGCACCGTTGGTGATGGTACCGGCTGTGTCGATCATATCATCGACCAGAATCACTTCTTTGCCCTCGATATCCCCGATAATATTCATAATTTCTGACACATTCGGTCTTGGGCGTCTTTTATCAATGATTGCCAACGGCACGCCAATCTGTGCAGCCAGATTTCTGGCACGCGCCACGCCACCCATATCCGGCGATACCACTACCAGATTTTCTGTTTCTTTATGTTTATAATATTCAGCCAAAATCGGCAAACCAAATAGATTGTCCACAGGAATATCAAAGAAGCCCTGAATCTGCTGCGCATGCAAATCCATAGCCAGCACGCGGCGAGCGCCGGCTTTGGTGATCAGGTTTGCTACCAGTTTCGCTGTGATTGGCTCACGGCCACGAGATTTACGGTCCTGACGGGCATACCCATAATATGGCAGCACTGCGGTAATCCGTTTTGCCGATGCACGACGCAATGCGTCAATCATAATCAGCAATTCCATCAGATTGTCATTCACCGGCGTGCAGGTTGGCTGAATAATATAAGCATCACTGCCGCGCACGCTCTCGTCAATGATCAGGCTGATTTCTCCATCACTGAAATGCTGCACCTTGGCAGCGCCCAATTTCACGCCCAGATACTCTGCAATTTCCTGCGCCAGTTCTGGATTTGCATTGCCTGTAAACAGCTTCAAATTTCTTAACTCTTTTTTCATTGTCGTCATTTTGCGTTCCCCCTAACCAGTTCTTCAACTGTATATCTCTATAATACCCAATCTGCACGGTAAACTCAACCTTAATTTGTCTTTTTCTCCGGAAAAATGACAAGGTTTTGCAAATTATTTTTTCTTCCGCCAGTTTTCCTTTACACGCAGCTCGGCACGCACCACTGCCAAAGCACTCTCCGGTACATCCCGAGTGATAGTAGAGCCTGCGCCTATGAAAGCATTTTCCTCTACTGTAACCGGCGCTACCAAATTGGTATTGCTTCCGATAAATGCACCGTCCTTAATCGTCGTCTGATATTTGTTCACACCATCATAATTGCAAGTAATGGTGCCGCAGCCGATATTCACACCGCTGCCCACCACCGAATCACCCACATAAGAGAGATGGGGAATCTTGCTGCCCTGTCCCACCTGGGATTTTTTGACCTCTACAAAATCTCCAATCTTCACATGATCCGCCAATACTGTGCCGGGACGCAAATAGGCCATAGGGCCGATTTTACAACCATTGCCCACCTTGCTCTCCACAATGACCGTACTCTGGATATCGTTGTCGTCGCCAATGACGCTGTCCACAAACCGACAATTCATGCCGATTATATTGTTGCTGCCAATGACAGTTTTGCCTTCCAGCACCACATTGGGATACACAATGCTGTCATTGCCGATCTGCACATCCGCACCGATATAGGTAGCCGCCGGGTCAATAAGCGTAACTCCCGCCAGCATCACTTCCTCACACTTGCGCCGCCGTAGAATGGCCTCCGCCTGACTGAGCTGCACCCGATTATTCACGCCCAGACTTTCATTAAAATCATCCAACACAAAACCGCCTACTGCCAGACCATGTTCATTGGCAATCTTAATCAAATCTGTGAGATAATACTCCTTTTGCGCATTATTCGTGTTCAGCGTTTGCAGATACTGCAGCAAAAACTTTTGGGCAAAACAATACGTGCCCGTATTGATTTCCTTAATCCGTGCCTGTTCCGCGTCGGCGTCCTTTTGCTCCACAATGGCGGCAATCTGTTCGCCCTGACGCACAATACGCCCGTACCCGGTAGGATTTTCCGCATGGGCCGTCAG
Source organism: uncultured Peptococcaceae bacterium (assembly GCA_910585405.1). Lineage (GTDB taxonomy): Bacteria > Bacillota > Peptococcia > Peptococcales > Peptococcaceae > UBA7185. Next base: position 2,339 of record CAJUDO010000019.1, on the reverse strand, counting down.
CAGCGTGACCGCGTTGCCCTCCGCCTCATGCCGCGCAATCAGCTGCGCAATCGTCTGCGGACGCAGGAGAGGCGTGTCCCCGCAAATCACCAACACACAATCATTTTCCGCAGGTAATGCCGGCGCTGCCTGCATCACCGCATGACCAGTGCCCAACTGCTCCTTCTGGTAGACAATTTCCGCCTGCTGCCCAATCACCTGGCCCACCTGCTCGCCGCCATGACCCAATACAGCAATTTTATGCTGTACCCCTGCATGATCTAAGCAATCCAGCACCCACTGCACCATAGGTTTGCCCAACACCTGATGCAAAACCTTTGGCAATTTTGATTTCATGCGCGTTCCCTGTCCGGCCGCCAATATGACCGCTGTTGTTTTCATAATCCTATCTCCTTCTTCTATATGAACATATTTGTTCTTTTTAGTTTGTCCTCAACATCTTGTTTTAGTTTACCATATTCTGCTCGGTTATGCCACTAAAAAGCGCTTTTTCCCGTGAAGTTTCCCTGAACGTTTCCCAATGTTTCCGAGAAATTTTTCTGAAAGCTTCTTCAAAATTTTTTCTGGACAAAAATCCTCAGTGTCCTCTCTTTCCCATAAAAAAATCGGAATTGTTTCACATAAAACAATCCCGATTACCAAGCAGCTCTCACTAGAATCAAATATCCACTATTTTTTGCTACCCTTCGCCCGTCCTGCACAATATGGACAGCTGCTTGATTGTCTTTCGCGTTGTGGACTACGTCCACCGCTTCAAGAGCAGTCTGCACAGCTGTTCATATTGACGCAGAATTTTGGCGAAGGTAGCGGGAGAATGAAAACACAAGGCGGCAGTGAATATTTGGTTTCCTTTCGTGTTTAAACTCCCCGCAGGGGGGCGTCGCCCGATGCCTTTCTGGTCGGATGAGGGGGTACGGCACCAAAAAGTGTACCATCACGTAACCCCCGCTCGGCCTTTGCCTATTTACTAGCGCGTATTTCTGCGCTGGAGGCCTTGCCAAAGTAGGTCCCCGAAGGGAAATGAAAAAATTTGCATTCTTTTTCTGAAAAGAAGAATAGAATCACGCGGTAGCAAAAAAATCATTTTCCCTGCCGGCAAGGCGTTGAGCGACCGACAGCTTGCCTTAAAACAGGACTTCTTCGGTTACAGTGGTTTCCCGCAGCACGGCGCTTTTCACCAGGGCGGCGTCATTCCCTTTGCTGTCCTGCAGGACATTTGCGGAGACGATGCTCTCCATAGCCAGCGAAATGGCTTCTCCATCAGGCGTATCCACCGGATTGTCCAGATTCACACGGATGGTGGTGTCCCCGTCCGTGCCCCATTGCAGCATCAACTTTTTGGCTGTCGTCGTTTTTGTATTTTCACTCATAGTTATTTCCTCCCTATATTCCTTTTCCTTGCAAACATCTTATGCGCCGTTCTCTACTGCAACGCCACATCTGTAGTGACAGTCTTGCTTACACTGCTCAAGGTATGCTTCTGCATCCCTTCCAGCGCTCTGGCTACTGTGCGCAGCTGATCATCTGTAGCCGCAGCATTGATATAATTGATTGTCTTGCTGTTGCTTTTGTTTTCTCCATTGATAAAACCCAGTTTCATAGATACTTTTGTTGCCATACTAAATTCTCTCCTTTTTCTTTTCGTTGTGATCACATCGACATCTTTCTATTCAGGTAGGCCCTTACCTTGTTTTCAGTATAGCAAAACCCCACAGCACAGACAAAAGCTCCTTCGCGCCCAAAATGTACCTTATACGAACCGTCACCGTACCATTGTTTCCCGCAACGCAAAAAAGTCCCCATAAGGGACTTTTCAAAAATAATTTTCAATTTTTCCGATGCACAAACTCCTTACACAGATTGCCTGTCCTCCTACCTGCCATCACATATACTTTTTCTCTGCTCCAACGCCAAACCAATCAACCGGTCTGTCTGGTTAGCCATCAATCACATAATTATTTATATTTTCGTGATTGCAAGCACACTTTTATATGATTTTATGTGAAATTGAAGCGTACAGTATATAAATAAAAAACTGTTCTGCAAAAACGGCCATGCACAATCATGCATGACCGTTTCCTCCTCTAAACCATACAGCTTAATTCCCTAAAACAGAATTTCTCGTCTATACTGCCAGAATACGCAATACCTCTTCCAACGGCAATTCAAATCTTTCTGCGATTATCTCCGGCGGCAATACGCCCTTCAAAACACGAACTGATTTTTCTATCCCTTCCTGTCTTCCACGTTCCAATCCTCGCTCTATCCCTTCCTGCCTACCACGTGCCAAGGATTCTTCCCTTATGATTTCACAAGCATCTTCCAGATTCCATTCTGTA
>CAJUDO010000018.1 GCA_910585405.1 uncultured Peptococcaceae bacterium | reverse complement strand
CGAATTAAATAATTTGTCGGAATATTTTTGAATTGTCTTAAAAATTATACTTTTTAAGACAATCTTTCTATTTCTACATATTGGCGGTTATATAGCTATCTTAGCTTATATAGCCGCTTTTTTTGTTTTTTTACCGCTCCAAAAAAGTATAGATTATTGGAAATTACGACAATTGTGATCGAAAAAATCAGAAAGATGCTCTTTTTGCGAATGGCCAGTGATAATTCAAAGAAGGAGGGTGGGAAAAGGCATTCGCAAAGAATATATTTGCTGCTGCGTGCAGTAATCAGTTATTGTAAGCCGATTATTTGAGGTTATCATCATAACAAGAAATTTTTAGGAGGGTATTTTAATGAAATTAAAGAGCAAAAAATTAATTGCCGGTTTGTTATTCACATCCTTTGCGATGGCAACAGTGCTAGGTGGTTGCGGCGGCGGAAACGGTGACAAGGCGCAGGATAACAATAAGGATGCGAATGCTGGCGCAGAAAAAATTACATTTACCTGTGCGGATGTAATGTCCACAGGGAATAACGTATCTTTAGGGATTCATAAGTTTGCTGAATTGTTAGAAGAAAAATCTGGCGGTACTATGGTAGTCGACGTACACTCTGACGCAGAATTGGGAAATGATGTGGATACTGTGCAGCAGGTACAGGCTGGTTCTTTGGATATGGCAAACAGCTCCACAGACAACTTCAGTGCATTTGATCCAGACGTAACAGCATTATGCCTGCCTTATATTGTAAGCAGTGATAAACTGCAGCCATTATATGACTCCATTGACAATGGTGAACTGGGTGCATATTACAGAGAAAGAATGGCTGCGCAGAATCTGCATCCACTGATGTTCTGTGAATATGGTTTCCGTTGCTATCATTCTTCCAGCAAACCTATCACCAGTCCTACTGATATGAAAGATATGAAACTGCGTGCTACCAGCTCCAAAGTAGAGTTGGCCGCTGCGGAAGCATTAGCTGCGCCTGCGCAGACTGTAGCATGGGGCGAAACCTATACTGCATTACAGCAGGGTACTGTAGATGGTGAATCCAATACCTTCGGTCTGCTGCATGCAGCAAAGCATGACGAAGTATTGAAATACTCTGCAACAACAGAACATAACTATTCTATGCATATTTTGTTCATGGCTGAAGATAAATACCAGGCTTTGACTGATGAACAGAAGGCTATCATTGATGAAGCTGCTGCAGAAGCTGTTGCATGGCAGCGTGAACAGTCCGCAACTTTAGAAGAAGAAGCAAAAGCTGCTTTCCGTGAAAATGGTGTAGAAATTGTAGAATTGACCGCTGAACAGAAAGCAGAATGGGCTGACGCAATGAGTGGCGTATATGACAAACTGGTACCATCTGTTATTTCTCAGGAAGTTGTAGATATGATTCGTGCTACACAGGAATAAATGTTCTTTTACGCAACAAATTGCAAAAGAATAGAAGTAAATGAAAAGAGAAAGCAGAATTGTCTAGAACAGGATTTTGGGTTTGGGGCTGCAATTCTGCTTTCTTTATGAAAAATGCAGAATAAACATAAATACATCATTGCAAACCGATTACAAATGAAAGGTTTTGCTCCGGAAACATAGATTGGCAGTTTGGAAATGCCTTTTTGCAATAAATATATGAGCTCATGTGTTGGGAAGGCCCAAGCATGAGAGAAAAATAAAATGACAAATAGTAGACTAAGAGGTGAAAATCTTGACAGAAGCAATTGCAACAGATAAAAGCAAAAAGAAAAATCCGCTTCATTGGTTAGATGAGAATTTTGAGAGCATCTTTCTGGTTGCGGGAATGTTGGCGATTATCTTTCTTATTACTTGGCAGGTAGCCTATCGTTATATTATCACGAAATTTACATCCGGTGCCAGTACAATGATTGCGGCAGCACCGGAAGAAATTGCACGGTATATTTTTGTCTGGATTTCTTATTTGGCGGTGCCCGTTGCCATCAAGCGCCGGGATCTGATTCGCGTAGATATTTTGTATGACAAATTGCCCAAACGTTTGCAGGATATGAGCTGGATTATTGTTGATGCAGCGATGCTCATTTGGGCAGGCGTGATTACCCTGGAAGGAATCACGCAAATTCAGAAATTTATGATGTTTAACTCCAGTACAGCGGTACTGCATATGCCATTTTGGCTTTTATATACGATTTTACCAATTGCCTTTGGCTTATGTATTTTGCGTACTGCACAGGATGTTTATAAACAAATTCGCAGCTGTGGACTGAAAGACAGTGCGATTGCCATAATCGTGGGGATTGTACTTTGCCTGCCTATTATTTTAAAAATACAACTGCCTACGATTGTGCTGTTATTCGGTTATTTTGTGATTCTTCTGGCGTTGGGTGTACCAATTTCAATGTCATTAGGGATATCTTCTATTTTTACAATCTGGATTAATGAGCCTATTAACATTTCCTATGTGGCGCAGTTATCCTTTGCTTCTATTGATAAGACGGCAATCATGTGTATTCCTTTTTTTGTAGCCTCTGGGGATTTGATGGGAATCGGCGGTTTGTCCCGCCGTCTATTTTCAATGGCTGATGAATTTTTAGGTTCAGCCTATGGCGGTTTGGCTCTGGCTACCGTTGCCACTTGCGTTTTATTTGGCGCAATGAGTGGTTCCGGCCCTGCTACTGTAGCTGCTATTGGTGCGCTCTGTGTACCTGCCATGGTAGATAGAGGCTATGACCAGAAATTTTCTGCGGCGATTGTGGCTTCTGCTGGTGCCATTGGAGTGTTGATTCCACCTAGCAATCCTTTCGTTGTTTATGCTATCTCTGCCAATGTGTCAGTGGGCAAGCTGTTTATGGCCGGTATCGTGCCAGGTTTATTGGTGGCTGGCGTGCTGATGGCATACAGCTATTGGCTGGCCAGAAAAGAAGGGTGGAAGGGGGAAGAACGACCCCGCAATGCAAAAACAAAGTTACATGCTGTTTGGGAATCTAAATGGGCTTTAATGGTTCCTATCATTATTTTAGGTGGTATCTATGGTGGATTTATGACGCCGACTGAGGCTGCTGCCGTTGCGGCATTCTATGGCTTGATTGTGGGTATTTTTATCCACAAAGAGATTACCATTAAAAATTTGCTGCCTGCAATGGTTGGCTCTGCGGCAACCTCGTCTATGATCATTGTTTTGATGGCCATGGCGCAGATTTTCGGCAGCATCATGTCTATTGAACGCATTCCGACCATGGTGGCCAATGCTATTTTAAGTCTGACCACCAGCAAGATTCTAGTTTTGATTTTAATCAATATTTTACTGTTAATTGTGGGAACATTTATGGAAGCGTTAGCAGCCATAATCATTTTGGTACCGTTGCTGTTGCCGATTGTGACGCAATTGGGTGTCGACCCAATTCACTTCGGTGTAGTTATGGTATTAAACTTGGCTATCGGATTTATCACACCGCCTGTTGGCGTCAATCTGTTTGTGGCCAGTGGGATTGCCAAACTTAAACTGGCGGACATTGCTAAAGCGGCAATGCCGATGTTAGGGCTGATGATTGTAGTGTTGCTGGTCGTGACATACTTTACACCGTTGTCTATGCTGTTGCCAACGTTTGTAAAATAACTTTTGTCCCCTTTTTAAAAATATATAAAAGCCGAAGAAGTCAATTCCATTTGGGATTGGCTTCTTCGGCTTTTGTGTGATTTGTGGAAAAAACACGCTGGGCGAGTAGTTGACATGAATTATATTTCCTATTATAATAGTTTCCGATGAAACTAATTGGAGGGGGTAACGACGATGGAGGATATGAATATCAGTCGAATGACGGCTGCCATGTATCGTACTGGACAGAGCATTTTGGCGCAGCGTCTGCAACCTCTGGAGCTGAATGGTGGGCAGATGGATTGCCTTTTTGTGATTACGCTGAGAGAGGGTTTAAGCCAGATGGAGCTGGCGCAGCTGTTGTTTGCCGGAAAATCGGTGACGGCGAAATGGGTCAAAGTGCTGATTGAAAAGGGTTATGTGCAGAGGCAGGTTGATACACAGGATAAGCGAATGTGTCATTTATATTTGACGGAGCAAGGTCGTGTTGTAGCACCGCTTGTGCAGCAGATTTTTCGCGAGCAGGTACAGCTTCATTTGCGTAATTTGACAGGTGATGAAGCCCGACAGCTCACTCTTTTGATGGAAAAGGTTTTGAGTGGACTTTTGGAAGAGAAAGCACAGCTGGAACATGAAATGGAAAAGAATAAAGATGAAAAGGGCGTGTATGAAAATGAAAAAAATAACCAATCCTAAATGGATGAAGTTGCTGAAAATTTTACACTTACTGGGTATGGTTATATTATGTACAGGATTACTGGGAACAAAACTATTGCAAATACAATCTTATCCTGACTTGCAGACAGTGGCAATATTGGGTGCGAATTTTACGCGCAATGGTGGGATCCTGGTGCTGGGAACAGGACTGATTTATAATCTTTTTACTCGTTATGGATTCAAACGGATGTGGATTATTCTCAAATGGGCTGCCACGATCGTACTGGTTGCCGTAAGTGTGTTGCTGCCAGCGTCGATTCCACTGATAGTAATGCAATTATGTTTGCTGTTGTTCATGATTGTATTGTCCGTTTATAAGTGGCAAGGATTGAAAAGTTAAGATGGACTTTATATCATACAGTAGTATAAATGTTGAAAATCTAAAAAACACATAGGAGAAATTGTTTCAGGGGGAACAACAAATGAAGAAACCAACAACAAGACAGGAGATTTTTCAAAAACGCTGGTTGATTCTGTTTGCTGTGGTGATGCAGACTTTCATCAACTGCGTCGACAGCAGCAGCATCAGTGTAGCCCTGCCTATTGTGGCTGACGAATTAGGCGTGACAATGGCCAGCACTGAATGGGTAGTAACTGCAAATACACTGGTGATTATCTGTCTGATTTTATTATTTGGCAAGTTAGGCGATACTGTGGGTAAGGACAAGATATTCAAGGCGGGCATTTTAATTTTTATTGCTGGTTCAGCAATTTGCTTTTTATCGGGGAATTACTATGTATTATTGGCAGGGCGTGTTGTAGAAGGGGTTGGCTCTGCTGCTACTATGGCCAACAACCAGGGAATTATTGTGCAAACATTTCCGTTGCATGAACGAGGGAAGGCGCTGGGACTTTCCGGAAGCAGCGTGGCGTTGGGCTCTATGGTTGGGCCGTCTTTTGGGGGACTAATCGTATCCCATTTTAGCTGGAATGCTATTTTCCTTATGAATATTCCCGTGGCGCTGCTTTGCTTTTTAATGTGCTGCATTTATTTGCCGGACATGTCCAGCGGCAAGAAGGAACATACCGATATTGGTGGCGTGTTGCTGTTTATGGTCTTGATCGTCTGTGTGTATGGCGGTATCAAGCTGCTGCAATCCGGTGCAAGCTACTATATGTATTGCCTGTTCTTGTTGGTGATTGCTGCAGTCGTAGGTGTGTTTTTTCTGCGTTGGGAAAAGAAGCAGACAGAGGCTGTGTTGAATTTGGATATGTTTAAGAATAAATTATTTGCAGTCAGTGTGTTCTGTGCGTTCCTTTCTTTTTTCGCCATTGCAGGACACAACTTTATCCAGCCCTTTTATTTGCAAAAGGTACAGATGCTCAGCGCTGCACAGACAGGGCTCTTGATGATGGCCTACTCGGTCACCATGGGGATTCTGGCACCATTCAGCGGACAACTGTCAGATAAAATCGGCTCCGAGTTTCTTTGCTTTATGGGCTTGTGCGTGATTACCGTGGCGCTGCTTATTTTGTCCACATTGGGCGTGCATACTTCGCTGGTAGTATTTCTGGTCGGCTCTATCACGATGTCTGTGGGGATGGCGATGTTCCAGTCGCCCAATACCTCGCTGATCATGTCCACAGTAGAACGCAGCCAAACTGGTGTGGCTGGCAGCATTAATGCGTTAGCTCGCAATTTGGGTATGGTATTTGGAATTTCCCTGTCTACTGTTTTATTGTACAATATCATGAGCGGCCATTTGGGTTATACCGTGATGGGCTTTGCCGAGGGCGAAGAACAGGTCTTTGTTGCGGCCATGCATTGGGTATATCGTTTCATGGCCCTGATTAGTGCAGTAGGAGCAGTTCTGACCGGTTTGCGCTGGAAAAATCGGAAAGAACATGAGACGGAAGCCCGAGGGGCATAAACTGATGATATAAAAACGGACGGGAAAAGCTTAGATTCTCCTTTTATCAAACAGAATGCAAAAAACAAAAAAATATGAGAGTAACAAGCAGCTGTTGCCGTGATGGTGGCAGCTGTTTTTTCTATGGAGAAATTCCCTGAAAGTTTTCTGGCAGTATGAACAAGAAGGATGACTTGGTGTGTGAAATCACCGAAAAGGCTCTATAATATCTGACAGCAACTGAAAGTTGCGTGATAGTTGGTGGCAGCAACGACCTTTTTGTGGGTAAAATGATGGCAGTAAAACAGGAAAGGGGGAGAAAAGTGTAGACAGGCGGGGGAATGTCATTGGCGCAGGCCCGCGATCATTTGACCGTTGTTTTCTACTGCGTTGCAAGAGGGGGGTATCTAAAAACACTTTCCTATCATTCTGAAGCGTAGTATAATGGAGAACATAGAAAAACAACGTATATTTTATAAAAATGAAATTTAACAAAGAGGAAAATATTCAGAAACGCTGAATTTTTACAGACAGTGGAAACACGTCGTGCAAAGGAGTAAATTATGATGGAGATAAGTTTTTGGACAGTAATAATAGCAATTTGTAATATCGTGTTCTGTATTGTGTTTACCGGAGCAATTTGTTATTTATTCTTTTTGCTCGTCAAGGCATTGAAAAAGTATATCAACACCAAAGAAGTGCGAGAAGAAAAGAGTGTGATTCGTAAATCCTTGGGAGAGGTGCTGAAAGAAAATCGTATCAGTTGCAAAATGACGCAGGAATTTGTGTCAGAAACATTAGGCGTAAGCCGACAGGCTGTGTCAAAATGGGAAACAGGCGCGTCAGACCCAAGCACCTCAAATTTGATTGCCCTTGCCAATCTGTACGGAGTGTCCTCAGAGGAATTGCTCGGCACAGTGGATGGCAGTCAAAAAGGAAAAAATAAGCAGACTTCCGATGTTTCCTGATAGGATTTTTGCAGGGAAGCGATAGGTGACAGGAAAACTATTGCGAAAAGAATCTGGAAACGATACAATAAAGGCAGACAATTGTACTGAATTTTAAGATATGCTTTTAGGATGAATATGCACACAGAAGAGAGGAAGAGGAAAAAGATGGACTGGATTGAAATAAAAATGGAAGTGTCTGATCGAAATGCAGTGGAGGGCATTTCCAATATGTTGGCTGAGATGGGTACTGGAGGCGTGATGATTGAGGATCCCCAGGCGATCGCAGATTATGCAGAGAGCGGTCAGTGGGATGCCCACGAATTCAGCGACGAATTGCTACAGCGCAAAGAAATTTATATCAAATCCTATCTGCCACAGGATGAAAATCTGATGAACCGGGTAGAACAAATTATTATCGAGCTGAACGAAATCGAAATTCGCCTGGATTTGGGGCCTACGCGGGTTAGCTATAAGCCGGTGCAGGAGGAAGACTGGGCCAATGCGTGGAAGGTGTATTTCAAGCCGGAGCGTATCGGCAAGAAAACAGTCATCAAGCCTACCTGGGAGCAGTATAAACAGCAGGAAGGCGATCTGGTCATCGAGTTGGACCCCGGTATGGCTTTTGGCACGGGGAATCACGCGACAACAGCGCTGTGCCTGCAAATGCTGGAAGAATATGTACAGCCGGGTATGGATATCATGGATGTAGGCACCGGAAGCGGTATTTTGGCAATTCAGGCAGGATTGCTGGGCGCAGGCTCTGTACAGGCTATGGACTATGATACTGTAGCGGTATCTGCTGCCACGGACAATGTGGCGCTGAATCATCTGCAGGAGCGTGTATCGGTGTGTCAGAGCGATTTGTTGGCCCAGGCACAGGGGCAGGCTGATTTGTTGGTTGCCAATATTATTGCCGATATTATTATCCGTTTGACGCCGGAGGCGGGTAAATATTTGAAGGGACCGAAAATTTTTATTTCCTCCGGGATTATCGACACGCGAAAAGATGACGTGCTGAAAGCTTTGACACAACATGGCTTTTCCATTATTGAAGTAAGAGAAAATGCCGGTTGGGTAGCTATTGCAGCCCGCTATGAGGGGTAGGCGGTATGCGGAGATTTTTTGTAGGGCCGGGAGCGGTGCAGGGAGATACGGTTTATTTTGGCGCTCAGCTGTCCCATCATATGGGTACGGTACTGCGGCTGTCCGTGGGAGATCAGGTGACTGTTTGCGCTGGAGCAGGACTTGTGTATGTAGTAGAGTTGGAGCAATTCACCAAAGATGCGGTGCAGGGACGCGTTGTAGAGCGATTGGAACAGCAGCAGGATACCAATTTGCAGATGGTATTATATCAGGGGATGCCCAAAGGAGACAAGTTGGAGCTGATTATTCAAAAGTGCACCGAATTGGGCGTCAGTGAAATTATTCCTGTAGAAACCAGCCGCTCCATTGTGCATCTGGACAGCGGCAAAGCAGCGAAAAAATTGGAGCGCTGGCAGAAAATTGCCCAGGAGGCCAGCCAGCAATCCAAGCGAATTGAGGTGCCTACTGTAGATAAATACTTTACCTGGAAGCAATGTCTGGCCCAGTTGGCTCAGGATGAGGGGCTGACTTTGGTGCTGTGGGAGGATGAGCACACGCAGAGTATGAAAGGAGTTTTGCGCAGCCTGTCCCAACCGCCCCAAAGGATTAATCTTGTCATTGGCCCTGAGGGCGGATTGTCAGAGGAAGAAGTTTTGCAGCTGCGGGAAGCGGGCGCGGTGACTGTCAGTCTGGGAAAACGCATTCTGCGCACAGAAACGGCGGGGATGGCAGCTCTGGCCATGCTCAACTATGAATATGAAAGTGAGTAGGGAAAAGCAGTCAATTATTTTGCAGTGCATGCATAAAGTCAAATAGTAATTGTAAAAGAACGGGTGTCTGGAGCCAATCAGGTCAGGGACAGCTGTTCTTTTTTTGTTTGCGTGATGCATTTACGCCATATAATGGAGTGTTCTATAGGGGAGTACGGTCCTTTTCTATGCGCGGTCTTTTCAGAAGGGAGATTCTTTGCTATACTTAATTTGCTGAAAGCGAGAGGAGAGAAATGAAGTTGAAGCAATCTAAAGGGCTTTTGCGTACGATTTTTGCCTCGCAGGCTGCGAGAGAGCCGGTGGAGGCTGTTTATATACATATTCCTTTTTGTTTGAAAAAATGTAATTACTGTGATTTTTTGAGCTTTGCCCGGCCGGCGGAGATGGAGCGATATGTACAGCTTCTTTTGCAGGAAATGAGAGCGGCGAGGCAGTGTTATCGGATAGAGCCGAAAAGTATTTTTATTGGGGGCGGTACACCGACTTGTCTGCCTGAGGAGCTTTTGGAGCAGGTTTTGCGAGGTGTGCAGGACCATTTGATGACGTCTGAACTGGTGGAATATACAGTAGAGGCCAATCCCGGCACATTGACGGAGAAAAAATTGCGGTTGATGAAGCATTGCGGGGTTAATCGATTGTCCCTGGGTATACAAAGCGACAATGAGGAGCAGCTCCGTTTGTTGGGGCGGGTCCATAGCTTTGCGCAGGCGCAGGAGGCGGTGCGGATGGCGAAAGCGGCGGGCTTTGACAATATCAATGGGGATTTCATGTATGGGCTGCCCGGACAGACTCTGGCACAATGGCGGCACACATTGGAACAGGCATTGGCGCTGGAAACGCAGCATCTGTCATTGTATCAATTGAAAATTGAAGACGGAACGCCGATGGCACAGTGGCTGCAGGCGGGAGAGATAGAAGAGTTTGATGATGAGTTGGCGCTGGCTATGTATCGGTTGTCGCAGGAACTGTTGGAAGCACAGGGGTATCAACAGTATGAGATTTCCAATTTTGCGCGGCTGGGCTATTGCAGTAGGCATAATCAGGTATATTGGCGCACAGAAAATTATTTAGGTCTGGGATTGGGGGCGTGCAGTTGGATTCGTCCTATGCGGTGGAATAATTGTTTCACGCTGGAGCAGTATGCGGCACAAGTTGTCGAAAGCAATTTGCCGGAGACACAGATAGAAGTAGTGACAGAGGCAGAGCAAATGGAGGAAACGGTATTTATGGCGCTGCGGATGCAGAGTGGTTTATCAAAAAAGCTGTTTGCGGCGCGTTTTGGAAAAAAGGTGGGGGATGTGTTTGCAGATGCACTGCAACGTTGTCGACAAAAGGGTTGGCTTGTGGAAAGTGAAGAAGCTTATATGCTGACAGAAGAAGGACGTGTTCTGGGAAATCTGGTCTTCATGGAATTTATTTCTTGAATCTGGAAAAACAAGAATTTTTGAACACTGTTTTTATTCTGCCTTGTAGAGAATATAGAGGAACAACAAGAATTTTCTTGTTTGAGGATAAGATACTTGGCAATCTGTTTGAAATCTAACTTTTATTCGAAACAGGAGAGAACGGAAGGAGCGTAGTATTCGTTGTATTCGTGGGTGTCAAAGAGGCGGTTGGAAGTTGTAGGAGTATTGTTCTTAAGCAGTATGGTGCTGGTGTGGAGTCATTTATCTTGTTTTATGACAGACGGGCAATTGCGCGGAAATACATTATCATTGGTATTGTTTTGTGTTGTTGGAGGCTGTTACGCTCAGTCGGTACGCGTGGAGTGGAATAAAATAGGAAATGGGCTGTGGATGCTTTTATGGATGTTGCTGCTGCCGGTGGCAGAGGTGTATGTTGTGGAGCTTTTGGCGGGACAGGATGCTGCGCGGCTGCTGCCTCATTTGTTTGGTTTTAACTATTTTTGGTGTTTGGTAGTGACAGCTCTGTTGTTTGCTATTACCAGTCACTATCGGTTTTCTATTGTCAGTAGTGCAATATTTTTTTACCTGTTGGGTACGGTAAATCATTTCTTGTTGGATTTTCGCGGTACTCCGTTTCAATTGACGGATATTCGTTCGGCGGGCACTGCCATGAATGTGGCGGAGAACTATGCTGTTGTATGGGACAGTGAGTTATTGTTGACAGGCGGGATTTTGTTTTTGGTGGTCAGCTTAGCGGTTAAAGCGCAATTCCATTTTCAACGGCGCTATTGGTATACTGCAGTGGGTAATATTGTACTGTTTGCGTTTTTGGCAGGAGCAGTAACGCATTTTTACAGTGATGATTTATGGGAAAAGTATAAATTAGAAATGAATTTCTGGAATCCGTTGGTTTGTTGCACGGACAATGGCACTATATTGGTGCTGGCCATGAATGGCAAATTTCTTGAGCCATCAAAACCGGAACAATATTCGCCGGAGTGGGTGGAGAAAATCGTGACGGCTGCGGTTGGTACGAAGCGAGAAGATGGGGCAACATTATTGCAAAAGCCGAATATCATCGTCATTATGAATGAATCTTATGCAGATATGCGAGTACTGGGTGACTTTACTACCAGTGCACCTTATATGACTTTTGCAGAGAACCTGCAAGAAAATACCATCAAGGGAACATTGTTGGTGAGTACGTTTGGCGGGGGAACCTGTAATACAGAATTTGAGTTTCTCACCGGCATGACGATGAAGTTCTTACCGCCAGGTGTGAGTGTATATCAGACGATGATTGTGAAGCCAATGGAAAGTTTGGCCACGACGATGCGGGAGCAGGGCTATCAATCCATTGCGTTTCATCCCGGCAAGCCTACCAGCTGGCGAAGGGATGTGGTCTATCCGTATCTGGGATTTGAGCGATTTCTTACAGAGGAAGACATGGAAGACCCTCAATATATGCGCGACACTTTTGTATCGGATGAAAGTGATTATGATACGGTAATTCAGTTGTTTGAGGAAAAAGGGGACAAGCCACTGTTCTTGTTTAATGTGACTATTCAGAATCATGGCAGTTATTTTTTGGATACTGTTGGGATTCCCAAATGGGTGAGGGTAGAGGGCACGCAGGGAAACTATCCAGGGGCAGCAGAGTATTTTTCATTGATGCGTGCGTCTGATGAAGCACTAGAGCGATTGCTTGCTTATTTTCAGCAAGTGGATGAGCCTACACTGATTCTTTTCTTTGGGGATCATCAGCCAAGATTAGAAGAAGAATTTATGGAAGAATTGTTTGGTAAGTCCTTGGATATGTTAACACATACGGAACTGCAAAAACGTTATCAAGTTCCTTTTTTCCTTTGGGCCAATTATGATATTGCCGAAGAAAACTATGGCACTATCAGCGTCAATTATTTGTCCACGTTGCTTTTGCGTACTGCAGGATTGGAGATGTCTGCGTATCAACAATATTTAACACAGTTGCATCAACAAATTCCGGCAATGAATGTGCATGGCTACATTGACCAGGATGGGCAAGATCATATATGGGATGGGGAAACAGAAACAGCGGCATGGTTAAAGGGGTATGAAGCTATACAGTATAATTATTTTTTCGATGATAAGAGACATGTGTCGCAGCTGTTTCATTTGTATAGTGAGGACTGACAGTGAGAGAATAAAAAATGATAGCTGCGGAATGGAAAACACTGTATTTCGTAAAAGAAATACGGTGTTTTCGTATGATCGGCTTCGTATTGTGAATGGAAAAGAAATTCCGAAGGAAGAGTTGTGTTCGCATACTAAAATTGCATAGACTGCTGTATTAGGTTTTTTTATATATTTTTTACGCTGGACGGTTGCAATTTAAAAAAGGGAAGTGTATACTAATTGCAATGTCTTGTATCATAACAGAAAAAACTGTTATGATACAGAATGGAAGGTAAGTTTATAAAGAAATGTAGTGATGATATCTGTAGCACTGAAAGTTGTCTTGAAAAAGTGATGGGTGCAAAATACAGAAATTCTTCAGGAGGTGTTGTTTTTAGTGTTAGGAGCGGACTTATTATTAAATTGTCTGGAAGCACACGGTGTAGATGTGGTGTTTGGTCTGCCAGGCGGTGTTGTAATTCCATTATATGATCGGTTGAAACATTTTCCAAATATTAAACATATTCTGACTCGGCATGAACAGGGCGCTGCCCATGCAGCAGACGGTTACGCCAGAGCGACTGGAAAAGTAGGTGTTTGCTTTGCTACGTCAGGACCGGGTGCGACCAATTTGGTAACAGGAATTGCAACAGCGAATATGGATTCTATTCCGATGGTATGCATTATGGGTCAGGTTGTGAAAGAACTTTTGGGTAAGGATGGATTTCAGGAAGCACACATGACAGGTATTTGCCAGCCCATTTGCAAGCACACTTATGCGGTGACGGATGCAGCACAATTGCCAGATATTGTAGCAGAGGCGTTCTATGTAGCCAGCACAGGCCGTCCTGGTCCGGTTGTGATTGATATTCCTAAGGATGTGTTTGTACAGGATGTACAGGTAGCATATGACAATGGCAGCGTGCGCAATCGTGTGGTGCTGAAATATAAGCCTTGCCAGGTGAATAAGGAACAGGTGCTGAAAGTAGCGCAATATTTGAAAGATGCTGAAAAACCAATGATGATTGTCGGCGGCGGTGTGAATAATCGTCTGGAAAACCGCGACCAGCTGTATTGTATTGCGCAGCAGGCAGACATGCCAGTAGCTACGACATTGATGGGACGAGGAGTATTTCCTAGCGGAAATGCATATGACTTGGGAATGCCGGGGATGCACGGCACAGTAGAGGCCAATTACACAGTGCAGCATTGTGATTGTCTGCTGGCAGTAGGGATGCGTTTTGATGATCGGGTGACCAGTAATGTAAGCAGTTTTGCGCCCAATGCCAAAATGATTATCCATGTGGACATTGATGCAGCAGAAATCGGAAAAACCATTACGCCGAATTTCCCATTGGTGGCAGACAGTGCAGACTTTTTGGATTCATTAATGGAAGTTTTGCCGCAGTGTAATCATAAAGCGTGGATGGAAGAGGTCCAGCAGAGCAGATATGAGATCAAATCTCCAGCGGGCAGTGTATTACCGCCGAAAGAAACCTTTGCCTTTATTGACTGCTATGTGGATGAAAACACTGTTGTGGTGACTGATGTAGGGCAGCATCAGATGTGGGCGGCATTATTTTTGAATGTGGCCGGCCCGCGGCAGTTTATTACTTCTGGTGGATTGGGCACAATGGGTTTTGGATTTCCGGCAGCCATTGGCACACAGTTTGGTTTTCCGGAGCGCAATGTGATTCTTATTACCGGTGACGGCAGTTTCCAAATGAACATGCAGGAACTGGCGATCATGAAGAAGTTCAAGCTGCCCATTAAAATTTGCCTGATGAATAACGGTTTTCTGGGCATGGTACATCAGTGGCAGAAAATGTTTTATGATGAAAACTATTCAGAAACAATTTTGGACAGTGCGCCAGATTGGGCGAAGCTGGCAGACGCGTATGATTTGAATTATATGCGTATAGATACACTGGAGCAGTGTGACGAAAAGCTGGCAGACGCATTGACCTCAAAAGAAGGATGGTTTATTGATTTTCGCATTGATGCAAATGCTGATGTATATCCAATGGTACCGGCCGGTAAAGGGCTGGATGATATTGTAGTGGGGGAGTAGCGATATGAAGCATAAGGTAGCAGTTTTAGTAGAAAATAATCCCGGTGTGCTGGCCAAGGTAGCAAACCTGTTCTCCAGAAGAGGCTATAACATCGACAGCCTGGTCGTAAGTGATACGGAGGATAAAGCAATCTCCAGAATGACCATTGTAGTAGATGGAGATGAAAGAACAATTGAGCAGGTGACGAAGCAGCTACATAAATTGGTGGATGTCATTAAGGTAAACGATTTGACAAATGACGATACCGTATGCCGCCAGTTACTGCTGGTGCGGGTAGCTGCTGACAGAGATACAAGGGGCGAAATTATTCAACTGATGGACATTTTCCGCGCAAGAATTATTGATATCGGCCGCCGGTCCTTGATTATCGAAGCAACTGGTGATGAATCCAAAATTGAAGCAATCTTGAAATCCCTGCAGCCCTTTGGGATTCAGGAGATTGTGAAGACGGGGATATCGGCGATGGTACGCAGTCCCAAGGATAAATAGGGCGGAGACTGGTCTTTTTCATTTTTGGGTGCGTTGTTTTTGATTTTTACGCCTTGCGTACATTGAGTACGCGTCGCTTCAAAAATCAAAAGCCGCCTTCCCAAAAGCAAAAAATCCTGCGTCTCCGGAATGGGTGGTGTTTTTGATTGGTGCTGGTGTTTACGAAGCACGCATCGCGACTTTGCAAAAAGCCGCCTAGTCAGATACAAAAAAAGCGGCGTTTTTGGAAAGAAAGCAGACAGAAGACAATAGAAAAATAGCGTTTTCTATCGAATTGCATGAAGCATAGAACAGGGTAGTTACTACCGTTTTATGGTTTTAAATATTTCCCGCTATCTTTGCCAAAATTCCGACTTGGGGCGGATAGCGCCACAGGCTGTGCAAAGCGCGGTGGACGCGAGTCCAGCGAAGCTGCACAGGCAAGGCGATGTCCGAAGCCACGGAGGGATGGGCAAAGGATAGCAAAAAAACCAAAGTAGGTCGCCGAAGGCAATATGTGATTGTAGGCAAAAGCAATTTTGTTTATAGATAAATTTTTATAAAAAATTTTAGGAGGAATTGAAAATGGCAATTATGTATTATGATCAGGATGCAAATTTGGAATATTTGAATGGAAAAACAATCGCAGTGATCGGCTATGGCAGCCAGGGGCATGCACAGGCACAAAATCTGCGTGATGCCGGAATGCAGGTAATCGTTGGTCTGCGCAAGGGCAGTAAAACATGGGCTAAAGTAGAAGAAGACGGCCTGCAGGTTATGACGGTAGCAGAAGCTGCTGAGAAAGCTGATATCATTCATGTATTAATTCCTGATGAAAAACAGGCAGAAGTATATCGCAATGAAATCGCTCCACATATGAAAGCAGGGAAAGCGTTAAGTTTCTCCCATGGGTTCAATATTCATTTCAAACAGATTGTACCGCCAGCCGATGTGGATGTATTTATGGTAGCGCCAAAATCTCCAGGCCACAGCTTCCGCAAAGCGGTACAGCAAGGTACTGGCGTTCCAGGCTTGGTGGCAGTGGAGCAGGATGCTACTGGCAACTGCAAAAATATTGCATTGGCATTTGCCAGAGCAGTGGGCTGTACCAGAGCTGGTGTATTGCAGACTACATTCAAAGAAGAAACAGAAACAGACTTGTTTGGCGAACAGGCAATCCTGTGCGGCGGAATCAGTGCATTGGTACAGGCAGGATTTGAAACTCTGGTGGAAGCAGGTTATCAGCCGGAAAGCGCCTACTTCGAATGCTTCCATGAATTGAAACTGATTGTAGATTTGATGTATGTAGGCGGCTTGGAATACATGCATTATTCTGTAAGTGATACTGCAGAATATGGCGACTATGTAAGCGGACCTCGTGTTGTCACTGCAGAAACCAAACAGGAAATGAAACGGATTCTGAATGATATTCAGACCGGTGTATTTGCAAAGAACTGGATTCTGGAAAATCAGGCAGGCCGTCCGTCCTTTAATCGTATGCGTGCCATTGTAGCAGATCATCAGATTGAAAAAGTAGGGAAAGAATTAAGAGACAAAATGCCTTGGTTACAAAAATAATTTAGGGGTGAACTGTATGCAGCAGAACGGAGCGCAGATTTTAATAAGCGCGCTGGAAGCGCAGGGAGTCGATACGATTTTCGGCTATCCTGGCGGAGCAGTGTTGGAAATTTATGATGCATTAAAGAAAAGTAAGATTCGTCACGTGCTGGTTCGAAACGAACAGGGCGGCGCACATGCAGCCAGCGGCTATGCCCGCGCCACTGGCAAGGTGGGCGTGTGTCTGGCGACTTCCGGCCCTGGTGCGACCAATCTGGTTACAGGGATTGCTACAGCATATATGGATTCGGTACCGTTGGTGGCCTTTACCGGACAGGTTCCCCGCTCTATGATTGGAACAGATGCCTTTCAGGAAATCGATAT
Organism: uncultured Peptococcaceae bacterium; assembly: GCA_910585405.1. Lineage (GTDB taxonomy): Bacteria > Bacillota > Peptococcia > Peptococcales > Peptococcaceae > UBA7185. Next base: position 44,847 of record CAJUDO010000018.1, on the reverse strand, counting down.
CACAGGGATTACTTCTCCGATTACCAAGCACAATTATCTGGTACAAAATGTGGAAGATTTGCCGCGCATTATCGCAGAAGCATTTTACATTGCCAGCACAGGCCGTCCCGGTCCGGTATTGATTGATATTCCCCGGGATATTTCGCAGGCAGTGACAGAGTATATACCAGTCACAGAAGTGGATATTCGCAGTTACAAGCCTACTGTTTTCGGTCATATGGGAATGATTAAGCGGGCTGTAAAGAGTATCAAAGCCTCCCGCAAAATGGTTATTTGTGTGGGCGGCGGTGTGGTGGCCAGTGATTCGACCGCAGAAGTGGTAAAACTAGCACAGATGAAAAACGCCACGGTAGTGGCTACTATGATGGGGTTATCCGGTTATCCAGCAGATGAACCGCGGTTTTTAGGTATGTTGGGAACTTACGGCAATGAAGGCGCCAACATGGCTATACAGGACTGTGACTGTTTGTTGGCTTTGGGTATGCGTTTTGATGATCGTGTGATTAGCACTGCTCAAAGTTTTGCCCCCAATGCAGAGATTATTCATGTGGATGTGGACCCAGCGGAAATTGGGAAAAACGTAGAAATTGATATTCCTATTGTGGGAGATTTGCGTTCTGTTTTGGTTGACTTGAATAGTCAACTGGAGAAACAAAGTGAATTGGTCGTATGCGAGTCGTTGTATCCATCTATTCCGTTGCCCACCTCTGAAGGAATCAATGTGCCTTGGACGATGAATTTGGTGGAAACGTTGGTGGATAAAGAAAAAACCATTATTACTACGGACGTTGGGCAGCATCAGGTTTGGACTGCCAACAGTTATAATTTTACCACACCGCGTAAATTCATCAGCTCTGGAGGTCTGGGCACCATGGGCTATGGGATTCCCGCAGCAGTAGGTGCGCAGATTGCCTGCCCGGATAATTTGGTGATTGCGGTGACCGGTGACGGAAGTTTCCAGATGTGTATGCATGAATTGGGAACCATTTTGGAACAGGAATTGCCTATCAAAATTATGGTATTCAACAATCATGTGTTGGGTATGGTGCGCCAGCTGCAATATCATTACAGCGGACAACGTTACAGCGGCGTTCATTTCAGCAAAACCGTGAACTTTATGGATTTGGCCAAGGCTTATGGCGCAGCGGGCTATCAAATTTTGAATAAGGAAGAAGCGCCAGATATATTGAAAGAAGCTTTTCATAACGGCCGATTTTCTATTATTGAGATTGCCATAGACCCTGACGATTTGTGTCTGCCTATTGTTTTGGGTGGTCATGCGCTAGACGATATGGTATTGGAGCCAGAAAAATAATAGTGCTTCAAATTGTGCTTTACGCGGAATGAAAGAAAAAGCCAATAAGAGAAGAAGCTGTTTCAAAGCAGATTGAATGATAACCTTTGACGCAGCAAAAGGATAACAAGGGGCTGAAGCTGTTGCCTAAAAAGGCAGCAGCTTCAGCCCCTTGCTGTGTGAGAAGCAGTTTTTTAAAGTTATAATAAACCGTCCAATTGTGAGATTAAATGACAAACTAATGTGGTCAAAAAGAGATTAAACGTAGGTATATGGCATAGCGATAAATGGTGAAAAATAACCAGACTTGCATATAATAGCATGAAATGAATTTTCAGATTACCCAATAGCTAAAGCCTTACTGTTGTATGTTCGTATATTTTACTAAAATCCATTTAGAAGTTTTATTACCATAGATTTCGTAATTTCATAGATTGACAAAAAGACATAATTGGCATGGGCTTTTTCCATGGCCTCTTTTTGTTTATCCGTTACTACAGTATAAGGATATATTCCGAATAAGAAAGGGAAAAAAGCATAGATAAACTCTTGTATATCGTTGACTGTCATATTGGGGAAAAATTTTTCCAAACAGCAGGTTACAGCGCGCATGGAATCTCCATATGCGACTTTAAAGGCCACAAGGTTTTCCATACGGCTGTTGGCTTCCAAATCATAATGGTTCATTGACATAAGTTTTAACAAGCGACTGCGCCGCTCCAAAGAGCGTGCTAGCTCATCAGCAAACTGTTCAACGGACATCTTCTGATAGTCTTTTCGTATCGTGTTCAAATCTCCAATCCATGTTTCATATTCTTTCTGAAGCAGGGCAAGAAAGATTTCCTCTTTGGTATGGAAATAATAATAAATTAAAGTACGGGTGAAAGAGGTCTTTGCGCCAATCTCTTTCAGGGTTACGTCTTTGAAATTCATCGTTTCATAAAGCTCCGCACAGGCGTGAATAATTTCTTCTTTTCTTGCATTTGTTTGTTCTTCTGAACCTTTTGGCATAGCGGCGTTTCCTTTCTAATTATGTTATTAAACTTACCGAATAATTCAATAGGATGTGATTATTATACTTGAATTTTGACGTTGTGTCAAATAAAGGTGCTTTTGCCAATCTCCATAGATAAGAAGAACAGTCTGTCGTTTTATGTCACTAAGCGACTGTCCTCCAAGTTCTTGAACAGGCGGCAAGAAAGCCGTGTATTTTTTATTTCTTACCACTTGCTGAATTTACTTCATTTCCTTTTCCCAGCCACGAACAGTAGAAACATTTGATTTTTCGGCCAGTGTTTCTAATTCTCTGATTTCCTGTTCTGTCAAAGAAAGAGCCGCTGTTTTTACCGCTTCTTCAACCTGTGAGGTCTTAGTAACACCGATAATCGGAAGTGTTCCTTTGGCAATAGCCCAAGCAGTTGCAACCTGTGCAGCGCTTGCGTTATGAGATGTCCCTACTTCACGCAGTTTGGAAAGCAGAGCTTCCAAGTCCGGCAGAATCGGGTTATAGATACAAGCCCGTTCGCTGCCCGCTTGATTTCTATCAGATTGTGATTGGATACGCCGATACTGCGAAGCTTACCACTTTTTGCAAGAGGAATGAGCATGGGAGTAAACCTTTCCACGTTCATGGGATTGTGAATCCAGTAAATATCCATATAGTCGGTGTGCATAGTGTTTAGGCTGCCGTTCAGCATATGCTCCATTGCCTGCGGAGTACCGTCCTCGATTTGCGGGGTGAATTTTGTAGAAAGAATCACATCCTCACGCTTGGTATTGCGGATAAGCTCCCCAAAAATTCTCTCAGAAGTCCCCATGCCATACACCGTTGCAGTGTCCCACAGGTTCAATCCATTTGCCATAGCGGTTTCATAGACTTCACGCAAACTGTCTGCGGTGTAATGATCGCCAAATGTACCGTCATTCCCCCATGCCCAAGCTCCAAGAGCAATACGGGGCATTTTTACTTCACTCATAATTTATTCCTCTCTTTCTTTATTCTTATATATTTTCTTTAAAAGAAAGGCACTTGCCAATGACGTCACCGGTCTTTAAGTATTCGTAGGTGGGAAACTCAAAGAGTACAGGCTTAAGGGCATGATAATTGATCTTTCCCGCCTCATTTAAATGTTCTTCTTCCACATAGGTATTGTCAATAGAGCAGATGAAGCTCTCAAAACCTTGAGTATTATAAACATCTACTACAGAACACTCCATAGTCAACGGAGCTTTGCGGATAATCGGTGTGCCAGCCTCTCCCAATTCATATTCAAAAACCTCCGACTTGTCTGATTTAGCACCGCTGACAGAACCGACATAATCTGTTTCGGGCAACATTCCCTCGTCCGCAATATTAACAGACAACTTATTACCAGCTTTGATGCATTCGTTGATGAAATGTGCACTGGCCAAACTTACCAAAATCTTGTCATACCCGATGATACCAACATGAGCTACTAAAGTCCATGTAGGCTTTTCACCGTTCATAGCGCCTACTACAACAACAGGGGTGGGATATAAAGCCAATGCAGAACCAATGTTTTTTTCATAATTTTTTCTTCCTTTCTTCGTCTTATATAATGGTTATATATTGACACGATGTCAATTAAAAATCAAAAAATTTTGCGATACAAGATCGCTTTTATTTGACATTGTGTCAACATCTATAATATAGCATGATTTTGACACCGCGTCAACAATTTTGAATCATTTTTTCAAAATGGAGTTTACTTTCACACTGAAATATGTAAGCTGTCAATTGGTAATGTTGATGTAGAAAATTGGACAGAGTCAAAACATTTGCTGAAGTTACAGGAGGTAACTATCGTTTACCAACTGGAGAGAAATAAATTTGCTAGAAAATGTTGTCAATGTTGTAAGATTTGTTATAGGCAATCTAACTGGTATGAAAGTATTTTTGAAAAAGTAAAATGAGATATGATATGTTTGAGACCTACTTAAAAAGGGAACATCTCTATATGCTTTGCGCATTTTGAGATATTCCCTTTCATTTTTTAACTATACCATTCTGATGTAAACAGCAGATTTTTATATTGCAGACCATCGCCTAATTTTACCTGTGGTGCATAGATGAGCAATATTTTGTCGTCGGTGCATCCATCCGCGTCGAATTCCTGTAAATAATAATAAACTTCCTGCTCTGATTCGTAGGGCAAATAGTATGAATCGGGCTGTGCCCAACGCACTACCTGTTGATATAATTGCTGCTGAAAGCCTTTTCCTTGCTGCCAGGGCAGCATTTCCTCCAATACGGTGGCATCATCATATTGCCACACGCTATAAATTTCTCCATCACCAAACCAGCCTTGGGTGTTTTTAGTATATAACTGATTGGCGTGCTTTTGTGAGAGATCAAGGGCAAAATTTTTTTGTATATAGTTGTTTGGTGTGTCGTGTAATTCTGTGTAAACTGGCCAGAAAATCAAGAATAGTATCAGGCCTTCCACTAAAAACAGCAACAGGCGTTTCTTATAGGTTCCCATTTGGACTCGCTCCTCCCTCAAATGGCAATAGAGTTCTTTATGGAAAACTGTTTATTTTTCAGGTACTTTACCATAACGCAGTTGGGGTTGGTTGGGCAGAGATTCCAATGTGATATCGTCCTGCAATGTGATGTGTAAATAAACCTGATAAAGACTGAGATTATCTGCAATACCACCGGGCATGGTCAAGCTTTTTTCTAAAATTTTGCTGTTGCCAATAGCACGGATTTTGATAGGATCTTGTATAATCGCTCCGTCACAAGTGAGATATGTTTTGTTTTGTGCATCAACATAGTTGATGCCGGTAGTGGCAGTGATACGATAATCATTGACTGCTACGGCTTCTGCACCGGCGGCCCACAATTCATTGAGAATGACAATCAGGTCAGAAGCCAGCATATTGCCGCTGACAGTGATTTGTATGCCGGAGCCGTGCACTTTTGCGGTACCGTTAATGAGCTGCAAACGGTTTAATTCATTGTTAATGCGGTCAATCAGTTCGGCATCATTTTGGTAGTCGTTCTGATAGGTGATCAGATTATCTTCCGCTTCGTCAATTGCTTCTGACAATTGCCAGCGCTTGTCGGTGAGATTTTTCAACATAATGCTTAAATCGCTGGTAGTCTGCATAGAGAGGTCTGACATAAGACGGTGTTGTGTTTGAATTTGAGTAGAGATAAGAATACCCAACAGCACAAAGGTGACAGCCAGATAAATATGCCAGCCATGGATATATTTTTTCATGTGATACAAATCCTTTCTGCCGAAATCAATGCTGTAAGAATTTATTCGTAATGTTGTACAGCGTGCATATTATGTTTCTTCAGGAATTTATTTAGGATATAATGCCGAATAGTGGACAAATTGTTGAAGATACGTACACCAAACACGAATACAGCAGCCATATATAAATCCACACTGAGCTGATCGCCTAAAAAAGCTAAAAAAGCTGCTAATAATGCGTTGGAAATAAAGCCTGTAAGCAGAATAAATCCGTTAAAGCTGTTTTCATAAATGCAGCGAATACCGCCTAGTACAGAGTCTAATGCGGCCAATACGGCGATAGATAAGTATTTGGCCATGACCAATGGTATTTGAATCGATATAATGGAGCCCAGCAAAATACCGGCAAATAGGCCAAGGATGGGAATGAGAAAAACCATTGTTTATACCTCCTCTTGCGAGTCAGATGTTAAAATTTTTGTAGAAAAACTGCCAGTATAAGCGGGCAATGAAATTTTGTGGCTACGGCTACTGGTAGTTTTATAGCTGACAGGAAATCCAGTTAGAGCTAATTGTTGATAGGTGGTGCTGGTAGAAATTGCATCCTCAAGTTCTTGGGGATCTCCGATGGCGAGAATCTCATAAGGCGGCGCTAAACGAGTTGTATTGACTAGAATCACATTCCCAACACAACGAATTTCCGAGGAAACCACTATGCGCTGTCCGTTGATACTGATTCCTTCTGCACCAGCATTACGCAAATCATTGACAATATAAAGCAAATTTTCATAATGAATAACGTAGCGGTTAGGATCATCGGCAGGAGCATTGTTAAGACCAGCGTTGTTATCATCCAGGGAGATGGTGATGCCAGGGCCTTCTAATGCAGTGATACCTGCGCGGATTTGCTGTTGAGTCAACTGATTTTGCAAATCGGTGAGTTGGCTTTCCCCTGTGGTGGATTGACTGATAATTGTTTCGGTTTCCTGCCGCAGTGTGGCCAGTCGTTCTTCTAAGGCTGCGGTCTCGCTTTCCAGGTTGGTAATCAGAGAAATGAGCACCTCTGTCTTGGGATCGGTGCTGGCGGCGGAGATGGCGCTTTGAATACGCAGCTCCTGGACAAGAAATAGGCCCATCAGGATAAAAATAAAAGTCAACCAAGGCAACCAATGGGGCAGGCGTATTTGTTTCAAGATACAATCTCCTCTCTGAGAAAAATTTCTGTACATATATTATGTACGTATTAAAGATATTTACTGCAAACTGGAAAAATAGTTTTGTTGCAATAGGAAAAATAGGCTATAATGTAACTGATATATATGCTGAAAGTCCATATTATTTGGATATCGCAATAAACCTTATTATAGCAGAGTTGCGTAGAAAAAAAAGAGGGTTTCCACAGGAAAATTAAATTTTCTTGTAGATTTTTTCTGGTTCATAGAAAGAAATTTTTGATAAAACGAGAATATAAATTAGGGAAGGAAAATAAGTGATACAAGGGGGCTGACACGACATGGCTGAATGGACAGAATTATTAAATCCCATACATATTTTAGATATTGCGATCGTGGCAATTTTCATTTATAAATTAATTTCTATGGTAAAGGGGACGCGGGCAGTACAATTGATCAAAGGACTGTTGCTCTTATTGGTTTTAACGGCTGTCAGCAGCAGTAGTGTGTTGGGGCTAAATACGGTTAACTGGATTTTGGAGCAAATAAAAACGATGTTGTTGATTGCGATTCCTGTCGTATTTCAGCCAGAATTGCGTCGAGCCTTGGAGCAGTTGGGAAACAGCAGTTTTATTCCCGGCAGCAAAAAAAGTAGAGAGGATGCCGAGGTGGTACGTATTGTCGATCAGCTGGTGCCATTTCTTGCGGAGGCCAGCCGGTCCCATACAGGAGTATTGTTGGCCTTGCAGCGAGAAGTGGGGTTAGGTGAATACGTGAACACAGGAATTAAAATCAGCGGCAATCTGACTAGTCAGCTTTTGGGCAATATTTTCATTGTCAATACGCCGCTGCATGATGGTGCTGTTATTATAGAGGACGATGTTATTTTAGCTGCAAGCTGCTATCTGCCGCTGTCAGAAAATACGAATATCAGTAAGGCGTTAGGGACACGGCATCGGGCCGGGATAGGTCTTTCTGAGGTGAGCGACGCGCTGGTATGCATTGTTTCTGAAGAAACCGGCGCAATTTCTATTGCTGAGGGCGGACGGCTGCAGTATCATATTAGTGAAGAAAAGTTGCGCCGAAGCTTGCTGGAAGGACTACACACGGATACATCCAAATCGGTTTTTCAGAAATGGAGGGATGAGCGTGAAAGTAAAAACAACTGAGTCGAAGAAAAATGAACGTATGTTGAAATTGTTGGCAGTTATTTTTGCCGTAATGCTCTGGTTCTATGTGGATGCAGAACAAAATCCGGTGAAAAGTGTGCATTTTGATATACCAGTGCAATATATCAATCAACAAGAAAATTATGAAGTTAGCAATGGTGTAAACACTGTACGGGTGACAGTGCGGGGCAAAGAAGATGAATTGTCAGGGTTGCGCAAGGAGGATTTTTCTGCTATTGTAGACCTTAGCAGTGCACAAGTAGGAACTAGTGAATACGAGATTCAGCTGAAGGCGCCGGAGATGGCTGAACGTATCAGTTATTTGCCCAATAGGATTTCGTTGCAGCTTGATCAGAAGATAAAGAAAGAAGTGCCGGTGCGAGTGCGTACCAGCGGAACAATGCTTGAAGGATATGAAATATCCAGCACAGAAGTGTTGCCGAACAAGGTGACAATCAGCGGATTGAGTCAAGTTTTAGATGAAATCAGTGATATCGAAACAGAAGCCATTGATGTGAGCGGGATTATCAATGAGACCACAAAAGAGGTGTGGCTGCATGTGCCTGAGGGTGTTGCAATAGAAGGAGAAAAACGTATCGTGGTGCATTTTATGATACAGGAGAAGCAAGGTCGTGTAAATCATGAAATGACAGTCGCAGCACACAATGTGCCGTCTAATATGGAAGTGGAAGTGGTACAATCTGCGGTGACAGTGCAATTGAGTGGAAATGAAACGCTGTTAAAAAATCAGCAGGAATTAGCTAACATTGTATTATATGTAGATTGTAGCGGTTTGGATGGGGGAACCTATACCTTGCCGGTGCAGGTGGAGGGTTATGGTGCTTTGCGCGTAGAGCAGGTTGCCCCTGCACAAGTAGATGTGATATTGACGGAGAAGACGAATGAGCAGGATACGATTCCTACAGAAGAAATAGATGAGAAGAATGAGAGGGAGAGCAATTGAAATTATTTGGAACTGATGGTGTAAGAGGAAAAGCGAATACTGTATTGACAGCGGAGCTGGCATATCAGTTGGGTCGCGCTGCGGCATTTGTGTTAAAACGGGATGGACTGCCTGATAAAAAAATGGCAATGGTCATCGGGAAAGATACACGTATTTCTGGAGATCTGCTGGAGGCCAGTCTGATTGCTGGAATCTGTTCTACCGGTGTTGATGTATATCAGGCAGGGGTAGTGCCAACTCCTGCCGTGGCAGTATTGACTCGTATGCTGAACTGTATGGCAGGAGTGGTGATTTCCGCATCGCATAACCCTTATCAGGATAATGGCATTAAATTTTTCAGTCCATTGGGGACAAAATTGCCCGATGAAATGGAGGCGGCCATTGAAACTGTGATGGAGGCAGATCTGCGGGAGGTTCCCCGTCCATCAGGCGCAGATGTGGGCAGAGTGATTGTTTACTCAGAGGGTGTACAACGGTATAGCCGTTTCATCAAAAGTAAGGTAGACGGGGATTTTTCTGGTTTGCGTGTTGTGGTGGACTGTGCCAACGGTGCCGCCAGTGCTATTGCGCCAGAGCTTTTGCGGGCGTTGGGTGCTGATGTGACAGCTATTTCTTGTGCGCCAAACGGTGTAAACATTAACGACCAATGCGGCTCTACGCACTTAGAGCAGCTACAAAAAGCGGTAGTGGAATGTCGGGCAGATTTGGGCTTAGCATATGATGGTGATGCAGATCGCTTGCAGGCGGTAGATCAGTATGGTAAGGTAGTAGATGGCGATCGGCTGCTACTGATTTTTGGTGAATATTTAAAAGAACAGGGTCTTTTGGCGGAAGACACGGTAGTGATTACAGTGATGAGCAATATGGGCTTAAAAATTGCGCTGAAAGAACGGGGGATTAAAACCCTGGAGACCAAGGTAGGCGATCGCTATGTTATTGAAGGAATGAAAGAAAAGGGCGCTGTGTTGGGCGGTGAACAGTCGGGGCATATCGTGTTTGGAATGGACAATACCACTGGAGATGGCATTTTAAGCAGTGTGAAGCTACTGCAGATTTTGCGGCAAAGGAAGAAAACTTTGGCGGAATTGGCAGAGCAGATGGAGCAGTATCCCCAGACCTTGATTAATGTAAAGGTACAGGAAAAGCACGGTTGGGAAGAAAAAACGGAAATTCAACAGGTTATTTTGACAGCACAGCAGGAATTGGGTGAGGAAGGCCGCATCTTGGTACGAGCTTCCGGTACAGAAAATCTATTGCGTGTGATGGTAGAGGGCAAACAGCAAGAGCAGATTGAACGGTTGGCACGACAAATTGCCGACGTAGTAGAAACGGTGATGAATTAACTATGGTGATTGGCGTAGGGACAGATATGATTGAGATTATGCGTGTCCAGCAAGCTATTAAAAAAAATCCGCATTTTTTGGAGCGGATTTATACTGCGAAGGAAATTGCTTATTGTAAACGCAAGGCTGACCCGTGGCAATCCTTTGCAGCCCGATTTGCTGCAAAGGAAGCAGTGGGTAAAGCATTTGGCACAGGAATAGGGATACTGGGACTAAAAAATATTGAGATCATAAATGAAACGGGAGGGCAGCCTAAGGCAGTGCTTCACGGTGCGGCAGAGGAGCAGGCCCTCCTGCGGAATATACGGCAGGTGCATATCAGTTTAAGTCATTCAAAAGAATATGCGATTGCGACTGCCGTATTGGAGGGGGAATAATTTTGTATCTTGTAACAACGGAGCAGATGAGGCAGGTAGACCGCAAAAGTATTCAGGAGTTGGGCATTCCAGAAATGGTTTTGATGGAGAATGCGGGAAAGGCAGTCGTAGAATTTTTGCAGGAGCAATTTAAAGAACTGGATAAAAAGAGTATTACGATAATTGCAGGTACCGGAAACAATGGCGGCGATGCGCTGGTAGCAGCGCGTTATCTTCATTGTATGGGAATTGCAGTAAAAGTATTTATCTATGGAGAGCGGGAATTGTCTCCCAGCGCACAGCAAAATTACGAGATCCTATCCCGTTTACCAGTAAAAATTTATTGGTTGGATAGCGAAAACAGCATGCATCTTTTTAAGGTGACTGTAAATTACAGTGATATTTTGCTGGATGGGCTGCTGGGTACGGGTATTAATCGTGATGTATCGGGTCGGGCGGAACAGATTATAGATATTGTCAACCGCCGCAGTTGCATTAAAGTAGCCATTGATATTCCTTCTGGTCTGAACGGGGACAATGGCGAAATTTGGGGCCGCTGCCTGAAAGCTGATTATACTGTGGCGTTGGCGCAGCCGAAACGGGGTCATATGCTGAGCAAAGGTGTAAAATATTGCGGAAAGCTAGTGATAAAAGATATCGGGATTCCCGAAGAAATTTATGAGGAACTAGGTCTGAATTGTCAGATTATTGATGATACATATCGGCAAGTGTGGAAAGAACCTCGCAGCCGTACCAGTCACAAAGGAACTTATGGTCATTTGCTGGCAATAGGCGGTTCAATGGGGATGAGTGGCGCCATTACATTGACGGCGCAGGCTGCCTTGCGCTCCGGCGTAGGTTTGGTGAGCTGCGCAGTGCCTGATGCAGTACAGTTGCATGTGGCAGTGAATGTGCCAGAAGCTATGGTACAGCCTATGCCTGGCGGAAGGCAGTTTGAGGAGGAAAGTGTAGAAATGCTGCCGGAGCTCTTGCGGGGCAAAAAGGCAGTTGTAGTTGGCCCTGGTATGGGGAACAGTGAAACGGTAGGACAGCTGATCAGTCAACTGTTACAGAATTGCCGCTGCGCCATGGTGGTTGATGCAGATGGCCTGAACACTGCAGATAGCTGGCTGGAACAGGTGCGCGAGGCAAGCGGCCCGGTGATTTTGACGCCTCATCCTGGCGAAATGTCGCGTTTGACAGGACTTGAAACCAGCTATATTCAGAGTAACCGTATGGTGGTAGCCCAAGAGTTTGCGGAAAAACACAAGGTGTGGGTAGTTCTGAAGGGTGCCAATACGATTATTGCTACACCCAACGGTAAACTGTATATGAATATTACGGACAGTCCTGCATTGGCAGTGGCTGGAAGCGGGGATGTTCTGACAGGAATGATTGGTGCCTTTTTGGCGCAAGGGATGCAGCCTGATGAAGCTTGTTGTTGTGCAGTATATCTGCATGGTTTGGCGGGACAGGCTGTGGCAGAAAGAATAGGAGAAATCAGCAGCAAAGCAGGAGATTTAGTAGATGCCATTCCAATAATTTTAATGAGGTGATGAGGTATGAACGCATACCGTCCAGCATGGTTGGAAATCAGTCCGGCCAATTTACAGTACAATTGTGAAACAGTAAAAAAATTAGTAGGAGATCAGGTAAAAGTTTGCGCAGTGGTGAAAGCCAATGGATATGGCCATGGCGCTGCAGAGGTAAGTAAAGCATGTTTGGCAGCAGGTGCTGACTTTTTGGCAGTGGCTATGTTAAGTGAAGCAATGGAACTCCGGGAAGCGGGATTTTCCTGTCCGATTCTGATATTGGGCTGGACTCCGGAGGAAGGGTATGAACAGGCCATTGACAATGATATTCGTTTGGCCATGTTTGACAAGGAGGAAGCGCAGCGACTCAGTGCGAAGGCTCAGGCAATGGGAAAAGAGGCGTTGGTACATTTGAAATTGGATACTGGAATGTCTCGCATTGGGTTTCAGGCTAATGAAGCCGGGATGTTGACAGCACAGGCGATTATGGAATTGCCGGGTATCACAGTAGAAGGCATTTTCAGCCATTTTTCCAAAGCTGATGAGGCGGATAAAACCTTTGCCAGAAATCAGTTAACGACATTTAAAAAATTCAATGAAGATTTACAAGCGCGTACCGGTGTGCGTATTCCCATTCAGCATATGGCAGCTAGCTCTGGGATTATTGATTTGCCGGAAGGACACTTGGATATGGTACGTCCCGGCATTATGCTGTATGGTTTTCAGCCCTCCAGTGAAATGCACAACGTGGCAGATTTGAAACCGGCGCTGACTTGGAAAGCGCGGGTGGCACGGGTTCAATTGCTGCCGAAAGGCAGAGTCATTGGGTATAATGGCACCTTTGAGCTCAAGGAGGATACTTTGGTTGCTACTGTACCGGTAGGGTATGCCGATGGTTATAATCGGTTGCTCAGCAATTTTGGGTATGTCATTTGCCGTGGGAAAAAACTGCCCATCATTGGGCGGGTATGTATGGATCAGTTTATGATTGATACTTCTCAGCTGCCTGATATGCGAACAGGCGATACCGTGACTCTGTTGGGGGAAGATGGCGACGTATCTATTACAGTTACGGAAATGGCCTCCATGCTGAAAACCATCGAACACGAAATTGTTTGCGGAATTGCACCACGGGTGCCCAAATTCTATGTAGACGAAAACTTTTAAGTTGGCGAATAAATTGCATGGCAGAAGAATGTAGCGGGAACGTTCGTTGAACAGAAAAAGTTCATAGAGGAATGTCACTTAGAATAGAGAATGATGTTGGAGAAAAATTATGACGAAAATACGACGGGGAGATGTGTTTTTTGCACAGTTGGATCCGGTAGTCGGTTCAGAACAGGGCGGTATACGCCCTGTTCTGATTATCCAAAATGATGTGGGAAATCAGTATAGCCCTACTACGATTGTGGCAGCAATTACTGGACAAATGTGTAAAGCAAAATTGCCTACGCATGTAGATTTGGCAGGTCGGGAAAACGGTTTGTCAAAAAATTCTGTAGTGCTGGTAGAGCAGGTACGTACCATTGATAAGCAGCGACTGAAGGAACGCATCTGCACTTTGGACAAAGCGGTGATGGAGCAGGTGGACCAGGCACTGGAAATCAGTATGGGATTGCGTTCACCGTTTGTCAAGGAGGAGGAAATGAGTATTGAGTGAACAAGAGGAACAGCAAAGAAAACAGCTATTGGAGCGATTGGCCAAAGAGATCAATCGTCCCTATGGAAAAGTATGTAAGACTGTGGAACTTCTAGATGACGGGAATACCATTCCTTTTATAGCGCGGTATCGCAAAGAAATAACAGGTGAAATGGATGAAGTGGTATTGCGGCAGCTGGCAGAACGCCTGCAATATTTACGCAAACTGGAACAGCGCAAAATTGAAGTTTTGAATGGAATCCGTGAACAGGGAAAATTGACTGAGGAGCTGGAAAAACGTATTTTGGCGGCGGCCATGCTGCAGGAAGTGGAAGATTATTATCTGCCATATAAGCAAAAACGGAAAACCAGAGCCGGTGCGGCAAGGGAGAAAGGGCTGGAGCCTTTGGCACAAACTATTCTGGACGGTACTGGCAAAAACAGTGTAGAAGAAGCAGCTAAGTCATACATAGATGAAGAGGCAGGGGCACACACAATAGAAGAAGCCTTGCAGGGTGCTATGGATATCATAGCGGAGATTTTGGCTGATGATGCAGAGCTGCGTAAAGTGGCACGTCAATTAGCACATAAAGAGGGTGTGCTAGTCATAAAGCTTCGCAAAAAGTTGGAAGAGGAAGAAACAACGCCCTATGAGATGTATTATGAATACGAAGAAGCGGTGCGAAAGATACCGCCCCATCGTGTACTAGCGGTAAATCGCGGAGAGAAAGAGGAAATTCTCTCGGTGAAGGTGGAACAGCCGGAGGATGGGATTATGGCGACGATTCATCGTCGTTATGGGCAGAAACGTCCAGCTGATGCCCAAGCCTTGTTTGAAGAAGCAGCCAAGGACAGCTGGAGGCGATTGATTGCTCCGGCTATTGAGCGGGAAATCCGCAATGAGTTGACAGAGCAGGGTGAAGCACAGGCGATTAAAGTATTTTCTGCCAATTTGCATAGTTTGCTCTTGCAGGCGCCGGTAAAAGGACATACGGTATTGGGTGTGGATCCGGGTTATCGTACTGGATGTAAGCTGGCTGTAGTAGATGACACTGGAAAAGTGCTGGAAGTGGGTGTCATGTATCCCCATCCGCCGCAAAAAAAATACAAAGAAGCAGCCGCATTGATGGAGCAGCTCATTAACCGCTGGCATGCGGATATCATCGCCATTGGCAACGGAACTGCCTCCCGTGAATCGGAAGCTTTGGCCGCCGAGGTGATTCGCAAGTGCCCTGGTGTGAACTACGTGATTGTATCCGAAGCGGGGGCCTCGGTATATTCGGCATCGCCTCTGGCTAAAGAAGAATTTCCCGAATATGATTTATCGTTGCGCAGCGCAGTTTCGATCGCGCGCCGTTTGCAGGATCCATTGGCAGAACTGGTGAAAATTGAGCCCAAAGCAGTAGGCGTGGGACAGTATCAGCATGATGTAACACCGAAAAAACTGGATGAAGCTCTGGGCGCAGTTGTAGAGGATTGCGTAAACGGGGTGGGCGTGGAGGTCAATACAGCTTCTGGCGCATTGCTGCAATATGTGGCGGGCTTAACAGCTTCAACCGCAAATGGTATTGTGAAGCTGCGCAATGAGCAGGGAAAATTGACCAGTCGCAAACAACTTTTGCAGGTGCCCCGATTGGGACCGAAAGCCTATGAACAGTGCGCTGGCTTTATTCGCATTGCCGATGGAGAAAATCCTTTAGATAATACGCCAGTGCATCCTGAGTCTTACCAAGTGGCGGAAGCATTGTTGCAGCAGCTGGGATACAGCAAAGAGGATTTGGCAGGAATCTCTCTTCCAGCAATTCGAGAAGCTTTGGGCCGTGTACAGATAAAAGAGATGGCACGGCAGCTGGCAGTGGGGGAACCTACATTGCGGGATATTGTCGCCGCGCTGCAAAAACCGGGACGGGATCCTCGGGAAGAACTGGAGCCGCCGTTATTGCGCAGCGATGTACTCTCCATGGAAGATTTGAAACCAGGTATGGAGCTCATGGGGACTGTGCGCAATGTTGTGGATTTTGGCGCATTTGTGGATATCGGTGTAAAACAGGATGGGCTGATTCATATCTCCCAATTTGGCAATAAATTTATCAAGCATCCCATGGAGGTCGTTTCTGTGGGTGACATTATAAAGGTTCGCGTACTAGATGTAGACTTGCGTCGCAGCCGCATTGCGCTGACCATGAAGACAGGAGCAGAATAGAAATGATTGCATTGACGAATGGAAAGCTATATACCATGGAAGAAGGTATTATAGAACGGGGCACTGTAGTGATTGCGGATGGAAAGATTACTGCTGTAGGAGCAGATGTTACAATTCCGCAGGATGCTCAAGTAATTGATGTAGAAGGGCGGATTATTACACCGGGATTTATTGATGCCCATACCCATATGGGCATTGATGAAGAAATTCATCAGCCTATCGGTGATGACTGCAATGAAATGACCGAGCCCAATACAGCGGAATTGCGAGCAATGGATGCCATCAACTATCGTGATCTTTCTTTTCAGGACGCAGTAAAGGCAGGTATTACCACGGTGATGATTACACCGGGCAGTGCTAACGTATTTGGCGGCCTGATTACCGTTATGAAAACAGCCGGAAAAACATACCGCGATATGCTGATAAACGGAGAAGCAGGATTGAAAATGGCTTTTGGAGAAAACCCCAAACGAGTTTACGGCGATAAGGACAAAACGCCGTCCACCCGGATGGCAACAATGGCCATTGCACGGCAAGGTTTTTATGAAGCAAAAGAATATCTGAAAAAAAATGAAGAAGACAAAGAGTTCAGTCTACAGACAGAGCATATTGCCAAAGCTTTAGATGGAGAGATTCCCGTGCGGGCCCATGCCCATCGTGCAGATGATATCCTCACGGCGATTCGCTTACGGGATGAATTCCATCTGGATTTAGTCATAGAGCATTGTACGGATGGACATCTCATTGTAGATGAGTTAAAAGAGGCGGGTGTGCCTGTGACTGTGGGCCCTAGTCTGAGCAATCGGGCAAAAGTAGAAATGGAGCATATCACCTTCCGCACACCGGGCATTTTAGCGAAAGCAGGCGTGGATGTGGCAATTATTACTGACCACCCCTGCACACCTATCCAATATTTACCCATTTGCGCCGGAATTGCTATGCGGGAAGGAATGGAAGAGTACGATGCCTTCAAAGCTTTAACCATTACACCGGCGAAGATTCTCAAAATTGCTGACCGTACCGGAAGCTTAAAGGTTGGGAAAGATGCAGATATCGTTGTATGGGACAATCACCCGCTGGAAATCATGGGACGGCCTAAGATGGTGTATGTAAACGGGATACAGGTTGTGTAAAATTTATTATATGATATAGGAATGAAGATAAAGCGACAGTTAACACCATTTTCGCTTTTATGAAATAGAATGAATCTTGGCAAGTCTTTTTTAGTCATTAATTTGTTTTAATGCATCGATGCTAAGAAAGATTTTTTGCCTAATCGTTTCAAAAATGGCAAGAGGTTTTATGCTATGTTCGAATTAGTCGGAATAACATAGGAGAAATTCACTATAGAAGATGAATGATTGTATCTAACAGGTTGAATAAGTAAAAAAATGAGGAAAAGTCTTTTTTAGGCTCTTCCTCATTTTTTTGTAATGCGTTAATCGAAATTACGTAAGTAACGCTAAATGAACGATGGTGTTGGAAATGAATAGAGCTAGCTGGCTAATATTTTAACTGACTGCAGTATTCTTTCACATAATTGATAAAAAGCTTCATATTGCGCGATAAAGAACTATAGGGCGGGTGCGCAAAATAAATTGTAGTTGTTAGATCATAATTAGAAAGGGGAACGGTAGTAATAGAATGCAACATAAGACGTTTACAATAGATTTGACATAAACTGGGCAAAAGTGCATAGCCTTTGTTTTCTTCGACCAATTTTAAAATTTGCGCATGTTCATTTACTCTGAAAGTTGCTGGCAGGGCGCGAGGATCATCTGGCTCCATGGGAAACGTTTCAGAAAAATCAATATGGGAAATATCTATAAGATCATTGATAGAAGCAGAAGCTTTTTTGGCCAAAGGATGGTGCTTATTGATATAGATAACTAGCGGGTCATTAGGAATGAGAACGTCACTTTGTAATGCGCGCTGAGAAATTAAAGTACATAACAGATTATATTCTTGCTTATTACAAAAACTGCTGATAAAGAAATCGGTATCCATGTTTAGAACAGTGTGATTGAAGCCAACTTGAAAGATGGGTACAAGCGGTATTTTCTCGGATGTAAATTGTATAGAAATATCATTGCAAAATGTATTGTAGGCCAAATGGGAAGTCGCAATGCGAATGACTTCTTGGTCTGTAGTTGTCTGCATCGGCAATTTCCAGCTTTCATATAGTTCCAGCATTTTCTGTGCGTCTTCAAAAACCTTTGCGCCTTGTACAGTAGGCGAGGTTCCGTTTCTGGAGCGGATGAGTAGCTGATATCCCAGCTCATTTTCCAAAGAACGCAGTGCGACGGAAAGGGTAGAAGGGTCTACATGCAAAATTAATGCAGCCTTATTAATAGAGCGACATTTTACAGTTTCAACAAAGTATTTTAAATGGGAGAATTGCATTCAAGGCACCTCTTTTTTGCGTCAATACTTAAATAATATCTAAATTATAACGTGAAAGTTTTTTATAAGCAAGCTATTTTTAGAGGAGCTTTGTTGATGAATTTTTCTCATGGTACATTGAATTTTTCGCCATATGAAAAACATAATTGCTTTGCTAAACTGGAAATAAGGAGGGAGTGGTAAATGGATAACAGTTCAAATACGTTTTTGAAAAAAAGATGGATAATTCTAATCATCAGCTGTTTTATGAATTTATGCATTGGTGTAGTTTTGACATGGAGCGTTTTTGCAGCCCCTTTAGCCGAACGCTTGAATCAAGTAAACGGACTCACAGGTGAAACTGCATTCACAGCGGGATCACTGGTATTGGTTTTTAGTTTGACAAATTTTATGTCTCCTTTTGGGATGGTGTTGGGCGGTAGATTTAATGACCGGATTGGTCCAAGAAAGGTATTATTATGTGCAGGATTTTTTTATGCCGCTGGGCTGTGGATTTGCGGCAGTGCGACTCAGGTGGAGCACATTTATCTCGGCTATGGATTGTTGGCAGGGCTATCGGTGAATGCCATTTATGGGACAAACATTAATAACTGCGTAAAGTGGTTCCCTGATAAAGCCGGTCTGGTAGGAGGATTGACAACAGCCAGTTATGGATTAAGTTCTGTGATATTTTCGTTTTTGGGGAATTATTTCACGCTGCATGTGGGAATACAAATGACATTTTATTTGTGGGCGATGCTGGCGATTGCAGTGATTTGTTTTGGTTCTTTTTTTGTTAGCGGTTGTTCGGAAACATTTTATCAACAATTGGGTGAAATGGGTTCTGAAAAACATGATGCAGCAACAGTAAATTATAACTGGCGGCAGATGTTAAAAACGGGACGGTTTTATGGAATCTTTTTGATGTGTATCTGTAGCAGCTTTTTTGCGCTGATGGTTTTTTCTCAGGCATCTTCTCTGGCGCAAAATATGATTGGTATGTCGGCAACAGTAGCGGCACTTACGGTGAGCTTGCTATCACTGTGCAATGGATTTGCACGAATGATAATCGGTGCGATATCTGACCGATGGGGAAGGCTAAATGTCTATATAGGAGCTTATGCAGTGGCAATATTGGGCATATTTTTGGTGTATTGTTCTGACAGCAGTAAGGCAGCAGTTTTCTTATTGGGGATGGGCATGATCGGGTTCTGCTACGGGGCAATGGTAGGTGTTTTGCCTGGTTTTGTAACGGATCAGTTTGGGCCGAAACATAACAGCGTAAACTTTGGGATTATAAATCTGGCCTTTGCTTTAGGTGGATATTTAGGTCCTATGGTGTTAGCAGCTACTTATGCGCATTATGGCATGTATCAACCGGTCTTTTTATTGGCAATGCTTTTCTGCGCTGCAGGAATTATATTATCCCTGCTGATGAAAATAAAATTGGCTGTCAAATGAAAGAATTTTGACAGCGGAAACAAGGGGAGGTGTTTTGCAAAGGAAGGTAAAGCAGGGCAGCGTGAGAAAATATTGGAAATATTGAAATGATTTTATTTAGAAAAGGAAGTGTTATGATGTCAGGTACTATGAAAAATTTATTAAAATGGACTGTCACATTATTGTTGGCTGCCAGCGTATTTTTAATTCCAACAGGAGAGTTATTTACAACACAATTGCAATTGTTTTTTGCCATTACGATTTTATTTGTTTGTGTTCTAGCTTTTGAATTTATGCCTGCTATGGTTCCTTCCATGCTGCTTACCATTCTTTATGTAGTAACAGGGCTGGCACCGGTTTCTGTAGCATTAAGTCCGTGGACAAATACCACCATCTATATGGTAATCGGTGCCTTTGCACTGGCTGCGGCGATGGAAGAATGTGAATTGCTCAATCGAATTTGTTATTGGTTTATTGTAAAAATTGGCGGTACGTTTAATCGCGTTTGTTATGCAATTTATTTTGTGGGGCTGATCTTATCTTTTGTTACATTTACCAATCACTTTCTAATCGTGGCAGTATTTGCTTATGCGGTAGCCCATGCCATGGGATATACAAAACTATGTAAAGAATCCGGTGTAATTATGTTTGCTGGTGTATTAGGAGCGACAACGACCAGCTATTGGATTTATAATCCAGGCGTAATCGGCATTTATCTGCCAGGGATGCAAAGTGTATATCCTGCAGCAGCTCCTACTTGGCTGGGTGTGACACTTCAGAGTCTGCCATTAGCTATTATGCCGGTCATTGTAATGTTTGTGGTTCTGAAAATAACAAAGAGCAAAGAATTTGATATGGGAAACGGGAAAGCTGAGTTTTTGCAGAAATTACAGGCGTTAGGTCCGGTGAGCAAAGCAGAGAAGATTTGTTGTGTAATTTTGCTTGCATTAATCGCTTATGTATTGCTACAGCCACTTCATGGACAAAACTTTGCTTACGGTTTTATGCTGTTGCCATGGTTACTATATTTTCCCCAGTTTAAAATTACAACAGCGCAGACTTTGTCCAAAATTAATTTTCCGTTAGTATTCTTTATGGTTGCTTGTATGAGCATTGGTACCGTAGGGGTGAATTTGGGACTGGATGTCTTTGCCGGTCAATTATTGATAAATTTAGTTGGGGATATGCCAGCAGTAGGGGTTCACTTCCTTGTTCTGGTGATTGTGGCATTGGGCAATATTGTGCTGACACCATATGCAATGGCGGGTGCTTTGTCTGCGCCATTGACGGCATTGGCCCTCTCCTTGGGTCTAAATCCTGAAGCCATTATGCTGACATTCCTGACAGGGGCGGATATCTTTTTCTTTCCGCATGAAATTGCAGTGTTGGTCGCTATCTTTAGCTTTGGCTTAATTTCGATGAAGGATTTTATTAAATATGCAACTATAAAAACAGCAATCGGTCTGATATTTTTCCTGCTGATTCAGTTTCCATACTGGCTATTGCTGGGAATTATCTATTTATAAATTTTTGATTTTCGAGGAGATGTTCTGTTATGATTTTACAAAAAAAAGATAACGTTATGAGAGCCATTGAACAGGGCTATGATATGCATATTCATCCAGATCCAGATTATTTCCCAGACAGACCCAGCGATGACTTTGAATTGTTACATGGATTGGATGAATTCAACATGGCGGGTGCAGTGATAAAGTCCCATCAAACGCAGACTGGCACAAGGGCGTTTTTGGCCAATCGCTATGCAGGTGCCAATGCGAAACTTTACGGCGGTGTTGCGTTTAATGCTGCCGTAGGTGGACTGAATCTGGCGGCTTTTGATGCAGCTATCAAATTTGGCTGCAAAATAGCGTGGATGCCCACTTGGTCTTCTGCCAATGAGCAAAGATTTCGACCAGTGGAGAAGAAAGAATTGCATGGCATTTATTTGCTGGATGAGATGGGGCAACTGAAACACGAAGTGTATGAAATCTTGGCGATGGCCCGGGAAAATCAGATAGCTATTGCCTCCGGGCATATCAGTGCAAAAGAAACTATTGTTCTGTGTGAAGAGGCGAGAAAAATGGATGTGCGTGTCATAGCAACCCATATTCTTTATGATCATGTAGGGGTTCCCCTGGAAGAAATGAAAAGATTGGTACAATTGGGTGTAGTGGCAGAGTTTGCATTTTCTCTAACAGCAGAATTTTTCAAGGCCGCCAATAATGAAAGCGGAATTGCCCAATCCAGAAGCGATTTGACTTTGACAAAAACCACTTTGGATGATGTAGCAGAGGTAATTCGTTATTTGGGAGTGGAACATTGCATGTTGGTATCTGATGCATTTTTCAAAGGTTATCCCAACGGGCCAGAAGGTATTTATCGGTTTAGTGATGGCTTAATGCAGAAAGGCTTTACAATTGCAGAGATACAGCAAATGGTGCGGCGCACACCGCAGTATTTATTATATGAAGCCTAGAAGCTTCTAAAAATTTTGGGATAAGGATGTGCAGGATATGCGACCATATGAAAAAATTAAAAGTCCTCATATTGTATTTGGCAATGGTTCCTCGTTGGAAAGTGGGGCGCGATTGGCAGCTTGGGGCGTCAAGCGCTGTCTGGTAGTAACAGACAAAGGAGTACGGCAGCTTGGGTTGGTTGATCCCATTGTAGATACGTTGAAGCAAGCGGAAATTACCTGCTATATTTATGATGAGGTGCAGCCTGATCCGCCAGACACAACCTGCATTGTCTGCGCAGACTTGATACAGCAGTATCATTGTGACGGCGTATTGGCCATTGGCGGAGGCAGCAGTATTGATACTGCCAAAGCGGCGGCGTTAATTGCTAATTTTCCAGAACGGCCAACAGATTTGTACGCATACAGCGTACATGGTGACAAAATGTCCCCCCAATTGACGCGAAGCGTAAAATTTGTGGCAATTCCTACTACTTCGGGCACTGGGGCAGAAACTACAGGCAGTGCTGTCATTTCTGATACAAAACGAAGTGTGAAATATAGTTTTTTGAATGAAAATGAAGTGGCGGATTTGTGTTTGATTGATCCCTTACTGACAGTCGGTATGCCAGCCGGTCCTACGGCTAATTGTGGATGGGATATTTTAGCGCATAGTATAGAATGTCTGGTGGGAACTATGAGCAATGAATATACGGCAAATACCTTGTTGGATTGTGTACAACGCACGTGGCAGTGGCTACCTATTGCCATGAAAGAACCTCATAATATAGAGGCAAGAGAGCAATTGTCCTGGTCGTCTCATAATGCATTGGCCAATGCTGGCGTACCTAATGGGCATGCGGTAGCTCATGCGTTGGGGTCTCTGTATCACATCGTACATGGGCATGCCTGCGCTATGGTTTTGCCGACAGTAATCCGTCATTTTTCAGAATCTTCTGCGGATATGATTCAGGAAATTGCGAAGAGAATTAATGTCCCTATAACAGGAAATGCAGTTCAAGATGGCAATCGGGTTGCCGATACTATTCTGGATTTTTATAAGCGCTGCGGGTTGACCACATTCCAAAAAACACTGGAACAAAAAGGAGTACAGGAGACAAAAGAGGCCTTTGTGGAAAAAATGATTCCTGCCATTATGGTCGATTATAAGGTGGAACAATGGTTGCCGCCAATCCATACAGGAGATTATAGGACAAAAGTGGGAAGAATCTGTGAAATGATTTACGAAGAAGTATAGACTGAAAAAACAAATAGATTTGTAGCTTGTCAATGTGGGAGTGTCGTGACACAAGTCAGCAAAATATTGTGATTTCAGAGAGTGTAAAAACCTCCAAACTGATGTAAGAAAGGAACAATCAGTTTGGAGGGTATATTTTTAAGGAGAGAAAAATAATGATTAAAGTTCTTGATTGGAGACTTCGCGTTCCTTATAAAAGTTATAAAAATACGGGTATTTTTAATCCGTCCCACAACAAAATGGTTTCGGAAAAATTTGGTTTCAGACAAGCTCCTTCCGCAGCAGAACTTTCTTTGGATAAAATGCTTCAAGAAATGGATAATGTTGACGTGACGAAAGCGATTGTGCACGGCAGAATCGATGATGGCTTAGACCAACACGTAGATAATAATGACATTATAGAATTAATGAAGTTGTATCCAGATCGTTTTATGGGATTTTGCGGTGTAGATTTGGCTGAACCAGAACAGGCGGTTAAATCCATAGAAGAATTGGTTGTAAACGGGCCGTTTCACGGTGTTGTTTTAGAGCCGGGCTGGGCGACAAATCCGTATTATGCTGATGATAAAGTTTTGATGCCGCTCTATGAGTATATGAACGAGCATGAAATAATTGCGGCTTTGCAGTTGGGGTATAGCGGTGGTCCTGATTTATCCTACAATGATCCTGTTATCGTTGATCGTCTATCGGTTGCATTCCCTAAAATGAAGATTGTTGTCTCTCATGGTCAATATCCTTATGCTACTGCAGCTGTACAGATGGCTTATCGCCGGAAAAATATCTGGATGTGTCCAGATATGTATGCTACCCATACACCTGGTGCACGGGAATATATAGAGGGGGCAAATTATATTGCTTATGATCGAATGATTTTCGGC
Source organism: uncultured Peptococcaceae bacterium (assembly GCA_910585405.1). Taxonomy (GTDB): domain Bacteria; phylum Bacillota; class Peptococcia; order Peptococcales; family Peptococcaceae; genus UBA7185. The sequence continues at coordinate 20,536 of CAJUDO010000018.1, read as the reverse complement.
ACGGCTTATCCTTTGTTGCCGATTGAAGATGTTGTGAATTTCGCTAAGAAAGAAGCTGGCTTAAATGCAAGAGCTATAGAATATTATTTATATAAGAATGCCGCTGATTTATTAGGGATTGAATAATGTGGTTACTGCTTTATAGTTTTTAACCTTTTAAGTTAACGGTCAGCAAGAAACTGCCGCGCTAATTGCAGGTGGACAATGTGCAGCAACAATTGATAGTGCAAAATAAATATGGAGTATTAGGAAATAAAAAATAGAGATTAACTCCAAAGTGATAGACGAGTTAAAAGAGGCGGGTGTGCCTGTGACTGTGGGTCCTAGTCTGAGCAATCGGGCAAAGGTAGAAATGGAGCATGTCACCTTCCGCACACCGGGCATTTTGGCGAAAGCAGGCGTGGATGTGGCAATTATTACTGACCACCCCTGCACACCTATCCAATATTTACCCATTTGCGCCGGAATTGCTATGCGGGAAGGAATGGAAGAGTACGATGCCTTCAAAGCTTTAACCATTACACCGGCGAAGATTCTCAAAATTGCTGACCGTACCGGAAGCTTAAAGGTTGGGAAAGATGCAGATATCGTTGTATGGGACAATCACCCGCTGGAAATCATGGGACGGCCTAAGATGGTGTATGTAAACGGGATACAGGCTGTGTAAAAGAAAATTGCGAAAAAGATAAGATCCTGTGTAGCTGCGCAGCGTCTTATCTTTTTTTGTTGCAACTATCTTTGCAGCTTAGTAAAAAATCGGTATAATAGCAGTATAGTTTTTGTATAAAAAATGTGTTGCAAAATGAGGGACTGTATATGAAAAAAATTGTGTTGGCGGCAGTTAGCGCCAAATATATTCATTCTAGCTTAGCGTTGCGTTACTTGAGCCGGTTTGCCGACAATGGTACACGGCATAATCTGCAAACCATAGAGTTTACCATCAACCAGCGGTTGGACTTTATTGCCGATGAATTATTTCGACAGGCACCCGATGTAATTCTCTTCTCTTGCTATATCTGGAATGTGGAAATATTGCGTCAGTTGTGTCCGTTATTGAAAAAGATAATGCCTGAATGTATCATCGGTTTTGGCGGGCCGGAGGTCAGCTATGAGAGTGAAACGTTTTTGCGGGAAAATCCGGCAGCAGACATCATTATGCGGGGCGAGGGGGAACAAGTCTTCACAGAGTATCTGAACCATTTGGATTTTGGGGAGCCAGTATCTCTGCACGATATTAACGGTCTTACGTTTCGCGAAGGGGAGTGCATTTGCTCTACGCCCCAACAGCAGCCATTGGATTTGGCACAGCTGCCTTTTCCGTATAAGGAGGATTTTAGCGATGTACAAAATCAGATTATCTATTATGAATCCCAACGGGGCTGTCCCTATAGCTGCGGTTACTGTCTGTCTTCCATAGAGAAAGGAGTGCGTTTTGTGCCACTGGATAAGGTACTGGCGGATTTGCAAAAATTTTTGGATCACAATGTACGACAGGTGAAATTTATTGACCGTACTTTTAACTGTAAAAAGAGCCATGCTATGGCCATTTGGCAGTATTTACAGCAGCATGACAATGGAGTGACCAACTTTCATTTTGAAATTACGGCGGATTTGCTGGACCAGGAAACTATTGATTTTTTGAGAACGGTGCGCAAAGGGTTGTTTCAGTTTGAAATCGGGGTACAGTCTACCAATGAAAAAACCATTCAGGCCATTAATCGAAATGTGAATTTTACGAAGCTTTCTGGTATTGTGCGGCAAATTAAAGAGGGAAATAATATCCATCAGCATTTGGATTTGATTGCAGGTTTACCCTATGAGGACTATGCATCTTTTGAGCGTTCTTTTAATGATGTGTATGCGCTGAGGCCAGAGCAGTTGCAGCTGGGATTTTTGAAGGTGCTGAAGGGCTCTATGATTTATCAACGCCAAAAGGATTTCGAGATTGTGTATCAGGATACAGCGCCGTATGAGGTGCTCACTACACATGTACTGCCTTATGTCGACACCTTGCGTCTTAAATATGTGGAAGAAATGGTAGAGAGCTATTACAACAGCGGGAAATTTTTGCACACACTGGATTACTTGGTGCCGCTTTACGATACGCCTTTTTCTTTTTTTGAACAGTTGTCTCAATATTGGGTGGCAGAGAACTGTCACTATCAAAGTCAGTCCAAGCTGGGACTTTGCGATATTTTGTGGCGTTTTGTACAACAAAATGAGTGGGTGCAGACACGAAAATTTCAATGGCTGCTGAAGTTTGATCTGGCGCTACACGAAAAGCCACGCAAGCTTCCAGCGTGGCTCACGGTAAGTAATGATGCGCGTTGGCATGACGGGGTGTTTGCGTTTTATTGCTCTGCCGAGCAGATTGGGCAGTATTTGCCCCATTATCGTGGGATGGAAAATAAAGTGGTGGCGCGGCAAACCCATTTGGAAGTATTCGGTGACGAGAATCCTACAGCGGTTGTGTTTGACTATGTGCACAAGGATTTATTGGGCAATGCGGAGTATAAAATAGTTCCTTTGGAATTGCTGCAGGCTCTATGCCAGACGGATGAGAAATAAAAGAAGTTGTGCAAAAAATAAAATCATAAAATACTCCTTGCGTTCGTACATATAAATAAAGGGAACGCAGGGAGGTTTTTTTATGGAATTTTTTAAAAGTTTAGTGGGGGGACGCATCAAATATCTGTTGTTGACCATTCTTATTTTTGTGATAGGCGCTTGCGGCTTTTCAGTAGGGATGGATGTTTGGCGGGAATGGCGCACGCCGCCGGAGCAGATTGTAGGAGAAGCATTGATGTATGCTGTAGAGGCTCCCATATATAGTTACCAGAGTGAGGCCTGCCGCATTAGCAATGGGGAAACCCAGGTGATCAGCCGTCTGCATGGTGAGAAAAATGGAGAAAATGTGCATTTGTCTGGTACTGTAGATGTGGTGGACAGCACTGTAGAGGTATATCAGATTGGCGATACCTTTTATCGACAGGACATCGTCAGCGGCAGCTGGATGGAGATGTCTGGCTATGATGCAGAGGCTACAGAACGACTGCTACAGGAAATCGACCCGTTGGGTTGCTTGGTTTATGATGCCAATGCGGAAGTGACCGAGTTAGAAAAAGAAAGGGTACAGAACGTGAAGTGCCGCAAATTTCAAGTGCGCAGCAGCGGAGAAAGTACGTTCCTCACCTCGGTGTGGAGCGAGTTTTATTATACTCTGTGGGTAGATAAAGCCCGGAGGCTGCAGCAGGTAGAAGTGATTGCAGGGGATCATGAAAACAGCGAGGAACAGTTGAAATTGCAGGTGGTATTCGACTGGAACACACCTGTAGAAGAAATTCATGCGCCAGTGTAAACTCCACTGACAATGAGGATTAGAAAAACCAGCAACAAAAATTGTGAAGCTTTTTTGACGAGAAAAGGGAGTCAAAAGGGCCTCACAGGGATTCTGATATTTATGGCCGTATAAGTGGATAGGAAGATTTCCTATTGCTTGTGCGCTAGATAATATTCGTCGGCAAAGTGATAGTAAGGGCAGTGATAGGTGTTATAGTTGAGAAAGGCTTCCATCTCATCTTGGTCTAAATCAATTTCACAGACATAATACTCCATCAAATCGTCGTATACATAATGCTCACATTGCTCGCAGTTGGTTGCAGTTTGTTTTTTTGTCATGAAAATCGCTCCTTCTTTTATTATTCTACTTTATTTGTACGACCTTGTCTATAAAAAAGACTTTGCTGTGTACAGGAAGCACCTAGATTCAGAAAAAATTTAATATTGTTGAACTCAAAATAAGCTGCGTCATTATCAGGAAAGATAATGGCACAGCTTATTTTGATAGAGATTATTACTGTAATTTAGTTTTGAATAGAAATTGTATTGGACTGTACAGTTTCCCTGGTACTTGTATTTTCGGCAATGACATAATAGGTGTACTGGACTCCTGCTTCAGCCTCATTGTCCGTGTAGCTGGTACCGGTAATAATAGAGCCTTTGCCGATTTGGGTGCCATCACGGAAGACATAGTACTGATAATTGCCACTGCCAGGAGCATTCCAACTGAGATTTACAGTACCGCTATTGCTGCTACCGTTCAGAGAAACATTGTTGGTTACTGCCGGTTGTTGCGGCTGACTGGTAGTCGGCGTATTGGGCGTAGACGGTGTAGATGGCTGTTCCGTACTGGTTTGGCTTGCAAAAGACATGATACCGGAAACGCCTAATTGTTGTGAACTCTGCTCGTCGATTGCAACAATCTTGTAATAGTTTGTTGTCCCGCCAATAGGTGTGCGATCGGTATAACTGGTAGCAGTAGTAGCATCTAATGCGTCTCCATCGCTGAAGTCCGGAGAGCTGGAGCGATGAATCATATACAATGGGTGTTCTCCTTCTGCCAGTGTCCACTGTAGCTGCACTGCGTTCAGTGTGCCGCTGGAATCATATTGACCGTTACCAGATAAGGTAATGCTGGCAGCACCACTGCCGCTGTGTACTTCACATTCGGTCAGCATCTCCAAGGAGGCATCGGCCGGGACAACGCCATCGATAGGTACCCATGGCTCCTGCCGTTTCAGAATTACACTGGTCGAAGCAGGGCCGGGACAACCACTGGTCATTAATTGACCAGATACCGGACAAACCTCTACCGCTTCCCATACGTCCGAGGTTTCTTTCGGCACGTATTTGCTGTTAAATAATTCGGTTTTTATATATTCCGAAGGGGTTAAACTGCTGGGCAGCATACCGGATTTGGTATCAATGGCCACACTGGTGATACCAGCGGGCTGTTCAAAGTTTTGCGCAGGCAGTCCTTCGTGAATGGTATTCATGACTTTGCTGAAAATTGGTGCGCAGATGGTGCCACCGAAGGCATTGCTCCCTAATTTTTTTGGAGTATCATAGCCCACCCAAACAATACCAACATATTGTTTGGTATAGCCAGCAAACCAGGCATCTTTGTTATCTGATGTGGTACCAGTTTTACCTGCTGTTTGATGACCGCTTACTTTTGCCCGAGAGCCCGTACCGTTGGTAGCAGCGTCTACCAGACAATTGGTTAGAAGATATGCGCTTTGCTCACTCATAACAACTTTTTTCTCTACTTTGCGTTCCCAAATGACTTTACCGTTTTTGTCGGTAATCTTTGTGATAGCGTAAGGCTGAATATATACTCCGTTATTGGCAAATGCGCCGTATGCACCGGACATTTCCAACGGAGATACACCAGTGGTCAAGCCGCCCAGTGCAGTAGAAAGATTGCGGTCAGTGTCGCTTAATTTGGAAAAACCTAAGCTCTGTGCAAATTTATAGCAGGCGTCAATACCAGTCATTTCCATGGTTTTTACAGCAACGACGTTCAGGGAAGAAATAATCCCTTTGCGAATGGTAACCAGACCACTGTAGGTGCGGTTGCTGTTTTTGAATACGTGACCGCCATAGCTTTTGGGATAATCGTCTACAACAGTACCAGGGCCATAACCTGCTTCAAAGGCCGGTGCATATACGGCGATTGGTTTGAAAGACGAACCAGGCTGACGGAAAGCCTGTGTGGCACGATTCAGTTCTCGGGCCGCCTGCTGATGTCGGCCGCCTACGATACCGCGGATTGCACCGGTAGATGGCTCTGTCACAATCATAGCAGCCTGTACATTTTGGTTAGGAAAATTGTTGTCGTTGTGAAACACATTTTCCATGCTCTGTTGTACTTTGGAATCCATGGTGGTGTAAATGACATAACCGCCGGTATAGAGTGCTTTGGCGTTTTCTTCATCCAACTCCAATGCGACCAGGGCTTCTTCTATCACGTGGTCTACAAAGGATTGATAGGTCATGTTATTGCCGGTTTCCTTTGCAGTTACGCGCACTTCTGATAGTTGAATCTCTGTAGCTTTGTATTGTTCTGCTTCGTCCTTGGTGATAAAGTCACACTCTGCCATTTGGTCCAGTACCAGGTTACGCCGTTTCAGCGCATTTTCAGGATAACCGATAGGCGACCATTTGGAGGGGTTTTGGATACAGCCTGCTAACATGGCTGCTTCGGGAATATTGAGCTCGCTGGCATGTTTGGCAAAAAAATATTCTGCTGCCGCCTCAATCCCATAAGCGCCGCCACCGTAGTAAGCACGGTTCATATAGTGTGTAATAATTTCGTCTTTGCTGCACTCTTTTTCAATGCGCATAGCAAGAACCGCTTCTTTAATCTTTCTGGTGTAGCTTTTTTCTGTACGATCTAGAAATGCCAGTCCGACTAATTGCTGCGTGATGGTACTGCCGCCTTGTACGATATGACCAGCCTTGATATTCGCGACCATTGCACCGGCGATACGAATAGGATCCACACCGTTATGACTGCGGAATCGTTGATCCTCAATCGCGATTAATGCGTTCACTGCGTTTGGGGAGATTTCGTCATAATTGACAGGAACCCTGTTTTCCTCAGCGTGCAAATTACTTATTTGATTGCCGTCTTTGTCTAGAATGACACTGGTCACAGAGTAGTTGTCCAAATCTACACTGTCCAGATCAGGGACATCCTTGGCAACACTTGCCCATACACCGGCAAATATACCGCAGCCAACAATGACACAGACAATGATGAGGGCAAACAAAATTCGAAACCAGTGGATTTTATATTTTCTTTTTTTCTTTTTTTGAGAAGTGTTTTGACTTCTTCTGCTTTCAGTCATAAAAAGACCTCCTTTGACGAATTTCATTATATCACACATGTGATAAATAGGCAAAAGTTTTAGTTAGATTCTGGTGCATAGTCATGTAATGAATGGGAATACTAAGAAAAAAAGGAGGATACTATGAAAAGACTTCCATTACAGAAACCACAAACTATGGTTTCTCCCTCTTCTGAAAACTCTGCACCAAAATGTCCCATTGCCAACAGCTTAGAGCAAAATATGCGATGGTTGCAGGAGCGCTACATCCGTTGCAGTGATTTGGTTTATCGACAATTTACCATAAGCGGATTACAGGAACTGCAAGGAGCAATTTTTTATTTTGACGGTATGACTAACAGCAAAGTGGTACATGACAATATTTTGCAGCCTCTTTTATTAGACGCAGAATTTATTAATAATGATGCAAAAGATGCAGAAAATCTTCAAAAATATTTTTCTTTTGTTAAACAGCGTTTACTACCTGCAGGCGAGATCACCATAATTGATGATTTAGAGCAGGGTGCATTGTCTATGATGAATGGAGATGTGCTGCTTTTATTAGATCGTTGCGAGCAAGCTTTTGTGGTTGATGCTAAGGGATTTCCGCAACGTTCAGTGAGTAATTCAGAAAATGAAGTTGTATTGCGTGGTCCGCAGGAAGCTTTTACTGAACCATTACGCGTAAATACCGCATTGATTCGTCGACGCTTACGCACCGATCAATTAAAGTTTGAAGAATTTATATTAGGACGTTATACACAAACGACAGTAGAACTTGTTTATTTGGAAGGTGTGGCCAATGATAATATTATTGCCGAAGTGCGACGCCGTTTAGACAATATAAAAAATGTGGACAGCATTTTAGATGGCAGCTGTGTAGAGCAATATATTGAAGATGCTCCCTTTTCCGTGTTTCCCCAACTGCAATATACGGAGCGACCGGATAAAGTAGCAGCTTCTTTACTAGAAGGCCGGGTTGCTTTGGTTATAGATGGATCTCCCAATGTATTGCTTTTGCCATTGATGTTTGTACAGCTTTTACAGTCGCCAGAGGATTATTATAATCGAGTAGTTTCCGGCACGTTTATGCGTTGGATTCGTTATATGGGTTTGTTGATTGCTGCTACCCTTCCTTCTCTCTATGTGGCAATTACTTCCTATCATCCAGAAATGCTGCCGCTTAGTTTACTGCTCAGCATTGCGACAGCACGGGAGGGGGTTCCCTTTCCAGCTTTTGTAGAAGCGTTGATTATGGAATTGTCTTTTGAATTATTGCGGGAAGCTAGCATTCGGTTGCCAGGAGCCATTGGAAATACCATTGGGATTGTAGGTGCTTTAGTGATTGGAGAGGCAGCGGTGAGTGCCCATTTAGTAGCTCCACAGATGGTAATTGTAGTGGCGATCACAGCTATTGGCTCCTTTACGGTGCCTTCTGTTGAAGCATCCTATCCTATCCGTTTGATACGATTTCCTTTGATGCTGTTAGCTGCGGCTTTTGGTTTGTATGGTGTTATGCTGGGCTTATTGGCTGTTTTGGTACATTTGGTAAATTTGCGTTCCTTTGGATTTCCGTATTTGGAGCCACTAGCGCCTTTAAAGCTGAATGAATTACGGGATGTACTTGTCCGTGCGCCGCGTTGGCTGATGATGCTGCGACCGCAGTTCAGAGAACCTGCAAAGCAGACAGAGTTTTCGTTTACGCGTGATTTTTGGCATCGTAGAATTCAGCCAATCAAACAGAGAGGGGATCACAGCCGTGGGCAGTAGTAAATTGATTTCGAGCAGAGAGTGTTTTTGTATTGTGCTGTTATTGCAGCAAGGTGGAGTGTTTTGGATGCTGCCCTATTTTCTTATCAAAGGAAACGGAACGGCAGGGGTACTTGCTTTGCTTCCTGGATTATTGTTAGGTGCGATTATTATTACAAGCTGTGCCTTTTGGAATAAAACTTGCGAAGGATATACATTGTTTCCGGCTTTGACAGAAATGCTGGGCACATTCCTGGGTAAAGCAGTGGGTTTCGGTTTTGTGCTGTTTTATGCCAGCTTTGCGGTGAGTTGTCTATATGGCTTTATCGAAGTCATTAATGGCCATTTATTGTTGGAAACGCCACGTATGGTAATTGCAATTGGTATTTTTTTGCTGGTGGGTGTACTAAGTTGGCATGGCTTAGAGGATATCGCCCGTACTGCAACACTGTGCGCTAGTTTAGTGTTAGTGATTTCGTTGCTGATGCTGATGGGCAGTAAAGGTGTTTTTTCAATAGAAAATTTGCTGCCTGTACGGCTTGGTGAACCAGAAAGCCTGCTGATAGCCATGAGGCAAAGCTTTTTCGCCTACGGAGGTTTGTTGTCTCTGTTTATGGTCTATCCAGCGCTGTCGAGGAATGCTCATGTTTCCAAAAAATTGATGCTGGCAATGGGCGTGTCCTCTGTGGCGGTTTCTTTATGGATTATTCTGGCACTGGGAGTATTTGGTCAGTACAGTACAGGATCTATGATTTGGTTACCTCTGGAATTAGCTCGCATGATACAACTCAGTTCTTTTTTGGAGCGCACAGAAGCTTTGTTTGCAATTTTATGGATGGTTGTGGTTGTAGCAAATGGAGGTATGTTGGTTTGGTGCGTGACAGAAGGCGTGCATCAGCTGTTTGGAAAGAAAAAAAATAGTTGGCTGCACTGGGGCACAATTGCCCTGCTGGTGGGAATGGGTATGCAGACGAAAAATGTATTGGGCTTGCTGCAACTGCAGCAAAAATTGTCCATGCTGAGTCTGTTTTGGATTCCCATTCTGCTATTGTTTGTCATAGTAGGCTCTTTGCGTTATCGGCATCGCCAACGGAGAGAGGAGGGGCTGGGATTATGAAGTTTTCTTCTCTGGGAAAATTGCTATTGTTCGTTTGCTTTACAGCTGCCTTTTGTAATGGCTGCTGGGATAGAAAGGAATTCAATCAGCTTGCCATTGCTCAGACTATTGCCGTTGATTATGAGGATGGAGAATATCAGTTGACAGTACAGTTGCTTATGCCTAATACTGCGGAAGAGACGATATCCAGTAAAAATATTTGGATTATTGATGGCAAAGGAAAATCTGTAGGGGATGCCATGGAGAACCTGGCACTTCGTGCTCCAAGAGAGCTGTATTTGAATCATTTGGATATTGTCCTTTTGGGAGAAGGTTTGATGAAACAGGATGTAGGGCAAGGCTTAGAATATTTGATGAAACAACACGTTCTGCGCCGTCGGACCAGTTTGCTGGCTACAGAAGGCCGTGCAGGGGACATTGTGCAGGCACAATCAGATTTGGCAGAAGTGGATATCTATTATCTGGCTAATTTGATACGAGATCAAAGACGGCATGTAAAAGAAAGCGAGACAATTATTAACGATTACTATATTGCTATGGATAACCACGTGCAGGAAACCTTGGTAATTCCTAAAGTTGCTTTAGCAGGGGAAAAGGAAATCAAGATGGCGGGTGCTGCATTGATTCGCGATAGAAAATTGTTAAGCTGGGTGGATCAGGAATGGTTAAGTACGTATTATTGGATAACTGGAGGCAAAGAAATCATAACGCTACAAAATGTGGGCGCCCAACATTATGATATCACATTAGAAGTTAGAAAAGAAAAATACAAATGGAAATTGCTTTCTGAGGAGCCGCTGCAAGTAGAGGTGACATTTCGGGGAACTTTATATATGACAGAAAATGATAAATCGGCAGAGGGACTATCCTTGGATGAGCTTGAAACCTTTAATGAACGTATGAAAAAAGTAGTGGAAGCAGAACTGACCAGCCGGATTGAACAGGATATTGCGCAGATGCAGGAGCAGGGAGCAGATATCTTGCATTTAGGCCGCTGGCTGTATGCTTGGCATCCTGACTTGATGCCAGAAAAAACTTGGGCGGAGGCATTTTCTAAAATAAAAATTGCAGTGAAAATGGAAACAAATTTGGAGTTATATGAATTAAAATAATACTTCTCTAATATACTGTATCAGAAATCAGCTGGCATGGACAGACTAATTTGTCTTTTGGGCTGTAAAGAATACGGAGGGAAGTAGCATGAGAAAACTATGGATAATTGCATTGTTGGCAGTGGTGCTGATGAGCGGAGCAATGGGTTGCAACCGCGCCAGTGAAACACTGTCACAGCTAAAACAGGATTTGAAACAGGACGTGGCCTTGAATACAACAGACGGGGAAAATAATGCGTCTCAGGAAAATCAACTGGAGGTCCCGGACCCTAATGACATTACCATTGAAGAAACCTATGAGCCGGTACAAACTATGGGTGACGCGGTGCAGGAAGTGACCGTGAGTCTCTATTTCGCCGATGCAAATCAGGAAAAACTGGTGAAAACAGAAAAAAACATTCCAAAAGTGGAAGGCATGGCGCGCGCTACCATAGAAACCCTTTTGGAAGGACCAGATGTGGGAAGCAATTTGGTTGCAGCAGTTCCCAGCGGCACACAACTTTTAGACATTAATGTGAAGCCCGATGAGAAAAAATGTATTGTGGATTTTAGTCAAGAGCTGCGCAATCAATTGGCCAGCAACGGTAACAGTGAAGAGCTGGCGATTTATTCCATCGCCAATACATTGTGCCAATTTGCCACCATTGATGAAGTGGAATTTCGCATTGAAGGGCAAACCATCACAACATTGGCCGGAGCCTCTGATTTGAGCAAAGCCATAACTGCTAATGCTGCTATCGTGCAGTGATTGTAAAGCTCTTGGGCAGGTGTGAGAGCTGATTTGGGGCCAGTGTGTACGTGTATACGAGAGTAGGGAAGAAAGGGAATCTCTCTTCTTCCCTATTATTTTTATGTTGTGTCTTTTTCTACTGCCTATTTAGCAGCAATTACTCTTAAACGTTTATAATCGGCAACCCAGCAAGTGCCATTCCAGAGGCTACTTTTTATCTTACTGCTCATAGTGGATAAAACGTTATATTGCTGTTCTGGTGTGAATTGTCCTAATTCACTTTGAAAAAATTGGATTGCCCAATTGTACAAGCCTTGGTCGCCGTCTTTGAGCGGCGTAGGTCTATCATAGCTATATATTTGCTCTATTAAAAAACCATTTTTCGCTAAAAGCTGTTCAAAGCTGCTTACAGTAGGAAAATTGAATTTTGACACATATTGTATACCCATTTCCTGAAGGGCATAACGAAAGCCGTTTTCTATTGTAGAGATATTTCCGTGGGCTCCAAACTCACATATCAATTTGCCGCTTGGTTTTAAGGCCTTATAGATTTTCTGCAGCAAAAGATTATGATTGTCAATCCAATGAAACACTGCATTGGAGAAAATAATGTCCCATTCACACGTATAGTCGATTTCCAATGCATCGACAGTGGCAAAATCTAAATGTGGAAAACAATTTTTTGCTTCATGAATCATGGTATCAGATGAATCAATTCCCAACACATAATTGCACCTGTCTGCTAATTGATTGGTTAATGTTCCGGTTCCACATCCTAAATCCAATATTTTGTCTGTGCCAGCCGGGACAAATTCTAAAAGACTTTTCCCGTATTCTGATACAAAATTTTGACTATTGTTATATAATTTTGAGTCCCATTTCATCTTTTTTCTCCTTAATTTTATGAAATTACACTTTAGGATAAAAAACCATATTATAAATAACACAAGAATTGTTAAAAGGGTTATTATACGCATGAAACATGTCAGCTTGAAAGCGAAGTGTCTGATTTTCGTTCAGTATTATTCTTTTGTCCCCTACTATCATTTCTACTGAACCGTATACGACAAAAACATATTCTTCCACACCATTGGAATGGGCTTTTGCTGTATGCTGGCAGCCGGGGGCCAATTCAATATAGTAAATTTCGATATTCCTATTTGGGTCAAATGAAAAAATAGGGTAAGCTATCATTTTTCCATTTGCTTCTACAATAGCTTCTTTAGAGCGAATATCTACTACGGTACATTCCTTTTCTTTTTCTTCCAATAGAGAAGACAAGGGTATTTTTAACCCAACAGCAATTTTCCATAAGGTTGTAATGGTGGGAGAGGATTGCCCTCTTTCGATTTGCCCCAACATAGGTTTACTTACATCTGTCAGTTTTGAAACTTCATCAAGGGAGAGTTGTTTTTCTAACCTAATTGACTTTAAACGTTTTCCTACAATAAATGGTGTTTCCATTTATGCCTCCTCGTATGTTATATAATTGTTTTTAGATATTATAACATACAAAAAGAGCGCAAAGCTTGGATGATTTAGTACCCGTTTGTATGTCCGCAATGTTTTTTTCTTATGCATACAGTATAAAGAAAAAGGGTGCGTTGACAGTTTGCGCAGAATATATTATTCTTTATATAAGAAACTGCGTGGAGCAGATTATGTTAATAGTGCAATGAACTATGCAGAAACGGGGGAAGTATAAAATGAAAAATATAGATTGGGCAAATATCGGTTTTGAATATATGCAGACCGATCAGCGTTATGTTTCCAACTATAAAGATGGAAAATGGGATGATGGGTGTTTAACTCATGATGCCAATGTAGTAATCAACGAATGTGCTGGTATTTTGCAATATTGTCAGGAATGCTTTGAAGGTTTGAAAGCATATACCACAGAGGATGGCAGCATTGTGACATTCCGACCGGATTTGAATGCGGAACGCATGATGGATTCCGCTGCGCGATTGGAAATGCCGCAGTTCCCGAAAGAACGGTTTTTGGCTGCAGTGGATGCTGTAGTAAAAGCGAATGCGGAATGGGTTCCTCCTTATGGCAGCGGTGCGACATTCTATTTGCGTCCGTATATGTTTGCTTCTGGTCCGGTAATCGGGGTGAAGCCTTCTGATGAATATCAGTTCCGCATTTTTGGCACGCCGGTAGGTCCATATTTTAAGGGCGGTGTAAAACCGTTAACATTATGTGTGAGCGATTTTGACCGTGCAGCACCTCATGGTACTGGTCATATCAAAGCAGGACTTAACTATGCGATGAGTTTGCATGCCCACAGCGTTGCCCATGGGGCAGGTTATGATGAAAATATGTTTTTAGATCCGGCAACTCGTACTTATGTGGAAGAAACAGGTGGTGCTAATTTCCTGTTTATTACGAAGGACAATGAAGTAGTTACGCCAAAATCTGATTCCATTTTGCCATCTATCACGCGCCGTTCGCTGGTGTATGTGGCAGAGCATTATTTAGGTTTAAAGGTTACCCAGCGTCCGGTGGCTCTGGCTGAGTTGGCTGACTTTGCAGAATGCGGACTGTGTGGTACGGCAGCAGTCATTTCTCCGGTGGGAAAAGTGGTAGACCATGGGAAAGAAATTTGCTTCGCCAGTGGGATGAGCGAGATGGGTCCTATTACGAAAAAATTGTATGAAACTTTGACCGGAATCCAGATGGGCCGCATTGAAGCGCCGGAAGGTTGGATTCGTAAAATCATGTAAAATAGCTACATGACGGTTGTATTTCTGTAAATGTGATTTACAATCTATCAAATCCATGTGATATGCTTAAGGGAAAAAATAACACTTTACTGCAATTTATTAGCAGTGAAGTGTTATTTTTTGTAAAAAACAGAGAAACAAAGAGGTTGCCTTTGTTTCTCCGTTTTACTGAATGAGATAGACTTAAAAAGAAGTCAATTATAATTTATATGGGATGAGAAATACAGGCACCCTTTATGAATTGGATTCTTTATTGATTTTTTGTTCTTTGAAATATAGAATCATTTCATTGGTGAGACTGACGTGATCAGCTTCCATAGGCAACTCATTTCGACGCATCCAGACAGCCATAGATAATTCCTCTTCTTCCAGCTGAATTGTCTCGTCATCTCCGTCTAGCTCAGCAAAAAAGCCAAACAGCAATGAACTGGAATGGGGCCAAGGTTGACTTTTATAATAATGAATGTTTTTCACATGGAGGCCGACTTCTTCCCAGACTTCTCGTCTTACTGTGTCTTCAATGGTTTCGCCGATTTCAGCGAAACCAGCCAGGAGGGCGTAATCTTTGTAGTTACGGCCATTGTATTTAGACAATAAAATTTTATCTCCATGGGTAAGACCGATGATGACTGCGGGACAAATCTGCGGATAGATCATAGCGTTACAGTGGGGACAATGCATCATCCGCTCTTTGGTGTCGGGCTCTAATGCGGTACCGCAGCGGCCGCAAATACGGTGATGATTGTACCAATTATGCAGCTGATATCCGACTAAGCCGGCATAAGCATAATGCTGCGGCGTTAATCTGCGCAGTGCATAAATACTCTGCATCCGAAAAGGCGCTTTTGCTGGGCATTCCCTTTGGTTGAGCCAATAAAATCGTTCTGCGCCGATGGAAAATAGATAAATCCATTGGGGCGTTCCTTTTTGGGTTAAATCAGAAAAACGCGGAAAGGTGATGGTATCTCTCTCTTGCTTTAATAATACTTGACCGCTGTCATACCATAAAATAAAGCTGTCAACCTCAGGAGGTTGGGGAGTATAATGATTATCGAAATGATATGGAAAAATATCTTGAATCACGAAAAGCGCCTTCTTCCTTTAAAAAATCACTTCTAGTATAGTATAAACTATTAAGGAAAGCAAGTTTTTGCCGCCCTCTTAGGTGTTTTCTAATAAGAGTGTTAAAAAAATTGTAAAATAGTTCTTTGGTTGCATGACAAAAATGAGAGCATCAAGGCAATATGAAATAACTCAATTTTGGGCAATAAAAAACGAATGTTAGCAATATTTCTCAAATACTATGCTAACATTCGTTTTTTTATGTTTCTTATTGGTTATTTGGGGTCAAAATATAGCTAATTTATCTTGAAGCGGCTTCTGCTTCAATTTCTTCCAATGATCTCTGTGCAGTTTTGCTGCCCCAGAGTAAACATATTATCGCTGGAATAATATAAAATAAGGAGTTTATTGCAGAAACATTAAACATTGGACTAATTCCATTCATTGCCATAATAATGGGAACAACAGGTGTTACAACGCCAATTAACAAGCGGGACACGGACATTACAAGCCCTGTGCCGGTGCTGCGATATTTGTTAGGCATATTTTCAGCCAGGTATGTCCAATACATAGTAGTTGCTCCTGTGGCACAAGCAGCCCGAACTAAATTGGTAATCATATAAGCTGCCACTGCAACTGCTGCTGTACCAGCAAAGATTGTTGGCATTAAACCACTTATGATACAGAAGGTTGCTGCTAAGAACAACATAATCACAATTGGAATTTTACGTCCACCCATATCGGAAATTTTCGAAGAAATTAGGTCGCCCAGTGGAGAACCAAAACATCCCAGAATGGAGAATGCTAAAACGAGTTGCAAATCGTAACCCATTTGCACCAGAATTAAAACGATCCAGTTAGCCATAAAGAATCCACCGACCACGCAACCAATAGCCATAATCATCAAAGCTAATGTACTTCCAATTTGTTTTTTGCTGAATAAGAAGCTCAAAGTTTCCATTGCACTGACTTTACTATCTACACAAGCAGTGCCCTGCTTTGCTAAGTAGGAAGGTGCACCTGACATTGTTTCTACGATTTTATCGGCATCTTCATAACGTCCTTTTGCTACCAACCATCTTGGGCTTTCATAAAGCCATTTCAAACCAATCGGGAATAAAATAATCCCCAAACCACCTAATAAAAACATGATTCGCCAAGCTTCTGGGCTGCGAGGTACAACAGCAGCTGAAAGGATTATCCCAAAAGGAATCCCTAAAGAACCAGTCGCGGCCATTAAGCCCTGGTATTTTCCGCGAGAATGTGCAGGCATCATTTCTGCAATATATACCATTGCAATAATATTCATTCCAATAATCCCAAACCCAGTAAAGAATCTGCATAAAGCAAATAAAGCGTAATTGTTAAATAGCGCATTTCCTAAGGATGCAATGGAAAAAATCAATACATTATAGAGTAATGCTCTTTTTCGACCAATTTTGTCGGCCATCCGACCGCCTAACAGCCCACCGAAAAACATACCATAAAAAGATAACGATGATAATTGAGAGATCTGTTCATTGGTTAGCGCAAAGGTCGCCTGAACTGAAGCGGCGATAGAGCCAAATAAGTTCATATCCATCATATCAAAAAAGTAGCACACTGAAAAAATCCAAAACATGTGCTTGTGCTTTATGCCAATTTTCTCCATATTGTCGAAATACAAACATTCTTGTTGTGTCATAAAGGATTCCTCCTATCCCCTATTCAAAAATTTTAATAAGTTTCTCCGTCCCTTTATATTTTGGGGTGAATAAAGGGACAGAGTAGAATGGGTTACTTTTTGGGGGTTACATTTTTACTGTAGTTTTTTATTATTATAGTTTTTCTGTGAAAATTTGATATGCTGGCGCACCTTCACACTCGGCAGGAATATCAACACCCAATAAAACTGCTGCTGTTGGCGCCACATCCACTTCACGAATATATCTTGTAGTACGATAATTTTTCTTGATCCCAGGACCGGCCGCTAAGAAAATTGGCGATAACGATGTATCGTTATAACCACAAGCAGTGGATAGACCATTGCCATGATCGAAACAGTAATCGTCATGCACAAAAAAGACAATATCTGCACCCATTGGACCGCCTTGCCCCAATAAAACTGCATCTTTGTTGTGCAGTGCCAAGGACACGATGCGATGACCTGTTTTTACATCCTTGTAATTGTACAAATCTGTAATAATTTGTTCTTCCAATTCGTATTTATCCGCCGGATCTACAATTCCATGGGGCTCCCGACCTTTTAGGTTGATAAAAATACTGTTGGAACGAGTTTGGATTGCTCGGGTTTTTTCCCAATCTACTTCCGGCAAATCTTTTCCGTTTTCATCTTTTTTCAATACGGTATATCCCATACTTCTCAATGGATCCACACAAATTCCGCAGCTTTCGCCAATTACATGGGCTTCTTCCTGAGGACAAATCTGCGCATGATCTGAGAATAAAACAATGGTCCAGCCGTCATCAATTAAATGCAGGAAACTTCCAATATAGTCATCTGTCAATGCATAAGTTGCCTCCGCATATTTGACTGCCTGTTCTTCACTGATTTTTGATGTGGCACGCTTTTTCAAATATTTCATATAATTATGCCCTTCCAAGTCAGGCCCATGATAATGAGAGAAAATTACCTCTGCACCATGCTCTTCTATCATATAATGTAGCGCTTTTGACTGCCATTGGGCTGCCATACGCCACTGTTCATGATTGCATTTTAAAATCATTTCAGGGTCATTGCCGGTCATTTGACTGGTAGGTACTACCGGACCAAATTTATCGGTGATTTCTTTGAACAGAGAACGGGGCGTCCAAACAGAATCATCCTCACAGGACATTCCTCGAGAAGCCCAAACGCGCACATAACTGCCATCTTCCGCAATTTCCAGTACGCGGAATGTGCGATGCACTTTTTCCAATGTGCCATCTTGTTTTGGTAGAACGTCCATCACATAAGGTGTAAAAACGTCATTTTCCAGCACATAGATTGGCGTGTCGTTGACTTTATCTGCATACATTGCAACCTGATCATAGACACCATTCTCGTTTTTCAGAAGCAAACAATAACGAACCACTTTGCCCAAACCGGAGAACATGATAAATTCTTTACTATCTTTCGGTACTGCAAATTCCCATCCCTGAGGCGGATAAATCGGAGAAATAGAACAGGTAGTTGGGAAATCGGCTAAATCCCACATCAAGCCCTTTCCGCTAAATTCTTTTTCTGGCTCTTCAAATTGCAGCGAGTTGGTTACAAAATGAAACGGCACTTGATATCCATCTACACCTATATTTTCAGCATACTCTTTTCTGTACTGTTCTAGCATCGCCTGTGCTTCCGGTGTTCTTGACATTTTTTGCGGTGTGCCTAGAAAAGTCAGGGTTTCGTCTCCTTCCACAAAGGATTCTCGCACCGACATTGGCATGTAAGATGGCTTCTTTGCTTTTGTACTGGCAATAAACACAGTGTCAAAATCCCGTTCATTAGAATTGGCACAAACCGCACCTGGACTGGAGCCATCCACCGTAATCAAATTTTCATAGTCAATGGTCGGCGGCCATGCCCCGCCAGGCCAGTGCCATACCACTGTTTTTTTCCCAGCCTCCGCAGTAATGTTCCACAATGGCTGAACTTTTAGAAAATTGGATGCGAAAGCAGCATAGGTGATTTCTAAATCTTTACCGGACAAATTGAAATCCACAATTCCATGGGTCATGGGATAGCAACCAGTACCCAATGTAGCCCACATTGGCGGTGTAATGGTAGGCACTGCACCTAACAACATCAAATCCTCGCGGCAAGAGCCCATTTCCATCATTTTTTTGGTGTTCGGCATTTTCCCTTCCGCAACCAGCCGCTTGGTAAAACGGGGGTCCATACCATCAATGCCCAGCATTAATAATTTGTCTGTCAATCCTTGTTTTCGTAGCATTGCATCACGTCTCTCTATAAATAAATTTGTCTTATATTAAAAATAATATCTTGTATAAATTATATTCTCTGCATTATCACTTGTCTAACAGGGAAAGAAGGACAGTGATTGGTAGGATACAAGAAAAACTTTGCACTGTAGCTTAATGTGACAAATTAAACCATTAACTCCCCAAATTTTTTCTATGTTATAATCAAATTATTATTTCCCTGGGAGGCTCCTCTATGAATTCTGAACAGTTACGACAACTGATTGATATTTCTAAAACTGGCTCTATTCGCATGACAGCCAAAAGATTATATATCAGTCAGCAAGCGGTTAGTGAATCCATGAAGCGACTGGAAAAAGAATTGAACTGTACACTGCTAAATCGCTCTAAAAATGGAGTTACCTTGACTGATGATGGGAAATTTGTGCTTAAGTATGCCCTCTTGGCAATTGAGCAGTACAACGTGCTTTTACAGCACTTTGAGAGCAAAGCTTCTCAAACACATATTTACGGAACATTAACGATTAGCACTGCACCCATCGCCTCCAACACGATTTTGGTTAATCTGATTCTAGAGATGTACAGTCATTATCCTGACATTACCTGTTATCTGCAAGAGCAATTCACAGAGAATATAATTGATTCTTTGGTGCAAAAGGAAATTAATTTTGGCATTATTGGTGTTTCAGCCGATGATTTTTCTAGTCGAAACGATTTCAAACAATTAAATAGTGAGCCAATTTATTTTCAGCAATTATATGTGGATTCTCTAGTCTGTGTGATGTCTCAAAATAATCCTCTTTCTGTTTACCAATCACTCTATATAAAACAATTAAGTACAACGAAATACACTCTGTATCATTGCAGTAATATGGATATGATTAATTTGAATCGACAAAACTGTCTCTTGATTTCTAACAATACAGCACTCCATCAAAAATTCATGCAAGAAAACAATACGATTTGCTGTCTGCCAAAACAGACATTTAAAACGCTTTATTCCGACAAGCAATTCGTTGCTGTTCCCATTGTTGATGCTGCACCGGTTATATTTTATCTACTCTATTTGGACACTGAAGAAATTTATCAAAATCCAGTCTACCGTGCATTTATTCATACAACCATGCAAGTATTTCAAAATCATGAACAAAACTAAGAACGGATAAAAAAATAGGGATTGCTGGGCAAAAATAAGTAGGTTGGTAGAGGTTTATATCAGCTATTATGTGTAGTAAATCTCTATTTTTTATTTGCTCATAAATTAATATGCTGTAGATTTTTCATCTTTTAGAAGACAATATAGACAAAAAAGACGAAAGGGAGGAAAAAAGGTATTGACAAGGGAGTGAAGAGGTGGTAAGATAGCAAAGTCGTCAGCGAGACGGTCAGCACGAGAAAAGAAAAAGAGAAATAAATGAAAAAAGGTGTTGACAAGAAGCAGAAGACAT
>CAJUDO010000017.1 GCA_910585405.1 uncultured Peptococcaceae bacterium | reverse complement strand
TGTGTTCCGCCTAGTTTATAAATATGTGTCCAGGATTCTGGGTACATATCAAATTTCTTTATTTATAAAAAGGGGGCAGACCGTCGATGTGACTAAATGGTCTGCCCTTTTTGCTTCATCATATATTACACGAGCTGTTTACAATTAAAAATCTTCTGTCAATATTTGATAAGCTGGCGCACCTTCACATTCTCTAGGCATTCTTAAACCAGTTAATGCTGCAACTGTCGGAGCTACATCCACCTGACGGATATGACGAGTTACAGTATAGCCTTCCTTGATTCCTTTCCCTGCGGCCACAAAAATTGGCGATACGGAGGTATCAAAGTATCCTTTTTGTGTAGATAAAGAATCCGCATGAATGATATTAAATCCTTCTGCCATAAAGTACACGATATCACCGCAGCGATCACCATCCATACCTAAAATCGCTGCATCCCTGTTTTTCAGAGCCAAGGCTACCAAACGCCGTCCGGTAATTGGATCCCGATAGCTGTACAAATCATCAATAATTTGCTCCATCAAAGCCTCTTTTTCTTCCGGCTCTACAATCCCAGTCGCATAACGGCCTTTTTCATTAATCTGAATATGACAGCATCTATGGGCAATGGCTTTCGTCTGTGTCCAGTCAACTTCGCGCATGGGGTTTCCGTTTTCATCTTTTTTCAGCACAGTATAGCCTTTTTCTACCATGAAGGTTCCATTGATGCGAACTTCACCCAAGCCTGGTGTTACATTTTCCTCGGTAATCAAACATGATCAGATGTAATAATAATCGACCAGCCTTTATCCAGATAAGGAAGGAAATTCCCCAAATATGTGTCTGTACATAAATTCTTTCAAAAATGTCCTGATAGAAAGCTTCATTATTGCCCCAATCATCGCGATGACGTCCAAAATGCCATATCTGATGCCCCATCAAGTCTACATTGTGAAGATGAGAGAAGATTACCTCAAATCCGTTATCCATTAAATATTTCAGGGCATCAGCCTGCCATTGGCAATATACATCCCAAGAAGATACCACCAATTTATCTACAAATTCCTCAACATTCCCACTAGCCGAGCTGACAGGAGGTACATAACCTACGTTCTCTACAATTTCACTGTACAGGGATTTTGGATAGAAAACTGCATCCTTATGCACATCATAAGCGCTGCTCAACCACAGCCGAACCTTGGAGCCGTCTTCAGCCAATTCCAGAATCCGTAATGCGCGGTTTGCCTGTTTTACCTCGTCTTTGGCAAGTACATCATCTACAAACTCCGGCACATAGATATCTTTTCCCATTACCAGCATTGGTTCCGTTTCTTTCTTCGATTTATAAATCGCAACACTGTCATAAATACCATCTTCATTTTTCAAAATCAGGCAGGGCCGTCTTACATAGCCATTGGAGGTCAGCATTGTAAATTCCTTGGCATCCTCCGGCGCATTCGCCCAACCATTTGCTTCCTTGATCGGAGAATTGGTGATATCAAAATTCATAAAGCCCATAACTGCAACTTCTGAATCAGTTTCATCCAAATATACCTTTGCAGACTCCAAGCCTTTTCCTGCCGCAGCCAACCCCGCAACACCAACAGATTTCTGTTCTGTTTTATCTTCTTCCACATCCAAATCGGTAATCACACAGCCAACGCCAGGATTGTTCGTCGCATTGTGAGCCGCAAAAACCACTTTCTCAATGTTAACATTTGCATTCACGATAGCTTCATGGTCTACAATTGCAATACCCATATTCACTGCACCCGGCTGTGTACCGTCCACAACATGCAAATTAGGACTGTCGCTGGTTGGTGGCCAACTGGACCCTGGCCAGTGCCATACCAATGTCTTTTTACCGGCTTCTGCCGCTACATTCCAAAATGGTTCTGCCAAACACATCGTAGAATCTAAAGCATAGATGGAATAACCACATTTTTCAGGATGAGGATTAAAAAATGCCGTAATACCATGCGTACTGGGATACGCACCTGTAGCCAGAGTCGTCCACATAGGCGGCGTTACAGTCGGCATCGCACCAAGCAGAGTCAAATCTGCACGAGCAGCACCTCGTTCCACAAATTTTTTCAGGTTTGGCATTTTCCCTTGATTCATAAATTTCTTCGCTAAAGACGGTTCAAATCCATCTACACCTAAAACAATTACATTATCAGTTAAAGCCTTTCTTCCACAAGTCATATAGAGCACCGCTCTACTAATCTACTAATCTTTTTCATGTTATTTTATCTACAAAATACTAAACGATTTTCAGGCGCCTTATCGTTTCTATTTCTTGAGTTCTATTATATGTATTTTCATTATTTATGCCAGCATTTCATTTTTTCACAGTTTCATAGGCTGCAAAAAATAACTTTACCCCCTGCATCCTCAGGCTCCTAAAGCTTTTTCCTCATATCAAGATAAAAAAGCAACCGTGCGCACCAGCAACACGATTGCTTTTTTATCAACCCTATCTAATTTTAAGACAAGATTTCTTTCATTTGTTCAACTAAAGCTTCAATTAAAAGCTTCTGTGCTTGATAATATTCCTCATTTGCAGCCCAATAAAGCTCAATATTGGGAAAATCCCTGACCGGAAGATAACTATCTCCTTTGCGCATAACCAACGAATTGCGAAAATTCATCCGAGCATTAAAACCAACAATCTGTCCACTGTCCACTGCATGGCGATAGGTCTGTGTACTGCTTGTAATCAACTGAATATGAGGCTTCCCCTTACTTTCCAGAACTCGCTGCAATGCAAAGGGATGATTATCCGGTTGAAAGAAACCAATGGGATATCTTAATAAAGTTCTTATTGTCACTGATTTTTGTTGAGCAAGAGGATGGGTATGGGCTACTACTGCATAAATTTTGGCATCTGCAATTTTTTGATAAACTGCTCCATATTTCTGTAAAAGTTCCAATGTATCTTCAAACCCTGAAATATGACTTACAATGCCAAGACATGGCGTCTTATTTTCTATTTCCTGCAAAATTTCCATTTTATTTTTTTCCAGCAAGACGAAAGATACCTGCTCCTGTTTATTCATAATTTGTTGGATGGCTTGTGGAATAAGTGCATGGTTGGCGGCAGATGTTGAATAAATCATCAGGCTTCCAGTTAAAACAGGTTCCGCAACAGTTTGCTGCATACTAATTGCAAGAGCTTCCTTCATATTCTCCACCTGTTCCAAAATTTTTTCCGTATATTGCAATGCAATCTTACCCTGCTCAGTTAATTGAATCCCCGTAAAATCTTGATTTAATAACGTTGCCCCCAGCTCCTCCTCCAACTTTTTCAGAGCAGCGTTTAAACTTTGTTGCGTAATATGTAACCTTTCCCCTGCTTTGCTCAACGAAGTTGCACGAGATGTTTCCACAAAATATTCTAATTGTTCAATTCGCATAATACCGCACCCCACCATTTCAATCCAACAGGATGGACAAATAAATTAGTTATATTATATCAATCATGCATTTTCAAATCAATTGTAACAGCTTCTTGCGTTTTGACCAATTGTAGATTGCAGGAAAGAAAATAGCTTTCAGGAGGGGAATATATCTTTGTTTAAAATGAATTGCTTTTCTTATTTTCCTAGAAAATAAAAACTACTACAACACGCGCGTTTTCCTTCCACCGCATTTTTACACTCTCCCTTCTCTTTTCTGCCGAACAAAAAATACTGTAATAAAAATAATACAACAAAAAGCTCAGTGACCGCAGAAGCTGCCACTAAGCTCTTTGAGTTCACTTTCTCACATCAGATTAACCCAAGTAATTTCCAGAATGGTATCTGTATCAAGCCAAAGAATACAAAGTACAATACAGTCTTAATTAAGTTATACTTGATAAAATCCTTCATGGAAATAAAACCATACGAAAAAACTAGCAGAATCGAGGTTACTTCATAGGGCAAAAATACCTGGTCCATTCCCATAAACATAGTTAACAGCGGAGCCATCGGATTGATACCCAAATCCATTGAAATCTGAGTAACCGGGGTAGATAAACAAGCGTTCAAACCTGCGGGCGTCATTAAGAAATTAACGAACATTCCGATAATCAAAATTACATACAGAACAACTATAGTGCTTTTTCCTTCCAAAAGCGGTACCAGCGTAGTCGTAATCAACGAACTCATCCCTACAGCACTGCCAACTGTACCAATCGCCATACAGGTTCCAATGAAAGCAAACAGACTAATATTAATACGGTCTAGCGCCTGCTTTTTCCCAACATTAATGCCAGGGAAGAATAACAATAATGGTAAGATTAAAAATGCATACGCTACATCAATGCCATGAATCGGATTTGTTAACAAAAATAATACCAGCAGCAAAGTGATAAATGCTGTTTTCTTTTCTTCAATAGACATTTTCCCCATACGCTGCAATTCTTGCTCGAAATACTCTTTTTCTCCAGAACCGCCTAACTGCTTCGCATTGAGCATCTTCATCCAAACAATCAATATGATTGCCATAAACAGAAACATAGGTGCTGCATACAAATAGGTATGAAACCACTGAATAGCAAAATCCGGCAATACTGCCTGAGCGCCATTATTGATGATCCCAATTTGAATTGGAGAAAATACAGGAATTGTTGCCCCACAAACAACCAGTTCCAATACCAGCATCAAAAGAATTGCTTCTTTCGAACCAGGTTTGTAGTCCATAGATTTACATACACCTACAATTAAAGCAATCACAATAATCCACGAGTTGCAGAACGTAACGATGTTCGCAATAATACCGGCTATCAGCACACCCCACAAAACCCCGCGGAAGCTGCCGCCCAACGTTTTAATGCATATTAAAGCAATGCGACGTAAAAGTCCCGTGTCCTCCATTACGTTAGATAAAACAGTCGCACCTAAAATCATCCAAATAGTAGTACCAGTCCACGGAGAATAGACAGTCGATACTGGAGCTACATTAAATAGTAAATAAAGCCCCGGCAGCATAATTGCCGGCACCAACATATGGAAAAAATCAAATGCCATAATCAGTATTACAAAACTAGTACATACGAAAAACATTTTTAATTCGTATGCTATGGAGGTAGTTCCAATATAAAAATATAAACAAATCGGAAGCAGAAACGTAATAATCCATTGAATTTTTTTTGTTGTACTCACTATGATCAGACCTCCTATTTTATAGATTTTCTTTTAAAGGTAGCATGCTGCAGATACGAACCTCTGCAGCATGTCTTATCATTTTTCGTCTATTTATCCCACATAGTACGATACGTGCCTTTTTTATATTTTTTCCAAAGATCCAAGTCAGAGCCTTCTTCGGGAATTGGTGCACCTACGTAATGCGGAATAATTTCAGGCGCATCTTCAGGAATAGGTAAATTGAGTGCATGTAACGCATTATAGTACATCACTTTATCTCGTACTTCTGGTTTTAAAACCGAATCGTAATACTCCTTAATCGGTTTCATCGCACAGAATGGATATGCAGAGCCAAAAATGAATTTGTCCTGTAAGAATGAGTTAGCATAATTGATAAAATCCTGATGTCCCCCAAATGTAGGCAACATTGTATAATCAGGAGAAATGTACAGATTATCATGATTAAACGCTACCCAACAAATTTCATTGGTATAAGGCCATCCACCATGAAAAACAGTTGTTTTCATTTTCGGAAACATTTCCAGAACGTTATCCAGAGCTTCAATGGTCATATGACGAATAGCCCTATAGTTTAGTTCACCAAATGCCAGTAAAACGGGAATATTGTTGCTTTCACAGTAATCGTAAAAGGGCAATACACGTTCATCCTCCAAAGACATTGGCTGCGAAGCCATACCCGGTTCCACTAAAGCAGCAGTAAAAGGACCATTTAAAATATACTCGTCCATCCAATCTATTGCACGTTTCCCTTCCGTAGGATCGAAGCCATACGCACCAATAAACCGTCCGGGATACTCCTTCATCATTTGGATAATTGCATCGTTATTGGCCTGTTCTGCCCCTTCTTTTACTACCATAGTAGTACAAGTCCTACGACCGGTTACTACACCCTGTGTAATGCCAGCTTCGTCCATCTCTCTGATGCATTCCTCCATTGAAAAATTAATGAGCGACTTTGGAGTATCAAAGCCAGTAATATAGGTATAGGCCTTTTCAAGTGTAGGGGATGTTAAATATTTAAAAGTTTCATCATATGGCGGTCTTAAGCGAAAATCGATTACCATTTTCATCACTCCCATTGTTAAATTTAGTTAGCATTTTAATGATGAATTATTCAATGGCGCCTTAATGAACTTTTATCATCATTATCATAAATAAATTATATCATTGTTTTCATTGCTTTAATATTTGCATTTCGTAAAGGCTTCTTAAAAAAATTTTACTTTATAGCGCTCAATTTTATTGCTATACTGATATAAAGGGGGAGGTATCTATGAACTTAAATCACTTAGAATACTTTTTGGAAGCCATTAATTGTAAATCCATTACCAAAGCTAGTGAAAAATTATATTTATCACCTGCCACTTTAGTCACAGCAATAAAATCGTTGGAGAAAGAATTAGGTTATCAACTCCTCATTCGCTCACACAGTGGTGTGACCCCAACTGCTGCCGGAATACAAATTTATAATGATATATTAAAAATACAAAAAATTACACAATCCTGGTATTCATTAGATAAAATAAACAACTTGATAAACAGTGTAAGTATAAAAGTTGTGCCTTCTATATATGAATCCATCGGAAGTCATTTATCAATTGAATTACTTGAAGCATATCCAAATATTTTTTTAGATATTACCCCGCTTTACTCCCGTAACTTTGAAAAAGAATTTTATGAAAATACTATAAAAATCGCCATTGGTTCTTATCATGAGCTTGATAAAATATCTATTGAGGCTTTCGCACGAAACTCTAATTTAAAGCTAGATATTTTGTTCGAAGATTATTACATAATCTATTATGGGGCTAAAAATGAATACTTTTCGGGAAAAAATGCTGTCAATTTAGATGAATATAAATTGATGGAACGGGTTATTTTTCACTCACAAAAAACTTTTGAATGTGAAATGAACGAATTTTATAACAAATTTTTGCCCCTTTGTACCTTTGAACAACTTCTAGAATACATTTCCACTCATAATTGCGTAACAGTTTTGCCTTCAATTTTACAAAATCATAATTTCTTTTCAAACGGTAAAGTATGTACTTGTCCTTTTCAAGATTGTCACAAAAAAATTTGGTTTTACATGCTTAGTCATCCAGAAAATCAACTTTCTTTTGCTGAACGCAGTGTACGGGATTATATTAAAGTCTATTTTCATAGCCGGTTTTCATAAAATAGAGTTATCCCAGCCATCTTCGTAATACCTATAAAAATAACATAAAAAATATGGCACTATAATAATTATTGTGCCAAGAAAGAGTTTCACTAGAACATGTTAAAAAATGCGGAAAAATCCGTGTAAAAAATCAGAGCATACTCTCAAAAGAGTCTGCTCCGGCTATGTTATGACATTCTTTCACGAAAACTTTTATATTATTCTTATTTTTGCGACTACAAAAAAATTTTCAAAAATATTTCACGTGAGACATTTGCAAATTTTTATCTTTTCCTTTTACTATTTCTTTTTGATTTTCGGTGCGGTAAGACGATAACTCTCACCTATCATTTCCCGAATATCCGATTCTTCTACCGTGCCATCCAAAATTACAGAATTCCAATGTTCCTTATTGAGATGATAGGCGGGAATGACGGCCTCATATTTTTGCCGCCAAAATTGTAGCCAACCCTCTGCACATTTTACATTCACCCAAATGTTTCCCTGACGCTCAAAAATCCAGGCAAAGGCTTTTTTATTCTGACAATGCCGCATCACAGTCCAATTTTTATCCCGAAATGGATAATCCTCATATACATCCGCCAGCTGCATGCAGCAAGCAATGGCTTCCTCTCTGGTGCGCATCTATATCAACCTCCTGAAACTATTCTAAAATAAAGCGAATTTTTCTCATTATATACTTTCCTAAAAATAACCTCAAGAGATATTTCTTGTCGGAAAAATTTAACAACAAACATTACGTATTCCTTCTTCACCGGGCAGTCTTGACACTCCAATCGGCCCTGTGTTACCCTAAAAGGAAATTTACGTATCAAGAGAGAGGAGCATACTCATGATTCGCTTTAATAATGATTACCATCATGGCGCCCACCCACAAATTTTAGAAGCGCTTACAAACACCAACACAGAAAATTACTGCGGTTACGGATTAGATCCCTGGTGTGAAAAAGCCGTTGCCGAAATCAAGAAATACTTAGACTGCCCCAACGCAGCAGTTCACTTTTTTGTGGGGGCCACACAAGCAAACTTTACCATCATATCGGCGGCTCTGCGCCCCTATCAAAGTGTCATCAGCGCACAAAGCGGGCATATCAATGTACATGAAACCGGTGCAGTAGAGCATTGCGGTCACAAAATTCACGCGTTGCCCAGTCCTGACGGCAAACTCAACGCCGCCCAAATTGCCGCTGAAGCAGAATTATACCGCACAAGCGGTGTTCAGGAGCATATCACCAAACCCAAGCTGGTGTATCTTTCCTATCCTACAGAGTACGGTACGCTCTACTCAAAGCAGGAGTTAGAGGATATCAGCACAGTATGTAAAGAATATGATTTGTATCTCTTTGTTGACGGCGCACGTTTGGGCTATGGTCTGGGCTCGCCGCAATGTGATCTCACATTGTCAGATTTGGCGCGGCTCACCGATGCTTTTTACTGCGGCGGTACCAAATGCGGCGCGCTGTTCGGAGAAGCGGCAGTTCTCACCAATCCAGCGCTGCAAACAGATTTTCGCAGCTATATGAAACAAAACGGCGCCATACTGGCCAAAGGCTGGCTTCTAGGCTTACAATTCTATACACTGTTTAAAGATGGACTTTATTTTGATATTACCCGTCAGGCCGACCTGTATGCATTGCAGATCAAACAAGCCTTTACCGAAAAGGACATTCCTGCTTTTATAGAAAGCTTCACCAATCAGCAATTTGTCGTGTTAGAAAATCAACAGGCAGAAAAGCTGGCGCAGCATTATATCTTTGAATTTGATCATCAAATAGACGATACGCACAGCTGTGTACGTTTTTGTACCAGTTGGAGTACCAAGCAACAAGAGATTGACGCATTATTGGCAGATATTCGCGCGTTATAGCGCTATTTCCCTTTCCTAATCTGTGTTTTTATTGTATAATGTAGACATTATAAAAATATATTAAGAAAGAATGTGACCGTTTCATGAGTATCGGACGAAACGAGCCCTGTTGGTGCGGCAGTGGCTTAAAATATAAAAAGTGCCATCTGAATGCCGACGCCAAAGTGGCTACTTTTGCATTGAAAGGTTGCGAGGTGCCTGACTTTGAAGCAATTCGCACAATAAAAGAACTGGAGGGTATTCGCGCCAGCAGTGTGATTAACACCGCTATATTGGATTATGTTGCCCAGCATATCCATGTGGGAATGAGTACAGAGGAAATCAATACACTGGTACATGATTTCACGCTGGCCCATGGAGCAATTCCCGCACCGCTGAATTATGAAGGGTTTCCAAAAAGCGTGTGTACCTCCATTAATAACGAAATCTGCCACGGTATCCCCTCTCCTGATATCATTTTGAAGGAGGGAGATATTGTAAACGTAGATGTATCTACCATTTATAAAGGTTTCTACTCTGATGCTTCCCGTATGTTTACCATCGGCAGTGTTTCACCGGAGCGGCAGCGCCTGGTAGACGTTGCACGGGAATGTCTGGAAGCCGGATTGGCTGCTGTACATCCTTGGGGCTTTTTGGGGGATGTTGGCGCTGCAGTACAGGAACACGCAGAAGCCAACGGCTATTCTGTAGTGACCAAATTCGGTGGACACGGCTGCGGTGTGGAATTTCACGAAGAACCTTTTGTAGCACATGTAGGAAAACGGGGAACCGGATGTCTTCTGGTTCCAGGAATGACCTTCACCATCGAGCCTATGATCAATGCAGGTGCATCGGATTTATTTATTGATGAGAAAAATGGTTGGACCGCCTATACTATCGACGGCAAGGATTCGGCACAGTGGGAGCACTTTATACTGGTTACAGAAGATGGTTTTGAAATTTTAAGTTACTGATTTGCACTCTTTATGAAAAGCAGGAGGCTGCCTATGTTTTACGAAAAACATACGTTTAAGGAACTGAAAAGAAAATCTTCTCGAAATTGTATGATTAGCTTAGGCAAGTGCAGTGGTCATACAGATATCGGGGAAAAGGAGCCGCTAAGTATCCTCATTGCCGATAAGGGTATCTTTTTAGAACGCGCCAAAGGACAAGACGCTTTAGTACCTATGGAGCATGTGTTGTCCTACAAACAAATGGATAACACCATTGTGATCAAAACAGCAGACCCTGCTGCCAAAAAACTGACCTTGTTCATTCATAGTCAGGTAAATCGTAATAAGGGGTGCAAGGTGCTCGATAAATACATGTCAGTGCAGCAACAGGAAAATAAACCGGAATAATTTCCGTGATTTCTATTATTTTTGCCATCATCTTAACCTTTCAGGAGTGATACTACAAATGGAATTTCCTATTGGATTTGCCCGTACCACTTACAAAAGAGCAAAACAATTCCAAGAAATGCTGGAAGAGCTCTCCTGCCAACTTCCTTTAGCTATAGCTAGATTGTATCTTGTCACCGGTGAAAAATTTCCAGAATACAGCGATGCAATTTATGAGCAGATTGATGAACTGCAAGCACTGCGAAAAAAAGGTATACAAGGCGAGATGAAATATGTTTTGGCTCAGGTTTCCTGCTATATGGAAGAAGACGCACAAGTACTGCCTAATTTTCCGTCACTGAAAAACTGGTCTGTTCTCACTCCGGAAAAGTTTCTGGGGCAGGACGTCGTCAGCGGAGACAATATTCTTCCTGGATTCAGCAAACAACTCTACCGCATTGCGCCAAGCCTGCAAGTATATGAATTATTTATGTGGTTCAGCCAGCATGAACTGACACAACTGCAGGAACAAATAAAGGTTAACTAAAAACAAGGTCTGTAAACTGTAACAATATAATTTCTGTTTCACAATTCAAAATTTTATGTAATTAGAAGGAGATTTTCATGGAAAAACGTGAACGCTTTTCATCTCGCTTGGGATTCATCCTCATTTCGGCGGGATGCGCTATCGGACTAGGCAATGTATGGCGTTTCCCTTATATCACTGGCCAGTACGGCGGCGCTGCCTTTGTTTTAATTTATTTGCTGTTTCTAGTCATTCTGGGAATGCCTATTATGGTAATGGAATTTGCCGTAGGACGCGCCAGTCAAAAATCAGCTGTACGCAGCTTCCACGTATTGGAACCGAAAGGCAGTAAATGGCATCTGACCGGTTATGCAGCTATGGCCGGAAACTATCTTTTGATGATGTTTTACACCACCGTCGGCGGTTGGATGCTCGCTTATGTACTCAAGATGGCCACAGGCGAGTTTGTCGGTCTTTCCCCAGAGGAAGTGGGAAATGTATTCGGCAATATGCTGGCTCAGCCGGGGTATATGACAGCATGGATGATTGTTGCTGTGCTCATTGGCTTTTTTGTTTGCAGTCTTGGTCTGCAAAATGGTGTAGAGCGAATCACCAAAGTCATGATGAGTTGTTTATTTATTATTCTGTTGGCTTTGTGCGTGCGCAGTGTGACTCTTCCTGGAGCCGAAGAAGGAATCTCCTTTTACTTGATTCCCAATTTCCATCGTATGTTGGAGGCAGGTATCGGAGAAGTCGTTTATGCCGCTATGGGGCAAGCATTCTTCACATTAAGCTTAGGAATTGGCGCTATGTCTATTTTTGGCAGCTATATCAGCAAGGACCGTTCCCTCACAGGAGAAACAGTAAGTATCTGTGCGCTGGATACTATTGTCGCCTTGTTGGCAGGACTGGCCATCATTCCCGCCTGCTTTGCCTTCGGCATCGACGCTGGCCAGGGACCGGGGTTAGTATTTGTAACCCTGCCTAACGTATTCAATCAAATGGTCGGCGGTCAGTTGTGGGGCACTTTGTTCTTTGTTTTTATGAGTTTTGCAGCGCTCTCTACCATCATTGCTGTATTCGAAAATATTATCAGCTTTGCCATGGATTTGTGGGGCTGGGAAAGAAAAAAAGCAGTCGTGTTCAATGTCATTTTGATTCTGATTCTCTCCATGCCGTGTGTGTTGGGCTTTAACATTTGGAGCGACTTCGCGCCGCTAGGCGCTGGTTCCACTGTTCAGGACCTGGAAGACTTTATCGTATCCAATAATCTTCTGCCATTGGGCAGCTTGTTATATTTACTGTTTTGTACCAGTAGATACGGCTGGGGTTGGGACAATTTTATCGCCGAAGCTGATGCCGGTGTCGGTATGAAATTCCCCAAAGCCATTCGTTTTTATGTAAGCTACATTCTGCCGCTTCTCATCCTGTTCATCTTTATTACAGGCTGGTGGCAAAAATTCTTTGCTTGACACTGCAATCAGGCCATGAACCGCACAGTTCATGGCCTGATTTTTATAGACTGTATCTTTCTTTTCTCATCAGCTCACAATTTTGCTTCCACCGAATGCTTTCGACATCGCTATTATATCGAGGGTCTGATACAACGCCTTCCTTATATCAACAATCTGATTCCGGTAGAAGAATAAAATTGGTTTTTTGAGTACGGAAGATAAATTGAAATTTTAAAAGGTATCACAACATTTTGGAGGGATTTCTTATGCGGCATATTGCTATCTGTGATGATGAACAAACAGTACAGCAGGAACTGGTTACACTATGGCAAAAACATTTTGGGACAGAATCCTATCAGTTACATTGTTTCAGCAGCGGATTGGAACTGCTGCAAGCTGCCAAAGCAACCGCCTTTGACTGTATTTACCTGGATATTGAAATGCCGCAGTTAAACGGTATAGAAACAGCAGAAAAGCTACGTGCGACAGGCTGCACAGCTTCCGTCATCTTTTTGACCAATTATGATGATTATTTGGAAACCGGCTACGAGGTACAAGCCTTTCGCTATCGATTTAAACCTATACAGGAAGATATATTTTTGAAAGATGTCACTGCATGGCAAGCGATGCAGCAACAAAAAGAGACAGTGCTGATTCCTACCGCAAATGGTTCCCATCAAATTGCCCTGGACGAACTCATTTATGTAGAAATTGCAGGCCGCAAGGTACAGCTGGTGACTACACAAGGCACCTTCAACAGCACAGAACCCATGCAGCATTGGGAATCCATTTTACCGAACAGCTATTTTCTCACGCCATACAACAAAATTTTAGTCAACGCGCATCATGTAAAATTTTTCGACCAAAATAAGCTGCTTACCACAGGCGGTCATCAGCTTCCCATGTCTCGTCGCAAATATCAACAATTCAAAGCACACATAATGCACCTGTAATGCCGCCATTTTTACAGAAAAACTGACCACTTTTGCAGAAACTATTGCAATATTTGAACTCTTTGCGTAAACTTGCATTAGAGATTGGCGCTAATCTCCAAAAAAATTTTTGGAGGTATCTTTCATTGAACAATAAAACAAAAAAAGTCGCAGCAAGTGTTGTATTAGGTACTTTTGTATTTGGAGCAGCTACTCCTGCATTTGCAGAAACAAAATCTACACTGGAAAGTTACTCTTATATTGAGCAAATAGAAATTAGCGAAAGTAATGAGGAAAATATTTCGCCTGAAGTGGAAGAACGTGGAGCTGCTAAATATGTAATAAAAGCTGTAAAAAAAGTCATCACAGATTATTGGGATAAACTTCCATTACCTGATAAAGCTGACTTTATACGCGATAAATTACTTACCGCATTAGATTATTATTTTCAATACACAGATGATGTCGAAACTGCCGTTCGCAATGCGATCTATGATGTATTTCCAAATGCCAATGCGACAGTAGTAAATGCTGCTGTTGCAGTCATTATGGAACTATTACCGTTCTAATTTATAAAAACTGCCATAGAACAACATTTTATACTCTAAGAAGTTTCATGGCAGTTTTCCAAATTTTTTACAGGAGTTTTTTATGAGCTATTTAAAAAGTAAATCTATCACTTCCATAATTCTATTTATAAATCTTTCTTTGGCCGCTATTTTCTTGTTTTTTGGAGCGATCGCACTTGCAATCCGTCTTCCTTTATTACAAAAAACATCTATTCAATTATTCTTATTATTTTGTACGGCATTTCTGACTTTTTTCATAGCCTCGTTTTGTTTTATGAAGAGTAGAAGCATTCCTACACAGATTTTAGGCGATTTATTGAAAATGTCCTCTTTTCCGCAAATTTATCGAAAAAATTATGGTACTATGATATGCTATATTCTTATAAGTAGTTTATTACTATGGATTCCTCTCTTTTTTAGCTCATATTTTCAAAAAACTGCTGTACCGTTTATCGGTTTTCTTATCGTCTGGATAATGTTTTATCGCGCCGCAGATTATTCTGAACGACAAATATTAGAAAAAAAGGAATAGAAGTAAAAATGAAAAAAATTGATTTTTGGGCATTATGGTTACTTTTTGTTTGTCTTTGCAGTATCGAACCTCTCTTGGTATTTATCCACTTTATTTTTAGTGGCTTTTCATTAAATACAATAAACCTTTCATCCTTACAACAGTTAAAAATTATTATTTCTATATTCTGTCTTTTTGTCGCATTATTTTGTGGATGGTTTTATGTAATATTATCTAAAAAACAACGTGCTGCACTGGAAAAATTGCAGTTACAGCATCAATTGGAGCAAAATCAGCAATATATCGACTTAATGACGCAAAAATATCAAACCCTACGGCAATACCAGCACGATTTCAAAAAACATTTGGCATATATACAGCAGCTGGCACGGCAAAACGAGATGCACAAAATTGAAGCATATATTCACACTGTTTATGACGACTTACAGAGTGGAACATTGCATAAATTGACCGGAAATCAAACATTGGATATCCTGCTCAGTGATAAATTACAACAGGCGCAAAAACAAACGATCACATTTGAAATTGATTATCAGCCTAACACAACGCTATCTTCTATAGCAGATCTCGATTTGTGCGTGATTTTAGGTAATTTGTTGGATAATGCCCTCATCGCAGCGGCACAAAGCACAGAACGAAAAATTTACTGCAGCTTTGAACAAAAGAATCAGTATTACAGCGCCATTACCATCACCAACAGCTGCGACATGGCACCTGTCATAAAAAATGGAATTCCACAACGACAGACACCATCTGAGCAGCACGGCTGTGGCATACAGAATGTGCTGAATCATGTGCAAAAATACGGCGGGCATTGTCAATTCGTATATCACATCCCGCAAAAACAATTTCAGGCAACGGTACTGCTTTCCTGTGCCGAAAAATCATAAAAAACTGCCTTGAACGATTCCTGCGGCACTTTCACACCGCAGCCAAAAATCGTCAAAGGCAGTTCTCTTTTTATGTTTCTCTTATTCTTCCACCATCTCAAAGCGCAGTATATATTCATCTTCTGCGCCGATTCCTCTTGTATTTTCCGTAATCGCAAACGGTGCCATATCGTCCACAATACTTACTCTCACATTCCAGCTGCCAGCAGTATCTGAAAGATAAATTTTCCAGCGGGCATAGGACACCCCATCGTCAGCGCCAGCCTCCATGTCAGCATGCAATACCATAATGACTGCACCGGGCTCACAGACGTAAACAGGTCTTTCCTGGCTGTCCCCCATATCATCCGTCCAGACTTCTGTACGCACTTCTCGAACATCAGTAATTCCCAACCGCAGATTTTGATACTCAAAAATCTGCATATCAGCCTCTCTGTCTTCCATGATAGATTGATCCGCAAGATATTCCAGTTTTACATAGTCATCCTCATGGCTCACGGCAAATTTGGCGTTCCTGCCGCTTTGCAGAAAACAATCCTGTCCCTGCTGTGATGCAGCAGAAGAATATCTGTACACTGTGTAGCTGGGAATTGCACACAAATCATAGCCCAATTTTTGCGGTGTACCGTACATACTGCATACCACTTTATCATCTTTGGTAAAGACAAAGCTGCGCTGTCCCTCACTCACACCTGCCTGAACCGCGTCACTCTTCAGGTGCATCACGTTTTCCATTTCTTCACGCGATGTGTAAGGATCAAAACTATACAACACATCCCACTCAAAGGGCACTGCTTCCTCCAATGTCACTGTACCCTCCGGCAAGTCCCGTAGCGCAGCCTGCAGCTGATGATTATGCCAAGCCATCAGTGGATTGCCAAACAGTAACGCAAAAATTATCGCCAAAACGCAGCAGAAAACAATCGCGCCCAACAAAAATGGCAACTTTTTCTTCATACACTCTCCTCCTCATGGATATCTTCTGCACTAAATTCTACCACAATGAAACAAAATTTACAATCAAAACGTAAAACCACTCAATCTTCACAATATCTTTATACTTTTTTTATCAAAACAAATTTTCTTCCACGCAGATTTCTGTTATAATATAAAAAGAATTTTTTTGCTGTGATGTTTCGGCACACAGAAAGGGAGTCATTGTATGAAACGGATTATCGGTTTATCTTTAATATGTACATTACTGTTGATGGGCTGCGGCAGTGCGCCAAAGCACTCGGCGCAAACACCGGAAGAAACCATCAACGCAGCTTTCACTGCATTAAAAGAACTAGATATGACTACCTTTAACACATACACCAACAACAAATCAGAAGGTTGTCACCTATTCAGCGATTTATCCCGCCGTCCTTCTGACAACGCTTATTATTCTCTGGCCGAAGCAGTTGTAGAAGATCTCTCCTGGGAGATTCATGAAGTCCAAATAGAAGGAGATACTGCCACAGCCAATGTCACTATCCACAACAAAGATTTTTCCAATACTATGGGAATTTTTGTGACGGACTTAATTACAAAAATCAGCGATAATATTGATGAAAACAAAAGCTTGAAAAGCCTAATTCATGACAGCACCAAAGAAGCCATCAGAAGTCCGGAAGTCCTGCTCCCCTATCTGCAAAACTGTGAAGACAGTTTCGCGGTGGAAGTATCTATCGTCTTGAAAAAAACGGACGATACTTGGAAAATCCAGCTAAACGATTCCCTCTGTAATAACCTGACCGGAAATCTGGGCAGTGATAATTTTTCAAAAGATGTAGCAGAAAAGATTTCCGCTGCGGAAGAATTGCTGACCCGAAATATAGAACGTTGGAGTATCACTTTTGAGAAAAATATAAATCGACAAATAAGCGAATAACCTCTCAAAAAACTTCTATCTGCAAAGTTCATTCCGTAAAGCCTTAAAAGTTTGTAAAGTATATCATCTAAAATAATAAAAAAACAGACTGCCCTTTCTCTTTCCGCAGTCACGTTGGATTGTGCAGAAAGATAAAAAGCAGCCTTATTCCTATTTCATCGGCACAATTTCTAACCAGTACCCGTCAGGGTCGTTGATAAAATAGATGCCCATAGCCTTATTTTCAAAACAAATGCATCCCATTTCTTGATGTTTGGCGTGAGCAGCAGCAAAATCTTCTACCTGAAATGCCAAATGCACCTCGTTATCCCCCAAATTGTACGGACGTTCCCAATCACGCAGCCAGGTCAATTCCAGTTTAAAACCAGTTTTCCCATCACCCAAAAACACAATGATAAAGCTGCCGTCCTCAGCCTCCTTGCGGCGTACTTCCTCCAATCCCAGCGCCTCTTTGTAAAAGGCCAAAGATTTCTCCAAATCCAATACATTATAATTATAATGCGCAAAGGTAAACTGCATCCTTATACCTCCTAAAAATAATTATTTATTGTTCACGGCGGTTGCCCTGCCGGTCAAACCTTTTGTCAATAGCACTCTCCACAACCAAAATGGGAGAGAGAAACAGAACAATCTGTACAGCAAACAAAATACCTAAGGTCCATGCATATCGTTGAAAGAGGAACATAATACCCTCTGACAGTACCAGCATAGGCATACTCCAACGCACACATAGTTTACCGTAATATGTGTTGGCAAATTCCCATGTTTCCTGACTTCGCATGGAACCGCCCGTTTTGTACCCCACATTCCAAAAATACGCTTCCGTATTGTCCCCCGGTTTTTCCCGCAATACAGCAGCACTAGAGACCAGCTTTCCGGTCACAAACATTAAAACCGGCAGCACCAGCAGCAAAGAAAAAATATTATCCAATAGAAAGGATATCACCGTCACAACAATCCCTGCCACTATAAATATCACATTTTGTTTCACAGAAATTTTCCTTTCACAACAACAAATCTAAATCTTTCCTCTCCATTATGAACGGCGGCTGCCATTTTGATCAAATTCCTGTTTGATTGCCTGCTCAGTAAGCCAAATCGTGATAAACATTGGAATCAACTGTCCCAGAGGAATCACAGTGATGGCTGTTTCAGAGGCGTCCAACAGAAAAAAGACAGCCAGAGATACGGCCAATATGGGTATACTCCACTTCATCCACAGCCTGCCGCAATAACGGTTGGCAAATTCCCATGTCTGCTGACTACGCATAGAAGCTTTTGTGCGATAGCCAAAAAGATGATTGGGCTTGCCGACGGTGTTGCCGGGAGCTGCAAGCAGCCAGCCAAACAGCAGCATAAGGGCCGGTATCAAAACAATGGTAAATAGCCCTACATAAAACATATTTTTTCAACTCCTTCGCAGAATGCATTCTGTGCATTACAGCAAGAAGCGCAAAATATCCTGCCTACACTGCACCAACGCGGGCTGCTCCAAATGCCGGGGATAGGTTTCCGTCAAGGGAAACGCAATTGGCGCTTCTCCTTTTTTCAGCACTAGAATTCGCTTTGCAAGAAGCAAGGCTTCATCCACATTATGAGTCACAAAAATAACAGCAGTGTTCGTTTGCTGCTGAATTTCAATCACTTTTTGCTGCAGCGCCATACGGGTGAAATAGTCCAAGGCAGCAAAAGGCTCATCCATCAGCAACAAATCAGGCGCATACACCAACGCGCGGGCGATAGCTACCCGATGCGCCATTCCACCGGACAACGATGCAGGCTTCATATGCAGTGCACTATG
Organism: uncultured Peptococcaceae bacterium; assembly: GCA_910585405.1. GTDB lineage: Bacteria > Bacillota > Peptococcia > Peptococcales > Peptococcaceae > UBA7185. The sequence goes on along the minus strand of CAJUDO010000017.1, from coordinate 46,313 downwards.
CTCCAATCCCACCATATCCAAAAAAGGTAGCACATCAGCCTCCTGCCAGCGACTGCGTGACAGCATGATATTCTCCGCCACAGTTAACCACGGCAGCAAACGGCTCTCCTGAAACACCATGCCTACCTTGGGTTGATATCCTTTCCCCATCCTCGTAAAAGAAATCTCACCGACATCAGGCTTCTCCAAATCAGATAGCAACCGCAGCAAGGTTGTCTTGCCACATCCGCTGCGGCCCACCAATACCGTAATTCCCTCCAAAGGCAACTCCAGGGTTAAATCGGAAAAAATCTGCTGCGAGCCATGCACATTGGTATATTCTTTTGTCACGTTTTTCAATTGACAAACCGAAACGGCCTCCATAGATGTCTGCCTCCTTTTCTGTTGTCCTTATCTTATCATAAAAATGCAGTCTGTGGCAATGCATTCACAGAAGTTGAATTTTTGTATTCCTCATATTTTCTAAAATGAATCTACATTTTTCCGTTTCTGATTTAATGACAATAGAGCTCTTCTTGTGTTATAATATTTGTATCTATGCTAGAAGGAGGCTTCTTATGTACGACAGTATTATTGTAGGTTGCGGCTTTGCCGGAGCGGTCGTTGCCCGCGAGCTGGCGGAGCGCGGCAATCAAAATGTATGCATCATTGAAAAGCGCAAGCACATCGGCGGCAACTGCTACGATTTATATGACAACGAAGGAATTTTAATTCACCAATATGGCCCGCATATTTTTCACACCAGCAAAAAAAATGTATATGACTACCTCTCTCGGTTTACCCAATGGTATCCCTATAAGCACGAGGTTGTAGCCAATATCCGCGGTGAATATGTACCTGTTCCATTTAATCTGAATACATTGAAAATGGTTTACGGAGAAGAAAAATCTGCAAAATTGCGGGAAAAATTGATCTCCACCTACGGGCCAGGTAGCCGCGTACCTATCTTAAAACTAAAAGAAAACGCTGACAAGGATATTCAAGCCATTGCTGATTATGTGTATGAAAATATTTTCCTGCACTATACGTTAAAGCAATGGGGACAGACACCGGAAGAAATTGACCCCAGCGTGACAGCACGGGTGCCAGTACTGATCTCCGAGGACAACGGTTATTTCCAGGACACCTATCAGGGCATGCCGCTGGAAGGATTTACGCCGCTTTTTGAAAAACTATTGGATTATCCCAATATTACACTCATGTTGGACACCGACGCCAATGAGCTGCTCACTTTGGAAAACGGTCAGATTTATTTTCAGGGAGAACCATTCAGCGGACAAGTTGTTTTCACCGGACCGATTGACGAATTTTTCTCCTGCTGCTATGGACAGCTGCCTTACCGTTCTCTGAATTTTGTGTTTGAGCATTATGAAAAAAGTGATTACCAGCCCAAAGCCGTGGTAAACTATACTGTCAGCGAAGACTACACCCGCATTACCGAATTCAAAAAACTGACAGGACAGAAAATGCCTGAGCACACCACCATCATGAAAGAATATCCGATACCTTACAGCGGCAAGTCAGGTGAGATTCCTTATTATTCTATCATCAATGACGAAAATCTGGCACTGTACGCAAAATATTGTCAGCTGTTGGAGGGCTATCCCAATTTTCATTTATTAGGACGGCTGGCAGAATATAAATATTATAATATCGACGCCATTGTAGACAAAGCGCTCACATTGGCAGACACTCTATTAGGTTGAGCAGGAGGCTGTTATGAAGGTTTTATCCATTGCAATTCCCTCTTACAATTCAGAAAGCTATATGGCAAACTGTATCGAATCGCTGTTAATCGGCGGCGATGATGTAGAAATTTTAATCGTCAACGACGGCTCCAAGGATAACACGGGCCGCATTGCAGATGAATACGCAGCCAAATATCCCAACATCATCCGTGCCATCCATCAGGAAAACGGCGGACATGGCGAAGCGGTAAATGCCGGTCTGCGCAATGCCACCGGCGCGTATTTCAAAGTAGTAGACAGCGATGACTGGGTGGACCCAAAGGCTTACAAAGAGATTTTGAATTTATTGAAACAAATGCTGACTGAGCATCGCCAGTTGGATATGCTCATTTCTAACTTTGTTTACGATAAGCAGGGCGCATCCTTCAAAAAGGTAATGAACTATCGCTCGGTGTTGCCACAAAATGAAATTTTCACCTGGGAGCAAATCGGACATTTCAAAAAGGGGCAATATATTCTGATGCATTCAGTAATCTATCGTACCCAAATGCTGCGGGATTGTGAATTAGAATTACCGAAGCACACATTCTATGTAGATAATATTTTTGTCTATCAACCGTTGCCGGCAGTAAAAACGATTTACTATCTTGATGTAGATTTTTATCACTATTTTATCGGCCGAGACGACCAATCAGTGAATGAGAAAGTGATGATTAAACGTGTTGATCAGCAGTTGCGAGTGAACAAATTGATGATTGATTATTATGATCTTTCCGATAAAGCTATGGTGCCAAGCAAAAAATTGCGCCAGTATATGTATAACTATCTGGAAATTATGATGACCATATCCTCTATCATGCTCATTCGCTCCCATGATGCCGATAATCTGGCAAAACGGGACGAGCTCTGGGAATATCTGCAGTTGAGCAATCCACGCATGTACAAAAAATTGCGCTATGGGCTATTTGGACGGGTGATGACACTGCAAAATCCTGCCGGTCGTAAGTTTGCCGAAATCTGCTACAAAATCGCACAGAAAACATTCGGCTTTAACTGATAAAAACATTTTTTAATACAGCATATACAAAAGGGGTCGGAAGCTTCTGGTTCCGACCCCTTTATAATTTTGCACAATTATGATATTGCACTGCTGTTGGAATTGCAACTTTTTGTCTTATATCGTTAGTGCTGCAAAATTGTTTGCCAATCTTCCGCAGAAACACCAGGGGAAATAGATAAGGAGTAGGAATGGCTTCCATCCGTCCATATCCCCAGCACATAAGCTCCATCGTTTCCTTTCAGTGTAACATTTTGATTATTTACAGCAATTTCAACCATGTCACTGTAAGTGTTATAATCTCCCGAATTGTCGTCACTTCCTATGGACTGACGATATATGGCGAAGCATTCCCTGCCGCTGTATTCAATCTCAGCCATTTCATTCCAATAGGAACAATAGGTGATTTTTTCAACCTCAAAGGGCAAAGAAAACTCCGTTGTTACCTCAAAACCTACCAACCCAGACAGCTCTTGAAGGGAGGCGGCTTCCACAATATTTGGCACGGTCAGTACCGGCGGTTCCGGTTCAGTTCGTTCCAGTAATTGAGACAGAGTAACAACTCCCGCCAGCAGAAGGACAAGACAGGCCGCAACAGATAAATATTTTTTCAAAGCCGAAAAACGTACTGCTTTAGAAGGAATAATATCTTCCCGAGCAATGCGCTCCAACACGTGCTGTCGCATTTCTGGTGTCACTTTGATTTTTTCCATAATCTCATCATACGCCTTCCCCAAAATCATACGCCTCCTTCAGCGCGCCTTGCAATCTTGCCCGGCCTCGGCGCAAATCAGAGCGAACGGTAGACTCCCGCCGCCCAAGCATTTTTCCAATTTCCGCTGTAGTGTAGCCTTCATAGTAAAACAGGTGGACGGCTTCCCGTTGATTGATAGGCAGAGCTTTCACTTCTTCCCACACAAAGGACAAATCTTCCCGCTCCTTCGCAACCAACTCTTCATTTAACTCATCTGCAAGGCGGCGTTGATTGTAATCAATGCGATTTTTACTCAAATTTGCCGCTACCCGCAGCAGCCACGCCTTTTCATGTTTAGGACTGTCCAACGTCGGAGCTGTTTTCAAAAACTGAATCAAGGTATCCTGCAAAATTTCTTCCGCATCATTTCAAGTATTCTGAGCGGCATCTTGCCGTTCTACCTTATATACAGATGAGCAAGCAGAAATGTTGCAGAAGAAAAAGAAAATTTTTATGTGCCGGTGAAATTTTCTTCTGATCGCTCCTTTCAGAAAATACGAAATTCGTTACACTTTTCTATATTATTATAGAAAAAACAAACAGACTATACAACTACGCCAGAAAGGCTGGATATCATAATATTTTAATGACAGCATCATCTCAAAAATCGTATCCGTATTATGATTGCAAAAATTACTCATTTTCTGTACAATAATTTTAAGAGAAAAAGGAGGTTGTTTATTTATGAAAGTAGGAATTATTCGTTGCATGCAGACAGAAGATTACTGTCCAGGAACAAACGATTTTAAAATGGTTGCGGAAAAGAAAGGTGCTTTTGAAGGCGTGGACGAGCCCATCGAGCTCATTGGCTTTATCAATTGCGGCGGCTGTCCGGCAAAAAAATCGGTACTGCGGGCCCGTGAACTGGTAAAACGGGGAGCAGATACTATTGCCTTTGCTTCCTGCATCACAAAAGGAAGCCCCATCGGATATCCTTGCCCGTTTGCAGCTAAAATGAAAGAATTGGTGAAAAAAGAAGTGGGCGATACTGTAAAAATTTTAGACTTCACCCACTGAAAATCTTTTCTCATGTACTGCACGCACTATGAGAAACTACACTATTGATTAGACCTGCAATTTTATCAGGTTTATTCCACTTTGAAAGAGCGCTTCTGCGGAGTTTTATCCGTAAAAGCGCTCTTTTCCGTTTCTGTTTATCTCTGTTTATCAAATTGAAAAAAATTGTAAGTGTTTCACGTGAAACATTTTTGCTATTCGATCTTGTATCAAAATGATTCTGCTGAAAAGGTAAGCAAAATGGCAGTGCCCTCGTCAACCTGACTCTCCAACTGAATGGAAGCGTGATGATATTGGGCGATGTGCTTGACAATAGAAAGCCCCAAACCTGTTCCGCCGGATGCTTTGGAGCGGCTCTTGTCCACACGGAAAAACCGCTCAAAAATTTGAGTTTGATACTCGGCTGGAATTCCAATCCCTGTATCTTTTACGGAGACAGCAGGCCCTTTTTCGCTCTGAAAAACCGTAATCTCTACGCGCCCATGCTCTACATTATATTTGATGGCATTATCGCAGAGATTGTAGAGCATTTCATATAAAAATCCACGTACACCGCGCACAGAAACACTTTCGCCATTGACAGTCAGTTGGACATGTTTGGCTTGCGCATTGCTCTCCAAGGCGGTTGCTGCTTCCATCGCTATCTTATAGAGGTCCACCATTTCCCAATCCGGCGCAATTCCTTCATCCAACTGGGAAAGATGAATAATATCCTCCACCAAAGCCACCAACCGCGCCGCCTCTGTGCGTATCAAACCGGAAAATTGCGGAATATCCTCTGGTTTTACCACTCCATGCTCCAATAGTTCGGCACTGCCAAGAATGGACTGCAGCGGCGTCTTTAATTCGTGGGAGACATTGGCGGTAAATTCCCGACGACTGCGTTCCGCTGCTGCCTGCTCTGTCACATCAAAGGCCAACAGTACTGTTCCCATAAGCTCATTATTTGATTCAATCCGGCTCACATCAAACTGATACTCCCTACCGCTGCGTATCCCGCGCACTTCTCCGTGTCCTGTTTGCATCGCAGACTTTATGGCTATACTCATGTCATGACTGCGTTCTATCAACAAAAAGGATTTTCCTATGCAGTCTGCATCTGTTGAAAAGATTTTCTGCGCCGCTGGATTGATACTCAAAATTGTTCCATTGTGGTCCAGCAGTACAAGCCCTTCTCTCATATGATATGTAATCTGCTCAAACTCATCTGTCTTTTTCCGCAGAGCTTGCAGCTGCAGTGCAATTTGCTGGCTCTGTTGATGAATGCGCCCCAACAGAGGCGCCAACTCCTCGTAGGCATCATTCTCCAGAGGATGGTCCAAATCCAGCGTATTTAACGGGCGAACAATTTTCTTCGCCATCCAATGCGCCAACAGCACAGAAAGAATGACTGCAAGAATTCCCACAAACAAAATGGGGCGCAACATGAACAGCGTCAATGCCAATATTGTCGCCTGACCGATAGAGATGCGAAGCACCGTTCCATTTGTCAATCTTTTCGCATAATACAAGGTTTTCTCTGTCAGCGTACTGGAATATCGCACACTGCTGCTCTCCCCTTTGCTCAAAGCCTCCTGTACCTCCAAGCGATCTCCATGGTTTTCCATATTTCCCGATGAATCCTTTGTATCAAAAAGCACTGTCCCATCAGATGCAATCCAGGTAAGCCGATATTCTGCACGAAAATCTCCGGCAGTCAGTTCCTCCAAATAGATCTGCCCATTCTCCTCTACTGCATACGCTGCAAGCCGCAATTCATCCTTGAGGTGATTTTCCTCTACTGTTTCATAATAACTGTACAAATATCCTGTCACAATGACAAAGCTGCCCAGCAAAACTGCCGTCGCGATCGACAAAATAGAATAAAAGATTTTCTTTGTCATTGTTTTGCCTCCAACCGATAGCCCACATTGCGAACCGTTTCAATCATCACGCCGTAATCACCCAGTTTTTGCCGAAGGGTACGAATGTGCATGTCCACCGTCCGTGTTTCTCCATAATATTCTGTGCCCCAAATATCCGACAGGAGCTGTTCTCTGGTAAAAGCAATCCCAGGTCTTGAGAGAAACAGGCGCAGCAGTTCAAATTCCTTATAGGTAAGCGCTACCCTCTCACCATCAATTGTCACAATGCGTTCATCCAGATTGACGGTCAATCCGCCCACTGATATTTGATGCTCTGTCTGTTCCGGCACAGCACGGCGCAATACCGCCTTTACACGGGACACCATTTCCATCATACCAAAAGGCTTGGCCAGATAATCATCCGCACCCAAATCAAGTCCAATCACCTTGTCATACTCCGTGCCCTTGGCCGTTGTCATAATCACAGGCAGATCCGCAGTAGCCATTTGCCCCCGCAGCCGTTTCAGGATGGAAAGACCGTCCTCGCCCGGCAGCATAATATCCAACAGAATCAATTGAGGGGTTTCCGTCCGCAGTGCATCAAAAAGACCGATGCTGTCCGTAAATCCTTTTGCTGTAAATCCGGCGGCATTCAGTGTATAGATCATCAGACCACGGATTGCATCGTCATCTTCTACACAAAAAATCATATGGCACCTCTTTTCCCTCTGAAGAAGCAGTAATGTTAAACTGCATAAAATCAGCTCATTCTTTTTTAGATTTCACACACATTTTATCATACAAAATATCTGCTAGCAATGTCAGATGCCTTTGCATTCCCCTATTTTTTATTTCTCAGGAAATAGAAAAAACGGCTCTCTTGAAAAAGCCATTTTTCCCGACAATCTGTAATTTGTAAAATTCAAGCAGGCGCATCAGCTCTCTTTGGTCCCGGTTACAGAGAAGATAACCCATTCAGCAATATTTACCGCATGATCGCCAATACGTTCCAGATATTTGTCAATCATCAGCAAATCAAGCACATACTCACCCGATGTATGATTCTCCACAATATTCTGAATCAGAATCGTTCTCACCTGTGTAAAGAATTCATCAATGAGATCATCATGGGCAATGACGTTTCTGGCGCGGGCGATATCCTGCTGTACATAAGACTCCACGCTTTCCGTGACCATTTTCATCGTTTCCGTTGCCATCTCGTCGATATGTCCTACATTTTCTGGAACATATCCTTCTGACAGCATGGCGGAAATAATTTCTGCAATATCAGACGCCTGATCTCCAATGCGCTCCATATCGGTGATAATTTTCAATGCAGCGGAAATCTGCCGCAAATCACGAGCCACCGGCTGTTGCTGCAGCAGCAGTCTTAAACATAAATTTTCAATATCTCGCTCCATTTGGTCAATTTCATTATCTAACGGTATGACCTTTTCCGCCAGCTCTTTGTTTCCTTCTTTCAGCGCTTTCGCTGCCATAGATATGGCCTCTTCACACAGAGCGCCCATCTGAATCAGCTCATGTTTCATCAAGGCAAGCTGTTCATCAAATTTAGAACGCATTAACCAAACCTCCCTGTAATGTAGTCTTCTGTCTTCTGGCATCCTGGCTGAGAGAACAATTTTTCCGTTTTATCGCACTCTACCAGCTCACCAAGTAGGAAAAATGCTGTATAATCGGATATGCGCACAGCCTGTTGCATATTGTGCGTTACAATGACGATGGTATAGTTTTCCTTGAGCTTCATGGCCAGTTCTTCTATTTTTGAAGTGGAAATAGGGTCCAGCGCACTAGTAGGCTCATCCATCAAAAGCACCTTGGGCTCTACCGCCAGAGCACGGGCAATACAGAGCCGCTGCTGCTGTCCGCCGGATAATCCCAGCGCATTTTTCTTCAAACGGTCCTTCACTTCATCCCAAATAGCCGCGCTGCGCAGAGAACGCTCCACAATATCGTCCAGCTTGGCCTTGTTTTTGATACCATGGGTGCGGGGACCATAGGCAATATTATCGTAAATGCTCATCGGGAAAGGATTGGGCTTTTGAAACACCATGCCGATTTCCCGCCGCAGCAGATTCACATCCAGGGAAGGCGCAAAAATATCCTGCTCCTGATATTGAACCTTGCCGGTAATCCTGACATTGGGAACTAAATCATTCATGCGGTTCAACGTTTTCAAAAAAGTGGATTTTCCGCAGCCAGAAGGGCCAATCAGCGCCGTGATACAGTTTTTGGGAATAGTCAAATTTATATTTTTCAATGCCTGGGCGCTGCCATACCACAAGCACAATTTTTCTGCAGTAATGATAGAACTCATAACGCTCTCCTTTTCTTAAAGTACCGGCCTATAAACAAAGCGGAAAGATTGATCATCAGCGTCAGCAGCATCAAAATCGCTGCAATGGCAAAGGCTATCTCAAATTCCCCGGACTCTTTGGCATAAAAATACAATGCTACCGTAAGAGTAGCCCCCTGATTCATCAGACCATCAAACAATCCAAACAGCTTATGCGCCGCACCGGCGGTAAACAGCAGCGCTGCCGATTCACCTAAAATACGGCCCACAGACAAAATACAGCCGGTAATGATTCCATCAATACACCCGGGCAAAACCACAGTGCGAATCACACGCCACTTGCCCGCACCTAAACCAAAGGCACCTTCCCTGTAGCTCTGCGGCACCGTTTTCAAACTCTCCTGAGCAGTGCGCATCACAGTAGGAAGATTCATAATGACCAGTGTGAATGCTCCGGCAATCAGAGATGTTCCAAAGATACCGGTAAACAATAGCATCCCCACCAAACCATAAATAATGGAAGGAATGCCGGAAAGGGTTTCTGCTGCATATTCTATCGCAGCTACTACTCGTTTGTTTGTCGCATATTCCGTCAAATAAACTGCCGCACCTACACCTAAAGGAAGTACGAACACAAGCGTAGCCAAGATAATGTAAATGGTATTCATAATATCAGGCAAAATTCCAATGCGGCCATTCAGAATACTGGGCGTTGTGGTCAAAAACGACCATGTTACATGGGGCAAACCGCTTATCAGTACATAACCAATGAGAAACAGTGTCAGCCCACAAGTAAGCGCCACCGATACAGCAATGAATGAGCGCATCAAGACGATATATGCTTTACGCTTTGCAGAAATTGAATTTTGCGTCATCCTTAACCCTCCTTACTGCGCTTTAAGAAAAAATTCAACGCAGCATTAATGAGTAAAATGAACAGATACAGTACCAAAGCGATAGAGAACAACGCCTGCCGCTGCAAGCTTTCAGGACTGGCATAAGACATTTCACTGGCCACAGCAGTTGTAAGAAACCGGACACTTTGAAACAGAGAAGGCATATTGGCCACATTTCCCGATACCATAATGACCGCCATGGCCTCCCCGATCGCCCTGCCCACACCTAACACTACTGCTGCTGCAATGCCGCTTTTTGCGGCAGGAACTGATACTTTAAAATACGTTTCAATGGGAGTTGCACCCAACGCTAAGGAAGCGTCCTCATACTCTGGAGAAACAGCCTCCAGAGCAGTGACAGACACTTTTATGATGGAAGGCAAAATCATGATTGCCAGAACAATGATTGCCGCCAACAGGCTGGCTCCGTCAGGCACATGAAACAGTACGCGGATTCCCGGCACCAAGACCAACATACCGACCAACCCATAAACGACGGAAGGAATCCCTGCCAAAAGACTCACTGCAGCTTCTACTACAGCTTTTATTTTCGGAGGAGCCATTTTCGCCAAATACACTGCTGTCATAAAGCCTACGGGAACCCCGAAAAAGATAGCGCCAGCCGTACCGTAAACACTGGTCAGAATAAAAGGCAAAATCCCGAAGGACGGTTCCGCCGCAGTAGAGGCCCAGGTATCACCGAGCAAGAATGCGGCAAGTCCAATTTCTCTGATAGCGGGAATCCCGGATACAATCAAATATACAGTAATCAGCAATACGCAGCCTACCGTAATCAAACCGAGGAGTAAAAATATCCCGTGAACGACGGTTTCTACCGCCTGTTTTCTGCATCCCATCATCAGTGTACCGAAACTGCACCGGCAGCAGAGATAAATTGAGCTGCCTCAACAGAAGTAGCAAAATCAAAGAATTTTTGTGCAGTATCAGAAAGAGGGGTATCTTCTTTGGTAACTAGGATAAAGGGACGCTGAATCACATAACTGCCATCTTTTATGCTGTCCTCTGTAGGTTCTACTCCATTTACGCGAACAGTCTGTACTTGTTCATTGACCGAAGCAAGAGAAGCATAACCAATTGCTGCAGGATTCTGAGAAACTGCTGTAATGACGTCGCCGGTCGAGGTTAATTCCTGACGATACTGGCAGGCATCCTCTGTTTTTGTGATGGATTCAAATCCATCTCTGGTACCGCTGCCTGCTTCGCGACCTATCAAAACAATTTCTGCATCCTGTCCACCCACATCTTTCCAATTGGTAATCTCACCTGTGTAAATTTTAGAAATACTGTCCATATCCAAATCCACAACAGGATTCTCTGGATTCACAATCACTGCAATCCCGTCGTAAGCGAGCACAGTAGCCTTTAATCCATCGGCAATTTCTTCATCTTTCAAATCACGACTGGACAAACCAATATCACAACGACCTTCCTTCACAGCCTGAATACCGGAACCAGAACCTGTGGGATTGTACGTAAAAGTCACACCGGAATTTTGTCCCTCAAATGCCTCTCCCAATGCGCCAATGACTTTTTCCATGGAAGTAGAACCATCAGTAGATACCGTTCCCGCTTCTTTTTGCGAGCAACCTGTCGCTGCCATCACCAAAGTTGTCGCTACCATCATACATGCGAGCATTTTTTTCACTTTTTTCTTCGTTTCTGTTTTCATTTTTCTCTTCTCCTATCTCAATATGTGGATTACAAAGATAAAAATACGCCTACACTGTAAAATTCAAAAGAGCAGTTTTGTAAAATTGATGTAAAATCAACTGCGCCTCCTTCACAAATTTTTTTCTGCATATATCCTGCAATTTGGGAAATCCGTCTTATACAGTTATTACGTAAGTAGTTTTTATGGATTTGTTTCTACAATTGTGTTATAGTGAAAAGAAAGTACTGAACAGGGAGATATCTTGTATGGCAAACACCTATCATAAATTTTTGAAGAAGAATATTGATCTTGCTCCCCTTGGCGTAGAACACAGCGCAAATGAAGCTGTTTATTTCTGTACGCCCAAAGGGACCAGCATCATCGGTTGGGCCGGTGTGGACGGTATTCATTACTGTTTCATCCGCGGTTTTGGAGAGATGGTTTTTGCAGTCAGCCCCATGAATGCCGCTCCTGATTATGTCCACCCCTTGGCAGAAAATTTTACAGATTTTCTGCGTTTACTGCTAGCCTGCGGCCACGCTGACGCCTTAGAGCAAACATGGATGTGGGACAAGATGCAATTTGAAGCCTTTTTGAAGGAGAATCCCATAACAGAGGAGCAGGAGAGCACACTGGCGGAGATTGCCGATAAGATGAACTTGACGGCTATGGAAGAGCCGTGGGAATCTATCAAGTCACTGCAATCATCCTTCAATTACAGCAAAATCAAGTATACAGAGGAGTATTACGACATAGATTTGAATCCGGCAGCAAAGCCTGTCGCCCCCCAATGGAAAGTTTATTTTGGAGGAACTTTCTGGGGACATGATGGAAAAGACCATGCTGGAAAAGAAATTACCATTGGCAAGCAATTTGAATGGGCAGGTGCGCACTGGCTGATTCCCGCAGTATATTCCTGCAGCAAAGGTTTGGTTGTTGATTTTTGTATGCGCGTTGAGCCGGAAGCAATCCGTACCTTCCTCAAAAAGTGGAACCTGAGCAAAGAAAACGATTCCTGCGAAAACTTTACGCAGGAACAGCAAATGAAAATAGAGCTGGACAACCCTCTTCGTTTTCAGTTTAAACCGCAGCTGGAAATAAACGGACAAACGCTACAGCCTTCTCTCGGCTGCGCTACCAGCTTTAATCCCTGTCTGCAGGAAGAAGCGCGCAGCGTATCACAGGAAAATTGGATTATGGAGCATTATGGTTTGGACGCCGCATACGGATGGGTCATTTATAGAAATTCCTTTCCATGGAAATATAAACGCCGCCCTGAAATCAAAACGCTTTCTCTCACCATGGAACAGGACCCTGTGGGCGTCCCAGGTCCTCATTTCAAATTGAAAGCACCCGGAGATGCTTTCCGCTTTATCCATCCTGTAAGTCAAACAGAATACACCTTGACCATGCAGGAATTGGAGCAGCACACCTTGTCACAGAGCAGTTTTCAATCTGACCGCTGGATTTATCCGACGCATCTCACTGCCATGAGCTATACACTTTCACCGAAAACATCAGAGCATATTGAGATTCATGACTGCGAAGACAGCGAAAGCCCAATTGAGATAAATCCTTCCAACAATTCATTTACACCTTCTACGGCTCATTTTATTGCTTTCGCTTTTGCAGATGAAACAGCACAAGAGGAGAAGCTCCACACTGCGTGTTCTGCACTGCACTTTGAACCTGTGCAGCATGATATGGAATGGCGGATTACCTTTTATGTAAAACAGTTCGATAATATTACCCTTCCATTACGCTAATCGTACCATCATATAGGTACTAATAATTTTTATCTGGAATAATTGTTACAAAAAAGATTGACTCTCTCAACATATGGTAAGGGATGCCTATGCATTGAGCTGTGGCATCCTCCACTTTGTCCAGAGAATAGCATTTTTTCTATGATTTAACGTCTTCACTTTGAAATAGTTTCACAGTAAAACCAATGCAGTCATATTCTGTTTATTTGGACAAAAAAGCAACGGCAGAGAAATCACGCCGCTGCTCATGACAATCAATTTTTTCTTACCTGTGGAAATCCTCATAAGAACTGCTGTCAAGAAATTTCTTTGGATCGTAGTTCATCCCCCGTCTATCATAGTAGTCCTTCAGTGCTGCCTGAATAGCCTCTTCTGCTAAGACAGAGCAATGCAGCTTGTGAGCGGGCAAGCCGCCCAATGCCTCGGTGACTGCCTTGTTGGTGAGCTTTAGCACTTCTGAAAGAGGCTTACCCTTGATGAGTTCAGTGGCCATAGAACTAGAGGCGATAGCAGAACCGCAGCCGAAGGTCTCAAATTTTACATCAGTCACAATATTATCCTCAATTTTAAGATAAATCTTCATAATATCTCCACAGACAGCATTACCCACTTCACCAACCCCGTCTGCATCTTCAATCACCCCCACATTTCGGGGATTTCGAAAATGATCCATTACTTTCTCGCTGTAAAGCGCCATTATAAAACCCTCCTTAAAGAACAAATTTTTTCTTTCCGCTGACCTTATCCTTCCATAATGGTGACATATTGCGCAGATAGGCTACAACCTCCGGAACAACTTTCAAAATCTTATTCACATCATCTTCCGTGTTTTCCTCACACAGGGACAATCGCAAAGAACCATGCGCTACCTCATGAGGCCGTCCAATAGCCAACAAAACATGGCTGGGTTCTAGGGAACCTGAGGTACAGGCCGATCCAGAGGAAGCACAAATACCTCTATCATCTAAAAGCAGAAGCAGACTTTCCCCTTCGATCCCTTCAAAGCAAAAATTGACATTGCCGGAAAGTCGATTTATTGGGTCCCCATTCAGGATGCAGTGGGGAATTTTAGAAAGTCCCGTAATGAGCAGTTCCCGTAAGGCAGAAACTTTGGCAGTGTATTCTTCCATATGTACGCAGGAGTCTTCCAATGCTGCTGCCATACCTACGATAGCAGGAACATTCTCTGTTCCCGCCCGTTTGCCCCGCTCCTGTGCTCCACCTTCGATTAGATTGACCAGTGGAATTCCCTGTCGGGCATACAGTACACCAATTCCTTTGGGACCGTGGAATTTATGGGCGGAAATAGAAAGCATATCAATATTCTGTTTTTTAACATCAATAGGCAAATGTCCCACTGCCTGTACTGCATCTGTGTGGAAAATAACACCTCTTTTCCGACATACTGCGCCGATCTCTGAAATAGGCATGATGGTGCCAATCTCATTATTGGCATACATGATAGTAACTAAAGCAGTGTCCTCCCGGATAGCATCAGCCACTTGTTGAACAGTAACCATCCCCATCTCATTTACAGGCAACAATTCTATCTCAAAACCTTCATTTTCTAGTTTTTTCAGTGTATGCAAAACAGCATGGTGCTCAATAGTCGTAGATATAACGTGTTTTTTTTCCCTCCTCGCCCCTAGTAAAGCGGCGGAACGGATAGCCTGATTGTCCGCCTCGCTGCCTCCAGAAGTAAAAGTGATTTCCTCAGGAGATGCAGCAATACATACAGCAACCCGCTTTCGGGCATCTTCCATAACTTCTTTCGCCCGCTGTCCCATTCTATACAAACTGGAGGGATTCCCCCAACTCTCTTCTATGCAATTCAGCATAGCACTGATGGCAGCCTCACTCATTTTTGTGGTGGCCGCATTGTCCGCGTAAATCATAGTAAAACTCCTTTCCAACAAGAACACACCAGCACCTCTATCAACATGTTCATTTTTTATTTAACCGACAAACAATGGTGTGGACAAATATTTCTCCTTCTACTTTTGTGTTACGGCAGCAAAACCCTTCTCCAGATCAGCGATGATATCGTCAATGTGCTCTGTACCGATAGAAAGTCGGATGGTGTTAGGCTTAATGCCCTGCTCCAACAATTCCTCGGAAGAAAGTTGGGAATGTGTAGTAGTAGCAGGATGGATAACAAGGGACTTCACGTCTGCCACATTGGCAAGTAAAGAAAAAATCTCCAGATTATCAATAAACTTGTGAGCTTCCGCCTGCCCGCCTTTGATTTCAAAAGTAAAAATGGATGCACCGCCGTTTGGAAAATATTTCTCGTATAGTTCATGATTGGGATGGTCAGGCAGACTGGGATGATTAACTTTTTCCACTTGGGGGTGGTTAGCCAGATACTCTACCACCTTTCTGGTATTTTCAGCGTGTCGCTCTACTCGTAGAGAAAGCGTCTCAACACCTTGTAAAAGCAAGAACGCCGCAAAAGGAGAGATCGTCGCTCCCATATCTCGCAGAAGAATAGCCCGGACGTAGGTGACAAAGGCAGCAGGACCAGCGATATCCACAAAACTGACTTGGTGATAGCTAGGATTAGCCTCGGCAATAGGGGCATATTTTCCCGAAGCTTTCCAATCGAATTTACCACTATCAACAATAATGCCACCCAAAGTGGTACCGTGGCCGCCTATAAATTTAGTAGCTGAATGAACTACTATATCTGCTCCGTGCTCAATAGGCCGAATAAGGTAAGGAGTGCCAAAGGTATTATCAATGACCAGAGGCAAACCATGGACATGAGCAATTTTTGCAATTGCGTCAATATCAGGAACATCACTGTTTGGATTTCCCAATGTCTCCAAATAAATTGCCTTAGTATTAGACTGGATAGCGGCAGTAACAGCATCCAGATCATGGATATCCACAAAAGTAGTAGATATACCATACTGAGGCAGGGTATGAGCCAACAAGTTATAGCTGCCTCCATAAATGGTTTTTTGAGCCACAATGTGTTCTCCCGCCTGAGCTAAAGCCTGAATAGTATAAGTGATTGCCGCAGCACCAGATGCGGTGGCTAAGGCCGCCACACCACCCTCCAAGGCTGCGATACGCTTTTCTAATACGTCTTGGGTGGAGTTAGTCAGTCGCCCATAGATGTTTCCAGCTTCAGCCAACTCAAAACGGGCTGCTGCGTGAGCGGAATCCCGGAATACGTAAGATGTTGTCTGATAAATTGGTACCGCCCGGGCATCGGTAGCTGGGTCCGGTTTTTCTTGTCCCACATGAAGCTGCAATGTCTCAAACTTATAACTCATAGAAAACTCCCCTTCTCTCTAAATTAACGCCATTATATTCCTATTAACCTACTTTGTCAATATGTTTATATAATATCGCTTGAAATCCTATTAACCTTGTGGTATGATAGGAAAAATTAGGGGGAATTTTTATGATGATTTCCACAAAGGGCAGATACGCATTACGATTTCTAGTAGATATCGCGGAACATCAGGGGGATGGATTTGTGCCGTTGAAGGATGTAGCCGCTCGTCAAGAAATTTCTGAAAAGTATCTGGAGATCATAGTGAAAGAACTAGTAAAAAATAGAATGCTTGCTACCATGCGGGGAAAAGGCGGTGGCTATCGGCTGAATCACTCTCCGGAAGAATACAATATAAAGTCTATTCTTGAATTGATGGAAGGGCCATTGGTTCCCGTTACCTGCTTGGAACCGGGACAGGACGCCTGTCCTCGAAGTAATAATTGCAGTACTCTTCTCATATGGCGGGGACTGGATAAAGTTATTTCTGATTATTTGTCACAATTCTCTTTAGCAGATTTGTGCAATAAAAATCCTTGAATTAAGATAGAAATATCATTAACAAACACTTGCTTTTTATACTGTTCTATCATTTCTTAACTAAAGAGATGATATCAAATAAGCTTCTTTACTTGCTCAAAACGATCTGAATTACTGTCCAATACTAAAAGGCTTTTTGCTGCAGGAAATGAGTAAAATAATACTGCTGCAAAGAAAAACTATTTTCTCGGATAGAATGCAAAAATGCAGAAAAAAACGGTATAGGAATGATATGATACCTACACCGTCTTTTTCCTGCAGAAATGTACGATTATCTTTTATATTCTCTGACCATGACAGAGTATTTTTTATTTTTATCTAAACTGAAAAAATTTTAATCTAAATTTTCAGTCCTGTAAATTGCAGCGCTGCGATTTTGGTACTGATTTTCTGCAAACTGCCAGTTAACTAGATGCCACCAGTTTTCTGTGTAGCGTTCTCGATTATAACGATATTGCAGATAATAAGCATGTTCCCACAAATCTAAGACCAATAGCGGCTGAAACTGCTGTAAATCTAAAACATCCTGATTGGCAGTATGACAGATTTGCAACGTATCATCGCCGTCGACTGCCAGCCAAAGCCAACCGGAGCCAAAAACTGCTGCGGCACTGGTCTGAAATTGCTGTTGAAATAGCGCAAAGGATTGATATTTTTCATGAATGGCTCTGCCTAACGTCCCCATAGGACAGCCTGAACTGCGAGGCGTCATGCTGTTCCAGTACAAATTGTGATTATATACGCCTCCGGCATTGCGCAAAACCTTAGTGCGGATTTCCTCCGGCAAACATTCACCATCGGTCAACAGCTGTTCTAATGTCCAGCTTTGATAAGCAGGATAACGCAGCAGGGCTTGATTGAGATTATTTACATAGTTGCGGTGATGATGCTCATAATGATTGCAGACAGTTTCCCGATTCAAACAGGGCGCTAAGCCATTGCAGGCATATGGCAAAGGCTGCAGTGAAAACGGATAACAATTGTGCATAAAACTCCCTCTTCTCTTTGTATGAAATACTTACATAAGTATATATATGCACCTTCATGCTATTTGGGAATTACACACAAAAAATAATACCATAAAATCAATATCAGAAAAGCTCTGACCAACTAAAAAAGCTGCACCGCTTTTTATAGATTGTTTCTGCTGCATGAATTTGTTGCCTGAAAATGAATTATTATATGCTATATCTATCAACAATCTGTTCAATTTGCGCCAAAAATGCATCTTCACCTACTGTATTGATTTTGAATAGTACTGCGTTGCTGCCGCCTGCAGCGATGGCAGAAATAAAAATCTCATCGCCGTCCTGCAATAAGGTAATACTCAAGCTTAACCGATTGCTTCCGATTAGGCTATACCTTTCGTAAACGCGAACCGCACAGCGACAATGCGCTGTATTAAAATCGCTGGATGCCTCCAATGTCGCAGAAGCGCTGCCGCCTAATATTTTATCTTCCAGTTCAGCCAAAATTGTTTGAAAATCGCCTTGTAATTGCCGTCTTAATTGCGCCATGTTCTTTCCTCTCTATCCTGCAAAAGAAGTGTTATTTTCCTGTGAATTGTTCTGCTGCTGCAAATCTTTTTTTGGTAAACGAATGACAACCTCCAAATATTCATCATTTTCACTCTCGGAAATCTCCGCAGGCATACCGGCGTCCTGAATGGTTTTCACGGTACCCTTGATGGTATTGACAAAAATTTTCATATCTTTGATGGCTTTCATCATTTTCTTTTTTTTCTGTTCCCGTATATTTTCTTCTTCGGCAATGAGAACATTTTCAATTAGATCATCTGTCTGCCGCACATTCAAATTATTTTTATAAATGCGGTTCAGTACATCCAGCTGTTGTTCTTCATTTTTCAGTTTCAAGAGGGAGCGCACATGCCGTTCTGTAATGACGTCTACTGATATTTCTTTGCGTACGCGCTGGGAAATTTGCAGCAAACGCAGTTTATTGGCAATGGTGGGCTGACTTTTTCCCATTTTTTTGGCTACTTCTTCCTGCGTAATCTGAAATTCCTGAATCAAACGCGCGTAGCCTTCTGCTTCCTCAAAATAATTCAAATCTTCCCTCTGCAAATTTTCTATCAGCGCCATTTCCGCTACTTCCCGATCACTTAACTGACGTATCAGTGCCGGAATAGACTCCTTACCCGCTAACATACTCGCCCGAAAACGGCGTTCTCCGCTCACCAATTGATACTTTCCATCTACCAAACGCACAATTACTGGCTGCAATACGCCATATTCCCGAATAGAATTTGACAGTTCCTCCAACTGCGCCGGATCAAAATAAAGCCGCGGCTGAAAAGGATTGGGCTGAATTTCCGCAATGGATAACTCCATAATTGCCTCCCCCTGCTTTTGTTCTGTAGCTGTTTGTACCAGATCCATACACTTCTCCTCCTGAAATAAATGCCGTATTGTATCAACTTCGATTTTTAATAGAAATCCAACAAAATGCTCTCTGCTTGCTTTCTATTCAAAAATAATACACTGTTCAGAACTTTTTTACTTAAAATAATTCTCGTCTATTTTTTAATTTCCTTCTTTTTACAGTTATTTTTTAACTGCTCCCAAAAAAATTGTAGAAATTTTTTCAGGAAATCTCATAAGCATACACAAAATCATCCATAAAAAAACCCTGTCCAATATCATTCTCTTCTTCACGAATCCTTACAAATCCCAGGCGCTCATAAACCTTTACCGCCGAATTATCTTTGTTTACATTCAGCACAATTAAGCGTTTCCCATAATTTTTTGCCTGTTCAATGACAAATTGCAGCATTTTTTTAGAATATCCTTTTCCACGCTGGGCTTTTTTTAAATAAAATTTGCTGAGATACAATTCTTCACCACGGGGATAAAAAGCCAGAAAACCAATGTTTTCTTTCTCTGCACGCACAAAATAATACTGATAGCCCTGCTCAATTTGCTTTGTGATTGCCTCCACTGTCTGAAATTTCGCCAACATATAATCATTCTGTGCTTTTCCAATCAATGGATCAAAATGCTCTCGTATGATAGAAGTTGCCAAATTTGATAAATCCGTAATATCAGATTTATTTTGCAGTTCTATTTTTACAAACTCCAATTATAACGCCACCCTTTCCACAACATAATAGGGGCAATCTGTTTTCTTGCATTGCTCATTAAACTTTGAAAATCCACAAAAAATCCTTTCCGGCAATTCCATATCAATTGCAAAATTTTCATGTACAAACTCAGCTGCTTCTTTTACCGCAGTAAAGGAATCTCTTTTACAGCAACGGGGACCGCCCAATTCACCGATTGCATTCAAAGCCCGCGCAGTCATCTGATTTGCCAAGCCCCATTCCTTCATATGCAGAGGAGTCGCTTCTGTAATCAGACTGACAAAAATACCTGCGCTGACGCCTGCGCCGCAGCAACCCCAATATCCGCAGGCGCCGCCGGGAATCTGTTTGCCTCGCCGTGCCATTTCTGGCAGCACTGTCTCTAAATCAAGTTTTCCTCCGCTATGCGCATAGGCAGACAGCAAAGCCGCGCCAACCAATACATGATGCTCCGGTCCATGCATATAAATCTGCGGCTGCGCCATAATCTGCTGCATAATCGCGATAGGATTTCTGCTTGCCGTATGCTTACATTGCTCCAAAATCAGCGTGACTCCCTGTTCCATATGACATGCATCACAAATAAAATGACCTGCTTTACATGCTGTCACTGTCTCATATTCTTTCCCGCAATATGCGCAGCTCATTTTGCGCGGTGTTTGAAAATATTCCAATTCTGTACCACAGAGCAGACAATTTGTTGTAGGCATATCAAAAACGCTCCTTACAATGGTTTTTTCTGCGGTGTGCCCGCTTTACGGGGATATTTTTTCGGCGTGTCCTTTATTTTCTCAATCACTGCCAAATTACGGGTATAAGCGCCGTCAGCCAAAGTAAATTGCTGCACGTCTACGACCTTTCCCCCTAATTCTTTCAGAGCATTGCCGCTCTCTTTTATTTCATTTTCCAGCTCTGGTCCTTTCAGAGCGATGAAGATACCGCCTTTTTTGACAAAAGGCAGACAAATTTCCAACAATACCGGCATACGAGCCACTGCTCTGGCAGTGGCAATATCATATTGCTGCCGATATTGCGGTTTTATTCCAAATTCCTCCGCTCGTCCATGCACAGCTTTAACATCTTTCAGTCGTAATTTTTGACATACTTCCTGCAAAAACAGAATGCGCTTGTTTAAGGAATCAAACAATGTCAAATCCAATTCCGGCTCCATAATTTTTAACGGCACACCGGGAAATCCGGCGCCAGTGCCAATATCAATCATAGATTTTTTCTGTATATCTGACGCTACCCGCAACAGACAAACAGAATCAACAAAGTGCTTATAGGATACTTCCACAGGATCTTCTATCGCTGTGAGATTCATTTTTTGATTCCATTCCATGAGCAATTCATAATAGGTGACGAATTGCTCCGTTTGCTGTACCGTAAGCGTAAATCCTTCGCTGATAAAGGCATTTTCTAAAATATCTCTCATGCCTTGGCTCCTTCCTGACGGCGCTGCTGCTCTAAATACACCAACAATACAGAAATATCTGCAGGAGATACGCCGGAAATGCGGGATGCCTGTCCCACTGACGCAGGCTTAATTTTGTTCAGTTTTTGTTTTGCTTCGTTGCGCAAGCCTTTAATCAAACTGTAATCCAAAGCTTCAGATAAACGGCGGTTTTCGATTTTTTCCATGCGGGCAACCTGCTCCATCTGCAGCTTAATATATCCCTCATATTTAATTTGTACTTCCACCTGCTCCCGCACATTTGCTGGAAGCTCTCCATCTCCAATCCCTACCGCAATCAAATCATCGTAGGTAATTTGTGGACGTTTTAATAATTCTGCAGCAGGCAGACCATGTTTTAGCGGCGCGCTCTCCCGTTCTGCCAAAATATCTTGTATGCTCTGCAAATTACAGGATACTGTAGTATGACTTAACCGTTCTATTTCCTTTTCGATTGCTTCCTTTCTTGCACAAAATGAAGCATAGCGCACATCATCCACCAGCCCTACTGCTCGGCCTTTTTCTGTCAAACGCAGGTCAGCATTATCCTGTCGCAACAGTAGCCGATATTCTGCACGGGAGGTCAGCATACGATAAGGTTCGTTAGTTCCTTTTGTCACCAAATCATCAATCAATACGCCAATATATCCTTCATACCGTTTTAATATAAGGGGTTCTTTTCCCTCCAGCTTCAGACAGGTATTGATACCCGCCATTAATCCCTGTGCAGCAGCTTCCTCATAACCGGAAGTCCCATTAATCTGTCCTGCGGTAAATAAATTCTCAATTACTTTGGTTTCCAGAGAAGGTTTTAGCTGCAGCGGGTCGATACAATCATACTCTATCGCATAAGCAGGCCGCATCATTTCCACTTTTTCCAGGCCGGGAATGGTGCGAATCATTTGCAGCTGCACTTCCTCCGGCAAGCTGGAGGAAAAACCCTGCACATACATCTCCTGCGTATTTAAGCCTTCTGGCTCAATAAACAATTGATGCTGACTTTTATCACTGAAGCGCACAATCTTATCTTCGATAGACGGACAATACCGCGGACCGGTGCCCTCAATAAATCCTGAAAACAACGGCGATCTATCCAAATTGCTGCGAATAATTTCATGGGTGCGCTGATTCGTATAGGTCAACCAGCAGGGCTGTATTTTTTTTTCATTGCTATGTTCAGTAAGAAAAGAGAAAAACAAATTTTCTTCTCCATCCTGACGGGACATTTTGCTGAAATCAATGGTACGCTTATCCACACGAGCAGGTGTCCCTGTTTTGAAGCGCACTACTTTCAAGCCAAGCTCCTTCATATTACCAGACAGCAGTTTAGCAGAACGTTGACCATTCGGTCCACATTCTTCCGAGTATTCTCCGATAATCACGCGACCTTTCAAATACGTTCCGGTAGCTAAAATCACAGCCTTTGCCAGATAGGTAGCACCTGTCTGGCCTACTACCCCTTTTACTATGCCATCTTCTACTACCAACCGATCCACAATCATCTGTTTTACCGCTAAATTTTCCTGCGTTTGCAGCGTTTTTGTCATTTCCTGCTGATATTCATATTTATCGGCCTGTGCCCGCAGCGAATGTACCGCAGGCCCTTTTGTCGTATTGAGCATACGAACTTGAATCTGCGTCTTATCAATATTTCTAGCCATTTCTCCGCCCAACGCATCAATTTCCCGCACCAAATGCCCTTTCGCTGGCCCACCGATGGACGGATTGCAGGGCATAAAAGCAATATTGCTCATATCCACTGTAACAATCAATGTTTTATGGCCCATTCGTGCTGCCGCCAAGGCCGCTTCACAACCTGCATGTCCGGCGCCTACCACTACCACATCATATTCATCTGCAATATACTCAATTGGCATTTTTTTCACCCCATTGTTTTTATTCAAACTGCTCGTCTATTTAAAAATACACTATACTATTTTCCCAGACAAAACTTAGAAAAGATCTGATCCAGCAAATCATCCTCTATTGTCTCACCAGTAATTTTGCCCAGCTTCTCCCATGCATTCTGCAAATCAATCACCAAAAAATCTACTGACAAACCGGACCGCAAACCGTCCAAAAAGTGTTTCACATGAACTAAGCTTTCCTCTAAAACTTGAATATGCCGTATATTAGTCACCATAATCTGATTGCTAATTTCCAACGTGCCAGAGAAAAATAAATCGGTAATTTTCCGCTCCAACTGCTCCAAACCAGTTCTCTCCCGCGCAGAAATTTGTAAAACAGACTCTTTGCCCACTTTTTTTATGATTGTATCAAATAATGATTCCTTTATGCCCAAATCGCTCTTATTTAGGAGGTAGAGCACTGTCTGCCCATCCAATTCTTTCAGCATAGATATATCTTCTTCAGTCATTCCCTGTGCAGCATCCAACACGTACAATACCAAATCTGCATTCTGCACAAATTGTCTTGCACGGTCTACGCCAATCTGTTCTACTAAATTATCTGTCTCCCGAATGCCAGCCGTATCTACAATTTTTAAAGGGATCCCGTTCAAATTGATATATTCCTCTATCACATCCCGCGTCGTTCCGGGAATATCCGTAACAATCGCCCGTTCTTGTCCTAACAATGCATTTAACAGACTGGATTTTCCTACGTTTGGCTTTCCGGCAATAACTACGCGCAATCCATCGCGAATAAGTTTTCCCTTCTGCGCATTTTGCAGCACAGAAGTGATATTTTCTCGTATGAGAGAAGCCCGATTGATAAACTGTTCTGCTGTCAGCCGCTCGATATCATCATCAGGATAATCAATATCTGCTTGAATAAAAGCAATCATTTCCAATAAATCAGCCCGCAATGTTTTCACCATACCAGATACAGTACCCTGCAGCTGTGATAAAGCTAAATCTACGCCGCGCTCCGTTTTTGCTTGCACAATATCCATAATAGACTCAGCCTGTGCCAAATCTAATCTGCCGTTCAAAAAAGCACGCTTACTATATTCTCCTTGTTCGGCCATTCTTGCACCTAAGGACAAAATCAACTGCAAAGTTTGCTTCAGCACGACCATACCGCCATGACATTGTACTTCTACGATATCTTCACCAGTAAAACTTCGAGGCCCAAGCATCAACAAAAATAATGCCTCGTCAATTTTTTTATCATTCGCTTCATCATACACATATCCATAATGGATGGTATGGCTCTCAGCAGTATGTAAATTTGACTTACCTTTGTACAATTTTCCAGCTATATTCACCGCTTCTGGTCCGCTTATACGGATAATACCAACACTGCTCTCTCCAACAGCAGTTACCAAAGCTGCAATCGTATCCTGTTGCAACAAAACTATTCACCTCATTTTTTGTCTAGCATTTTCCTATATACCTCATATACAATATGTTCTTTAATTCTTTTTTATAAAAATATAGAAAGATACAGACGTTTATGCTTTATTTTACTACATTTTTAAGCAAAAGAAAATTAAAAGCGCAAGAAATCCTCAGAAATCATGGAAAAATCCCATATAAACATAAATCAGAAAAGTACATTCTTTTTGTTTTCAAAAAAAACAGGTTGAAATATTCTAAACTCAGAAAAATTTCAACCTGTCTCTATTACGCTTGTCTTGACTCTTTTCGTCCGCTTTCTTTTGCATTCGTTTCAGGTACAATGATCACTTTGCGATAAGGCTCTTCCCCTTCGCTATAAGTATTCACCCGACGATCATTTTGCAGCGCCATATGAATAATACGGCGTTCCTGCGGATTCATTGGCTCCAAAACTACCTTCTGACCAGTTTTTCTTGCTTTTGCCGCCAATTTGTGACTCAAATTTATCAACGTTTCTTCTCGTTTTTTTCGATAATTTTCAATATCAATGATACCTTTTATCTTTGGCGCATTTTTATCATTAATTACCAAATTCAATAAAAATTGCAGAGAATCCAACGTATCACCGCGACGACCAATCAAAATGCCTAAATTTTTACCTTTTAAGTCGAAAATTAAATAACCATTTTTTTCTTTTACGTCAATCTCAACATCCAATTTCATTTCTGTAAAGATTTTGCTTAAAAATTCCCGACCTTTTGCTTCTGCAGCAGAGAAAGCAACTTTTTTATCCATATTCTTTTGCTCTGGAGAAGACTTCAGTACCTCTTCTGCCACTGCTTCCTCAACTTCTGTAACAACCTTCACAACTGGAGCAGTTTCCTTTTCTGAAACGCTTTCTTCTTTCATTTTCTCCTGAACTGCTTCACTTGCTTTTGTAGAAATTTTTTCTGTTCCAGGGACCTCTTCATGAGATTCCTCTTTTATTTTCTGTACAATAGGTTCTTTCTCTACATCCCGTTCTTCTTTGATATCCTCTACGATTTCCTTCAATTCTTCAATTACTTTTTTCTTCACCCGAACCACTGCATCTTTATGGCCAAAACCTAGAAAACCTTTAGAAGGCTGTGTTACCACTTCATATTCGATATCATCGCGAGTCAGCATCATTTCATTCAATGCATGTTCTAATGCTTCCTCCACAGTTCTTGCTGTATACTCTTTTCCGGACATGAAATTCATCTCCTTCGTTTCTTTCATCATTTATCCTATTCTTCCTCTTTCTGCTCAACGGAAGCTTCTTCTTTTTTCTTCGCTTTTGTATTGCTCTCTTTTTTCGCTGTCATTTTTGCTTTTTTCTCAGCAATTCGCTTTTCTTTTTCAGCTGCTTCCCGCTCTGCACGAAGTGCCATTTCTTTTTTCTTTTGTTTATTCATGAAAAATTGCTGTATAATACTTAAAATGCTGAAAAATGCCCAGTATAAACACAAGCCGGAAGGCATCTGCCAGCACACAAACAGCATCATGGCAGGCATAACATACAGCATCGTTTTCATAGTTGGATTTTCTGCAGCCGACGGCGTAGCACTCATGCTAATTTTCTGCTGTAAAAACATTGTCAATGCTACTAATATTGGTAATATAAATAAAGGGTCTTTTTCTGCCAAATTTGGAATCCAGAAAAAGGTTGCATGCTCAATAGGGTCAAAATTATATTGTCGCAGAGCACCAAAGAGCCCAATCAAAATAGGCATCTGAATCAATAAAGGCAAACAACCGGCCATTGGATTAATATTGTACTCTTTGTACAGCTTCATGACCTCTTCATTCATTTTTTCCGGGTTATTCTTATATTTTTTCTGCAGATATTCCAGCTTTGGCTGAACTTCCTGCATATTCATAGTAGATTTCATCTGTTTTTGCATTAAAGGAAACAAAATTATTTTTAAC
Organism: uncultured Peptococcaceae bacterium; assembly: GCA_910585405.1. Taxonomy (GTDB): domain Bacteria; phylum Bacillota; class Peptococcia; order Peptococcales; family Peptococcaceae; genus UBA7185. Next base: position 19,674 of record CAJUDO010000017.1, on the reverse strand, counting down.
AGAATCGAAATCAAAATGATTGCCAACGCATAACTGGGAAAGCCAATAGTTACCGTTACTTGATACAATGCATCAATTACTTTACTAATAACATCTGCAACTGGTTGTAAAAATGAATAAATTCCCATACCGTCATTATTCATACATAGATAGCCTGTCCTCATAAAATTTTATATAATATAAAGAATCAGGCAGGTCACCTCCTATTTAATTATTTTACTGGGTCATATCCGCCAGGATGAAAAGGATGACATTTGCATATTCTCTTAATCGCCATCCATCCTCCTTTTAAAAAACCATATTTGCTGACCGCTTCATAAGCATATTGGGAACAGGTCGGATAAAAACGACAAGTAGGCTGCATTTTTAAAGCAGAGAGATATTTTCGATAAAAATTTATAAGAAACAACAGTATCTTTTTAGGTAGTTCAATCAATCCAGACACCACTTTTCCGCAATAAATATTTCACATTTTTCTCCAACTCATGATATCCCAGTTCCGTTACCGGTACACGCGTCAAAATAACCAAATCATATCCCTTTTTGATATGAGATAAATTATGCCGCATAATCTCACGCAATCTGCGCTTATACAAATTACGTACATTGGCCTTTCCAACTTTTTTTGAAATAGAAAAACCAATTCGTAACCGATTATTTTTATGAGCTTTTGGATACAGCACCAAATATTTGGTAGACACAGATTTGGCACTACGATATACTTTTCTGAAATCAGCATTTTTTCTTAGCCTATATTCTTTTTTTAACATCAGAAATCCTCCAAAAAAATGCCTACATAAGATAAAAAGGCCACATGGGCCTTTTCTTTAAGAGCTATATTTTTGAAAAATTAAGCGCTTAATCTTTTTCTCCCTTTTGCTCTTCTTCTTCTGAGTACGTTTCTACCATTTGCGCTTAACATTCTTCTTCTGAAACCATGCACTCTTTTATGTTTTTTATTTTTTGGTTGATAGGTTCTTTTCACCGTACAACACCTCCCTTGACAAATATAAATTCTTCCGCATACGACGGCAATTTTATAATTTAAAATTACATTTACAATGAGATATTATATAATATCAAAATAATGCGGTCAAGGGCTTAGCTATATTTTTTTCCTGTATTTTTTTCTGAAAATTATTTTGTTTTTTCATTTTAGTTATCATCACTTAATTTTTTTATTACTATTTATAGTTAATTTTTTCGTAAAAAATGACAAAAAAACTCTACATTTAGTATTTTATGTGTGATCTGAGTTATGCACTTGTGGATAAAATTCCTTTGTCAGCTTAAAAACTTGTTGATAATTATCCCTGATTCTGCTATTATTTTAACGTATTCTTTTTATTTCTGTGGATAACATAGTTTTTTTCCACAAAAATTGTGGAAAATTTGTGGATAAGTTTTATTTTATATTTAGTATACTTTCGTAAATTAAAAGAAAAGTAAAAAATATGTCTACATATGTAACGTTTAATAGATTGATACATTCATACTTAAATTAATTCATGCATGTTTATAGTTGGGGGTATTTGCATGGTTGTCGACGCAAATAGTAGCAATATGAATACGATGATTTGGAATAACGCTTTAAAGTTATTAGAAAACGATATGAATAAACCAACCTTTGACACTTGGTTCAAATCTACCGAATTAGTATCCTATTGTGGTGAAAATATTATCATAAAAGTTCAAAATGATTTTGCAAAAAATAATCTTGAAAATAATTATTTTAACATTATTAAAAATCATCTGGAATCTATGTTAAACCATCCTGTCAAAATTCAGTTTGTCACACCGCAGGAAAAAGACCAGGCCATTGAAAAATTATTGCAGCAGCAGGGGTATTCCAATGAGGAGCATCAAAAAAACGATTTTCCAACAGTAGATCGAGTTGCAGAGCCAAAGCCTCCTGCCTTTGAGACAAGTACTGTTCCCTCAAAGGATACTGGTCTTAATCCCAAATATACCTTTGACACCTTTGTTGTAGGCAACAGTAATCGTCTCACCCACGCAGCCTGTGTAGGTGTCGCCGATAACATTTCCGCCGATGCTGCCAAACGTATCTACAATCCTCTATTTATCTATGGAGGCGCCGGACTGGGGAAAACGCACTTGATGCATTCCATCGGAAATCACATTTTGCAACGTAAGCCTGATACAAAAATCACTTATCTTTCATCAGAAACATTCACAAATGAGATGATTGATGCCATCAAAGATAATAAAAATAAAGATTTTCGCAATAAATATCGCAATGTTGATGTGCTTTTAATTGACGATATTCAATTTATCTCCAGCAAAGAAGGTACGCAGGAAGAGTTTTTCCATACCTTCAATACTTTGAGAGAAGCCGAAAAACAAATTATCATTTCCAGCGATCGTCCGCCAAATGAAATTCCTAAATTGGAAGAACGGTTACGTTCTCGGTTTAATCAAGGACTATTGACTGACATTCAGCCTCCTGATTTGGAAACTAGAATCGCCATTCTCCGAAAAAAAGCGCAAGCCGAAGATTTGGACATCCCTAATGATGTATTTGATTATATTGCAGAAAATATCCAGTCCAATATTCGTGAACTAGAAGGTATGCTTACCAGACTTTCTGCCTATTCAAACCTCAGTAAACGAAAAATTGATTTAAATCTTACAAAAGAATGTCTGCAAAATTTAATTACACCAAATGAACCTGTTATCATTAACGGAGAATTGATTCAGAAAAAAGTAGCTGAGTATTATCAAATGCGCGTAGAAGATTTCAAAGCTAAAAAGCGTACAAAAAATATCGCTTTTCCTCGCCAGATAGCTATGTATCTCTGCAGGGAAATGACAGATTTATCTCTACCTAAGATTGGAGAGCTATTTGGCGGCAGAGATCACACCACAGTCATCCACGCCTGTGAAAAAATTTCTGAAGAACTACGCAATGATCAAACATTACAAATGACCATCAATAACATAAAAAATTCGCTTACTCGTTGAGAAGTTTCATTTTGTTATATCATGCTGTCTCAAAACCAAGATAATTCTTTGAGACAGTATTTTTTATTTCAACAATTTTTCTACGAATAAAATACTCATTAAAACCTAACAATTTTATAATGTCCACATGAGGTAGACTATTATATATATCTTTTACAACGATATTGTGCCCAAGCCTATTTTCTGAAAAAATACTATCCAGATGATACTACCCATTGATTGTGGATAATATTTTTGATAAACTGTTAGTAACTTGTGGACAATTAAAATTGTGTATAAAACCTGTGGATTCTGTTGATAATCTTGAGATGCTATCCACAAGTTTATCTACAGGAGTAATCCCTTGTGGATACTGACTTTAAGTCATTTTTACACATTTCCACAGTGTCTATTACTATTACTACTAAAAATATAAGGATGAAGAGGTAGAAGGAGAGCAGATCAGCTTATGAAATTTACATCAACAAAAGAAAATCTTTTAGCCGGAATCAATACTGTACAGAAAGCTATCTCCACAAAAGGAGCTGTGCCGGTTTTAACAGGAATCTATATTAAAGCAGAGAATAATCAAATGACATTTTCCGCAACAGATTTAGAGTTAGGCATTACATGCGTCCAACCAGTGCAAGTAATAGAAGAAGGACATGCTGTGATTCCCGCTCATTTCTTTGCAGAAATTGTTCGTCGTTTACCAAATACCAATTTAATATTTTCTTATGATAATGAAACTGTATCTACAAAGATTGAATATGACCAGGCAGAAACAAATATTAAATGTTGGCGCGGAGAAGAATTTCCCGGTATTTCAATTTTAGACGACGGACATATGATTACGATTAATCCTGCAGTATTCAAATCATTGGTAAAACAAACCAGCTTTTGTGCTAATATGAACGATCCCCGGCCTATTTTCACCGGTGTTTTGTTAGAGGTAAAAGGAAATAATCTGACTATGGTTGGTACAGATAGTCATCGATTGGCCGTAAAAATGTGCAAAATTGACAATCTAACCAATGAAGATTTTACAATTATCGTACCTGTAAAATCATTGAATGAAATCAGCCGCATTTTAAAGGACGATAGCGAAGATGTGTTGACTATTCGCTGCAATAACCGCGTTATTAATTTTGAATGTAATGGCATACGCTTATCTTCTCGTCTGGTGGATGGTACATTTCCAAATTACAGGCAAGTTATTCCGGAAGATTATAACTTGCTTATAAAAGCAAAGAAAAAACAATTACAGGAGTCTATTGAGCGGGCAAGTTTGTTTGTGCCAGAACGGGATGGCTCCAGTGTGCTGCATTTTAAAATCAGTGATGGTAATTTGAATGTAGTATCAAAATCAGAATATGGTACTGTAAATGAAAATATAAATATCTATACAGAAGGCGATGAATTATCCATTTTATTTAATGCGAAATATTTATTAGACGCATTTAAAACAATGGATTTTGACGATTTAGACATAAAAATGGGCGGTTCGTTAAGTCCCGCCGTATTCCGTCCTTTGAATGACGAAAGCTATTTATATTTGCTGTTGCCGTTAAGAGGATAATCTGTAAATAAAATAAAACTTTTACGGTCTGCTATTTTTTAGCAAGACCGTTTTTTATTGTGCGCCGCTTTTATTCATGGTAAAATGAAGCTTGAAAAATATTGGTATAGAAAGTTAAAAGGCAAAAAAGATACTTTAAAAGAAAGGGGGTTTTTCCTTGTATCTGGAGCATTTGCATTTGATAAATTATAGAAATTATAAAAATCAAAAGTTAGATTTGAATCATGGAATTAATGTATTGATTGGTGCCAATGGACAGGGAAAAACCAATCTTTTAGAAGCGATTTATTATCTTTCTATGGGAACAAATTTCCGGGGAAATAAAGATTTAGAATTGATTCGCTGGGAGCAACCTTATTTTCGGCTGATGGGACAGATGAAAAAAAATAACAGTGAACGTTGTTATGATTTGGATATTTATGTAGATAAAGAAAAGCATAAGCAGTTGAAAATTAATGGTGTGAAATATAAAAGTATGTCAGAATTACAGAATTATTTGAGAGTTATTTTATTTTCACCTGATGATTTAAGGATTATAAAGGGTTCTCCAGCAGAACGACGGCGTTATTTGGACGCAATGATGTGTCAGACGGAGAAGGGGTATTATCGTTTATTGCATGACTACGAACGGGTGGTCACTCAGCGCAACAATTTATTGAAAGAACTGCAGTATCGGCAGCAAAATAAAAGTCAGCTGGAAGTATGGAATCGATATTTAATAGAATACGGCAGCCAGATTATTTTTAAGCGGCTGCAATTTTTAAAATTGCTGGTGCCCATGGCCAGACGGATTCAGCAACAGCTGACGCAGCAATCAGAACGTTTTACAGTTACCTATCATTGTTCTATGGGTGCCATCGGTGATTTTTCTTTAGAGCAAATCAAGGTGCTGTATGGACGGATTGTACAGCAAAAACTGGCAGAGGAAATTTTGCGGGGCACTACATTGTGGGGCCCACATAGAGATGATTTGATTTTTTATCTAAATGGAATGGATTTGAAGCGTTACGGCTCACAGGGACAGCAGCGTACGGGTATCTTGTCCTTAAAAATTGCAGAGCTGCAGACATGTTATCAATATTATGGAGAGTATCCTTTGCTTTTGTTGGATGATGTGATGAGTGAACTGGATGACAATAGACGACATGATCTGTTGGAAATAGTGAAAAAAAATGAAATACAGACGATTATCACAGGTGCAAATATCGAACTATTAACGAAAGAAATAGTAAAAGACGAGATATTTTCAATCATTGAAGGAAAAATTATTAGGGAATGATTTTTTAGGCTTTATTTGCAAAAATATAATTTTTCTGCTATAATTAATTATTAAAAAATAATAAGGAAAACAGGACAAATTGATGATAAGGGATGCGGTGAAAACACAGGATTTTTAATAGACTGATTTTTGATATCCCTGATTTTTTGTTGAACAAAATAAAGATGGAATTTTTTAGAAACTATCAATTTTTCTTACATAGGAACCTGTTTTTATTCAAATTTGAAATGGAGGAAAAAAGCGTGGCTGATCAAAAGCAAAGCAATTATGGCGCAGAACAGATTCAAGTGCTGGAAGGCCTGGAAGCAGTGCGCAAACGTCCTGGTATGTATATTGGTACGACAGGGCCTGACGGGCTGCATCATCTTGTATATGAAATTGTAGACAATAGTATTGATGAAGCGTTGGCTGGTTTTGGGAAAGAGATTGATGTAACCATTCATGCAGATAACAGTATTACTGTGTTGGACTTTGGTCGCGGGATTCCTGTAGAAATGCATCCAAAGATGGGTTTACCTACAGTAGAAGTGGTGCTGACTGTTCTTCATGCTGGCGGTAAATTTGGCGGCGGCGGGTATAAGGTATCCGGTGGTTTGCATGGTGTTGGTATGTCTGTTGTAAATGCATTGTCTACTACATTGGAAGTAGAAATCCGCCGTGATGGAAAACTCTATCGGCAAACGTATCAGCAAGGGCATACGGCCAGCAAGTTAGAAGTGATTGGCAGTGCCGAAGATACCGGCACGAAGATTCATTTTGTACCAGACCCTACAATTTTTACAGAGACTATTGTGTATGATTTTAAAGTACTGCGCAAACGTTTGAAGGAATTGGCTTTTCTAAATAAAGGATTGCGCATTACGCTAAAAGATGAGCGGGCCGGAATGGAGCAGGAAGAAGTTTATCTGCAAAATGGTGGTATCGTGGATTTTGTACAGTCATTAAATGAAGGTAAAGATGCACTGAATGACATTATTTATTTTGAAGGGGAACGGGATGGTGTACAGGTGGAAATTGCCATGCAGTATACCGATACCTATACAGAAAATATTATGTCATTTGCCAACAATATTCATACCCATGAAGGCGGTACCCATGAAACAGGTTTTAAAATTGCTTTGAATAGAGTTATCAACAATTATGCTCGTAAAAATAATATTCTTAAGGAAAATGAAGACAACCTGACCGGGGATGATATTCGCGAAGGTATGACAGCAATTGTCAGCGTAAAAGTACCGGAGCCGCAGTTTGAAGGACAAACTAAGACAAAATTGGGAAATAGCGAGGTACGTGGAATTTGTGATTCTATTACCGGCTCCAATTTGAATACTTTCTTGGAGGAAAATCCAGCTATCGCTAAAAAAATGATTGAAAAATCACGGAATGCAGCGCGCGCTAGAGAAGCGGCACGAAAAGCCCGTGAAATGACTCGGCGTAAGAGTGTCTTGGAAAGTACTTCGCTTCCAGGCAAGCTGGCTGATTGTTCTTCAAAAGATGCCGAAAAATGCGAATTATTTTTGGTGGAGGGGGACTCTGCCGGCGGCTCTGCCAAAAGTGGACGAGATAGAAATTTCCAAGCAATTTTGCCTTTGCGGGGTAAGATCCTGAATGTAGAAAAAGCTCGTTTGGACCGCGTATTAGGCAGTGATGAAATCCGCAATATGATTACTGCTATGGGAACCGGTGTGGGCGATGATTTTGATATCAAAAAAGCCCGTTATCATAAATTGGTACTGATGACCGATGCCGATGTGGACGGTGCCCATATTCGTATTTTGCTGCTTACTTTCCTGTTCCGCTATATGCGTCCTCTGATTGATGAAGGTTATGTATATGTGGCGCAGCCGCCATTATATGGTATTGTGAATAAAAAGGGCAAGGTTATGCAGTATTTGTATGATGATGAAGCATTGGACAGATACTTGGAAGAAAACGGCAAGGATAAGGACAAGGTAGATATTCAGCGTTATAAAGGTCTTGGCGAAATGAATGCGGAGCAATTGTGGGATACTACCATGAACAACGAAACCAGAACATTGCTGCAGGTAAAAGTAGAGGACTGCGTAGAGGCCGATCGCTTATTGAATATGCTGATGGGCGATAAAGTAGAACCCCGTCGGAATTTTATCACCAGCAATGCCAAATATGTAAGAAATCTGGACATTTAAGGAGGTGCCTGGAATGGAAATGGAATTTAATCATGGTAAAATTTTGCCTACTGTGATGGAAAATGAATTGCAAAATTCTTTTATTGATTATGCGATGAGCGTAATCACCAGTCGGGCGCTGCCTGATGTGCGTGATGGTTTGAAGCCTGTACATCGTCGTATTTTATTTTCGCTCTATAAAAATGGTATGACGCCGGATAAAAAACATAAAAAATCAGCTCATATCGTCGGGGATGTACTGGCGAAGTATCATCCTCATGGAGATAGCTCTGTATATGACGCTATGGTGCGTTTGGCACAGGATTTTAATATTCGATATCCGTTGGTGGACGGTCAGGGAAACTTTGGTTCAGTGGATGGCGACTCTGCTGCGGCTATGCGTTATACAGAAGCAAGAATGACCAAGCTGACGCTGGAAATGCTGGCTGATCTTGAAAAAGATACTGTAGATTTTGGTCTGAACTATGATGAATCGGAAAAGGAACCTCTTGTATTGCCTTCCAGATTTCCAAATCTGCTGGTAAACGGTTCTTCCGGTATTGCTGTGGGCATGGCTACCAATATTCCGCCGCATAATTTAGGTGAGGCCATTGATGGTGTCATTGCATTAATTGAAAACAGAGATTTAACGGACAGAGAATTGATGAAATATATCAAAGGGCCTGATTTCCCCGGTGGCGGTATTATTTTAGGCCGCAAGGGCATTGAGGACGCTTATCTGACAGGACGGGGTTCTATTAAAGTGCGTTCCAGAAGCGAAATCGAGCCGATGAACAACGGTAAAAACCGCATTGTTGTGACAGAGATTCCTTATCAGGTAAACAAGGCTCGTTTGATTGAAAAAATCGCGGAACTGGCCCGCGATAAAAAAATAGACGGAATTACAGATTTGCGTGATGAATCAGACCGTAAAGGTATGCGTATTGTGATTGAGCTGCGCCGTGATGTAAATCCGCAGGTGATTTTGAATCAGCTCTACAAAAATACTCAGCTGCAGGATAACTTCGGCGTGATTATGCTGGCTTTGGTAAATGGTATGCCGCAGGTATTAACTTTAAAGCAGATGCTCAATCACTATATTGACCATCAGGAAAATGTTGTTACTCGTCGGACAAAACATGACTTGGCCAGAGCAGAAGAACGGGCGCATATTGTAGAAGGCTTGAAAATTGCGGTAGATAATATTGATGAAGTAATTAAAATTATCCGTTCTTCTCGAACAGATCAGGAATCCAAGGAAAGACTGAATCAACGATTTGGTTTGACAGACCGTCAGGCTCAGGCTGTCATTGAAATGCAGCTGCGTCGCTTGACCGGCTTGGCTCGGGAAAAGCTGGAAGAAGAATTGGCCGATTTGTATGAAAAAATCGCTTACTTCAAGAGTATTTTGGCAGATGAACATAAGTTGTTGGAAATTATCAAAGAGGAATTGTTGCAGGTAAAAGAAAAGCATGCAGATACCAGAAGAAGTCAAATCAGCAATTATGAAGACAAACTGGAATTGGAAGATCTCATCGAAGATGAAGATGTCGTGATCACCATCAGCCATACTGGTTATATCAAACGTATGCCCAGTGATACCTATAAGAGTCAAAAACGGGGCGGTCGCGGGATTACGGCAATGACTACAAAAGAAGAAGATTTTGTAGAGCATCTTTTCACGACAACGACACATAATTTCCTGATTTTCTTTACCAATAAAGGAAAATGCTATCGTCTGAAAGTATATGAAATTCCTGAAGCAGGACGTCAGGCCAAGGGAACAGCCATCGTAAATCTCTTGAACATCACCGGAGATGAAAAAATTACGACTGTCATTCCATTAAAGAAATTTGATGAAGATTTGTTCCTGATGGCTGCTACAAAATTGGGCGTAGTGAAAAAGACGCCGCTGGTTGAGTATGACAGCTCCCGCCGTGACGGTATTATTGCCATTAATTTGGAAGAAAATGATGAATTGATTGGCGTACAGCTTACCGATGGCAAACAGGATTTGATTTTGGTAACTGCCGGCGGTCAGGCAATTCGTTTTGCGGAAGAAGAAGCGCGGCCTATGGCAAGAGCTACAAAAGGCGTAAGAGGCATTAAGCTGATAGAGGATGACTTTGTCGTAGGTATGGAAGTAGTACGGGATGAAGGAGAACTCTTAGTGATCACTGCCAATGGTTATGGCAAGAGGACGCCGCTCGGCGAATATCGGCAGCAGGCAAGAGGCGGCAAGGGCGTATTTACTGTACGTCCAAGTGAACGAAACGGTGAAATTGTAGGCGCCTTGGTAGTGCGTGATGGAGAAGAAATCATGGCAATCTCCAAAGAGGGCATTATTATTCGCATCAAAGTAGATGAAATATCCTCTATGGGCCGCACCACACAGGGCGTGACATTGATGAAGATGGGAGAACATGATAGCGTTGTGTCCATGGCCCGTGTAGCGGAGCATGACCAGAAAGAACAACAACTGTTTGAATAAAACTCCAATCATTTTATAAAAATAGCAAATTAAAAAGACCATTTGCAAAGCAAAAGTATGAACGATGATATGCTTGCGCAGATGGTCTTTTTATATGTAAAAAATTTTTTATATAAAGTATATTAAAGAATTTAAAAATTTTTTAATTTTCAGCAGAAAAAAGAGCAAAATGTAACAAAAGTGTAACCACTGCTTGGTATAATATTACTATAGCAAAGATAAAATGTGTAAACAATATTATCTTTGTGAAAGAAAATGAATGCCGTAAGCGTCCTAAAAGGTATAGATTTTAGGAAGACAAAAAAATAGTGGATACGTAGGAATTTTTTCCTGCATATCCACTAGATATGTAGATTTCTTTGAAGTTTATGAGGTCTAACAAGTCATGACTTTTAAGACGTAGAGTAGGCACGGGGAATGGAGGTGACAGTATGTCAATTGCTTCACTGAAGGCGGTACCGGAAGACATGAGGACCAGTATTATAAGGATACACGGCTACCGGGACAAAAATCTGCAGGGAACGTTTTATAATCTGTACTACGGCGAGGAGATCGCCTTCGGCAACCTCACCAGACTGCTTCTGTTGATGGAAGATATGATGGATGAAATGGAATGCCCCCAGGCGTCAGTCCGGAGCCGGCGATTCGGAGCGGGCCGCAAAAACGCAGAGCGAGTGAGTATCGCAAAAGAGCTGCTGCCGAAGCCAGACCAGGAAGCAATCGCAACTTTCGCAGTAAAAGTGCTCTTCCGGCAGGGAGCCAGCTGGCAGGGAAAGCTCGCGTGGACCGAAGGGAAAACGGAAGTAGCCTTCCGGAGCGCGCTGGAAATGGTCAAACTGATGGACAGTGCATTGCCGCAGCCGGAACTCAAGTCAGAAGAACGTGCGCCCGGTGAGGCAGCGCATGCAGGTTGACCAGATGCTCTGAGCCTGAGGCAACATTTTCAAAGAGGGAGAAATTCCATGGAAAGACAAGAGCAAGAAATAACAGAAGCAAGAGAGAAAAAGCGCAGCGCAAAGCAGCGCAGAGGGGGAAATAATTCTGAGAGAAAGGAGGAGAAACAAATTGACTTATTTCCTTAAAAAGAAAAAGTGGATGGCCTGGGTCGTGTTGCTAACCTTCTTGTTTACCAGCTTTATGCCCACCAATCTGCTGGCGGGAAATAGTGTAGCCAGTGCAGAAGAAACGACGCAAGAGTATACTCCTGAACAGCAAACGCAATATGACAAACAGATTGAAAAGACAATAAATAAAGGCGGCGTATCCTATTACAAAGAAGGAAAAGAAGGGAAGAATGAAAAGCTTAGTGATGTTGAAATCTCTAAGCTGATTACGCTTACAGGAACAGAAAATGAGTTTGACATTGAGTTGAAGGTCATTACCAAGGAAAATGTGAAAGTGCTAGAAACTTTGCAAAAAGAAGCAGCTGTTGTTCTGGTGATGGATACATCCAAGAGTATGCAGTGGGATGCCAGTGGCGGCGGTTATTGCGTAAAGTGTGAAAAGTATGTCAAAAATGCAGATGATGGAACGCATAATCACAAGAATGATAACTTGGGTGGAAATGGCGATTGTGTCTATGCAAGAGGCGCTGTATCCCCTAATAATACTGCCTATGAAGATGAGCCGATGCGCATTACCACAGCAGTAAATGCCGCTACAAGTTTTGTTACAAGCTTTAAGAACAGCTTTAGCGATAAAGCGATGTTTTCTTTGGTGACATTTAATGAAAAGGCGAATGCTGTGGCGCTGGATAGTAATAAATATTGGGTTAATTTAAACGAGAACAATTACTTGGAAACGGCGAATGCAGCGATTAACAACCTAGCTATGTATAGTTCAAATGAGGAGTATCATAAGCGTACATCGAAGCTTGCTTCCGGCACAAATATTGCTGGGGGATTACAAGTAGCTGTAAATTTATTAAAAGAACTTCCTGCAGATGCGCCAAAGAATCGTTATGTTATTTTGCTGACAGACGGTGATCCAAATAGGGGTATTCGTGGCAGTGAAGACGGCTATACCGTTAGTGGTATTAAAGACGGCGTAGATTGGAAGAAAAGTGCAAACACCGCGGCAGAAAAGGTGAAAAAGAAAGCTACAATTTATACAGTTGGGTTTAGTAAAGATGTTTCGGATGCAAATTTTATGAAAGGTTTAGCTACATCACCTGATAAATATTCTTATGCGGCAACATCAGACAAGTTAGATGCGGAATTTAAGAAAATCACAACATCTATTACATTGCTGGCAAATGCTTGGCAGGTACTGGATCCGATGGGCGATAACATACAGTTCTTGGGATTCTATGACACTAACGGTACTTTGCAACCATCTTTGTCTAACGGCAAAGAAACTTATTGCAAAATAGAAAAGAAGAATGAAGTCGATACCATTGACTGGGATCTGAAAAAAACCGGTGCCGCGCATAAAGATGGTGGATATGAATATACATTAAAATATAAAGTGCGGTTGGATACCACTGACACTGATTTCAAGTCAGGAGAATTTCAAGATACCAATGGTAAGACAACGTTAGAGTATATTGTGAAAAAACAAAATGCAACGGGCAATGATGCAGATTCTTATGAAGGACCATATACGGTAGATTTTAAGATTCCAAAAGTAAAAGGCTATTTGGCAGGAACGGAAAAAACAGGCATTCAGTTCTTGAAAACGGCTGAAGATGGAACGAAAAAATTACCTGGTGCAGCATTCACCTTACAACTTAGTGATAATAACTTAAAGCATGATCATGATAGTAGTTGCCCGTATGTAAATAGAAAGGAAGCAACCTATACTAATAATAGCCAGGCAACTGACGAATCTGGTACATTTTCTTTCAAAGACATTCCATCCGGTCACACATATATCTTAACAGAAAATAAACCTCCTACAGGATATAAAAAAGGTGGTCCGTGGACTGTTGCAGTAAACTATGGTGAAGTGACTGTCACGAATCAAGATGAAAAGAAAACGTCAGTTGAAACAAACAGTGAGGATCAATTTATCATTACCAATAGTAAACCTCACGGCAACATTGCATTCACCAAAGTATCTGACGAAAAAAACTCTGATGATAAATATATACCATTAGCAGGTGCTGAGTTTGGCGTTTATGGTGATGAAAATTGTAAAAATCCAGTTAAGATAGACAACGGGGATTACGTGGTTAAGTCTGACCAAGAAGGTGTTGTTAGTTTCACTAGCCTTGAAGTAGATCCAACCAGTGAGAAAAAAGTCTACTACATCAAGGAAGTCGACACCGACAACGATGGTTTTGTTACAATTGGCGAGAACACTTACAAAGTAGACGATAAGGTTTACAAAGTAACGGTAGAAAAAGATAAGACAGCTGAAAAACTAGAACCAGTGGATGAGAGCTCTCAAGAAGTAACTCAGATTATCAACCATGAGTACATTACCATTTCTGGTGAAAAAAATTGGAATGCTGGTAGCTCCAGTAGCCATCCAAGCGTTACAGTACAAGTTTATGCAGATGAGAAAGAAACAAAATACTTCAAAGAACTGAAAAATAGTGATTGGTCTTTTGAGTTCACTGCACCCAAGTACGATGAAAATGGTAAGGAAATTACCTACACTGTCAAAGAAATGAGTAACAATTCTCCAATAACTGACGGTAAAGTAATCGAAATTGATAATGAAAAGTATAAAGTTACTTATGGTAAAAACGATAATACTATCACCAATACGTTATTGACAACTGTTTCCGGTACAAAAATCTGGAACCATAATGGTGATGAAAATTATTGGCCTAAAGGCGCAACTGTAACCGTTGGTCTGTATACAAGAGTTGATGGTGAAGATACTCCAGTAATGAATGGTGAAACTGCAAAAACGGCTACTGTAAATGCAAAAGATAAGGGGTATAGTTTCTCTGATTTGCCGAAGTATGATATTGCTGGTAAAAAAATCACCTATGTGGCCAAAGAACAAAGCGTGAAAATTGGTGACGAGACATACGATGTCGAAAATGGCAAAATCAAGATTGAAAATGATACCTATCTTGTATCAGATGGTGTAGAAGCAAATGGCGCGTACAACATCACGAATACCTTAACGGGTGAAGGCAGCTTGACTGTTACAAAGGTTTGGGCTGATACTAATAATCAAGATGGCAAACGTCCAGCTTATATCACCTTTAATTTGTACCAGATTAGTACGGCTGAAGGCAGCACAGCGTCGGAGGTTGGCACCTATATTATAAGTAAAGTAGATAATAGTGTTACAATTCAAAAAAAAGGTGACGACACAACTGATACAGTAATTGTGAATGAAAATTCAGATGATGATACTACATGGAGTTATACATTTAAGAATTTAGCTAAATGTGATGCAAATGGTTATTTGTATGATTATTATGTAGAAGAAAACGCTGTAACGAACTATATCACAACGTATCCGATTACAGGCAATGCAGAAAACAAAATAGCAATAAACGCCAAAGTTGCAGTAGGGGATGGAGCGGTTCTGCAGATTAAGAATACTCATACGCCGGAAACCGCTACGCTAAAAGTAGCGAAAACATGGGTTGACGATGTAAATCTGACAAACTTACGTGGCGATGAATTGACCTTTACAATTTCGGCAGAGGTAGAGAATAAAATTGTCACTTCCTTGGAAAAAAGCGTTACGTTGAAAAAGGATGAAAATTGGGCAGCCAAAACTATTGATTTGCCTAAATATTATCAAGGTCAAGAAATTACGTATCTGATCTCGGAAGAAGCTATTCCAGATGGGTATGAAGTTTCTTATAAACTGAATGGCAGTTCAACAAATACTCACACCGTTATTTGGATACCTGCTAAAGGACAGTCGATTATTGGAGTTGTATTAAGCTGGCTGACCGGTAACGAAAAAACAGACAATGTTGATTGCACTGTAATCGCAACTAACACACTGGTAACACGTGACTTTAAGATGACGAAAGAGTACAGTGGCACAGTTCCAGCTGATGACAAAAAAGCAAAATTCACTTTAACGGCAGAAAGTCTAGCCAACACTGGAATTGAAGATAGTGAAAACATTGCAGTTGGAAATGATGGCAAGTATACCTTCTTTGCTCTGAAATACGGTGTAACCTACAAAGTAGAAGAAACAACGGTACCAACTGGCTATGAAAAAGCAGCTGATTTTTATCTCAAAGTTGTAAAGGAAAACAATAGTTATGTGGTAAAAGCATACAGTGATTCTGGATGTAAAAATGCAATTACCTCTAACACAAAAAATTGGAAAGTAGAAAATGGTGTTTATACCTTGACCAACGTTGTCAAGACTGCGGATTTCAGTTTTGAAAAGAAATTTGACAGTGTAACACCAAAATCAATGCCGACCTTTACTGTGAGAGATCAGAATAACAATATTGTAATTGTTACATCGGATGACGGAACTAAGAAAGAACTTAAAAACGTAGTTCCAACGACAGGTAATAAATACGAATTCAATAATCTGGAATGTGGTACCTATACGGTTGAAGAAAATACTGTTTCAGGATATAAAGTTGTATCGTTTAAAATCAAAGTGACAGATCCTGGTGTTGGTCAAGATGCAGTTGCCAGTGTTGAAGCAAATAGCGGCAGCATTTTACCAGTTGCGGATGCAAACGGCGACTACACACTGACCAATGTTGCCAAAACGACAAGTTTAACATTGTTGAAAACCTATAATGGTATTACTCCAGAGCAGGGCGCAACGTTTACGATTAAGGAAGGCGGAAGTGTAACCCAAAATGGTGACAAATATACCTTCGCTGATCTACAGTACGGCAAAACTTATACCGTTGTAGAAACTGCGCCAACTGGTTATGTTGGAGTTCAATTCACTATTGATGTGACAACAACTGATAATAATGGAGACCCAATTGCGAAAATCAACGACAAGGTTGACGGATTAACAGATGGTTCTCAGAGTGCTGGATATGGCTACGCTTTGGTGAACAAAGTGAAAACCACTGGTTTCAGCTTCAATAAAGTATTTGAAGAAAACCGCAATACCACAACACCAAGCTTTGTAGCATACAAGAAAACTAAAGACGGTCAGGGTGTAAGCCAGTTTGAGTTTGCTTATCAGAACAATGATGATAACTCCTATCAATACAGCATTGCTGATGGATTGGAATACGGCAGAACCTATGTAGTGATGGAAAAAAATACACCAGCCGGCTATGAAACAGCAACTCCATTTGAAATTACAATAGACTTGGATGAAAATGGAAATGCTGTGGCGAAAGTAACAAAATTTGGTGAAGATTTTGTAAACGGTGTATTGACCAATTATCTGAAAGCTGCAGAATATGAAATCCATTATCATTATCAGCAATTGGAGGAAACAGCACAAGCAGATTACTTGGGTAAATACGCTTATAAAGAGGAAGGTACGGTAAAAACGGTACCTGCTAAAGTAGGCGACCAGATTAATTTTAACAATTTGACTGATGATGATAAAGATTCGTCAAAACATGTAACCACAAGCAGTGTATATGTGTTTAATGCGGAAAAAACAGAAACAGATAACCAAAACAAAATTGTTGTAGATAATGTGGATGGCGCAAAAACCATACTCAATGTATACTTTGATTTGCGTTTTGCAGTGCAATATCATTGGAAAGGCGCTGATAAAAAGATTCACGATGACAACACTATCAATGAACCTAAGTACGATTTGACTTTGAATGATGTGGTAAACTTATCTGACAACAAAGCTCCAAATACAGATGCAACGCCGGATAATCCATGGTATCTGTTCAATGGTCAATGGTATGCAACAACACAGCAAGCCTTTGACTGGAACTTTGACAATGCTCAGCAATGGTTGCTGGAAGAAGATAAGGTAGATAAGGAAAATATCCTGACCTATGTGAAGAATAACGTACTTCATCTGTATGCTGCATGGAACGCCAAACCGGCCGCAGCAGGCAACATTAACGTAAGTAAGACTGTAAAAGTTGTCAACGAAAAAGAAGGAAATACAGACCGCGATAAATTGTTTGATTTTGCGTTGGATTTGTATGTGACTACTGGTTCTGGTTTGACCTTTGAACAGGCAAAAGCCAATACAACCTCACCTTCGGCAATTGACTTTAAGGTAACAATTACCGATAAGGACGGCAAAACACTGGAACGGGCAGCTACGCTTAAAGATGATGGAAACGGGCATTATCAATACCTGTTCCAACTGAAGGATGGCGAAAATGCTAGTTTCGATTTGAAGGCAGTAGCAAGCACAGGCAGTGCCTTGATCTGGTTCCAGTTAGATGAAACTTCCGCTGGTGAAGATGTTGGTTTCACAACAGAACTGACTGGTGAAGAAAGCACGGTATCAGGATTATCGGGAATTGGTTGTGTGGATGAAAATGGTGTATATACATTTGGGTATGTAAATACTTTCACGTATGAAGCAGATAGACCGACCGATCCAGAAGATCCAACCGATCCGGAAAGACCAAGAGATCCGTCGGATCCGAGAGAGCCAGATGTTGACATCGAAGATCCAGATGTGCCATTGGCAGAACCGGACGAACCACCAATTGAAATCGAAGATCCAGACGTACCTCTGACAGATGTACCTGGTGAACCAATTGAGATTGACGAACCGGAAGTACCACTGGGCGATGCGCCAAAAACAGGCGATAGCAGCAATGCAATTCCGTTCGTGATATTGATGATGGTGGGTATCACTGGTCTGGCGATCACTCGCAGAAAATTCAATTAAGACTTGTTCTTTTTCTGCCTGACGTTGTTGGCTGCAAATTGGTTTGCTTGCGTACCATTAGTACGCGGCGCTGCACCAATTTGCAAGCCGCCTAGTCAGTCAAAAAAATAACCGTGTCTTGGGAATGAGTGAAGTCTTTGATTGAATGAAAGAAAAACAAATATGTAGATGTTTGAACAAGCCCTTACATCTAACGGACAAAGCGGTCATGCAAGATTGTGCATGGCCGTTTTTGTGTTTACAAAAATGAATATGTATGTTAATTTGAAGAAACTGGTATAATCTTACAATTATATAAAATATACTATATAGTACAACGACAAAGAAAAATGCTGCAAGAGGATTCACACACTGTGCCGGAAAAATAATGCAGAGGTGTATGTATGAAAGCGAATAAAAATATGAAGGACAGTGTATTTTCTGCCTATTTCAGCGAAGAACCAGCCAGATTGGTGGAATTGTTCAATGCATTGGAGGGGACAGATTATCCGTTGGACACACCGGTGGAGATCAATACCTTACAGGATGTTTTGTGGATGGACCGTATTAATGATCTTTCCTTTGTGCTGAACGACCAGTTGTTGATACTTTTGGAGCATCAGTTTACAGTGAATCACAATATGGCGCTGCGTTCGTTGCTCTACTGTGCAAGATTGTACGAAAAACTCCTGCCCAAGGGAGCGATTTATCGAACCATGCAGATGAAATTGCCCAATCCTAAATTGATAGTACTTTACAATGGTACAGAACCGTGTCCGGAGCATTATACGGAATATCTGTCGGATGCATTTTGGGAAGAGGAAGAAAATCCCATGGTAAATGTGAGAGTAGAGGTATATAATATAAATTATACAGAGAGTGGGGAAATACAAGCGGCGGTTATTGAGCGCAGCATGGAATCTTATGCGAGTTTCTGGAGAAACACGGAAGTGAGGTGCGGAATATGTTATATACAGAATGGAATCTAGAAGATGCTTGTGAGATTATAAGGGAAGAATCTCTGTCACGTGGTAGGCAGGAAGGGATAGAACAAGCGGTTCGTGTTCTGAAGGGCGTATTGCCGCCGGAAGTAATCGCAGAAAGATTTGAATTGCCGTTGGAAGATGTATTGCGTATTTTGGCGGTATAGGTGAAGGCATTTTGATTTATGGGAGCTAGGACACAATTTCACCAGATGGACGGTAATTTGGATACTGGTCAAGCACAGAACCAAAATCGAAACTGCCTAGTAAACAATTGTAAAAATGGACAGTGCAAAATATTATTTGTGAAAAAAATTTGTAATCATATAAAGAGATAAAGTAAGACAAAAAAGCTCGCCGCGGCGAGCTTTTTTTGTTGCGCATTGTAATGTTTGTCACTTGCAATGAACATTTTAGTGAAATTGTTTATTTAATAATTCTGTTTCAAAATTTTCAAAAATGTTTCACGGGCTGTGTGAAAAAATCTCTGTAAATAGAGGCTTCTATGACAAAATGAGGTGAGG